>CAZHFZ010000001.1:0-115860 GCA_964531455.1 uncultured Bordetella sp.
GGCGGTCGTGATCGGCGGCGGACCCGCCGGCCTGATGGCTGCGGAGATCCTGCTGGCCGGGGGCATTACGGTCGATCTCTATGATGCGATGCCTTCGGTCGGCCGCAAGTTCCTGCTGGCCGGCAAAGGCGGTTTGAACATCACGCACGCCGAGCCTCAGGATAAATTCCTGGCCCGATACGGCGCACGCGACCGAATGCTTGAACCGATGCTGAATACCTTCGGCGCGACGCAGTTACGCGACTGGGTACACGGCCTCGGTGTTGAAACCTTTATCGGCACCTCGCAACGCGTGTTCCCCAAAGAAATGAAAGCTGCACCTCTGCTGCGCGCGTGGCTGCACCGCCTGCGCACGAACGGACTGCGCGTACATGCCCGACATCGCTGGACGGGATGGAACGCGGACGGTGCACTGCTGTTTTCAACGCCGGAGGGCGAGACCGCAGTCACTGCAAGCTGTACCGTACTCGCACTGGGCGGTGCCAGCTGGGCGCGGCTGGGATCCGACGGCGCCTGGGTTCCAATGCTTGAAGAGCGCGGCATCGCCATTGCCCCATTGCGCCCTGCAAACTGCGGGTTTGAATTTGCGTGGAGCAATCATCTGCGTGAACGTTACGCCGGACAACCGGTAAAAGCCATGGTCGCGTCCGTGACCGATGCGAATGGCGTGAATCATCATCGCAACGGCGAATTCGTAATTAGCGATTATGGCGTCGAAGGCAGCCTGATCTATGCCTTGTCGGCCCCGCTGCGTGAAACCATCGCAGCAAAGGGGCATGCGACGCTGTATCTCGATCTGCTTCCCGACCATGATGCCGCACGCGTCATGACTGAAGTGTCGCATCCGCGCGGCTCGCGTTCACTGACGACCCATCTGCAAAGCCGCCTAGGCCTGAAAGGCGTCAAAGCCGGATTGCTGCGCGAAGCCCTGAGTGCCGCAGCCATGCACGATCCGCAACAACTTGCCGCAACCATCAAGGCGCTGCCACTGAAGCTGACCGCAGCAAGACCGATTGATGAGGCCATCAGCAGCGCCGGCGGCGTGCCCTTCGAAGCGCTGGATGATGGTTTGATGCTGCAAGCCATGCCCGGCGTGTTCTGCGCCGGGGAAATGCTCGACTGGGAAGCGCCGACCGGGGGTTATCTGCTGACCGCCTGTTTTGCCACGGGCCGGTTAGCCGGGACCGGGGCTCTATCTTTTTTAAGTTCTCAAGAACACGCACCAATTAAACGTGGTCGGCTCAACTTCGAACGAAATTGAATAGCGGCGGATAATCGAGATTCAGTCCCACAGTTTTTTCGGGTTTTCCAGAAGCAGTTGCTTCACCAGACTTTTGCGCTGGCGCTTGGCTTCCTGCTCGGACATTGCCTGGTCTTCGAGCTTCATGGTGTGCGCGACCGGAGTGAGCAGTGCATCCGCCAACTTCTTCGCGCGATCACGTTGCATCTGTTCAAGGGGCTTTACCGGCACCAGGGCATAAACCAGCCGGCACTCCAACGCTTCGGCCACCTTGTTCAGGCTTTCCAAGGTGATCTTGCCGGCGGCTTCGCTGCGCTCATAAGCCTCAACACTCTGGCGGATCACGCCCAGCTTTGCCGCAAGTTGCGTCGCGGACATGCCCAGACCTTCACGAACCGCGCGTATCCAGCCACCGCGCGGCGCAGCGGCCTGCGGCAAGGCACGGAATGGCCCCAGCAGAGTATCAATCTGGGCGCGTTTCAGTTGTTTCAAGGGGGTGTTCATGGTTTCTCCGGCTGGATATATCCAGCATTAATAAGTTATTTTGCTGGTTATAACCAGCTTATTCAAGATATATGCTGGTTATAAACAGCATTTTTAGCTTGTAAAGCTGGCTATGACCAGCTTTACAATGAGAAAAACAATAAAATATTGTTTTAAAACAAATAGTTATGATTAATCGGTGCCTCGGCGCTCGATTTCTCGAACAGTTGCCCCAAACTCGCAAACTAGATCCCCCGAATCTCCCCGCAGATTGCATCGCCGGCACGACGAGCTTGGGGCAGTGTCGGCTTCGTTCAATCACGAGTTGCTCATTCCGTTGCAGCTAGACGCCGATATCCTCGTTCCAGAGATCGGGCTTGGCGGCAATAAATTCGCGCATCAACGCAATGCAGGTTTCATCCTGCAGCACTTCGACGGTAACGCCGCGTGCGCGCAAAAGCGCTTCTTCACCCATGAACGTCCGGTTTTCGCCAACCACGATGCGCGGAATACCATAAAGCAGGATGGCACCGCTGCACATCGCGCAGGGTGACAGCGTAGTGTAGAGCACGGATTCGCGATAAACGCTGACGGGCTGCCGGCCGGCATTTTCAAACGCGTCCATCTCGCCGTGAAGAATTGCACTGCCCTGTTGCACCCGCCGGTTGTGACCGCGGCCGATGATGCGGCCCCGGTGCACGATCACTGAGCCGATGGGAATGCCGCCTTCAGCCAATCCGCGCTGCGCCTCAGCGATCGCTGCCTGCAGGTATGGGTCCACGGGATTTTTCGCGCAGGGCTGGCGTTGATCAGCCGCCGCTTATGACTTCCCGCCCAGCAGAATGTCCAGGATGCGCCGGTAGATTTTCTGCAGCGGCTCGACTTCGACCACCGGCAGGCATTCGTTGACCTTGTGGATGGTCGCATTGGTCGGACCGAATTCGATGACCTGCGGACAGATGTCAGCGATGAAACGGCCATCTGAAGTTCCGCCTGTGGTCGACAATTCAGTATCGACCCCGGTGACTTCCTTGATCGCTTTGGTCACCACATCGACCAGATCGCCACGCGCCGTCAGGAAGGGCCGGCCATCCTGCCGCCATACGAGGTCGTATTTGAGATCATGCTTGTCGAGAATGCCGTGCACCTGCGTCTGCAGCGATTCAACCGTGCTTGCGGTGGAGAAACGGAAATTGAACTGCACGCGAGCGCTGCCGGGAATCACATTGTTGGCGCCGGTGCCAGCGGTGAAATTCGAGATCTGCCAGGTCGTCGGCGGGAAATACTCATTGCCGCGATCCCACTCGGTGCTGGCGAGTTCGGCAATCGCCGGGGCAACTTCATGAATCGGGTTGCGCGCCATATGCGGATAGGCGACATGTCCTTGTATGCCATTGACGGTGAGGATGCCGGTGAGCGAACCGCGGCGGCCGTTTTTGATCATGTCGCCGAGTTGTTTGACCGACGTCGGTTCACCGACGATGCAGTAATCAAGCTTCTCGCCCCGCTTCGCCAGCGCCTCCACCACTTTCACGGTTCCGTCGGTGGCCGGGCCTTCTTCGTCGGATGTGAACATGACGGCCAGCGAGCCTGGATGGTCGGGATTGGCTTTGACGAAATCGCGGATTGCCACCACAAACGCGGCAATCGACGTTTTCATGTCGGACGCGCCGCGACCGTAAAGGATGCCGTCCTTGATGGTCGGGGTGAACGGGTCGATACCCCAGTTCTCGACGGGCCCGGTGGGCACCACATCGGTATGTCCGGCAAAACAGATCAGCGGTGCTGCGCGGCCGCGGCGGGCCCACAGGTTGGTGGTGCCGTTGCTGGCGATGATTTCACATTCGAAACCCAGCGGCTTCAATTCGGCAATGACCAGATCAAGGCAGCCGGCATCTTCCGGTGATACCGAACGACGCGCGATCAGTTGCTGTGTGAGTTCAAGGGTATTGATGTCGCTGCTTTCCATTGAATGGACTTCCAAGGCTGATGGGTTTGCTTATGCGTCGCATGTTAGCAAAGTGCAGGTAAAATCTCGCCTCTTCTCCTCGCCCGACTGCGGTTTTCCATGACCACTTTGCTGGTTTCACATCGCCTGCACGCTGAACGCGGCGCCGATATTGCTGCGCAGGCCAAACACATGGGCATTGCGCTGGAACTGGTCGTGCTGCCGGCCGATCCCGAAGCTCGCTTGAGTGATGCCGACTGCGCACGCCTCGATCTGGCATTTTTTTCTGCCGACGTGTTTCCGAAATTCTCGCGCCAGTTTTTCTCAACGGTGCGCAAGGCGCCCGGACTGAAATGGCTGCATGTGTTCAACGCCGGCGTCGATCACCCGATTTACACCGAAATGCTGCAGCGGGGCGTGCGGTTGACCACCTCCGCCGGCACCACGGCGATTCCGATCGCGCAGACGGCCATCGCCGGCCTGCTGATGCTGGCGCGTAATTTCCCGCGCTGGCTCAATGCACAACGCGAACGGCGCTGGGATCCGGCACGTCCGCCGCATTTCCCGCGCGACCTGACCGGTCAGACCGTACTGGTGTTCGGACTGGGCAGCATCGGCTCGGAAATCGCCCGTCTGGCCCGCGCGCTGGGCATGAAAGTCATCGGCATCCGCCGCAGCCCGCAACAGCCCGCTGACCCGGTGGATGAAATGCACCCACCGCAGAAGCTGCCGGATTTGCTGCCACTCGCCGACTGGCTGGTCATCGCCAGCCCGCTGACCACGGAAACCCGCGGCATGGTCAATGCAGATCTGCTGGCCCGTTTACCGCCCGGGGCGCATATCATCAACATCGGCCGCGGCGAAATCATCGATGAATCAGCAATGATCGAAGCGCTGCGCAGCGGCCGACTTGGCGGTGCTTATCTCGACGTTTTCGAAAAAGAACCGCTGCCGGCAGAATCCCCGCTATGGGATCTGCCCAATGTGATCATTTCACCGCACAATTCGGCTGCGGCATCAGGTAACGATGAACGCGTCTATCAGCTGTTCATCGCCAATCTTCGGCGCTGGCATGATAAGCAAGCACTCACAAATGAAGTGCGGGATGCCGCAACATAACGACAACCAGGAGGAATTTTGAATAAATTCAAATACTTAGTATCTCTCGCCGCCTTGGTGCTGGCCGCTCAGCCAGTACTGGCACAGCAAAACTGGCCCCTGCGCCCGGTCCGCATCATCGTGCCTTACGCCGCAGGCGGTAACACCGATTTCACCGCACGCACCATGGCGGTCAAGCTTTCGGAGATGTGGGGGCAGCAGATCATCGTCGATAACCGGCCCGGCGGCGCCACCAACATCGGTTCCGAAATCGCCGCCAAGGCAGCACCCGACGGCTATATGTTGTTCATGGGCGGCGCTTCCAATGCGGTGAACATGACCTTGTACGCCAAGCCGCCTTACGACACGATGCGCGACTTTGCGCCGATCCTGTGGTGTGTGCAGGGGGCCAACCTGTTCGCGGTACATCCGTCGGTCCCGGCAAAAAACCTGAAGGAACTGATCGCCCTGGCCAAGGCGCGGCCGGGCCAGCTCAACTTCGCGTCGTCGGGCCTCGGCAGTTCCAACCAGATGGCTGGTGAACTGCTGAAAGTCACCGCCGGCATCAACATCGTTCACGTGCCGTACAAGGGCAATGCACCGGCCATCGTCGATGGTCTGGCCGGCAATATCGAAATCGTCATCAGCGGCGTGCCGGCAATGGTTCCGCACATCCAGTCTGGCCGGCTGCGCGCCATCGGCATCAGCAGTCTTGAGCGTTTCCCGGCGGTACCCAACGTACCGACTTTCGACGAGTCCGGTCTGAAGGGCTTCGAATCAAGCACCTGGTTCGGCCTGATGGCGCCGATCAAAACCCCGCGCGAGATCGTGATGAAGGTTAATGCCGACGGCAACAAGGTACTCGCCGCAGCGGATATCAAGACCCGCTATATCAGCGAAGGCATCATGCCCAAAGGCGGTTCGACAGAAGTGTTCGCCCAGTTCATCCGCGACGAGATCGCAAAATACGCCAACGTCATCAAAAAAGCCGGCATTACGCCGCTGTAACCCTACTGATTCAAAGGAGTCATTCCTGTGAAAACCTTTTTCCCGCTGATCCTGGCCGCCGTCGCGGCAATCTCCGCACCTGTGCAAGCCCAACAGGCGTGGTCTCCGTCACGCAATGTTGAAATAGTCGTTGGTTCCGCACCCGGCGGCAGCAATGACAAAACCGCGCGTGCTGTCGAAAAAGCCATCGTTGAAGCCAAACTGATTCCGACCTCACTGACTGTGGTCAACCGCCCGGGCGGCGGCAGCTCGATCGCATTCAATTATGTCAGCCAGAAAAAGGGCGATCCTCACACGCTGCTCATCGGCACCACCGCATTGCTCACCAATCATATTGTCGGCACCAGCCCGCTGAGCTATCAGGACTTCACGCCGATCGCCTCGCTGTTCAACGACTACGTGGTGTTTGCGGTCAATGCCAACTCGCCGATCAAAACGGGCAAGGATCTGATCGCCAAACTGAAAGAGAACCCACAGTCCGTCTCCATTGGATTCGCAACGACGCTCGGCAGCCATAACCATATCGCTGCGGGTCTGCTCGCGAAGAGCATCGGAGTGAATGCGCGCAATCTCAAGGCCATCGCCTTCAAAGGTTCCGCCGAAGCGGTAACTCAGGTGCTCGGCGGCCATATCGACATGGTAACCACGGCGGCAGGTAATGTGGCCACTCATCTCGCCGAAGGCCGGCTGCGCGTGATTGGCGTTTCATCCGCTAAACGTTTTCCCGGCGCGTTCGCCAGCGTCCCGACTTGGAAGGAACAGGGCGCCGATCTGGTCTACGGCGGCTGGCGTGCAATCATGGGGCCGAAAGATCTGACGCCGGCCCAGATCGCCTACTGGGAAGGCGTGCTTCGCAAGGTCACATCGACTCCGGAATGGAAAGCCGACCTTGAGAAAAACTATTGGTCGGATGACTTCGTAACGAACGCACAATTCTCCAAAGACATCGCCAAGGACTACACGGATATCAAAGCCGTGCTGGTCGACATCGGCCTCGCCAAACAATAACCGGCAACTTGCCAGGAGCTACAAGCCATGAGCGCACCCGCCGTCATTACTGAACGCCCTGCCGAGGGCGTCGGCCTGATCCGTATCAACCGCCCGGACGCACGCAATGCGCTGAACATGGAAGTGCGGAAACTGATCGGCCAGCACCTGACCGAGATGGCCGATGATGAATCAATACGCTGCATCGTGCTCACCGGCAACGACAAAGCTTTTGCCGCAGGCGCCGATATCAAGGAAATGGCCAACGCCGGTGCCATCGAGATGCTGCTGCGCGGTACGCAGAAACTGTGGCGCATCATCTACGGCTGCCCGAAACCGGTGATCGCTGCAGTCAGCGGCTTCGCGCTGGGCGGCGGCTGCGAACTGGCGATGACCTGCGACATCATCATTGCCGGTGAATCAGCCAAGTTCGGCCAGCCCGAAGTGAAAATCGGCATCATCCCCGGCGGCGGCGGCACGCAGCGTTTCCCGCGTACCGTCGGTAAATACAAGGGCATGCGTTATGTGCTGACCGGCGACATCTTCGGCGCAAAGGATGCGCTGGACATGAACCTGATCAGCGAAATCGTACCCGATGCCGAGGTCGAAAAACGTGCTGTCGCCATGGCCGCGCAAATCGCCGAGCTGCCACCGATCGCCATCCAGCAGGCCAAGGAAGCGATCATCCGCGGCGCGGATGCCTCACTGGAAACCGGGCTGACGCTGGAAACGCGTACGCTGCAAATGCTGTTTGCGTCGCAGGACCAGAAGGAAGGCATGGCGGCGTTTATTGAAAAACGCAAACCCAAGTTCACCGGGCGCTGACCCGGCTGCAGCGCCGGTACCGCGGCAGATTCCGCTGGTGCTGGCCTTGTTATTTGGTGGCGTCTTCAGCGCGGCGGGCCTGCTGGTCTATGCCCTGTTGCTCGGCCACATCCCCACGCAAGCCGGTGCAATGCAAGCGCCGCCGGCGATAGTCTGGCTGGTCGGTACCGTTTTCTTTACGGCCGGACTGGGGATGATGTCCTTTCGCCTCATGCCGAAATTCGCAGGCTTCTGTGCCCTGATTGCGTTGTGCGCATTCGTGGCCACCTTTAACTGGATCGCATTTGGCCCGGGCGAACGCAACTTCACCAAAAGCACATCCCTGTCCGGATCGGGTATTTCATCGAGCAAAAAGCAAGCTGCATCCGAAACCGAAGGCCGCCTCGTATTCGGAATTTTTGCCGGCGCCATGGATGCGCTGATCCTGTTCGGCCTCTATAAGGCGTTGCGGCATCGTTCCGGTAATCAACGCAATCCATCACCGGGCGGCAAAGCGCCCGCAACCCATCGCAAGGCCTGATCTGCGCAAAACCACACCGGAATGGCTCGCGCTTGCCGCACTGTTCGCCGGCGCCACGGCCATCGCCACTGCACCGCTGTTCGTCAAGGTCAGCGAGACCGGGCCGGTCGCCACGGCATTCTGGCGCGTGTTTCTCGCGCTGCCTCTGCTGTGGGCCTGGGCTGTCACCACGCAAGGGACCAAACTCGTCGGGCAGGTCTGTACACATCGCAACATGCTGTTTGCTGCGGGTTTCTTTTTTGCCGGCGACCTCGCGGTGTGGCACTGGTCAATCCTGCTCACCTCAGTCGCCAACACCACGCTGCTCGCCAACCTCGCACCGATCTTCGTCACCGCAGTGACCTGGTTTGTATTCCGGCAAAGGCCGCAGCGATTGTTTCTGGCCGGTCTTGCGGCGGCCATCAGCGGCACACTGCTGCTGATCGGCGCAAACTTTGGTCAAGGTGGCGGGGCGCTGCTCGGAGACGCGCTGGGTGTGGTCACCGCGATGTTCTATGCAGCGTATCAGCTTTCGGTTTCACGTCTGCGCGCGCAGGTGCCTACCGCCAGTGTGATGGCCTGGAGCAGCACGGTGATGGCCGTCCTGCTGCTGCCGATCGCCTGGCTCTCCGGTGAACGCATTCTGCCCCTGACGGATGCGGGCTGGCTCAAGCTGATCGGCATCGCGTTGTTCGCGCAAGTCATCGGACAGAGCCTGATCGCTTGGGCAATGGCCCACCTGACGGCAACATTTTCTTCAGTGGGTCTTTTGCTGCAGCCTGTGATGGCCACGCTGTTTGCATGGGTCCTGCTCGGTGAAATCGTCGGTCCGCTGCAGTTTGCCGGCGGCGCACTGGTGCTGGCCGGCATCATGCTGGCCAAGCAGGGTTCGGATCGCAGCCCGCGCGGCTGAACGCTGGAACTACAGTGCCCTTCGCCTCTTGAACTCAGGTGCGCTGGTTTGGAATTCGTCAGTTCACGCTGTCATCAGGCACCCGGGCTTTGCGCGCCTCCTTGTGCGCTGAAAAGGACTCCCCTGATCTTTTGCATACCAATTGCCCGTACCAGCTCGGCGGCCAGGCAATAGAGAAACAGGCCACCAAGGACCCACAGCGACAGAATGGTGAACAAAGGCCAAGACATCTCTCCGAACATGGCCTCCATGGCAGGCGCTACGCTGCCGTGCTTCGATACAAACGGAATGAGTTCTTCAACGAAACGGAAAACCAGCACCATCACGCCATACATCAGCGTCTTCCAAATGACCTGGTAAATCCGGCTCGCAGAAGAAAGCCGTGATATCGGCAGTGCATCCACGAGAAGTATCGCCTTGGCCACAATCAAAGCCCCTAACGTGGCACCCGCCGAGCGTAGCGCGGTGAAACTGTAGTCATCCAGCGCAGCGGCCTTGGTGAGGCCAATCATGTGAAAAAGGAAAAGGAAAAAGATGGTTGCCGGCAAGGCTTCCCGGATCTCTTTTACAACAATCGCCCCAATCCTGCCCATCAGTCCCTCTCCTCATCCATTGTAAATTGCCGAATAGCCGCGGAATGCCGTTACGCCTGCTGCCGCAATGGCGCCGTCAAGACCCGCATTGCCCAACCGCCATCGTGCCTCAAAACTCGATGACGATGTTCACGGAGTAAAACTGCTGCTTGCCGCCGCCCAGCGGCGTCCAGAGAGCGAAGTGGACTGGGTTGAGCAATGGGTTAGGCATTGGGCTTAATAGCTTGGGCTCCGCTCACGCCGTAGATCACTCCTGATCGAGAACGGGAGCTACGTTCACCCGGTAGGTTCGCTGGAAATCCACGCCTGGAACGTCGGCGGTGAAGGTGAGGCGCCACGCGTGAAAGGTCCGGCGTGCGTTAATTTCGATGGAGTCCTTCGGCGGATGCTCCTCGTAATCCCCCGGCGGATGCTTATCGTTGTAGCACTCTCGCGGAAGGTCAGAGGGTTTCGCGTCAGCAGGCAGATCAAACTCGGCGACGCATCTGGCGCTGCCGGAGCGGCTCGCAAGCACGAAGCGCCTACTCTCCGTCCAGACAGCTTCAATTGGCCCGATCAACCGTACTCCTTTGAATGGATCGTGGTAGTAGGGGCGCGCTTCGCATCTCAATGTTGATTCGAGTTCGGTAATGGCAGGGGGTTGTCTCGCAAACTGCAGGGTGACGCCGAGCTTGCCTCCGGGGCGGGCCACAGTGTTAAGGGGAATGATGTCCACGTTACCGAAGCGCCGGTAGTCGAGCGTGTCGCGCACCGCGCGCCAGAAAAACCAGCCTCCGCCAGAACCGATCACGGCGAAGCCAAGCAGCACAGGCGATTTCCATTGTTCTGCAATGGCCAGATAACCGGACAAAATCACGAGCAGGACTAAATTAAAAAATCCGGCAGTCCACCAGAGCCTGACGATATCCGCGCGAAAATCGTTGAATAGAGGGCGGCTTCTGTCGAGTAGATTCATCCGGGTTTCCTCCGCAGCGCGAACACATCCACATATCGTTCCGCATAACGGGCCTGAGCCGGCAGCGCGAAGCGATGCTGACTTTACAGTCGGCCCGGCTGCTGGTTCAGCTCCGGGAACGCATCCGTTATTTGCATTACAGCTTAAGGTCTGAGCAGACTGACGTCTACCAGGCGCGGTCTTTCATCCGTTGGCACAAACTGCGCCATCCGGCCGAGATGAGCAAAGACGAGGTGGAGGCCTATCTCACCTGGCTGGCCTGTCATCGCTCGGCACCACCTTAGACTTTAGCCGGCACTGTTGCCGCAGTTGCCGCAGTTGCCGCCAGCTTTATAGTCATCGATGGACTCCCTGCGTTCAGAACTCGACACCGATGTTCACGGAATAAAACTGCTGCTTGCCGCCGCCGCCCAGCGGCGTATAAAACTCTTCGCTGCGCTTGATCTTCGTGATCGATACACGCAGGGCATCGATACGCATCGATGCGCCGAACAGCAGGTCGTAAACGAAATCACGGGTGGCAACACCGGGGCCGCTGCGGAAGAGCGAGCCATCAAGCGAAGTGTTGTGTCCCATCAGGCGGCCGTCAGCGCCGGCGAAGACAAACCATTCATAAGGGCGCGCGCGTCCTTCGTCCTGCTGCCGCCGGGTGTTTTTCAGCATCGCGCCGCCAGGCTCAATGCCATCAGGTCCGAAGCCGGTCATGTTCTGTCCGGCGCGGATCAACGCGCCGGCGCGCGCGAAGGTGGCGATGGTGCCGACTGTTGCGCCAATGTGCGGCACCAATTGCACGCCGCTGCTGTCGCCGTACCGCCGCTTGTGCAGATAGGTCAGCAGGAATCCGGGCTCGGTGCGGATCTGATTGGCCCAGCCCTGCGGTTCCGGCGCATCGACCAGGTTGTGCGATGCGGTCTGCACCTGCCGGCCGAGCGCCGGCGGACCGACGACGCCAAGATCGAATTCGACGGTATGCAGCCGGTCATCCTTGACGCTTTGCGCAACGGCCCCGACATACAACCAAGCCGCCCACGGGCGGTCATTCGGCTGCGGCGTGGCAATGGTGATGTCGCGGGGCGTGTACATGTTCTGGCCAATAAACAGGCCGAAGTGGTTGCTGGCGCCATCGGTAATCGCATCAAGCAAGGCATTGGGCGGGAGCGTAAAAAACCGGCTGACTTTGTCCGCAGGAATGCCACCGCCGATCTTGATGCCGTTGGTGTAGTACTGGTCTGAGCTGCCGAAGGAATCGTTTTCAATGAAGATCTGGATCTCGCTGCCGCGCAGGTCGATCGGCGGGGCCTGCGTTTCAATGGCGTGCGCCGGCCCCGCCAGCAGCGCAATCAGCGCCAGGACGCGGGCTGAAACGGGTCTTATATGTAAGCACATACAAACCCTCCGGATTGATAAAATATCGTTTATAAACAATATGTTATGAGAGCATCGCGGTGCTGCTCATGATTGGATGGAGACAAACTGCGACTGTTCCCGCAAGGCGGAAACCGCAGGATTGCCGTCCGCTTGCGGCTAGCGGTAGCGCTCGGTCTTGGGCAGGGGGCCGGTGACGCAGGGCCCGAAAAGAACGCGGCTGTTTTCCTCGAGGATGGCGCGCTCACCCTCAAGATACAAAGTCAGGTTTCCGTTGCTGTACTTTTCCTGGGCGGCACTGTCGGCCCGTTGCAGGATCACCGGTTTGCCATCAATCAGCACCGCTGCCGTCCGGGCATCGGGCGCGCGCTGCACCTGCAGCACACGGTTCTGGGCACACTGGTAGTCGATGCGGACCGGCAGCACCGTAACGTCAGTGCCCGGGCCCACACAGCCTGCCAGCAGGACCATGCAGCCGGCAACAGCGCCGCTTCGCACCAGGTTCAATGCAATCATCCGGGAAACTCCGAAACAGGATTCAGGTTGATGGATGGGCGGTGCCGCTTCCGGGCTGTACGTTCGCCCGAAACCGTCAGACATCCAGCCGGTATTTTTTCAGTTTACGCGCATCCAGTGTCATGCCGATGCCCGGACCCGACGGCAGCTGCAGCATGCCGTTTTTGATCACCGGGTCTTCATTGGCAACATGATCCTTGGCGTCGATGAAGCTGGAAAACTCGTGCGCATGCGGCGTAAGGTAAGTGCTGGCGAAATGCGCGGCTGCGACGCAACCGATCTGCATATCAGCCTGGGTCCCGTTGTGCACCGGCGTGTAGTACGACTGTGCCAATGCCAGAATCTGCCGCGACCGCGTGTAACCGGTACGCGCGCACTTGATCACCACCGAACGGATTGCGCCCAGCTTGAGTTCATGCAGCACATCATCTGGCGTCATGCAGGAATCATCACCGGAAATCGGGACGATGGTGCGCTCGGCGCAGAAGCGTTTGCCGGGACCGTCGCGGGCGGGAATCGGCTCCTCGATCAGCGCGACATTGACCTCTTCGAAATAAGGCGAGGTTTCCAGCAGATCCTGCGAGGAGTAGCCCTGATTGCAGTCGATGGTGATCTCGTGGTCATCGCCGACCAGCTTGCGCAGCGCACGCAGCAGCTGAATATCACGCTTTTTATCGATGCCGCATTTGACCTTCCACGCCTTGAAGCCGTAACGCTTGATCATGCGTTCGGCTTCGGCGAGCATTTCCTTGTTCGAGCCCAGCATCAGCCGGCGGTTGACCGGCAGCGCTTTCGGCGTGCCGCCGAGCAGCTCGGCGCAGGTGATGCCCAGGTGTTTGGCCTGGGCATCGAAAATCGCCATGTCGATGGCCGATTTCGCCGCCGGGTTGCCGGCGTACTGGTCGAACACCGCCCACACCGCCGTCAGATCGAATGCGTTCAGCCCCGTCAGCTTCGGCGCCAGATGATCGCGCACGATGGTGGTGATCGACTGCTGGGTTTCGCCGTAAATCGTCGGGCGTGGCGGCGCATCGGCAATACCCTCGGTGCCGTCAGACAGTGTGACGATGATGATGACGTTGTCGATGTCCTTGATTTCGCCGCGCGCCCACTTGATGGGTTGCAACAGGGGCACGACGACTGGAATGGCTTCTATGGAGCGGATGGTGAGCTGGCTGTCTTTGGTTTTCATTTTGGTGTTTTCACGACTTCAAGAAAAATTGGGGTAGCCCGGCAGTTTTGCAGGGACCTGTTAATAGCTGGTTGGCCAGGTGCGCATCAGATGCTGCCCGACACCATTGCTCATGCGCATGCGATGTATGTCGAGCATACGAATCAGCCAGCTGCGGGTATCACGCGGATCAATGACATCCTGCGCGGTGTAGATTGCCGCCATGTCGTAGGGGGAAGTGCCTTTGGACATCTTGGCGACGGCTTCCTTGAATTTCTCCGGTTCCTTTTCCGGATCGACGCCGAACACCACCTTGGCGCCGAAGTCCGGTTTCATGAAGCTGATCTCCGCGGTCAGCCAGCAGGCCAGTTCATCGGTATTGCCGCCGGCGCCCATATTGGTCACGGCGAGGCCGTAACTCTTGCGCACGATCACCGAAATCTTCGGCACGGTGACCAGCGTCATCGCATTGAGCCAGTTCATCACCTTGCCGGTGACGCCCTTCTGCTCCCCTTCCATGCCGATCAGGAAACCCGGCTGGTCGACCAGCATGACGATCGGGATGTTGAAGGAGTCGCACAGCACAAAAAACGCCTGCACCTTCTGACAGGCGTCGGCATCGATCGCGCCGCCTTTGTACAGCGGATTGTTGGCAATGATGCCGACCGACTTGCCGCCCAGCCTTGCCAGTGCGGTAACAATGGTTTTGCCGAAGCGCGATTTCATTTCGAACATCGAGCCGCGATCGACGATGCACTGCACCACCTTGCGCATGTCGTAAACCTGATTCGACGACTCGGGGATCAGCTTCATTACATCCTTGATCGCCTCGTCCGAACCTTCCGGCACCGGAAATTCCGGCGGCGGCTGCATGTGGTTGCTGGGCAGATAGGACAGAAATTGCTTGATCGCATCCACTGCCTGTTCGTCGGTATCGACAACCTGATCGACGATGCCGCTGGTTTCGGCATGGACACGCCAGCCGCCGAGTTCTTCGCCGTCACACTGCTTGCCGGTGGCCATCGAAATCAGCCGCGGGCTCGACACGGCCATGATCGCGCCCTTGCGCATCACGCAGAAATCCGACATCGAGCCGTACCACGCCGAAGAACCGTAGCAATGACCGAGCACGCCGGCCGCCCAAGGCACTTCGCGCATGCGCTGGTATTCATAGGGATCGTCTTTCGATCCGATGGAGCCTGCACCCATCACATCGGGCATGCGCGCGCCCGTCGATTCACCGAGGAACACCAGCGGAATACCGCGTTTTTTCGCGATACCCTTCATCTGCTTCAGTTTCTTGATGTTGATCTGCGCACTGGATGCGCCTTTGACCGTAAAGTCATTGGACACCGCCGCCACTTCGCGCCCGGCAACGCGGCCATAACCGGCAATCTTGCCATCAGCCGGCGTGGTGTCCTTGTCTTCGGGGCGGACGGATACGCCGTGCAGACCGGATTCCAGAAACGAACCCGGATCAAACAGGCGGTCGAGGCGTTCACGCGCATTCAGTACGCCCTGCGCCTTGCGCTCGGCGAGTTTCGCAGGCCCGCCCATCGCCAGCGCTTTTTGTTTGCGCGCATCCAGCTCTTTGATCATTTCTTCGAAAGCCATGGTATTTCCGGTATTTAAAGTTTGACGCCGAGATCGCGCACCAGCTTGCCCCACTGCGCAATGCCCGAGCGCATCGATTCACGCAGTTGTTCCGGCGTGCCGCCGGCGGGCTCGGTGCCATCCGCTGCAAATGCCGCCTTGACCTCGGGCTGCGTCAGCACGGCGTTGGTATCGCGATTGACGATCGTGATCACGTTCTGCGGCATTTTGGCGGGCCCCAGCACGGCGAACCAGCTCGCCGCCGAATAACCGGGCAGCCCGGATTCGGCAACCGTCGGCACTTCGGGCAACACCGGCGAACGCTGTGCAGAGGTCACACCGAGCACGCGCAGGCGGCCGCTTTTGATTTGCGGCACAGCCGCCGGAAACGGTGCAAACGCGAGCTGGATCTGCCCACCCATCACATCGGTCACAGCGGGATTTGCGCCCTTGTAGGGGATGTGCGTCATCTGAATACCGGCCAATGCCTTGAAATGTTCAGCAAACAGATGGTTCCAGGTACCGTTGCCTGCTGAACCATAGTTGAGCTTGCCAGGATTGGCTTTCCCAAAAGCAACCAGTTCACCGACATTTTTTACCGGTAACGCAGGATTGACGACGAGCAACCCGGGTGGCTGCGAAACCAGCACTACCGGTGCGAGATCTTTCATCGGATCGTAGGGCAGCTTGGGAAACAGGCTGGGGCCAACGAGAATATTGCCGAACGACGCCAGTGCGATGGTGTAACCGTCAGCCGGCGCTTTGGCCAGCATCTCAACGCCCAGGGTACCGCCAGCGCCCGCACGATTGTCGACGACAACCTGCTGACCCCATTTTTCCGACAGCTTCAGTGCAATCAGCCGGCCCTGAACGTCGGTGTTGCCGCCGGGTGCAAACGGCACAATGAAACGGACAGGGCGCGATGGATAGTTCTGGGCTGATGCCGGCAGCGCCGTTGCAACAGCAATCAGGGTGGCAATCAGAATTCGATGAGACATGTTCTTCTCCTCATTCCTCAGAGGGTGCGCGCGGTCTTGTCGCCGCTTCGCCGCAACCCTGGATTAAATGGCGACACAGCCCGGCGGAGTTGCGCACCAGCATCAATCAAATACAAATCAGTAACTTGTCGGCCAGTTACGCAGCAGATGATCGCCCACGCCGTTTTTCATGCCCTTGCGATGAATCTCCAGTGTGCGGATCAGCCATGCGCGGGTGTCGCGCGGATCAAGCACATGCTGCGCCTCATACAGTTCCGCCAGACCCCAGGCCGAGGTATCGCGTTCGACTTCGGCTTTGAGTTTGGCGAACTTTTCCGGGTCATCCTGCTGCTTGATGCCGTACAACACATTGACCGATACCGCCGGGTCCATGAAGCCCAGATCCGCCGTTGGCCACACCGCGACTTCATCCGCACCCTTGCCGCCCGCCATGTTGATATAGGCCTGGCCGTAGTCCTTGCGCATGATCACCGTCAGCTTGGGCACGGTGACCTGCGACAGCGCATTCATCCAGTTGATGACCTTGCCCGGCATGCCGCGGATTTCGCCTTCAACGCCGATCAGGAAGCCCGGCACATCGACGAGGAATACCAGCGGCACGTTGAACGAATCACACAGCACCATGAAGCTGATGACTTTCTGCACCGCATCGGCATCGAGAGCGCCGCCCTTGTACATCGGGTTGTTGGCGATGAAGCCCACACTTTTACCGTCTAGCCGCGCCAGTACCGTCGAGATTGATTTGCCGAAGCGCTCCTTCAGCTCGAACATCGAATCCTTGTCCGATATCGCTGCAATGATCTTGCGCACGTCGTACACCTTGTTGCGCGATTCCGGCAGGATGTCGAAGATGGTTTTGCAGGCTTCATCCGATCCGGGCGCTACCGGGTACTCGGGTGGCGGTTGCATGTTGTGGCTGGGCAGATAGGACAGGAATTTCTTGATCGCGTCCATCGCCTGCTGGTCGTTGTCCACGGCCATGTCTGCCAGACCGGATACGCCCGTCAGCAGCTTCCAGCCGCCGAGGTCTTCGGCTTCGATCGGCTTGTTGATCGCAATCGAGGTCACGTTGGGGCTGGCAATCGCCATGATGGCGCCCTTGCGCATCACCACGAAGTCCGACATCGCGGAATACCAGGTCGAGGAGCCGTAACACTGGCCGAGCAGCGCCGAACACCACGGCGATTCCCGCAGGCGCTGATATTCAAACGGGTCCTGAGCAATGATCGCGCGGCCGGCGGAACCCATGCGGTCGGGCATGCGTGCCCCGGATGATTCACCCAGCATCACCATCGGCATGCCGCGTTTGTTCGCGACCTGCTTCACATGCTTGATCTTTTTCATGTTGATCACGGCCGATGACGCACCGAGCACGGTGAAGTCATTCGACACCAGCGCGATGTCACGGCCGTCGATCTTGGCGAAACCGGCAACCTTGCCGTCGGCCGGCGTCTTGTGTTTCACCGCCGGCTGGTTGCTGCGCGCGAAGCGGCCGGACTCGATGAACGAGCCTTCGTCGATCAGGTAGTCGATACGCTCACGGGCATTGAGATGGCCTTCAGCCTTGCGTTTGGCCAGCTTCTCAGGCCCGCCCATGGCGAGCACTTCATCGGTTTTCTGTTTGTATTCTTCGAGCAGTTTTTCAAATGCCACGGCAGTTCCTTCGGAAAAAACGGGGTTGCGCAAAAGGCGCGTTGTCGAACGGTCATTCTAGGGCAGCACCCGGGGCAAGTGCTTGCGGGTGTCGCTTCGTGGACATCAAAAGTACTGATCGACCTCAAAGCGAGTTCAATCAGACCCGGCTATTTCAGCATGTGTCGTGCTATCACCAACTGCTGAATCTGGCTGGTGCCTTCATACAGCCGGAACAACCGCACGTCGCGATACAGCCGCTCCACCGCCGAGGCCTGCATATAGCCGGCACCGCCATGAATCTGCACCGCACGGTCTGCCACGCGACCGACCATCTCCGCGCAAAACAGCTTGCCGCAGGAGGCTTCCATCGTGATGTTCACGCCCGTGTCCTTTTTGCGCGCCGCTTCGAGCACCATGCTGCGGCCGGCGTAAACCTCGGCCTTGGAGTCGGCGAGCATCGCCTGCACCAACTGGAACTCGGCGACCGGCTTGCCGAACTGCTTGCGCTCACGCGCGTAGTTCAGCGCCTCGTCGAGCAGGCGTTCTGCCGCGCCGACACAAACCGCGGCGATATTGAGCCGCGCCTTGTCGAGCACCTTCATCGCGGTCTTGAAACCCATGCCTTCCTGACCGCCGATGATGCTGGCGGCCGGCACACGCACATTGTCGAAAATCACGTCAGCAGTATGTGAACCGCGCTGGCCCATCTTGCGGTCGTAGGGCCCGACGGTCAGCCCCGGTGTGTTGCGTTCGACGATGAAAGCCGACACGCCTTTTGCGTCTTTTGAATTCAGGTCGGTGCGTGCCATCAGCGTGAAAATGTCCGCTTCGGGCGCGTTGGTGATGTAACGCTTGCTGCCGTTGATGACGTAATGGTCGCCGTCGCGGCGCGCCGTGGTGCGCAGCGAGCCGGCATCGGAGCCGGCTTCCGGTTCGGTCAATGCGAAGGAACCGGTGATTTCGCCGGCGGCGAGTCGCGGCAGGTATTTCTTTTTCTGTTCCTCGCTGCCGTCAATGACGATGCCCTGCGAGCCGATGCCGGTGTTGGTGCCGAAGCGTGAGCGGAATACCGGCGAGGCGTAACACACGGCCATCGAGGTCAGCACTTCCTCCTCGGTGGTCAGCCCCAGCCCGCCGTATTGCTCGGGGATGGTCAGGCCGAACAGGCCGAGCTTGCGCATGTCATCGACGATGTCGGCGGGAATCTCGTCGGTTTCGGTGACTTCGGTTTCGCGCGGGATCAGTTTTTCGCGGACAAAACGGGTCAGCGTGTCGAGGAGGATGTTGAAGGATTCGGGGTCGCGGATCATTTAAATTCAGTGGCTGGTTAATGGTGACTGGTGTCGGGAAACCTCAAGATCATAGACCATCGCTTCGGTTCAGGTGTTAACCAGCCACCGCCCACCAGCCACTAGCCACCGCTCTACTGCAGTTCGACGTTGGCGTCCTTGATGACCTTTGCCCATTTGGCGATTTCGGTCTTGATCAGTTCAGCAAACTGCTCCGGCGTGCTACCGACCGGTTCTGCGCCAAGTTCGGAAATCCGCTTGCTGATATCCGGCAGCTTGAGGATGCGTGCGCTTTCTGCGGAAAGCTGCGCAACAATCGCCTTTGGTGTGCCGGCAGGGGCCAGCAGACCGAACCATGCACCGGCTTCATAACCTTGTACGCCGGCCTCGGCGATGGTCGGCAAATCAGGCAAGGCCGAGGAACGCTTGGCGGTACTGACGGCCAGCGCGCGGATCTTTCCGGCGCGCACCTGGGGCACATAAGGCGGCATGTTATCGATGGTCACCGCGATCTGCCCACCCATCACGTCAGCAAGTACACCGGCGCTACCCTTGTAGGGGATGTGCACGATGTTTGATCCGGTCATGGTTTTGAACAATTCCATCGACAGATGCGCGGTACTGCCGTTGCCGGGTGAACCATAGGACAGCTTGCCGGGATTGGCTTTGACGTGAGCAATGAATTCCCTGACGTTTTTCACCGGCAGGCTGTTGTTGACGACCATGATGTTGGGCACCATCGCCGTCAGACTCACCGGCACGAAATCATTCACCGGATGCCAGTTAAGCTTGCGGTAGAGGCTGACGTTGATGCCATGGGTACCTGCGGTGGCCATCACCAGGCTGTGGCCGTCGGGCACCGCACGCGCGGCGACTTCAGTACCGATATTGCCGTTGGCTCCCGGACGGTTGTCGACAATTACCGGTTGGCCCCAGGTTTCGCTCATTTTCTGCCCGACGGCGCGCGCCAGGATGTCCGTGGTGCCCGCCGGCGTGTACGCCACGATGATGCGGATCGGCTTGCTTGGAAATTTCTGCGCATATACGGCCGCAGCGGGCATGCAAAGCATCATAAACAGACATGTATTGCGCAATGCTTGCATCAATATCTCCTTTAATAGTCATTCACTTTTGATGCCGGCGGCCTTGATTACCTTGGCCCACTTGTCAATTTCGTTCCGGATGAACGCCGCATATTGTTCCGGCGTATTGCCCGCCGGATCTGCCCCCAGGCCAAGCAATCGTTCGCGCAATTCGGCATTATTCAGCGCGCGCACCGCTTCGCTGTTGAGCCGCGCGATAATCGCTTGCGGCGTTTTGGCCGGTGCCGACAGGCCGTACCAAGAAGTAACCTCGTAACCCGGCACGCCGCTTTCAGCCACCGTAGGAATATCAGCTGCGGCCGAAGTGCGCCTGGTTCCGGTCACCGCCAGTGCCCGCAGCTTGCCGTTGCGTGCCTGATTGATGACTGTAGGCACATTGCCGAAATACAGTGAGACTTCACCTGACAGCAGTCCGGTCAGCCCCGGTCCGCCACCCTTGTAGGCGACATGCACCCATTTCACCCCGGTCATGTATTTGAACAGTTCCGCCGACAGGTGCACCGTGGTACCGATGCCTGATGAGCCGTAATTGATCTCGCCAGGACGTTTTTTGGAAAATGCGATCAGTTCTTTTACGCTCTTCACCGGCAACGACGGATGCACCACCAGCAGGTTTTGCGATTCCGCCACCAGTGTGATGAAAGCAAAATCCTTGATGGAATCAAAATTGAGCTTGATCATCGAGGGGTTGGTGGCATGGCCGGGCCCATTGAGCATGATGGTGTAGCCGTCTGGTGCCGTGCGTACGAACATTTCCGAGGCAATCGCCGTATTGGCCCCACCGCGGTTTTCCACCACCACCTGCTGTCCCAGACCCTCGGATAGCTTGGGCGCAAACTGGCGCGCCACGATGTCATTGGTGCCACCGGGCGGGAATCCGACAATAAAGCGTATAGGCCTGTTGGGATAATTCTGGGCTGCCAGCGGCGCGGCAGCGGACAGCAGCAGGGCTGCGAGACTCAGAAAACTGATGCTGCGCATGGGCTCCTCCTGGACCTGCGGTTTAAGCGGCCGCGATTATTTTTTCTTTATCACGGTCAGCGTTTTTTTTGCGGGATTGATACGCACAATATCACCGGTGCGAATGATTGCATACGGGTCTGCGGACCAGCCCTCGGTAATGGTAATTCCGGCAAAGACGGCACCCTGCACCATCACCGGGTTGGTCACGCCGAAGACAAAGGCTTTCGGTGCAATGCCCTTGTGCTGGATGTCGTAGAAGGCCCAGCCTGCGGCAATACCGCCCTTGGCGCTGGGCGTGATCAGGATCTTGTCCTTGATATTGTGGCCTTCAAGCGCATGACCGGGTCGCGAGATCAGGCCGCTCCAGCGGTCGAGGTCGTAGCGCGGCGAGAAGCCTTCGGTGGACACCAGCGCTTCACCTTCAACAATGTTGCCGAATGCGCGATTGACGCGGACGGTGTTGCCGGTTTTTTTGCTGCCACTCACCGCACATCCCTGCCGGTGCAGGCAATTTCGACGCACTCAGCGGTGCGGCGCAGGATGGTATTGAATTTGTGCGCACCGATGATGTTGGCGAGTTTTGCGGAGTTGGTGACGAGGTTGCTCCAGCCTTCGCGCACGCGCATCTGCGGCAGGTTCTGCAGGATGTAGAAGCACACGCCTTCGAGCACGATTGCGCCGGACTGTTCGATGTCCTGCAGATAACCCAGTTCTTTGGCAGCGCTTTTGACGCCGTTGCTGGTGGTGATGAACAGCTGGCTGCCCTTCGCCACCTTGCGGCCCTTGAGCAACGCGGCCAGGGTTTTCATTTCAAACAGCGATTGCTGCGGTCCGGAGAACACCACCAGGTTCAGCGGATTGTTTTGCTTGTCGTAACCGGCGTAGACACGCTCGAGGTCGCGATTGCTGACGCTCATCACTTCTTTGGGCTTGCGCCCGCCGAAGGCTGCCTTCAACGTCGGCGCTTCCGGCGTCACGCCGACCATGTGGAACATGCCCATCGAGCCGTAACTCGCCAGCGCGGCGCCGAGCTGTTTCAGTTCATCCGCTGTGGGCCGGCGCTTGATGCCGGTGAACACCGGCACCGAGTAATAGTCCTGATGCCCAGAGCCAACGATCTTGCCGATGGCGCCCCAGTCGGCGAGATCGTTCAAATCAGCTTTCAGATTGACCTGGAAGGTGCCGCGGCGGTGCTCATCGAGATGGAAGCCATATTCGGGGACGCGGCCGGTGAGGCCTGCTGCCAGCGCGGCTGGACCCGCTTCGAAATTGGAACGCGCGCCGAATACCGAGTTGGCATAGATCACCGTGCCGGTATCGCCCCAGGCCACATGTTCGCCAAGGTGCGGCTGGTACAGCGTCTGGTAATTGATGCAGGTGTCGGCGGTGATGACATCCATGCGCCGCAGGCAAGCGATGAGTTCCTGTTCTTTGCGCGCTTCGTTCTTGTCCTGCTTCAGATGTTCGACATGCGCGAAGTCGATGCAGCGCGCATTGGTGGTCGTCGGCTGGCGGCATTTTGCGCCGGACTGCGCAGCCCTTTCCAGAAAGGACTTGCCGGCGTCGCCCATGACTTCGATGTCGCCCATCATGTGCACATTCGACACCGGCACAAAACGTTTCGCGCCGAAGAACTTGCCGACTTCCAGCTGCAGTTGCAGCGCCTCCTGCACCGCGCGGCCTTGCTCACCGCGCAGCATTTTTTTCTCCTCGGCGGTCAGACGCATCTGGAGAATTTAACTATTTGATTTTAAAAATTATTTTAACGTCTGGCAGCAGGACGCTTGGCCGTTTTCTTTTTTGCGGCTTTTTTCGCCGGGCCGAAGCCCTTCTCGAAATGCGGCCCGCTCATCGTGCCGTCAACAGCCTTGCCGATGATGCCCTGCGACAGATCCTTGATCGCCAGGAAAATGACATCCTTGTCCTTGGTCGACGAGATCAGGTTGTGCGGCGCGTTCGCCGGAATGTAAATCAAGGTGCCGGCAGGGGCGACAACGCGTTTGCCGTTGACCGACCCCACCAGCGTGCCTTGCAGAACATAGTTCAGCTGCTCGTTCTTGTGCGTATGCATCCGCGAGCCGGTGCCGCGTGGCTTGTGGATGTAGCCGACGAGTATGCGTGAACCTTCCACAACACCGCCGTGCGAAGTTGAATAGCCGGTGCCCGCGGGCACCTTCTTCAGCTTCGCCATGCGGAAGTGATACTTGCCGTTTCCGGCGCGGATGGCGCCAACGGTCTTGGTTACGGTTGCCACTTTTTTTGCGGCTTTTTTAACTGCCTTCTTTGCTGCGGCCATGCTCAACCTCCTCCGGTTGTTCGTTGTGCAATCCAGAACGGATTACAGGTAATCGATTTTTTTCCAGTCTTTCGGCGTGACACTGACCACGCTCTTGCTGTGTCCGGGACGGCGGTCGGCGTAGACACGGCCCTCTTTCATCACCAACTCGATATTTTTCTTTTCCTGGAACACACGGATGTTTTTCAGCGGATCACCTTTGACGGCGATGATGTCAGCCAGCTTGCCGGCTTCGACGGTGCCCAATTGCTTGTCGAGCTTGATCGCGCGTGCAGCATTGATCGTCGCGCTCATGATCGCTTCCATCGGCGTCATTCCCAGCGAGACGTAGATTTCCATCTCGCGGGCATTGGTGCCCATCTCGGGATCGAAGCCCATGTTGGTGCCGAGCGCGATGTTGACGCCGGCCTTGTGCATTTTCTGGAAGGTCTCAAAGCAATACGGCTGCAGCGCCTTCATTTTGTTCAGCACGAACTGCGAAGTGCCCTGGTCCTTGCGGGTGCCGATGGCGTGATCGGTGCGATGAAGCAGCGTCGGCGTCATCCAGGTGCCTGCTTCGGCAATCATGTCGATGGTTTCATCGTCATGAAACACCATGTGTTCGATGGTGTCGGCGCCAGCTTCCAGCGCCATGCGCTGGCCGTTGGGCGTGAAACAGTGAA
Source organism: uncultured Bordetella sp. (assembly GCA_964531455.1). Lineage (GTDB taxonomy): Bacteria > Pseudomonadota > Gammaproteobacteria > Burkholderiales > SG8-41. Next base: position 24,141 of record CAZHFZ010000001.1, read on the forward strand.
CCGCGGCGGTCTTGTGGAAGGCGTGGGCTTCGTCAACGATGGCGTTGATTTCTTCCTGCGTCATGTTGCGGATGTCCGGTTCTTCCTTGTCGGTTCCACCGCCGCCGGTGGCGCAGGTCTTGACGATGTCGCAACCCGCCAGCAGGTTGGTGCGCGCCAGCTTGCGCAGCTCCCACGGACCATCGGCGGTCTGGAAGCCGTAACGCTGCGCTGCGCGCGGCTGGATCAGATCGAGATGTGAACCGGTGATCGTGGTAAAGCCGCCGATCAGCATGCGCGGGCCTTCAATGACGCCGGCTTCGATCGAATCGCGGATCGCGCACAGATGCGCGGTGAGCAGGCCGCGGCCGGAATTGAGGCCCAAGTCGCGCAGCGTGGTGAAACCCATGTCAAAGCACAGTTGCGCGTGGAACAGGCCATACATCTGCTGCAACTCGGGCGTGATCTCCCACTGCGCGACGCGATAGTTGTGAAAGGTCAGGCAGTTGAACATCATCGTGTGCAGATGCACGTCCATCAGACCGGGCAGCAGTGTCGATTTGCCGCAATCGATGATTTCCGCCTTCGCGGGAATTTTGATCTTCCCCTTGCTGCCGACTTCCTTGATACGGCGGCCTTCGACGATGATCACCGGATCCTTGACCGGTTTGCCGCCATTGCCATCAATCAGCATGCCGCCCTTGATGACACGGGTGGCACCTTTGGCTTCGACGGGTTTGAATTCAAACATCGGTAACACTCCTCCGCGTTGTGCTAGGCCGCAATAGCATTGTTCAGACTGCAAAATTTGCAGAATGCAAGCGTTTGCAGCAAACCTTGGAAGCTAAATAATCACCCTGCCCTTGTCAAGGCAAAGTAAGGTTTAAATCAACGCATTTTGGTCATTGCCGCGAGGAATTTCGCGTAGGCCTGTGGGTCGGGCTTCGGCACCCCGGTAATTGGGACATCAGATTGCCAGCCGAGCACGTCCAGCGTGCCTTCGACGGCATCGCGCGTCATGTTGCGGGTGATGAACACCAAGCGCGAGCGGCGCTCGGCATCGGGCCAGCGTTCCAAGTTCACCGGTTCGTGGATCAGCGTCTGAACGGCGTGCACCGCGACAGGCTCGCCCTCGACATTGAGCAGACCTTTCACCCGCAGCAGTTCAGCGCCGCGTAATGACGCCAGTGCGGTCAGCCAGGCGGTCAGTCCGACACGGGTTACCGGCGTATCGAGCATGATGCTGTACGACCGGATGCCGGCATCATGGCCCCCCTGTATCAAGCCAGGCTGCCGGCTTTCGACCCGGCGGTAATTGTCCTCGCGCAGCCAGCGCGCCACGTCGGCCTGGCGCGATTCCGGTGCAATTGAGGCGCCAAACAACACCGCCGGCGCAATTTCGCCGCGGCTGGCAGTCATCACATCGGCCGCGGGATTCAGCGTAGCGAGCCGCTCCCGCAGATTGGCAACTTCCGCAGGATCGGCAATGTCGGCCTTGGTAATCAGCAGTCGGTCTGCCACGGCAGCCTGTTTGCGCGATTCGGGCTGCTGGTCGAGCTGGTTGGCGCCATTAACGGCATCGACCAGTGTGATCACGCTATCCAGCGCGTAATGAGGGGCAAGTTTCTCGTCGACAACCACCGTTTGCACAATCGGCACCGGGTCAGCCAGACCGGTGGTCTCTATCAGTACACGATCGAAGGGGGGCAGGTCGCCCTGACGACGCCGCTTGTCGAGGTCGCGCAGCGTGTTGACGAGGTCGCCGCGCACTGTGCAGCAAATACAGCCGCTGGCCAGCAAAACGGTGTTTTCGTTGGGAGTGGCGATCAGCAGGTGGTCGAGTCCGATCTCGCCGAACTCGTTGATGATCCCCGCTGCACCGGCCATTGCAGGGTCTTGCAACAGCCGGTTCAGCAAAGTGGTTTTGCCGCTGCCCAGAAATCCGGTGATGATCGAAACGGGCAGTCGCATTTTGAAGTAAGTGCTAACCTATTTTATAAATGATTGATTTAATTGATAATTCGCAATCAACCTTTGCGCTCCAGATCAGCCGAATAGCGGCCGAGGCTGGCCAGTCCGTTCATGCGCGAGCGATGCGCCAGCGCGGCCTGGGCTGCCGGCACGTTGGTGGCTTGACCCTTCCACGCTTTCAGCGACGGCTGCTGCAGCGCGCGGCCATACGAGAACGACAGCGGCCACGGCAGGTTGCCCTTGAACTGCTGGTTCATCGAATTGAGATGGGCGGTCGCCAGTTCATCGCTCTGCCCGCCGGACAGGAACACGATGCCGGCCACGGCACCCGGCACCGTACGTTTCAGCGTGCGCACGGTACGTGCGGCGACTTCATCGACCGAAGCCTGTTTCGAACACTTCTTGCCGGAGATCACCATCGACGGCTTGAGCACGGTGTGTTCGAGCACAACACGGTTCAGGTACAGCGCTTCATAAACCGCATTCAGCGTCCACTCGGTAACTTCTTCACAACGATCAATGGTGTGGTCGCCGTCCATCAGCACTTCGGGTTCGACGATGGGCACCAGACCGGCTTCCTGGCAGATCGCGGCGTAACGCGCCAGCGCATGGGCGTTGGCAGCGATGGAGGTCGAGCTCGGCATGTCGCGGCCGATGTCGATCACGGCGCGCCATTTGGCGAACTTGGCGCCCAGCTTGACGTATTCGGCGCAGCGCTTGGGGAGGTTGTCGAGACCTTCGGTGACGGTTTCGCCCGGGCAGAAGGCCAGGGGTTTTGCGCCGGCATCGACTTTGATCCCCGGCAGAATGCCGGCCTTGGCCATCACGGTGACAAACGGCGTGCCGTCGGCGGCGCTCTGACGCAGCGTCTCGTCATAAAGAATGACGCCGCTGATGTGGTCACCCACGCCGCGGGTCGAGAACAGCATGTCACGGTAGGCCCGGCGGTTTTCTTCGATGTTTTCGACGCCAATGCTGTCGAAGCGCTTGCCAATGGTGCCGGTGCTTTCATCGGCGGCGAGAATGCCTTTGCCGGGGGCGACCATCGCCTGGGCGATGGCGGCCAGATCATTTGCTGACATGGTTGCTCCTGCTGGTCTGGGTTGATTGGTGGAAGTTGGAAGTTTCGGAATCGGGGAAATATTTTACACCGGCAGATTATTTCTTCCGGTGCTCGCCGACCTTGACGATTTTCAGGGTATTGGTGCCGCCCGAGCGGCCAAAAGGTTCGCCGATGGTGAGCACGATCAGATCGCCGTTCTGAACGACACCGCGTTTGATCAGTTCGTCTTCGGCCATGTGCAGTGCCTTTTCCGGGTTGCGCGCGCCTTTGAAACGCACCGGATGCACGCCGCGAAACAGTGTGACACGGCGCCGGGTTTCGATAACCGAGCTCATCGCATAAATCGGCACCGAAATCGCCATCCTCGACATCAGCAATGCCGTGCGCCCGCTCTGAGTGAGTGCGGCCACGGCCTTGATCGGCAGACCGGCAGCGGTAAACGCCGTTGCCCGGGCAATCGAGTTTTCCACATCAATCTGTCCCGGTCCGCCACGCCGCTCCTGCTGCAGCTGGTCTTCCTTTTCCACCTCGACGCAAACCCGCACCATCGCGGCGATGGTTTCTGCCGGATATTTGCCGGCTGCCGTTTCGGCGGAGGTCATCACCGCATCGGTGCCGTCCAGCACCGCATTGGCAACGTCCGAAACCTCCGCACGCGTCGGAATCGGGCTGCTGATCATCGACTCCATCATTTGCGTCGCAGTGATGGTCAGCTTCTGCTTGTAGCGCGCCATGCGGATCATGCGTTTTTGCAGCGCCGGTACCGCAGCATCGCCGACTTCGACGGCAAGGTCGCCACGCGCCACCATGATGGCGTCGGACGCATCCAGAATTTCCTCAAGCGCCGGAATCGCCTCCGCACGCTCGATTTTCGACACGATCAGGCCGTGGCCGCCGGCCTTGTTGAACAGGTCGCGCGCCCAGCGCACGTCTTCACCGGATCGCGGAAAAGACACGGCCAGAAAGTCCGCCTTCAGTTCCGCTGCAAGTTTGATGTCCTGCTTGTCTTTTTCCGTCAGCGCCGGCGCGGTCAGACCGCCGCCCTTGCGGTTGATGCCCTTGTTGTTCGACAGCGGCCCGCCCTGCTCCACCACAGTGCTGATCTTGGGTCCGCGCACGCCGGTCACGCCGAGCACGATGCGCCCGTCGTCGAGTAGCAGGGTGTCTCCGGGATGCACGTCGTTGGGCAGGTTCTTGTAATCAAGGCCGACAACATGCTGGTCACCGAGTTTGCATTCGGCATCCAGAACAAACTTGGCACCGGGCTCAAGAGTGATTTTCCCGTCCTTGAATTTGCCGACGCGGATCTTGGGGCCCTGCAGGTCGACCAGTACGCCGACCGCACGGCCGGCCTTGCGCGCCAGCTGACGAACCAGATTAACCCTTGCGCGATGTTCATCCGGCGCGCCATGCGAAAAATTGATGCGCACCACATCCAGCCCGGCTTCGATCATGCGGGTCAGCGTTTTGGCATCACTGGACGCCGGGCCCAGCGTGGCGACTACTTTGGTTCTGCGGATCATGCGCTACCCATCCCTGAAGTAAGAGGCTGGCCGCGCGCTCCGGTCATGCTGCGCGCTGCTCAAGAACCTCGACCGCCGGCAGTTTCTTGCCCTCGAGAAATTCGAGGAACGCACCGCCACCGGTTGAAATATAAGACACCTTGTCGGCAATACCGTACTTGGACACGGCGGCCAGCGTGTCTCCGCCGCCGGCGATTGAAAACGCTTTCGAGGCCGCAATGGCTTCAGCAATCGCCTTGGTGCCGCCGGCGAACTGGTCGTATTCGAAAACACCCACAGGACCGTTCCAGACTACGGTGCCGGCCTTGGCGATGAGCTCAGCAAAGATGTGCGCGGTTTTGACGCCGACATCGAGGATCAGGTCATCACCGCGAACAGCGGAGGCATCGATGGGATTGGCACGCGCCAGCGCTGACAGTTCATCGGCTACAACCACATCCACCGGCAGCGGCACCTGCGCGCCGCGCGATTTCATGATGTCGATGATGGTCTGCGCTTCTCCGACGAGGTCGGGCTCGGCCAGCGATTTGCCGATGCGCATGCCGGATGCCAGCATGAAGGTATTGGCAATGCCGCCACCGACAATCAACTGATCGACTTTCGATGCGAGCGATTTCAGGATCGTCAGTTTGGTTGAGACCTTGGAACCCGCAACAATCGCCAGCAAGGGCCGCGCCGGTTTTTCCAGTGCTTTGCCCAATGCATCCAGTTCCGCCGCCATCAAGGGGCCGGCACAGGCTATCGGCGCAAACTTCGCTATGCCATGCGTGGTGGCTTCGGCGCGATGCGCAGTGCCGAAAGCGTCGTTCACATAAACGTCGCACAACGCCGCCATTTTTTTGGATAGCTGTTCGTCGTTTTTTTTCTCACCCTTGTTGACGCGGCAATTTTCCAGCAACACCACTTCGCCGGGTTTGACGGTAAATCCGCCATCGACCCAGTCCTGAATCAGCCGCACCGGCTGACCCAGGGTTTCCGCCAGGCGCTTGGCGATCGGTGCCAGCGTATCTCGGGACTGCAACGAACCTTCCGTCGGTCGGCCCAGGTGCGAGGTGACCATCACTGCAGCACCAGCCGCCAGCGCATGTTTGATGCCGGGAATGGTGGCGCGGATGCGTGTGTCTTCGGTGATGTTGCCGGCATCATCCTGCGGAACATTGAGGTCCGCACGGATGAACACGCGTTTGTCTTTGAGCGGAAGATCGGTAAGGCGGAGAAACTTCAAGATCAAACCCTTTTAGCCACAGAGCTCACAAAGGACACATGGAACAGCAAAGAAAACAGGCAACCGATGAGCCGGGAGTTTTCTGTGTGACCTCTGTGGCTGCGTTTTTTGACTTCAATTATTTTTTCGCGACAACCCGCACCATTTCCAGAACCTTGTTGGAATAACCCCATTCGTTGTCGTACCAGGCCACGACCTTGACGAAGGTGCTGTCGAGCGCGATGCCGGCTTCGGCGTCAAACACCGAGGTGCAGGTTTCGTCACGGAAATCGGTGGAAACCACCTTGTCCTCGGTATAACCGAGCACGCCCTTCATAGCACCGGCAGATTGCGCTTTCATTTCAGCGCAGATTTCGGCGTAGGTCGCGGGCTTGTTCAACTCGACCGTCAGGTCGACCACCGACACATCGGAGGTCGGCACACGGAATGCCATGCCGGTGAGTTTCTTGTTCAATTCCGGGATCACCACGCCCACGGCCTTGGCAGCACCCGTCGATGACGGAATGATGTTTTCAAGAATGCCGCGGCCACCGCGCCAATCCTTGTTCGACGGGCCGTCGACGGTTTTTTGAGTCGCGGTAGCTGCGTGCACCGTGGTCATCAGACCGCGCTTGATGCCCCACTTGTCGTTCAATACCTTGGCAACCGGCGCCAGGCAGTTGGTCGTGCACGACGCGTTGGAGATGATGTCCTGGCCGGCGTAGGTCTTGTCATTGACGCCGAAAACGAACATCGGCGTGTCGTCTTTCGAAGGCGCTGACATGATCACTTTTTTTGCACCGGCGGTCAGGTGTTTCTGAGCCGTGGCCTTGTCGAGGAACAGTCCGGTCGCTTCGATCACGATATCGGCGCCGATTTCATTCCACTTCAGCTCGGCGGGATCTTTCACCGCGGTCAGACGGATTTTCTTGCCATTGACGATCAGTGTAGTGCCGGAGACGGCGATTTCGCCTTTGAATTTTCCGTGTACCGAATCATGACGCAGCATGTAAGCAAGATAGTCGGGTTCCAGCAGATCATTGATGCCGACGACTTCGATGTCGGAAAAGTCCTGCACCGCTGCACGAAACACCATCCGCCCGATACGCCCAAACCCGTTGATGCCAACCTTGATAGCCATGACGCCCCCAAAATTCCGTTAATGAAATGAGTTACAGAACGTTGCGTACTGCTGCGGCGACGGCGTCGCCGGTGATGCCAAAGAATTTGTACAGCTCTCCCGCCGGCGCTGACTCGCCGTAACGGTCGATGCCGATGACCTTGCCTTCAAGACCGACGTATTTTCGCCAATAGTCGGTGACACCCGCCTCAACCGCGACCCTCGGTACGCCGCGCGGCAGTACCGACTCCCGGTAAGCGGCGTCCTGTCTGTCAAAGAGCTGGGTGCAGGGCATCGAAACCACCCGCACTGCAACGCCTTCTGCAGCGAGCGCCTGCTGCGCGGCCAGCGCGAGTGACACTTCGGACCCGGTGGCGATGATCACCGCACGCGGTGCACCAGATGCCTCGGCCAGCACGTAAGCACCACGGGCAATCGCCGCGACCTGCTCTGCGCTGCGATTCTGGAAATTCAGGTTCTGCCGTGACAGCAGCAGGCTGCTCGGTCCGTCCTTGCGTTCAATCGCGCTGGCCCATGCAGCAGCGGTCTCCACCGTATCGCAGGGCCGCCAGACATGCATATTGGGCAGCAGGCGCAATGTTGCCGTGTGCTCCACCGGCTGATGCGTCGGACCGTCTTCGCCGAGACCGATCGAATCGTGGGTGAACACACAGACCACCCGCTGTTTCATCAGCGCCGCCATGCGCAGCGCATTGCGTTCGTAATCCGAGAACACGAGGAAGGTGGCGTGGTAGGGAATCAGTCCGCCATGCAGCGCAATACCGTTGCAGATCGCCGCCATGCCGAATTCGCGTACGCCGAAATACAGATAGTTGCCGCCGCTGGTCGCACTGACACCTTTTGAACCCGACCACAGCGTAAGGTTGGAGCCGGCCAGATCCGCCGAGCCGCCGATCAGCTCCGGCAGTGCCGGCGCAAAACCTTCAATCGCGTTCTGCGACGCCTTGCGGGTGGCGACGGTCTCCGCTTTTTGTACGGTCTGCGCGAGGAAGGCATCGCGATGTGCCGGCCAGCCGGCGGGCAGTTCGCCGGCCATACGGCGTTTGAATTCTGCAGCGAGATCGGGATGCGCAGCCGCGTAAGCGGCAAAACGCTGGTTCCACTCGGTTTCCTGCGCGGTGCCGCGTCCGCGCGCATTCCACTCTTCGCGGATGGCTTCAGGAATTTCAAATGGCGGATGCGACCAACCGATCGCTTCCCGGGTCGCGGCAATTTCTTCGGCGCCCAGCGGCGCGCCATGCACGCTGCCGGTGTTCTGCTTTTTCGGCGAGCCTTTGCCGATAATGGTTTTGCAGCAGATCAGCGTCGGACGTCCCGTTTCGCGCTGCGCATTGCGGATCGCATCGTCCACCGCATCGGTATCGTGGCCATCAACCCCGTAAATCACATTCCAGCCGTAAGCAGCAAAACGCTGCGGGGTGTTGTCAGTAAACCATTGTTTTATATTGCCTTTTTCGGAATCAATGGAAATCCCGTTGTCGTCGTACAAGGCAATCAATTTGCTCAGCTTCAGCGTACCGGCCAACGCGCAGACTTCGTGCGATATACCTTCCATCAGGCAACCGTCGCCGAGGAACACATAGGTGCGGTGATCAACAATGCTGTGGCCGTCGCGATTGAAGCTGTCCGCGAGTACACGCTCGGCGATGGCCATGCCCACGGCGTTGGCGATGCCCTGGCCCAAGGGTCCGGTGGTGGTTTCCACGCCCGGGGTCAAACCATGTTCGGGATGGCCTGGGGTTTTGGAGTGCAGCTGACGGAAGTTTTTGAGCTCTTCAATCGGCAGGTCGTAGCCGGTCAGGTGCAAAAGCGCGTAGAGCAGCATTGAGCCATGGCCGTTCGACAACACAAAGCGGTCACGGTTGGCCCAGTGTGGATTGGCCGGGTTATGGCGCAGGTGACGGTGCCACAAGGCTTCGGCGATTTCCGCCATGCCCATCGGCATGCCGGGATGGCCGGAGTTGGCCTGCTGAACAGCGTCCATAGCCAACGCGCGAAGCGCGTTCGCCAACTCGGGTCGGGAACTCATGGCTTGCAATCCTAGTGTGGAATGGCGGGGCGGAAAGCCGTGATTATAACGGCTGACCCCGGGGACACGCGAGGGCGGCGCACAGCATGTGGCCTTCAACCACGACGCATTTCATCTCCGGCCTGCCGCTCCGCCTTACTCCTCGTTCTTGCGCGAGGTCTTGATGCCCAAGTGCTTGAGCTTTCGATATAAATGCGTGCGTTCAAGACCCACGGCATCGGCCACACGGCTGATGTTGCCGCCTTCCCGGACGAGGTGATACTCGAAATAAATGCGTTCGAAGGCGTCGCGGGCGTCGCGCAACGGCGCATCCAGCTGCAACACCGCAGCGGCACCCGGTGTGGCCGCCTGAGGCACCACGCGCTGGGTTTCTTCCAGTGAAATCTGTTCGCCGGCCGCGGTATTGGCAAGCGTCTGCACGACACTGCGCAGCTCTGAAAGATTACCCGGCCATTCATAGTTGCGCAGCGCATTCAGGGCCGCCGTACTGAAATGCCTCGGCGGTACCTGCTTTTGCTCAACAAGGTCGTTGAGCAGTGCGCTGGCGAACTCGGGAATATCGTCGCGCTGGTCGCGTAATTTTGGCAACTGGATCGTGGTTGCCCCGAGCAGTTGATAAACCCGGTCATCAAACGTACCGGCCGCCACCAGTTCGGCGAGCGGACGGGTAGTACAGCAGACGACGCGGGTGTTGTAACGCTCGGCCTGCGACAACAACACAAAAAGGCCGCGTTGCTCGAGTTTGTTGAATTCCGCAATATCGCGCACCAGCAGCGTGCCGCCGCGCGTTGCCTGCAACAGGTCAAGAGGCGTTTCAACGGTTTGTGCCCCTAGCTCGATCACGGTCCACGGCATGCTGGGCGTGTGCAGCACGCGCGCACAGGCTTCAAAAGCACAGCCGGGGGCACCCTGGATCAGCACGGCCGAACGGCTCGCCGCAATGCGTTCAAGCCGCTGCTTCAGCTCCTGTACGACGGGTGTGCGTCCGAGCATGCCCAACGCCGCGGCGTGTGGCTGTTGCTCACCGCGTGTAATGGCCTTGCCCACCGTGGACAGCAGTTTCTGCAGTGCAATCGGCTTCTCGAGAAAGTCATAAGCGCCGATGCGGGTGGCTTCAACCGCGGTGTCGATGGTGCCATGGCCGGACATCATTACCACCGGCATTGTCAACTGTCCGGTGCTTGCCCATTCCTTGAGCAAAGTAATACCGTCGGTATCCGGCATCCAGATGTCGAGCAATACGAGATCGGGGCGGTTCTGGCTGCGGAATGCCCGTGCAGCACCCGCATTTTCAGCCAGGCGCACGTCATAACCTTCGTCGGAAAGGATTTCCGACAACAGTTCGCGAATGCCGATTTCGTCGTCTACTACCAGTATCTGTCGCATGATTCTCAGTAATGGCTCAGGTTCATGCCGCACTTCTCTCGCCCGTACTGCTGTTGGCTGCTGGCAGCACAATGGCAATACGGGCGCCGTGAGGAGCGACATTGGTGATGGTAACTTCGCCGCGGTGTTCCTCGACGATCTTGCGCACGATGGAAAGGCCTAGGCCGGTGCCGCGCGGCTTTGTCGTGACATAGGGTTCAAACGCACGCTTCATCAGATTCTCGGGAAATCCGCTACCGTTGTCGGTGACAGAAAACTCTGCGCAACCATCTCGCATAGCAGTGGCAATTTCAATACGCGGTGCATCTGTTTCACCCAGAGCATCCTGCGCGTTCTGCAGCAGGTTGTGGATCACCTGTCGCAGTTGCGTCGAATCACCCTGTATTGCCGGCAGATTGGGAGCGAGGCTCAGGTGCATGCTGGAACCCAGGGATTCGTAGAGCGCCAGCACGTCCCGGATCAAACCATTGAGATCCACTAATCGCATTGCAGGCTCAGGCTTGCGTGCATACTGGCTGAATGCGTCGACCATCCGTTTCAAGGCAGCCACCTGGCTGACAATGGTCTGGGTTGAGCGCGCAAGAATTTCCGCGTCCATGGCCGTCAGCTTTGGCTCAAGCTTCTGTTGCAGGCGTTCGGCGGAGAGCTGGATTGGCGTCAGGGGATTCTTGATCTCATGAGCCAGCCGCCGCGCGACTTCTGCCCAAGCGGCATCGCGCTGGGCCTGGAGCAGGTGGGTAACGTCGTCAAACACGACAATCAGTCCGGCGTTTTCAGCCTCGCCGAAACGGGTGGCCCGCAACAAAAGCACTTGCGTGCCGTCCTTGAGTTCCCTTTCGACCTGACGATGCCACTGGGTTCCGTCTGAACCGGTAAAGGCATCAGCCAGGGCCTGTGCCAATGACGCGTAGGATGCGTCACGGGCAGGCCATTCCTGTACGCCAATGCCGATCAGCGCAGCGCTATCGGTGCCGAGTATATGTGCGGCGCTCGGATTGGCTGAACGCAATCGCTGAACAGAATCAAAGGTCAACACGCCTGCTGACAAATTTGCCATCACGCTTTCAAGATAGGTTTTGGCGTGAGCCAGTTGCGCCTGGTTACGTTCGACCCGCGACTGTGCTTCGGCGAGCTGCAATGTCATGCTGTTGAACGATTGCGTGAGCTGACCCAGTTCGTCGCGGCTGGCAACTGCCGCACGACGGCTGAAGTCACCCTGCGCGACCGCCCGGGTGCCTTCAACAAGAGCACTCAGAGGTGCGGACAGCCGGTTTGACAATACGAAGGCCAGGCCCAGCGAAGACAGCAACGCCAACAGCAACGTCAGCGTCAGCGTGATCGCATAGAGCCGCTTCAGGCCACGGCGTGAAAGTTGCAGTTCCTGATATTCACGATATCCGGACTGAACCACCTCGGCATCGTGCGCCAGTTGTGCGGGCACCGCCTGCAGCAATTGCAGCACTCGGGCGTCTTCAGTCAAAGACACCACATCGATTGGTGCAAGCACCCGCAGGAAAAGGCCGCGATCCGGAACCGATTCGATGGCGCTGTACGAGCGTTGCATGCGAATCTGGCGCAACGCTGCGGCACCCGGCGGTTCAGGCGCAATCCCGCTAAGCTCGTTACCCGAAAAAGCCAGTACCTTGCCGCGGGCAGTAAACAGCGTGGCTTCCTCGACCGCCGCCTGCTCGCGCAGTTCATTCAGTGCCGTGAAGTGCTCCGCGGCAGGGCGTGACGACAAGGACAGCGCCATCGCCTCTGCCTTTGCGCCCAGCTCCTTCAGGCGTCCGTCAAGCGTACCTCGGCCGAGATTGAGACCGCTCTCGAGTGCGCTGTCCAGGCGCACCTCGAACCAGGATTCGATGCTTTGGGATACAAACTGCACTGATACGCCATAGATCAATGCTCCCGGTAAAACTGCCATCAAGCCGAACAGCGTCACCAGTCGCAACGTCAATTTTGCGCCGAACACGCCCGCCTTCAGTTTCTGACGGAGGCTCACCAACTGATAAGCGACCATGGCAGCCAGCAACACGGCAATCACCAGATTGGCCCCGAGCAGCAGCGGGTAATACTCCGAAAACAGCGCCGTGTTGGTGCTGACAGAAGCCAGCAGAAAAACTGCCGCAACGCCGAGACCGACACAAATCAGCAACAGGTAACGCATCACGGCGCCGGCGCGGAGCGGCTTGGCGGCAACTGTTGTCATGGGGTCACCGTCCAGCGATACCAGTCGGAACCGAGACTCCACTCGCGGGAACCCAAGGCATTCAGATTGAAAGGTCGTGGCAGCTGCGATGTATCAAGGCGTAATCGCAGGCCCGCCATATAGACCAGGCCCTTGCTCAGGGCACCAGTATCAAGATCTTCACGTCGCCGTACCCTGCTTAGAACCTGCAGGGCCTCGGACAATGTTACGAAGTTCTGGTAGAACGCTCCGACACCGATACGGTACTGGCGTGTCAGCGCGCTGTATGACAGCCGATACCGCTGCTGCAAGGTAACCGGCTTCTCGTTGAACCAGTACCAGCGTGAGCGAACCATCTCGAATTCAAGCTGGAAGTACAGCGGGATGCCCTTGTGCAGGGCATCTTCAAGCGGGGCCGACAGCGTGATGTCTATATCGGCATCAAGGACGTAAAAATCTTCGGCGGGAACCACGACTGCACGGCGCACTTCGATGCCGTGAGGTTGCGCGGCCAATGCACCCAAAGCTGAAAACAGCAGCGCCAGCAGCAGCGCTGCAGCTTCAAACTTTTTCCAGAAGGGCGTAGAAAAAACCATCATGCGCAGCGTCAGGAAAAAGTTGGCCGTGACTTTGTCTCAAGCCTTCAGCGGGAAATGCGACGGCAATTTGCCGGGCATCGGAATGTCGGGCGGTGAATTGCTCAACCTGCCGACCATTCTCTTCGCTGAAAACGGAGCACGTCGCATACAGCAATTTACCACCTCTGCCGAGCAACTGCCAAAGCGTGTCGAGAATCTGGGTCTGACGTTGCCCCATGGCAGCTATATCCGCAGGCTTTCTCAACCACTTGATATCCGGGTGACGGCGTACGACACCGGATGCGGTACAAGGCACGTCGGCGAGGATGCGATCAAAAAGACCGGCATTGCGCCAGGCTGCGGGATTGCCGGCGTCGGCCTGAAGCAGCTTTGCGTTCAGTGACAGGCGGGTCAGGTTTTCGGTGACGCGCTGCAAGCGCTGCGCGTCGATGTCGGCAGCGGTCAGATCGATATCGGCCAATTCCAGCAGATGCGCCGCCTTTCCGCCGGGCGCTGCGCAGGCATCCAGTACGCGCATGCCGTCGACAACATCCAGCAGTTCGGCCGCCAGTTGTGCCCCGGCATCCTGAACTGATACCTGTCCTTCGGCAAAACCCGGCAACATTGAAACCGGTCGCGGTTTTTCAATAACAATGCCCTGCCGGCCCACGGCATGCGCGGCAATATCCTGCAGTTTCAGGATTTCGAGGTAATTGTCGCGGGTGATTATTCTGCGGTTCACGCGCAGCGTCAGCGGCGGACGGGCATTGCCGGCCTCCAGAATCTCGCGCCAGGCTTCGGGGTATTCGGCGGCAACCCGGTCTATCCACCATTGCGGATAGGAATAGCGGCCCAGATCAGTCGACATGATCGCGGCATCAAGCTCGTCACGTCGACGCAGGAAATTGCGCAGTACTGCGTTGACCAAGCCCTGGGCTTTGGGAAAACCAAGTTTGGCGGCTGCGGGAACCGCATGATTGACGATGGCATACGAATGCGCTTTGGTATGCATCAGCTGATAAAGCGTGACCTGAAGCAGATTGCGCACTGGCAGATCAGTCAATGGGCGCGACAACAACCGGTCGATCACGGCATCGATATAGCCGAGATGGCGCAACGCGCCGTAGGCTACATCCTGCACGGCGCCACGCTGCTGCGGACTCAAGGTGGCATGTTGCCGCCAGACCGCGGTCAATTCGGAATCAAGGCTGCGGCCGGCAAGTACCCGACCTACAGCATGGGCAGCAAGGCACTGGGTGCGTTCCATATTCAGGGCATCCTGTGCGGTTTAAACATCCAGGCGATCGCCCGGATGGAGGGTGGCACCGGCAAGAAATGATGCAGCGGCGAGGCGTTTGCTGCCAGCACGTTGAAGTTCGTGCAGCAGTAACGCTCCATCTCCTGCGGCGACGACAATACCCTGTGCGTCTGCCTGCAAAACGGTGCCGGGAATGGCCGCAGCGGCTGCTATTGCTTCGGCACGCCACAATTTCAGCGGCTGGCCTTGCCACGTTGTATAGGCGCCGGGCATCGGGTTATACGCCCGGATGGCCCGGGCCAGTTCCACAGCCGGACGGGCCCAATCAATGCGCGCTTCGGCCTTGGTGATTTTTGCGGCGTAACTCGCCTGAGCAGGATCCTGGGCAATTGCAGCGGGTAGTTCGTGCAAGCTACGGACGATCAATTGCGCCCCCAAAGCTGCCAGTTTGTCGTGCAGCGTCTGCGCATTGTCGTCATCGGCAATCGGTATTGCCTGTTTCAGCAACATCGCCCCCGTATCGAGTCCGGCATCCATCTGCATGATGGTGACACCGGTTTCACGGTCTCCAGCGAGGATGGCGCGCTGAATGGGCGCCGCGCCGCGCCAGCGCGGCAGCAGTGAAGCATGAATGTTCAGACAGCCCAGACGCGGCAGGTCGAGCACGGATTTTGGCAGGATCAGGCCATACGCGGCCACCACCATTGCGTCGGCACCGATTGCGCCAAGTTGTCCGATTACAGACTCTTCTTTGAGAGATACCGGTTGCGCAACAACAAGCTTCTTTGCCAGCGCCAGTTGCTTTACAGCTGACGCCTGGGGCTTGAGACCGCGGCCGGCCGGGCGATCCGGCTGCGTCAGCACCAGCGGCACCTGGTGACCGGCAAGCAACAAGGCCTCTAAGCCGGCCGCGGCAAAAGCGGGCGTTCCTGCAAATAGGATTTTCACGTTGAAGAGGCGCCGGAGCCAAGCCCGGCGTTACATGGCCTGCCGTTGCTGCTTGGTGAGTTTGGCAGTAATCCTTTGTTGTTTCAGGCGCGACAGCTTTTCCACAAAAACCCGTCCGACCAGGTGATCCATTTCATGTTGGATGCAAACCGCCAATAATCCATCGGCCTCGACAATCCGTTCCTTGCCGTGTTCATCCATCGCCTTGACCGTGACTTTTGCCGCACGGGTGACTTTTTCGTAGATTCCCGGCACCGAAAGGCAACCTTCTTCACATTCTTCTTCACCCTCGGCGCGTATGATTTCAGGGTTGATGAAGACTTGCAGATGATCGTGCGTTTCAGACAGATCGATTACTAGGACACGCAGATGCACGTCGACTTGTGTTGCGGCAAGACCAATACCGGGCGCAGCGTACATGGTTTCAGCCATGTCCTTGATTAATTTGCGTATTTTTTCATCTACCCTAACCACTGGTACTGCCACTTTGTGCAAACGTGGATCGGGGTAGTGCAAGATCTGTAGCAAAGCCATGAAAAACTTGCCTATTTAATCAACTAGATGCAGAATTTAAACCAAACTCTCACGTCGGCAGGTGGCTTTCTGCACCCTGCGTCAACGACGCGCACATAAGGTGGTGCTCCACATGCGAAACGCAATTATATCCCTGATTTTGTTGATAACTCCCGCATGGACTGTGCTTGCAGCAGAAGCCCCGGCGATCAAAGATGGTGCTCCCGATCGTTACGTAGTGCAAAAAGGAGACACCTTGTGGAGCATTTCTGGCCGCTACCTCAAGGAACCATGGCGCTGGCCCGAACTGTGGAAAATGAACCAGGAACAGCTGAAAAATCCCCACCTGATCTTCCCCGGGGACACCATCGTACTGGACCGCAGCGGTGGTGAAGCAAAGTTGCAGCTGGTGCAGCTTCAAACCACGAGACTCGAACCAAAAGTTCGCTCAGAACCCTCCACCCGCAATGCGGTACCGAGTATCGCCCCTGCGGTAATCGAACCTTTCCTGTCGAAGCCGCTGGTGGTCAGCGCCGACGAACTTGATCGTGCTGCACGCATCGTCGCGGCCTCGGACAGCCGCGTCACACTGGGCGCCGGTGATCGCGCTTTCGTTCAGGGCATTACCAAGGATAAGGGTGACCAGTGGCAAATCTTCCGTCGCGGCGACCCTTTGATTGATCCCGACACCAATGAAATATTAGGCTACGAAGCCAGGTATCTTGGTGAAGCGGTGGTCCGGCAGCATGGCGAAGTAGCGACAATTGATATTGTCCGCTCCACGCAGGAAGTGCATCGGGACGACCGATTGCTGCCGCTGGGCAAACAAACACCAATCTTTGCTTATGTACCGCACTCTCCCCGGGTACCCGTCAAGGGACGCATCATCTCGGCTTATGGCAGCCTGCAGGAAGCCGGGCCCATGTCGATTGTCGCGCTGTCGAAGGGCAGCAAAGACGGCTTGCAGGTCGGAACCGTTCTTGCAATCGAGCGCAGCCAGACTACTTCGCGCTACAGCCAGCGCACCGAGCCGCTGTTCGGCCGTTCCGGCATTACCGGCAACGATACACCTCGTGTTTACTATCCGGAGCCGCTGCCGCCACGCGAAAAAATTCTGGCCCGCGGTGAAGCAGTAACCCGTAGTGACATTGCCAAGCTGCCCGATGAACGCTATGGACTGGTGATGGTTTTCCGTACTTTTGATCGCGCTTCATTCGCCTTGGTCATGGAAGCCAGTCGCCCGGTCGCCGTCACAGACTTCGTTACGAATCCCTGATTTTATCGGGGGCCCCTCGCCCCCATTATTTGCAGCTTACGCATTTCAAACATGCCGCTGGATCCGGACCTTGAGGCATGGCTGCGCCTGAGCCTGCTTGATGGTCTCGGTCCGCAATCGCTGCGTAAACTGCTGATTGCGCATGGATCGCCGCGGGACATCCTTGCCGCAAGCGCACGCAACCTTGCAGCAGTTGTGCCAAGCGGGGTTGTTGCCGCCATACGCGCTGGAGGCGCCTCTGATGAGGATCTGAACAAGGTCAGCCAATGGCTGATCGATCCAGCCAATCATGTTCTCACTTTTGCCGATGCAGAATATCCGCGCCGCTTGCTCGAGATCGCCGACCCCCCACCTTTGCTGTATGTAAAAGGTCGGGTTGAACTACTCAACCAGCCGGGCTTTGCCATCGTCGGCAGCCGCAACGCAACAGCGCAAGGCCTTGGCAATGCAGAGGCGTTTGCAATCACGCTTAGCAATGCCGGATTGACCATCGTCAGCGGACTCGCACTTGGAGTCGATGCGGCAGCGCATCGCGGCGGTCTCGCCGGCACGGCATCAACAATCGCTGTGGTCGGTACTGGACTGGACGCGGTGTATCCCGCACGCAACCGTGAACTGGCCCACCAGATCGCCGCTCAAGGGGTGTTGGTTTCAGAATTTGCGCTGGGCACCCCTCCCGTCGCATCCAACTTCCCGCGGCGTAATCGCCTGATTTGCGGCTTGTCCCGTGGTGTTCTGGTGGTCGAAGCCGCTGTATCCAGCGGGTCACTGATCACGGCCCGACTCGCCGCTGATCAGGGTCGTGATGTTTTTGCGATTCCGGGTTCCATTCATTCGCCTTTGGCCAAAGGCTGCCATGCATTGATCAAGCAGGGAGCCAAACTGGTAGAGTCGGCGCAGGATGTACTGGAAGAATTAGGCGAAAAATCACTCTCTTCCGGTTCCGCGATTACAATCGGGGAGCCGATCGTCGAACATCCGTTGTTAGTACATATCGGCTTTGATCCGGTCGATACGGACACTTTGCAGCAGCGTTGCGGTCTTTCTGCAGCGGATATCAGTATTGCGCTCACTGACCTTGAATTAGCAGGGCAAATCGAGTTGTTGCCTGGAGGACGCTGGCAACGAGTGGGCTGAGCCCGGCTTGCGCTGACCGGGGATTGTTCTTATCATCTGGCGCTCTTTTCCATGGCGCAGCAGCATCGCGCTTCTCTTTAGCGGCATTACGTCCGCAAAATCAAAAGCTTAGAATGTCCAAAACGCTCATCATCGCGGAAAAACCATCGGTTGCTGGCGACATCGCCAAGGCACTGGGCGGCTTCACGCGTCAGGGCGAATACTTCGAAAGCGACGACTATGTGCTGTCGTCTGCCGTCGGCCATTTGCTCGAAATCGCCGCGCCGGAAGAATTCGAAGTCAAACGCGGCAAATGGTCTTTCGCCAATCTGCCGGTAATCCCCCCGCACTTTGACCTGAACCCGATTGCCAAAAGCGAGCCGCGGCTGAAAGTGCTGGCCAAACTGCTCAAGCGCAAGGACGTTACGGCGCTGATCAATGCCTGCGACGCGGGCCGCGAGGGTGAACTGATTTTCCGTTACATCGTGCAGGCAACAAAGGCCAACAAGCCCGTGTCCCGCCTGTGGCTGCAGTCGATGACGCCCGCCGCGATCCGTGACGGCTTTGCACATCTGCGTACCGACGACGATATGTTGCCGCTGGCCGATGCCGCGCGCAGCCGAAGCGAAGCGGACTGGCTGGTCGGCATCAATGGCACACGCGCGATGACCGCATTCAACAGCAAGGGTGGCGGCTTCTATCTGACCACCGTTGGCCGGGTGCAGACGCCGACTCTGATGATCGTGGTCGATCGCGAACAGAAGATCCGCAAGTTCGTGCCGCGTGATTACTGGGAAATCCGCGCCACTTTCGGTGCCAAGGCTGGCGATTACGAAGGACGCTGGTTCGACCCTGCGTTCAAGAAAGACGAGAACGACGCAGAGCGTCGCGAATCCCGGTTGTGGGAACAGGCCAGGGCCGACAAGATTGCGGACGCCTGCCGCGGCAAGGTCGGAATTGTCACCGAAGAGTCCAAGCCCTCCTCACAGCTGGCACCGGGGTTGTTCGATCTGACCTCGCTGCAGCGTGAGGCCAATGGCCGCTTCGGTTTTTCTGCAAAGACCACGCTGTCGATCGCACAGGAACTCTATGAGCGGCACAAGGCGCTGACTTATCCGCGGACGGACTCGCGCCACCTGCCGGAAGACTATATCGACACCGTCAAGGCGACGATTGATGCGCTGGCCGATGACACCGGGCTTCGTCCGCATGCCAAGGAAATCATCAAGAACAAGTGGATCAAGCCGAACAAGCGGATTTTCGATAACACAAAAATCTCCGACCACTTCGCGATCATTCCAACGCCGCAGCCGCCGAAGGCGCTCAACGACGTGCAGCAGAAGATTTACGATCTGGTGGTGCGCCGTTTCATGGCGGTTTTTTTCCCGGCCGCGGAATATCTGGTCACCACACGCATTACTGAAGTCGCATCCCACAAATTCAAGACCGAAGGCAAGATCCTGGTCAAGCCGGGCTGGCTGGCGATTTACGGCAAGGATGAACAACAGGAAAGCGCCAACCTGCCGCCGGTCGCCAAGGGTGAACAACCGCTGGCTTCAGCCGTCGATGTGATTTCGCTGGCGACACGTCCGCCCGCACGCTACTCGGAAGCGACGCTGCTGACCGCAATGGAAGGCGCCGGCAAGCTGATTGACGACGACGAACTTCGTGAAGCGATGGCGCAAAAAGGTCTCGGTACGCCGGCAACGCGCGCGGCGGTGATCGAACGCCTGATCGCAGAAAAATATCTGGTGCGTGAAGGCCGCGAGCTGATTCCGACGGCCAAAGCATTCCAGTTGCTGACGCTGCTCAACGGGCTGGACGTCAAGGAACTGACACAGCCGGAACTCACGGGCGAGTGGGAATACAAGCTGCTGCAGATGGAACGCGGCAAGCTGAAACGGGCGACCTTCATGAAGGAAATCGCCCGCATGACCGAACGCATCGTCAAGACGGCCAAGGAATACAACAACGAAACGATTCCCGGCGATTACTCCACCCTGAAAACGCCCTGCCCGAATTGCGGCGGTGTGATCAAGGAAAACTACCGGCGCTTCGCCTGCGACGGCTGTGAGTTTTCGATCACCAAAATTCCCGGTGGCCGGCAGTTCGAAATTCCGGAAGTGGAGCAACTGCTGCAGGAGCGCGAGATCGGCCCGCTGCAGGGATTCCGCTCGAAAATGGGCCGGCCGTTCGCCGCGATCCTGCGCATCGTACCGGACAAAGAAACCAGCAACTTCAAGCTGGAGTTCGATTTCGGCAACAGCAACCCGGATGATGAACCGGAAGAGGTCGATTTCTCCGCCCAGCAGACGCTGGGCGACTGCCCGAAATGCGGCGGCAAGGTGTATGAGCACGGCATGAACTACGTCTGCGAAAACACGCCCGCGAAAAAGTGTGATTTCCGTTCCGGCAAAGTCATCCTGCGTCAGGAAATCGCCCGCGAACAGATGCAGAAGCTGCTGACGACGGGGCGCACCGATCTGCTTGATGCCTTCGTCTCCAATCGCAACGGCCGCCGCTTCAAGGCTTTCCTGGTGCGGCAGCCGGATGGCAAGGTGGGATTTGAGTTTGCACCGCGCGCCGCCAAGCCAGGCGCGGATGTCGGCGCCGCCAAACCCGCAAAAGGCAAAAAAACCGCGCCGGCCGCAGTGGTCGAAAAACCGGCTCCAGCCAAAAAACGCGCGACCAAAGCCAAGAAATAATCAATAAAAACAAATAATTACGGCCACCACCGCAGTTGCGATGGTGGCCGTTTTTATTGCCTGCAGATCAATCAGACGTCGAGGTTGCGCACGCCCAGTGCATTCGTTTCGATGAAGGCGCGACGCGGTTCGACCGCATCACCCATCAACGTCGTGAAGATTTCATCAGCGCCAATGGCATCGTCAATCCGCGTGCGCAGCAGTCGTCGCGTCTTCGGATTCATGGTCGTATCCCACAGCTGCTCGGGATTCATCTCGCCTAGGCCCTTGTAACGCTGGATGCCGACACCGCGCTGCACTTCTGCCAGCAGCCATTCGATGGCCTCACGGAAATCCCGCACCGGCCGCATCTGCTCACCGCGCTTGATGTATGCGCCGTCGCCCAGCAGGCCGTGCAGCATCTGCGCTGTTTTGCAGATTTGTGCATAGTCTCCGCTGTGGAGGAAATCCTTGTCGATCATCGTGCTGCGTGCCACACCATGCTGTGTGCGTGAAATGCGCAGGATATAGGACTCACTCTTCTCATCGAACTTGGCCTCAATCCTGACGTTTTTGTTGTCACGATAAAAGTCGGCCAATGCCTTCGCGCTTTTCTGGGCAGAAGCTTCATCGTTGAGTTCCAGCGTCACCGGATTGTTAAGCAGCCCATGGAGCGCTTCAGAATCAATGATCCGGCTTTCGCGTTCAATGACCGCTTCTGCCAACAGGTAATGCTTGGCCACTTCTTCCAACGCGTCCTTGGACAGCGGTTGTGCATCAGGCCGTGTGTAAAGCTCGGCCTCTGACAACGCCAACTTAAGCAGATATTGCTTGAGTTCATGCTCGTCCTTCAGATACCTCTCCTGCTTGCCGTGTTTGATTTTGTATAGCGGCGGTTGCGCAATATATATGTGGCCACGCTCGACCAGTTCCGGCATCTGCCGGTAGAAAAAAGTCAGCAGCAGCGTGCGGATATGCGAGCCGTCAACGTCCGCGTCCGTCATGATGATGATGCGGTGATAGCGCAGTTTGTCGGCGTTGTATTCGTCTTTGCCAATACCTGTGCCCAGCACACTGATGAGCGTGGTGATCTCCGTCGAAGAAATCAGTTTGTCAAAACGCGCCTTCTCGACGTTTAGAATCTTGCCGCGCAGCGGCAGGATGGCCTGGTTCTTCCGGTCGCGGCCCTGCTTTGCCGAGCCGCCCGCCGAGTCACCCTCGACCAGATACAGTTCGCACTGTGCCGGATCACGTTCCTGGCAGTCCGCCAGCTTGCCGGACAGCCCGAAGGAATCCAGCACGCCTTTACGACGCGTCAGTTCGCGTGCTTTGCGCGCGGCTTCACGGGCGCGGGCGGCGTCGACAATCTTGCCGCAGATGATCTTGGCGTCATTCGGCTTCTCGAGCAGGAACTCCATCAGTTTCTGGCCGACAATTTCCTCAACCACGGGACGCACTTCTGATGACACCAGCTTGTCCTTGGTTTGCGAAGAAAATTTGGGTTCGGGTACCTTGACCGACAACACCGCGGTCAGTCCTTCTTTCATGTCGTCGCCGCTGGTTTCGACCTTGGCTTTTTTCGCCTGATCAGTCGATTCAATGTAGTTGTTCAGCGTACGCGTCATCGCAGCGCGTAAACCCGTCAGGTGGGTGCCGCCGTCGCGCTGCGGGATGTTGTTGGTGAAACACTGCATCGACTCCTGGTAGGAGTCATTCCACTGCATGGCCACCTCGACGGTGATGCCGTCCTTGGTGCCTTCGATATGGAACACATTCGGATGCAGCACCGACTTGTTGCGGTTCATGTATTCAACGAACCCCTTGACACCGCCGGCAAAGGCAAATTTTTCTTCTTTGCCTGTGCGCTGGTCAGTCATGGAGATTTTCACGCCATGATTCAGGAAGGAGAGTTCGCGCAGGCGTTTCGCCAGAATTTCGTAGTGAAATTCAACCTTGCCGAAGATGTCCTTGCTGGCAAGGAAATGGACTTCTGTTCCACGACGTTCGCTTTTCCCGGTGTTCTTGAGCGGGGCAACCGCTTCACCCATGCGAAACTCCATCTGGTGCATCTTCCCATCTCGACGAATGGTCAGGCGCAGCCATTCCGAAAGGGCATTGACCACAGAGACACCTACACCGTGCAAACCGCCGGATATCTTGTACGAATTGCTGTCGAACTTGCCGCCTGCATGCAGTTCCGTCATCACCACTTCGGCGGTGGAGCGTTTTTCCTCGTCCTCCGGATGAATGTCTGTCGGAATGCCGCGGCCGTTGTCGGCAACGCTGATTGAATTATCCGGGTGGATGATGATGGAGATTTCATCGCAATGACCGGCCAAAGCTTCGTCAATCGCGTTGTCAACAACCTCGAAAACCATGTGGTGCAGTCCTGTGCCATCGCTGGTGTCACCGATGTACATCCCCGGGCGCTTGCGCACCGCCTCAAGCCCTTTGAGAACCTTGATGCTGTTGCCGTCGTATTCATTTCCGGTGCGCGGTTCTTTGTCGCTCATTGTTTCTCTTTTCTCTGTTGCTTTGTTGTTTGCTTAGATACGCATCGGCATCACGACATAACGGAAATCGTCGCGGCCCGGAAGGGTGATCAACATACTGCTGTTGGCATCACCAAAAGAGCAGGTTACCTTTCCCGGCGGTACATTGCTGAGGACATCAAGGAGATAGGTAACGTTGAAACCAACATCAAGTGGTTCACCGTTGAATTCGACTTCCAACTCCTCCTGGGCTTCTTCCTGTTCATTGTTGCTGCAGGAAATTCGCAAACTGTCCTTGGTCAGCATCCACCGTACGCCGCGAAATTTTTCGTTCGACAGAATGGCTGCTCGTTGCAAAGCTCGTTGCAGTTCATCCCGGTCCAAAGCAATGTGTTTCTCGTAATTGCTGGGAATGACGCGTTGGTAATCCGGAAACTTTCCGTCGATTACCTTGGTGGTCAGATCTACATCGCCAAAACGGAAACGCACCTGGTTGGCGTGAATGGCCACATCCAGAGGATCCTCGTTGTCATTGAGTTGTCGCGCGAGTTCAAGGATCGCTTTTCGCGGAAGAATAACTTCGGTTTTTTCCTGAGGGGCAGACAACTGCGTGACAGCATAGCTGAGACGATGTCCGTCAGTTGCTACAACCCGTAAATCTGTACCGTCCGTAACAAGTAAAAGACCGTTGAGGTAATAACGGATGTCTTGTTGTGCCATTGCATATTGCACCAGCGCCAGCAGTTTTCGCGTGGCACCTTGTGAAATCTGGAAACTGCTCTGCGGTTTTCCTGGATCAGCGAGCGCTGGAAAGTCTGCTGCTGGCAATGTTTGCAGGTTAAAGCGGCTT
The DNA here is from genome assembly GCA_964531455.1 of uncultured Bordetella sp. GTDB lineage: Bacteria > Pseudomonadota > Gammaproteobacteria > Burkholderiales > SG8-41. The sequence goes on from CAZHFZ010000001.1 coordinate 48,340, forward strand.
TTTCCTGCTTTGACTTGAAGTCGATTACTAGCCAACTCAAGTCCAACATCACTACCGTCAGGCAATGCGCGAAGAATATCGACTAATTTGCGTGCAGACACTGTGACAGCAAGTGTTTCTCCAGCTTTTTTGTCCATCGAACATGATGTTGCAATCTGCAGTTCAAGATCTGTGGCGACAAATCTCAAACTGCTTTCGTGTCTTTCGATCAGTACATTGGAAAGGATGGGTAGTGTATGGCGTCGTTCGACGATGCCTGTTACGGCCTGAAGCGGCTTCAGCAGGCCATCACGTGGTAGTTGCACGAGTTTCATATTAATAGTTAGTTTCTTTTATAAAGAATAGTAATAGTTAATAGAGAGGCTCGTCTGCTGTTGAAACCTTGCCTGACCTGTTGTTTGTAAAGCTTGTTTCGTCATTTTGAAACTCTGTTTAATCTGGGGACTGCCTGTGGATAAAAAAGGATTAAATCTCGCCTTTTTTACCATTAGCCTGTTTATGCACAATGTATTCACTGTTTATCAACTGCGTAATACCTTCAGCAAAGAAGCGATATCTGTTGTGATGTCGGTGCTGGCGCCACGCAGTTCGGCAATTTTCCTGCAGGCATGAAGAACCGTCGTATGATCGCGTCCGCCGAACGCTTCACCGATATCCGGCAAACTCATCTGCGTTAACTCTTTTGCCAATGCCATTGCAACCTGCCGTGGTCTGGCAACGTTGCGTGTCCTTTTCTTTGAATACATTTCGGACACTTTGATCTTGTAGTAATCAGCGACCGTTTTCTGAATGTTTTCAATGCTGACTTGTCGGCTCTGTGAAGCCAGTACGTCCCGCAATGCTTCTCTCGCCAGGTCGACGGTTATCGGCTGTCCTGTAAACCTGGAATAGGCGAGGACTCGTTTAAGCGCGCCTTCGAGTTCACGGATGTTTGACTGAATGTGTTTGGCTACGAAGAACGCCACATTTTCATCCAAATTCAGTCCGTCAGCATCCGCTTTTTTCAGCAGGATGGCGACCCGCATTTCCAGTTCAGGCGGTTCGACGGCAACAGTCAGTCCCCATCCAAAACGGGAAATCAGCCGATTTTCAATCCCGGAAATTTCCTTTGGATAGGTATCACAGGTAATGATGACTTGTTTATGGGCTTCAACCAAAGCATTGAATGCGTAGAAGAATTCTTCCTGCGTCCGGTTTTTGCCGCTGAAAAACTGGATATCATCGATCAGCAGCAGATCCAGGGAATGGTAGTAGCGTTTGAAATCGTCGAACGCCTTGTGTTGATAGGCCCTCACGACATCAGATACATACTGTTCTGCATGTATGTAACGAATTTTACTTTCAGGCGCCCGTGCACGCAGATGATTACCGATGGCATGGATCAGGTGCGTTTTTCCCAATCCAACGCCCCCGTAAACAAACAAAGGGTTGTAGGCCGCACCGGGTTTTTCTGCTACTTGTCGCGCAGCTGCCCTTGCCAGATCGTTTGCTTTACCGGTAACGAAGGTATCGAAAGTAAAGCCGGGATTGAGGCGTGAAATATCACGTACTGGCGGCGCGGGTTTGGCTGTGTGAATTGCGGGTGCTGTCGCATTGACCGCTGGCGTTATCGTTCCACGTTCGGCGAGCATTAGTTGGACTGTTGCTTCGCTGCCTAGCTGATCCCGGGCAATTTCCAGAATCCGCGCATGAAAACGGTCACGCACCCAGCGCTGCACAAAACCGTTAGGCGCGGTGATGGTGACCTGCGAGCCAGCAACTGCGCATTGAAGCGGCTGGATCCAGGTGACAAACTGTTGTTGCCCGAGCTCTTTCGCAAAAAGAGAGAGACAGTGTTGCCAGAATTCGTTCATTCGTCCCTATCGGGCGGAGCGGCGTTAGCGGTTGTGTCGCGTTAGTTCGACCCTTGATTTTACCCCTTAATTACTGCCGCCAACCAAACGCCCGAGCTTCCTTGGGGCCGCGGTCCTAAATTGCATGTTTACGCGTACGTTGACACAGTGGGGGAGGCCCGTGTCTAATGTCGGGTTTTCCAGAACACCAAATCAGGATAGATCATGAAGCGCACCTATCAACCGTCCAAAACGCGTCGCCAGCGGACCCACGGGTTCCGTGTGCGCATGAAAACGCGCGGCGGTCGCGCTGTAATTCGTGCTCGCCGCGCAAAAGGTCGGGCTCGTCTCAGCGTTTGACAAATCCGGGGGTTTGCACCAATTCCCCCCGTGCGCGACCGGGTCGTTTAACGAAACCGGCGCAATTTGAGGCTGTACTCGCCGGCGGCCGCATGAAGGGCAGTCGCACTTTTCTCATCAGAGCCCTGCCAAACGCTGAAAGCGGCTCGCGTCTTGGCCTCATCGTTGGCAAAAAAGCCGCCCCGCGTTCTGTGGACCGTAACCGGGTAAAACGGCTGGTTCGCATCGTCCACGGTCAGTTGGCGGCTGAGCTAGGCAATCTTGATGTTGTCGTGCAACTCAGAGGCAGTCCCCGTAACCGTGACAATGCAGCATTGTTCAAGGAGTTGGAGGAGCTGATGCGCGGACTGGTTGCATAGAGCACCCACGAATTCGCAACAGCCACCCGCAAAGAGGCATATGGACACACAACGGCTGGTACTCTTCTTTGTCTTCACGATGTCAGTTTTCCTTCTTTATGAAGGCTGGCAGCGCGATCAAATGGCTGTGCAGAAGGCCGCTGTTGCGCCGGCGCCCGGGGCTGTACCAACCCAAAGCGGGGGTAGTTCGCCCGTCGCTGTACCTACTCCTTCAATCCCGCAGCCCCCTGCTGCGCCTGCTCCCACGCCTGCTGCGCCCGCAGCAAACGCTGTTGCGAGCGCTGGCAAAACCATCAAGGTTGAGACGGATCTTTACTTTGCCGAGATCAGCACAACCGGCGGTGATCTGGTCAGCCTCAGCATGAAAAAACAGGGTGGTACCCTGGATCCGAAAAAGAATTTCGTTTTGTTTACCCGTGCGGCTGATCACGTTTATGTGGCGCAATCAGGCTTGATCGGTGCCGGGTTGCCCAACCATCAGACGCTGTATACAGCCCAGGCCGATGAATACAAACTCGCAGACGGTGCGAGCGTACTCGAGATTCGACTTGAAGCTGCCGGCACTTTCAAATCAGCCAAGATCTACCGGTTTCAGCGCGATAACTATGTCATCGATGTTGCGCATGAACTGACCAACACCAGCGCGGCGCCACTTGAGTTTTTTGCTTATTTTCAACTGGTGCGCGACACCAAACCACCTGATGGCGACTCGGCTATGGTGCCGACCTATACCGGTCCGGCGGTCTATACCGACAAGGAAAAATTCCAGAAGGTTGCTTTTGGCGATATCGACAAAGGCAAGCAGCCTTACCCGAAGAACAGCAATGATGGCTGGGTTGGCATGCTTCAGCATTATTTCCTCGGCGCCTGGCTACCCAAAGGTGACACCCCGCGCGAGTTCTATACCCGCCAGTTGCAGCAAGGGCTCTATGCTGCGGGTGTGATTCTGCCGGCAGGAACGGTGGCTCCAGGCGCCAGTGCTGCCATCTCCGTACCTTTGTATGCGGGTCCCCAGGAGCAGCAGAAACTTGCTGCGTTGGCACCGGGTTTGGAGCTCGCTGTCGATTACGGATGGCTGACAGTGATCGCGGTTCCGTTGTTCTGGGTATTGCAGTGGATTCACGGATGGGCCGGCAATTGGGGTGTTGCGATCATCATCTTGACCATTCTGATCAAGCTGTTGTTCTACCCGCTGTCCGAGGCGAGTTATCGCTCAATGGCAAAGATGCGTGTTGTTGCACCTAAACTGCAGCGGTTGAAGGAGCAGTTCGGTGATGACCGTCAACGCATGCAGCAGGCGATGATGGAGCTCTACAAGACCGAAAAAATCAATCCGCTGGGCGGCTGCCTGCCGATTGTTGTGCAGATTCCCGTGTTCATTGCCTTGTACTGGGTGTTGTTGGGCAGTGTCGAGATGCGCCAAGCCCCGTTCGCGCTGTGGGTGACCGATCTGTCGACGCCGGACCCGTGGTATATCTTGCCCATCCTGATGGGTGCGACGATGATCATCCAGACGCGGCTGAATCCGGAACCGCCCGACCCCATCCAGGCCAAGGTGATGAAGATCATGCCTGTGGCATTCAGCATTTTCTTCTTCTTTTTCCCGGCTGGTTTGGTGTTGTACTGGCTTGTCAACAACGTACTCTCAATTGCGCAGCAGTGGCATATCAACAGATCGATTGAGGGCGCCAAACCCGCAACGCGCAAGTCCTAGACACGCGGCGTTATACTCGCCGCGCATGATTCAGCGCGACACCATAGCTGCAATTGCCACCGCGCCCGGCCGCGGCGGTATCGGTGTCGTCCGCATATCCGGACACGATCTTGCGCGCTTTGCATCAACACTGATCCCCCGTTCGCTGGAGCCACGTCGTGCAATGCTCACCACATTTTGTGATGCTGACGGTCAGCCACTGGATGAGGGTATAGCGCTGTTCTTTCCGGCACCGAATTCATACACCGGCGAAGACGTTATTGAATTACAGGGTCACGGCGGCCCAGTCGTCATGCGTCAGCTGTTGCAGCGTTGTGTCGAATTGGGCGCCCGCCCGTCCCGTCCCGGGGAGTTCACCGAACGCGCCTACCTTAACGGCCGCATGGACCTGACGCAGGCTGAGGGGGTGGCTGATCTGATCGAGGCATCGACGGCTTTGGCCGCGCGCGCTGCCTTACGCTCGCTGCAGGGCGATTTTTCTGAATTAATACAAGAGCTTGAATCAAAAATCGTGGCCTTGCGCACCTTGCTGGAAGCCACGCTGGATTTTCCGGAGGAAGAAGTCGAGTTTTTGACAGCCGGGCGTGCTGCGGATCAGTTGATTGCAATCCGTGAGCAGCTCGACCGGGTCATGGCGTCGACCCGGCAGGGCAGCCTGCTGAGAGACGGGATTCAGGTGGTACTGATCGGTGAGCCCAATGTCGGTAAATCCAGTCTGCTGAACCGGCTGGCCGGCGAGGACGTTGCCATCGTCACTGATGTCCCCGGTACCACGCGGGACGCGGTGCGTGAGCAGATCGATATCGATGGATTACCGGTGCACATCATCGATACCGCCGGTCTGCGCGAGACCGAGGATGCGGTTGAGCGCATCGGCATCAGCCGCACCTGGGCGCAGATTGAAAAGGCCGATCTGGCGCTGGTAGTCTCGGATGCCGCCAGCACCGATGACTCCGGCCATCAGGCGATCATCAACCGACTACCCGCCGGACTGGCGCGTGTCCGTGTTCTCAACAAGATCGATCTGGCGGCGCGACTAGCCGCTCGGGAAACGCATGGCCATGAAGACCGGGTTTGGGTCTCGGCCAAAACCGGCGCCGGTGTGGACCAACTGAAGCAGGCGATCTGGGATCGAGCCGGCTGGCACCCCTCCGGAGAAGGGCTGTTCACCGCCCGGGCTCGCCATATGGCGGCTTTGCAATCCGCCCAGACTCATCTCGCGCAAGCGGCGGCACAGACCCAGCAACTGGAGCTGTATGCGGAAGAGTTGCGCTTGGCGCACGAAGCGCTGTGCGCGATCACCGGTGAGTTCACACCCGACGATTTGCTCGGCGAAATTTTCTCCAAGTTCTGCATCGGCAAGTAGCTGGGGCTTCGGGGGTGTTCCACGTGGAGCATCCAGTTTGGCCGGAACCCTTTCCAACTCTATGTTTCACGTGGAACATTGGGTTGTTAGGCTACCCCTGGCTTTCGCTGCACCGCCAAACTGAGCTATCATTCGCGCCCGGCCCCGGGAGCAGGCGGCAACTCCAGATCGCAGCGCACCCAATGACGCAATATCCTGAAAAATTTGATGTAATCGTAATCGGTGGCGGCCATGCCGGTACCGAGGCGGCGCTGGCCAGTGCGCGCATGGGACGCCGTACCCTGTTGTTGACCCACAGCGTCGAAACCTTGGGTCAGATGTCCTGCAATCCCTCGATCGGGGGCATCGGCAAGGGCCACCTGGTCAAGGAAGTGGATGCCATGGGCGGCGCGATGGCTGCAGCCACGGACGAAGCGGGGATCCAGTTCCGCATCCTTAATTCCCGCAAGGGCCCCGCAGTGCGCGCCACGCGCGCCCAGGCCGATCGCGTGTTGTATCGGCAGGCCATCCGCAGCCGGATCGAGAACCAACCCAATCTGAGCGTTTTCCAGCAAGCCGTGGACGATCTGATCGTGCAGGGTGACCGGGTCACCGGTGTCGTCACCCAGATCGGCCTGCGCTTTGAAGCGCGCGCCGTAGTGCTGACTGCCGGTACTTTCCTGTCCGGCCTGATTCATGTCGGTCTGCAAAACTATCAGGGCGGCCGCGCCGGCGATCCGCCGTCGGTCAGTCTGGCCGCGCGTTTGCGAGAACTGAAGCTGCCGGTCGGTCGGCTGAAGACCGGCACGCCACCGCGTATTGACGGCCGTACTATCGATTTTTCGCGACTGACTGAGCAGCCCGGTGATGATCCGGCGCCGGTGTTTTCCTTCCTCGGCCGGCGTGAGCAGCATCCGCGGCAGGTGCCGTGCTGGATCACCCATACCAATGAACGTACTCACGACGCGATCCGCGGCGGGCTGGACCGCTCGCCGATGTTTACCGGCGTGATCGAAGGCGTGGGGCCGCGCTACTGTCCTTCTATTGAAGACAAGATCCATCGTTTTGCTGACAAATCGTCCCACCAGATTTTCCTTGAACCAGAAGGCCTGACGGTTCACGAGTATTACCCCAACGGGATTTCCACCAGTCTGCCCTTCGATGTGCAGCTGGCTGTGGTGCGCTCGATCGAAGGCATGGAGCACGCGCATATCACGCGTCCCGGCTACGCCATCGAATACGACTACTTCGACCCGCGCGGTCTGAAGGTTTCGCTGGAAACCAAGGCGATTGCCGGTTTGTTTTTTGCCGGCCAGATCAACGGCACGACTGGTTACGAAGAGGCCGCTGCGCAAGGTTTGCTGGCCGGCATCAATGCCGGTCTGCTGGCCTCGGGAAAGGAATCCTGGCATCCGACCCGCGACCAAGCCTACCTCGGCGTGCTGGTCGATGACTTGATTACCCGCGGCGTTTCCGAGCCCTACCGCATGTTCACCAGCCGTGCCGAATACCGGCTGTCCCTGCGCGAAGACAATGCCGATTTGCGCCTGACCGAGATCGGTCGGCGCCTTGGCGTAGTCGATGATCAGCGCTGGGAAACCTTCGCCCGAAAGCGCGAGGAAATCGCGCTGGAGCAAGAACGCCTGAAGTCGATCTGGGTCAATCCGCAGATTTTGCCTGAACAGCAAGCTATTGATTTAATTGGTAAATCATTGGAACGTGAGTATTCACTCTCCGATTTGCTCCGACGTCCCGAGGTCAGCTATACCAGCTTGATGGCATTGCCCGGCGCAGGTCCCGGCACGACCGATCTGCAGGTCGCCGAACAGGTTGAAATCCAGGCCAAATATCAGGGCTACATCGATCGCCAGAAAACCGAAATCGAACATCGCGCACTACAGGAAGACCTGCGTCTGCCGGCCGAACTGGATTACGCCCAGGTGCGCGGTCTGTCCATCGAAGTCCAGCAAAAACTCAATCGCGCCAAACCGGAAACTGTCGGTCAGGCCTCGCGTGTATCCGGTGTGACGCCGGCAGCGATTTCGGTTCTGTTGGTGCATTTGAAACGCAACGCCGCGGCCTTAAAGAAAAGCGCATGAGCCTCGCCGCTGATCTGGCTGCGGGCATTGCCGCATTGGGCATCGCCGTGCCGGCAGATGCGCAACAGCGTCTGCTGGACTATCTCGCGCTGATCGGCAAATGGAACAAGGCCTATAACCTGACTGCTGTGCGTGAGCCTGAAAAAATGCTCACTCACCACCTGCTCGACTCACTCGCGGTATTGCCCCATGTGCGCGGCCCGCGTGTGCTCGATGTCGGCACCGGCGCCGGATTGCCCGGCATTCCGCTGGCGCTGGCGCGGCCCGACTGGCAGATCACCCTGCTCGATTCCAATCAGAAAAAAACCACATTCCTGCGCCAGGTCATGATCGAACTCAAACTGGGCAACGTCGAGGTGGCCTGTGCGCGTGTCGAAGCTTGGTCTGCGCCGCAGTCTTTTAATACGGTGGTCTCTCGCGCGTTTTCTGAAATTTCCGAATTTCTCGCGCTGGCCGGAAAACACTGCGCAAAGGACGGCGTGATGATTGCGATGAAGGGGATTTATCCCCGTGACGAACTGGCGCATCTGCCAGGCGAATTCAATTTGCGCAGCGTGGTGGCGTTGAACGTGCCGGGTCTGGGCGCGGAGCGCCATGCCGCCCTGCTTCAACTGGCGGCGGCCTGATGCGCATCATCGCCATCACCAACCAGAAAGGCGGCGTCGGCAAAACAACGACCGGCGTCAATCTCGCCGCCAGTCTCGCTGCGATGCAGCGCCGCGTGCTGCTGGTCGATCTTGATCCTCAGGGCAATGCCACGATGGGCAGCGGCGTCGACAAGCGCAGCCTTGCGGCGACGGTGTATCACGTGCTGCTCGGAGAAAAACAGGTGACCGAGGTGCGTCAACGCGCGGCGAACGCCGGTTATGACGTCTTGCCGTCGAACCGAGAACTGGCTGGGGCTGAAGTGGAATTGGTCGATATCGAACACCGCGAAACGCGCCTTAAAGAAGCCCTGCTGACGGTCGCTTCCGAATACGATTTCATCCTGATCGATTGTCCGCCGGCGTTGAACCTGCTGACGGTCAATGGACTGACCGCGGCTCAATCGGTGATGATTCCGATGCAATGCGAGTACTACGCGCTTGAAGGCTTGTCGGATCTGGTCAGCACCATCAAACGCGTGCGTGCCCATCTCAATCCGGTACTCGAAATCGAAGGTCTGCTGCGCACGATGTACGACCCGCGCAACACGCTGGCGCAGCAGGTGTCAGCGCAGTTACTGCAGCACTTCGGCGACAAGGTCTATCGCACGGTGATTCCGCGCAATGTGCGTCTGGCCGAAGCGCCCAGCCACGGTCTGCCGGCGCTGGAGTTTGATCGGGCTTCCAAAGGTGCCCAGGCCTATCTGGCTTTGGCCGGTGAAATGCTCAATCGCACCGAAGCGCGTGCCGAAGAGACAACGTAAGTATTTGTTAACAAAGGTTTATATGGTCAAGATCAAAGGTTTGGGACGCGGCCTCGACGCATTGCTCGGTGGTGATAACGATGCCCCTGTCGCTGCTGCAACCGGCGATACGGTCAACACGCTACCGGTCGCTGCGCTGCAACCCGGCAAATACCAGCCGCGCACGCGTATGGACCAGGAAGCGCTGAATTCGCTGGCGGCTTCGATCAAGGCCCAGGGCATCATGCAGCCGATCCTGGTACGGCCGATTGGCGATGGCAAACATGAAATCATTGCCGGTGAACGGCGCTGGCGCGCGGCACGGATCGCCGGCTTGAGCAGCGTGCCGGTGCTGGTGCGTAATGTTCCCGACCAGCAGGCGCTGGCAGTAGCGCTGATTGAGAACATTCAGCGTGAAGACCTCAACGCACTCGAAGAAGCTGCCGGCATTGACCGTCTGATCCGCGAGTTTTCACTGACGCATCAAGCGGTGGCCGATGCGGTCGGAAAGTCGCGTACGACAGTGACCAATCTGCTGCGATTGCTCGATTTGCCGCCACCGGTGCGTGAACTTCTGGCGCAGGGCCAGCTCGAAATGGGTCATGCCCGCGCCTTGCTGGTGTTGCCTGCCGATCAGCAGATCGCTCTGGCGCGTGAAGCCGCCGCGGAAGGTTGGTCGGTACGTGAGGTGGAACGGCGCGTCGGCGTCGGGCTCAAGAAAAACGTGTCATCGGGCAAACGGATTGCGCGCAAAGATCGCGATGTTGCCCGCCTCGAGGAAGAAATATCGGATCGACTGGGCACGATGGTGCAGATCAAGACCGGGTCCCGTGCCGGCAGTGGCAACGTGGTGATTGCCTATCGGACACTTGAACAACTTGATGCGCTGCTGGCCCGGCTCAAATAAACACGTGCGCCGCACCGCAACAATATTTGACGCTACTTCGTCGTTAATTGTAAAATTTAAGGATTTTGTGGGCCTGCCCCAGCCTTTTTACAGTGCGGGGCGCGTCGTATGATCGCGTTGGTGGCTGCGGTTCAGGTTGCGATCGTGGCGGCGGTATCTGCACTCGCATGGTGGCTTTCTGGTGTCGAGTCGGCTCAGGCGATTGCTGCAGGTGGAGGGTGTGCGTGGGCCGGAACGCTGGCTTATGCGGCGGGTCAAATGATGGTTCCGGGACGCAGTGCTTCAAGACTGTTGTGGAGCCACATGACCGGCGAAGTTGCAAAGATTGGCGTTGCCTTGGGCCTGCTGTTCTGGGGGCTGAGTGCGGACCGGGGTTTTGCCGCCGGGCCGTTTCTTGCAGGTTTCATCGTGGCGTTGCTGGCCTACCCGCTGGCGATTCCGCTGTTAAAAAGTAAGTAAAAGAGATTAATCGTGGTCATCATGGCAGCCGGTCAGGGCCCCCAAAACGCGGGCGAATATATTGGCCACCACCTAACCAATCTAAGGTTTGGTGAAGGTTTCTGGACATTCAATCTGGACACCATCCTGATGGGCTGGTTTACCGGCCTGCTCGGCATCGGCGCGTTTTATCTGGTGGCGCGCCGCGCCACGAGTGGTGTCCCCGGTCCGGTACAAAGCTTTGTTGAACTGATCGTTGAATTTGTCGACGAGACCGTCAAAGGGGTGTTTCCCGGAGACCGCAAATTCCTCGCACCGCTGGCCCTGACGATTTTCGTCTGGGTGTTCATGATGAACCTGATGGATCTGCTGCCTATCGACTGGGTGGCCACGGTAACCAGCGCTGCCGGTCTTCCCTATTGGAAGCCGGTGCCAACTACCGATCTGAATACCACGTTCGCGATGTCACTTACAATTTTCATCCTGACCATTTTTTTCAGCTTCAAGGCCAAGGGTGCCGGCGGTTTCGTGCATGAATTGTTTACTGCGCCCTTCGGCGGCCATCCGTTACTGTGGTTTCCGAACCTGGTCCTGAACATCATCGAATATCTGTCGAAGCCGGTATCGCTGGCGATGCGGCTGTTCGGCAACATGTATGCCGGCGAACTGATTTTCATGCTGCTCGGCTTGCTCGGCACCCTCGCTGCAGTATCCGGTGGCGGTGTTGTCGCCGGCGCTGCCGCGGGTGTTCTTTATTGGGGCTGGGCGGTCTTCCACATCCTGATCATCCTTCTGCAGGCGTTTATTTTCATGGTGTTGTCGTGCGTGTATATCGCGATGGCCCACGAACACCACTGATGCAGTATTGCTGAATCCGATTAGCCGCAAATTTGCCGTATTTAAATTCGCAGTAATTACTTTGTTATAGAGAAAGGGAAATTCAAATGGAACAATACGCCGCCGTCATTCAAGGCTACACCGCGCTGGGCATTGGCATCATCATCGGCCTCGGCGCTATCGGTGCCTGTATCGGCATTGGCATCATGGGCAGCAAGTTCCTCGAAGCCGCCGCCCGTCAGCCGGAACTGATCCCGCAACTGCAAAAATTCATGTTCCTGCTGGCCGGCCTGATTGATGCCGCCTTCCTGATCGGTGTCGGTATCGCCATGTTCTTCGGCTTTGCCAATCCGCTGCTCGGCGTGCTGGCCAAGTAACCGGCCCTCTGAACGACCACAGCCATGAACATCAACGCCACCCTGTTTGTCCAGGCGCTGTCGTTTGCGGCGCTGATCTGGTTTTCGGTCCGTTTCGTCTGGCCGATGATCACCGACGCGATGGACGAGCGTACCAAGCGTATCGCCGACGGCCTTGCTGCGGCTGAGGCCGGCAAGCAATCGCTGGAGCGTTCAGCCAAGCAGGCCGACGAAGCGATTGCCCAGGCCCGCGGACGTGTGACTGAAATTCTGACTCAGGCCGAAAAACGCGCCAGCCAGATGATCGAAGAAGCCAAAGCTTCAGCCAAGGTTGAAGGCGACCGTCTGGTGGCTGGTGCCAAGGCTGAAATCGAGCAGGAAGTTGCCCGTGCGCGCGAGACGCTGCGGACCCAGGTTGCGGCCCTTGCCGTGGCCGGTGCCGAGCAGATTCTCAAACGCGAAGTCGACGCCAAGGCTCACGCCGACCTGATTGCCGCCGTGCAGAAACAGCTCTGATTCCGATATGGCCGAACCCGTCACCATCGCCCGACCCTACGCCGAAGCCGCATTCAAGCTCGCCCGCGAGCAGAATGCGTTGCCTGCATGGTCCGATGCGCTTGAATTGATCAACGCCGTTGTAGCCGATGCGCAGATTGCTGCACTGATTGATGCTCCGAATGTCGGGGCCGCCCAGCTGGAGGGCGTGATCATCGGTGCGGTCGGCAAAAACCTCTCCGGCGAAGCGCGCAACTTCGTGCAGGTGCTGGTGCAGAACCGCCGTCTCGGCCTGATCGTGCAGATCCGCGAGATGTATGAGGCATTGCGCCGTGACCATGAAGGTGCGATGGAAGCGACCGTAGTCTCGGCCCTGCCGCTGGCGGATGGCCAGCTGCAGTCGCTGGTGGCGACGCTGGAAAAGAAATACAGCCGCAAGATTACGGCCAAAGTCGAACTCGATCCGAAACTTATCGGCGGCCTGAAGATCGTGGTCGGCGACAAAGTCATTGATGCAACGGTGCGCGGCAAGCTGGACGCGATGGCCGCCGCGCTTACCCACTAAGGTATTAGGAGCAACACATGCAACTCAATCCTTCCGAGATCAGCGAACTCATCAAAAGCCGGATTCAGAATCTGGCGGGGACCACCGAAGCGCGTACGCAGGGCACGGTGATTTCGGTAACCGACGGCATTTGCCGCATCCACGGTCTGGCCGATGTGATGCAGGGCGAGATGCTGGAATTCCCGAAAAACACCTTCGGCCTCGCACTGAACCTCGAGCGTGACTCGGTCGGTGCGGTGATTCTGGGTGAATACGAACACATCTCCGAAGGCGACGTGGTCAAGACCACGGGCCGCATTCTCGAAGTGCCGGTCGGTCCGGAACTGATCGGCCGCGTCGTCAATTCGCTGGGTCAGCCGATCGACGGCAAGGGCCCGGTCAACGCCAAGATGACGGACGTGATCGAGAAGGTTGCGCCGGGCGTGATCGCGCGTAAATCGGTGTCGCAGCCGGTGCAGACCGGCCTGAAGTCGATTGATGCGATGGTGCCCGTGGGCCGCGGCCAGCGCGAGCTGATCATCGGTGACCGCCAGACCGGCAAGACTGCGGTGGCGCTCGACACCATCATCAATCAGAAGGGTAAGGACCTGATCTGCATTTATGTCGCGATCGGCCAGAAAGCCTCTTCGATCAAGAACGTGGTGCGCAAACTCGAAGAACATGGTGCGATGGATTACACCATCGTTGTTGCTGCAACTGCTTCCGAATCCGCCGCGATGCAGTTTATCGCGCCCTACTCCGGCTGCACGATGGGCGAGTATTTCCGCGACCGCGGCCAGGACGCGCTGATCATTTATGACGACTTGACCAAACAGGCCTGGGCTTACCGTCAGGTATCGCTGTTGCTGCGTCGCCCGCCGGGTCGTGAAGCCTATCCCGGCGATGTGTTCTATCTGCACTCGCGGCTGCTTGAGCGCGCGGCGCGTGTCAACGAGGAATACGTCGAAGCCTTCACCAAGGGCGCGGTCAAAGGCAAGACCGGTTCGCTGACCGCATTACCGGTCATTGAAACCCAAGCCGGCGACGTGACGGCATTTGTGCCGACCAACGTGATTTCGATTACCGACGGCCAGATCTTCCTCGAGACCGATCTGTTCAACGCCGGTATCCGTCCCGCGATCAACGCCGGTATTTCGGTGTCCCGCGTCGGCGGTGCTGCGCAGACCAAGATCATCAAGAAGCTGGGCGGTGGTGTGCGTCTGGCGCTGGCCCAGTATCGCGAGCTCGCGGCATTTGCGCAGTTCGCCTCGGACCTCGACGAAGCCACCCGCAAGCAGCTGGAGCGCGGCCGTCTGGTTACCGAACTGATGAAGCAGCCGCAGTACCGGCCGCTGCAGGTCTGGGAAATGGCGCTGACTTTGTTTGCGGTTAATGGCGGCTACTATGACGATGTCGATGTCAAAAAAGCGTTGGCGGCCGAGAATTCGATGCGCGATTACGTCCAGTCCAAGTACGGTGATCTGGTGAAACGTATTGAAGACACCAAGGATCTCAGCAAGGACGACGAAGAAAAACTGAACGCCGCGATCAAGGACTGGAAGCAGAACGGTTCATACTAAGCGCGACGAAAAAGATAATTAACCGTTTAAAAACAGATACTTAAGATATGGCTGGCTCGAAGGAAATCCGCACCAAGATCAAGAGCGTGCAAAACACGCGCAAGATCACCAAGGCGATGGAAATGGTTGCAGCCTCAAAAATGCGGCGCGCCCAGGAACGCATGCGCGCGACACGGCCGTACGTCGAAAAGATCCGCAATATCGCAGCCAATATCAGCCACGCCAATCCGGAATACCGCCACCCCTTCCTGGTGTCGCGCGATTCAGTCCAACGTGTTGGCATCATTGTGGTTACTACGGACAAGGGGCTGTGCGGCGGTCTCAACACCAATGCCCTGCGTCTTGCGATGAACAAGATCAAGGAATTGGAAGCCGAGGGCGAAGAAATCGAAGTCTGCACGATCGGCAACAAGGGCTTGGGTTTTATGCAGCGCCTTGGAGCCAAGATCGTTTCCCAGGTGACGGGCCTCGGCGACAAACCTCACATGGACAATCTGATCGGTGCGGTCAAGGTGATGCTCGACGGCTATACGACCGACCGCTTCGACCGCCTGCTGATCATCTACACCAAGTTCATCAATACGATGAAGCAGGAAGCGGTAGTCGAACAAGTGCTGCCGCTTGCGGGAGATGCGCTGGGTGCACCCGGCGGCACATGGGACTATATCTATGAGCCGGACGCCCAAGGCGTACTGGATCAGGTGATGACCCGTTACATTGAATCGCTGATTTACCAGTCGGTAGCCGAGAACATGGCTTCCGAGCAGTCAGCCCGGATGGTTGCGATGAAAGCAGCATCAGACAATGCCGGCAGCGTGATTGACGAATTGACACTGATTTACAACAAGACGCGACAAGCTTCCATTACCAAGGAGCTGTCGGAGATTGTCGGCGGCGCAGCGGCTGTTTGACGCTGTCGCACAATCTGATTGTTTGACGACATTTTGATTTAGGGATTGACCATGAGCCAGGGAAAAATCGTTCAATGTATCGGCGCGGTGATCGACGTCGAATTTGCGCGCGACCAGATGCCGCACATCTACGACGCGCTTACCATGGATGGCACGGAACTGACGCTTGAAGTCCAGCAGCAGCTGGGCGACGGTATCGTGCGTACCATCGCGCTGGGTTCCTCCGACGGCTTGCGCCGCGGCATGATGGTGACCAACACCAACGCGCCGATCATGGTGCCGGTGGGTCAGAAGACACTGGGTCGCATCATGGATGTGCTGGGCCGTCCGATTGATGAGGTGGGCCCCATCGGTTCCGACAAAACCATGTCGATTCATCGCAAGGCGCCGACCTATGAAGAGCTGTCGCCCTCAACCGACCTGCTGGAAACCGGCATCAAGGTTATCGACTTGGTTTGTCCGTTTGCCAAAGGCGGCAAGGTCGGTCTGTTCGGCGGTGCCGGTGTCGGCAAGACCGTGAACATGATGGAACTGATCAACAATATCGCCAAGGCGCACTCGGGTCTGTCGGTGTTTGCCGGTGTCGGTGAGCGTACCCGCGAAGGCAACGACTTCTACCACGAGATGATGGACGCCGGTGTTGTCAACAAGGACGACCTGTCGAAATCAAAAGTGGCGATGGTCTACGGCCAGATGAACGAACCGCCGGGCAACCGCCTGCGCGTGGCGCTGACTGGCCTGACGATGGCCGAGGCGTTCCGCGACGAAGGCCGTGACGTGCTGTTCTTCGTCGACAACATCTACCGCTACACACTGGCCGGTACTGAAGTGTCGGCGCTGCTCGGCCGGATGCCGTCGGCAGTGGGTTATCAGCCGACGCTGGCCGAAGAAATGGGCCGTCTGCAGGAACGCATTACCTCGACCAAGGTTGGTTCGATCACTTCGATCCAGGCCGTATATGTGCCTGCGGATGACTTGACCGACCCGTCGCCGGCAACCACCTTCGGTCACTTGGATTCGACCGTCGTGCTGTCGCGTGACATCGCCTCGCTGGGTATTTATCCCGCGGTGGATCCGCTGGACTCGACCTCGCGCCAGCTTGATCCGCATGTCGTCGGTGAAGAGCATTACAACACCGCACGCGCCGTGCAGGCGACCCTGCAGCGGTACAAGGAACTGCGCGACATCATCGCAATTCTGGGCATGGATGAACTGTCGCCGGAAGACAAACTGGCCGTGTCCCGCGCGCGTAAGATCCAGCGTTTCCTGTCCCAGCCGTTCAGCGTCGCCGAGGTGTTCACCGGCTCGCCGGGCAAGTATGTGTCGCTGAAAGACACGATCAAAGGCTTCAAGATGATCATCAGCGGCGAGTGCGATGCGCTGCCCGAGCAGGCCTTCTACATGGTCGGCGGCATTGAAGAAGCCTTCGAGAAAGCCAAGACGCTGCAATAAGGCGTATTCAACATGACGACCCTTACCATGCACGTCGATGTAGTCAGCGCGGAAGAGCAGATCTATTCCGGGGAAGCTGAATTTGTCGTGCTGCCCGGAGAAGCCGGCGAGCTGGGCATTTATCCCCGGCATACCTCGCTGATCACCCGCATCAAGCCCGGTGAAGTGCGTATCAAGCCGGCCGGCGGTGGCGCTGAAGAGTTCATCTTCGTCGCAGGTGGCGTGCTGGAAGTCCAGCCCAAGGGAGTGACCGTACTGGCTGACACGGCGATTCGCGGCACTGATCTTGATGAAGCAAAAGCGAGTGAAGCACTCAAAAATGCCGAGGAAGCCCGCAAGAACGCCCAAGGCAAGCAGGAAGTGGCGACCGTCGAGGCTGAACTGGCGATGCTTGGTGCCCAGCTCGCTTCGATACGCAAACTACGCGGCAAACGCTGATTCATCCCGGAGCGGATAAAAAAAGGGCAGCCCAGGCTGCCCTTTTTGTTTTGCTGAAGGATGCGGCGCAGCCGCTCACGTTCTGCGATAATTTTCCCATGCGCTTTCAAGTCGTCATTCTCGCTGCAGGTCAGGGCAAACGGATGAACTCCGATCTGCCCAAGGTGCTGCATTCCCTCGCCGGCAAACCGCTGCTCGGTCATGTTGCCGATACCGCGCGCGAACTGGCCTCCGAACATATCTGCGTGGTTCACGGCCATGGCGGTGAACTGGTGAAGGCTGCGCTGACAGGCGATGATCTGGCGTTTGCGTTGCAGATGCCGCAGCTTGGTACCGGGCACGCATTGCAGCAGGCCCTGCCGCATCTGACCAAGGCACCGCTGACGCTGGTGCTCTACGGGGATGTACCGCTGGTGCGCGCTGAGACCTTGCGCACCCTGCTTGAAGCGGCAGGCAAAGGCGCTGCGGTGCTGACCGCCTTAATGGATGATCCGACCGGCTACGGCCGCATCCTGCGCAACAAGGCGGGTCGCGTCACCGGTATCGTCGAGCAGAAGGATGCCACCGCGACTCAGCGCCGCATCCGTGAAATCAATACCGGCATCATGGCGCTGCCGACGGCAAAATTGGCGCAGTGGTTGCCCAAACTGCAGAACCGCAACGCGCAAAAAGAGTATTACCTGACGGACGTCATCGCACTTGCGGTCAAGGATCGTCTGCCGGTGACCGGCGTTCAGGCCGAAGATGCCGGCGAGACCGAAGGCGTCAACAGTCGTGTGCAACTGGCAAGACTGGAACGGGCTTATCAACAACGGCTTGCGACACAACTGCTTGAAGCTGGCGTGACGCTGGTAGACCCGCAGCGTTTTGACCAGCGCGGTACCTTGCAATGCGGTCGCGATGTGCAGATCGACATCAACTGCGTCTTCGAAGGTGCTGTGAGTCTGGCCGACGGCGTCAGCATTGGCGCCAACTGTGTGATCAAGGATGTATCGATCGGACCCGGCACGCGCATTGAACCGTTTTGCCACCTCGATGGCGCGCATATCGGTACCGGTTGCCGCATCGGGCCTTATGCGCGGATCCGGCCCGGCTCAACGCTGGCCGCCGAGGTGCATATCGGCAACTTTGTCGAGGTTAAAGCCAGCGACATCGGTGACGGTTCCAAGGCCAACCATCTGTCCTACGTCGGAGACTCCACCGTCGGCCGTAACGTCAACATCGGCGCCGGCACCATCACCTGCAATTACGACGGCGCCAACAAGCACCGCACGGTGATTGAAGATGATGTCCATATCGGCTCGGATGTGCAGTTGGTGGCGCCGGTTCGGGTGGCCCGTGGTGTGACGGTGGGCGCCGGTACGACGGTATGGAAAGACTCACCCGATGGCGGCCTGATCATCAATCCCAAGTCCCAGGAACACCGTCCCGGGTGGCAACGTCCGCGCAAGTCCCCAAAGGGAAAATCATGATGGAGCAACGTTAAACCATGTGCGGAATCGTAGGCGCCATTGCCGGGCGAGATATTGTTCCGGTGCTGATCGAAGGACTGAAACGTCTCGAATACCGCGGCTATGACTCTGCCGGCATCGCTGTCATCAACGGCAAACTGCATCGCGTCCGCAGCACCGGTCGTGTCGCGGAACTGGAGCGCGTGGCCCAGGCCGGTAACGTCACCGGTGCGATCGGCATTGCCCATACCCGTTGGGCGACGCATGGCGCGCCTTCGGAAAAGAATGCGCATCCGCATGTCTCCGGCGGTGTGTCGGTGGTGCACAACGGCATCATTGAAAACCACGATGAAATGCGCGAGAAATTGCGCGGGCTCGGTTATCAGTTTGTGTCCGATACCGACACGGAAGTCATCGCGCACCTCGTGCATTTTCATCTCAAGACCTGCAGTAATTTGTTCGAGGCGGTGCAGCACAGTTTGAAAGAACTGGTCGGTGCCTATGCCATCGCTGTGGTTGACGAAGCAGACGACCAGCATTTGATCGTCGCCCGCATGGGCGCACCGTTATTGCTCGGACTGGGAGATGGCCAGAATTTCGCCGCCTCCGACGCTTCGGCACTGGTGCAGGTTACCCAGCGCATCGTCTACCTTGAGGAAGGTGATTGCGCGGAACTTTCACGCGATCACATCCGCATCGTTGATTTGGCCGGTAAGCCGGTGGCCCGCAAGGAACAGATCACGCAGCTGACCGCTGCGGCAGTAGAGCTCGGACCTTACAAACATTACATGCAGAAGGAAATCTTCGAGCAGCCGATGGCCGTGGCGAACACGCTGGAGATGGTGACCAATGCCAGCGCCATCGTGCCCCAGCTGTTTGGAGCCGAAGCAGAAAAAATATTCAGTAAAATCAATGGGTTGGTGATACTGGCTTGCGGTACGAGTTACCACGCCGGGATGGTCGCACGGTACTGGATTGAATCGCTGACCGGTCTGCCCTGCTCGGTCGAGATTGCCAGCGAATATCGCTACCGCGAACCGTACAACGATCCTGATGCATTAGTGGTGACGATTTCACAATCAGGTGAAACCGCGGATACGCTGGCGGCGCTGCAATACGCCAAGCTGCGCGGCCACCGCTACAGCCTGTCGATCTGCAATGTGCCGGAATCAGCGCTGGTGCGGGCATCGGATCTACGCTTTCTGACTCGCGCCGGTCCGGAAATCGGCGTGGCATCCACCAAGGCGTTTACGACCCAGCTGGCAGCATTGGTACTGTTGACCATGGCGCTGGCGAAGCAGCGTGGCAAACTTTCCATAGAAGGCGAGGCCCAATTACTGCATGCGTTACGCCATTTGCCGGCCGCTTTGACTCATGTACTGCAGGCAGAGCCGGCTATCGCAAAATGGGCCGAGACGTTCGCCCGGAAAGAACACATGCTGTTTCTCGGTCGCGGCATCCATTATCCGATTGCGATGGAGGGCGCGCTGAAGATGAAGGAGATTACCTACATCCACGCCGAAGCCTATGCGGCAGGCGAGCTCAAGCATGGACCTCTGGCACTGGTCGATCGCAACATGCCAGTGGTGGCGGTGGCGCCGAAAGATGCGCTGCTGGAAAAACTCAAATCCAATCTGCAGGAAGTGCGTGCTCGCGGCGGTGAACTCTATGTGCTGGCTGATCAGGACACGCGTATCGAAGCCAGTGAAGGCGTGCATGTGATTCACCTGGCGGATCATGCCGGCCTGCTATCGCCGATCCTGCATACTGTACCGTTACAGCTGCTGGCCTATCACACGGCCCTGCACCGCGGCACCGATGTCGACAAGCCGCGAAATCTGGCCAAGTCGGTGACGGTCGAGTAGACCGCTTCAATCCGCGTTCAGTGCTGGCGTCGTGGTTTTCGTCCTGATCGGGACGCCAGCGGATCGTAGATAAACCGCGGCAGCACATGCATCAGCCGCGCGACAATTGCCATCTGCCAGGGAATTACCGCGTAGGTTTTACGGCGTGCGATCAGCGTTGCGATTTTTTCCGCGGCGGTTTCGGCCGTCATGATGAACGGCATGCGGTAAGGGTTATGTGAGGTCATCGCGGTGACGATGTAACCCGGGCAGATGGTGATCACCGTGACACCGGTCCCGCGCAATTCCACGCGCAGGCTTTCCAGGTAGCTGATGGCTGCAGCCTTGGATGCCGAGTATGCACCGGAACCCGGCAGGCCGCGATAACCGGCGACACTGGCAATGCCCACCAGCACACCGCTGCCGCGATTACGCATGGCTGCAATATACGGCTGAAAAGTGTTCACCATGCCAATGACATTGATGTCGAGTACGTCACGAAAGGCCTGCTCGTCTTCCGGCGCTTCGGTCAGGGTGCCGATGCTGACCCCGGCATTGGCGATAACGATATCGGGCACGCCATGCCGCGCACTGAAGTTTGCAGCGGCTGCGCGCATTGCCTTCGAGTCGCGGACATCTGCAGCATGGGTTGTGCATGGACCAGGGCAGTCTGCAGCAATTCGATCCAATTCGCCGGTGCGCCGTGCAATCAGACCGAGTGTTGCCCCTGCGCTTGAATATCGGCGGGCAATGGCGGCGCCGAGGCCGCCGGAAGCGCCGGTGATGACGACGTGTTCCAGTGGGGCTTCAATCATTACGGTGCTTTGTGACGTTCAGCGGCTTGCCCTGACCCGGTGGATCAGACCTTCAAGGATCTGGATCATGCCGTCGAGGGTTTCGGACAAATTCCCCGAAGTGAGATAACGGCCGTCAACCACCAGCGCTGGTGTGCCAGTAACGTTGTAGGCGCGCGTCAGTTCAATGGCTTCCTCAACCTTGCGTTGCACAGCCGCCGAGTTGTAGGTGGTATCCCAGCGTTCGCGAGCGATGCCGTTACGCACGGCCCATTCCGACATGGCTTCTGCACGGCTCATTGCCAGTTCTTCGACGTGGTAGCTGGTGTAGGCGCGCTGGTGCAGGCGGTCGACTTCACCCAGCGCTTCCAGCGTGTAGAAAACGCGGGCGTGGGGAGCCCAGCTGTCTCTGAGTACCGCCGGGATCCGCCGTACGGTGACATCTGCCGGTTTGCGGCTGATCCAGCGCTCCAGTGCCGGTTGCAAACTGTTGCAGTAAGGGCAGCCGTACCAGAAAAAATCGATGACTTCGATGATGTTGGACGATGGCACCGGCTGCGGCGCAATCAACCGGTAATCAATGCCGGCGCGTACCGGTTTTTGAGAAGCCGGGATCTGTGCGGACGCGGGAATGGCGGACCACAGTGACAGCGTGATGGCGCAGGCGAACAGGGCCGCCAGCGCACGCTGCATCGCTTACTTGCTCCCTCTGCTCTTGCGCTGCTCGGCGATCAGGGCATCGACAACTTCGAAGAAGCGGTCGTAATCGACACTCTTGTCTGCCTTGAGCGTCATCGACGGTGCGGTTATAAACCGGCCGTTGATTACCAGCGCCGGTGTTCCGGGAATGTCAAACTTGCGTGTGAGTTCAATCGAACGCTGGGTCTTGCCGTTGACGCCAAATGAATTGTAGGTGTCGGCAAATTTTTTGCGATCAACACCTTTGCTGGCTGCCCAGTCAAAAATGGCATTCGCATCCTTGAGGTTGGCGCGTTGCTTGTGCAGGGTCGCGAACATTTCCTGGTGCAGCTTATCGATCAGACCCATCGCCTCAATGGTGTAGTAGGCACGTGTCAGCGGCACCCACGACTCCTGGAAGACGGCCGGAACATGTTTGAAATCCACATCAGCCGGCTTGCGTTTTGCCCAGGCTTCGAGTGACGGCTGCAGGTTGTTACAGTGCGGGCAGCCGTACCAGAAGAACTCCAGCACCTCGATTTTGCCGCCGCTGTCGGTCGGTTGCGGCGGGCGGACCTCGACGTAATCCTTGCCGAGGGTGATCTGCGCGGCCGGCGCTGCGGCTATAAAGCTCAGGGCAAGTCCCAAAGCAGTCAGTGTGCGCAGGAACAGAGTGGTCAATCGCATGGCATCTCCATAGGACAGCGTTATTTGTCGGCGTCGCGAACCTTGATCAGCGTGGTGTCGATGCCGTTATTCTTCAGAGTGTCGCGGGCGCGGTTCAGTTCCTCGACACTGCCGTACGGGCCGAGACGAACACGATGCCAGACTCCGCGGTCGGGCAAGGTTGTGGTCTGGATCGAAGCCTGAACGCCGAGTAATGCCAATCTCGCCTTCAGATTGTCCGCGTCAGGCGCATTCTGGAATGCACCAGCCTGCAGGTAGAACGATTCCTTGGCAGCACTCGGCGCGGTTTTTGCGTCCCGCAATTGCTGGTCGGTCGCGGGTTCTTCGACACCAGGCAGTATTTTGTAAAAATCAAATCGTGGTTTCACTTCAGCAGTTTTGCCGTTCTTGTCAGCTGCTTTTGCCGATTCCGCTGCGGCCTTTTTTGCATTTTCGGTCTTGGCCGGAGCTGCCTTGGGCTGGAAGGGGTTGGGCATCTTGTTGATATACCAGGCGACGCCCAGCGCGATGCCCAGTCCGAGCACCAGCCCGATCAGGATGCCGATGAACATCGAGCCGCCGCCGCTGCGCGAACCCGATTTTCGATCGTTGCCTTTGTAGTCTCTGCTCACGACGGCCATCTTACATTTTTTCCGGTGCGGTC
Organism: uncultured Bordetella sp.; assembly: GCA_964531455.1. Classification (GTDB taxonomy): domain Bacteria; phylum Pseudomonadota; class Gammaproteobacteria; order Burkholderiales; family SG8-41. The sequence goes on from CAZHFZ010000001.1 coordinate 71,491, forward strand.
ACACCCAGCAGGGCGAGGCCGTTGCGCAGGATCTGGCGCACGGCAAGCGCTAGTGCCAGTCGTGCGCGGGTAAGCGCAGCGTCCTCGACGAGGAAACGTTCCGCGTTGTAATAGCTGTGAAATTCGCCTGCGAGTTCCTTCAGGAAGAAGGCCACGCTGTGCGGTGCCAGGTCGCGCGCGGCGTTTTCAATGACCTCGGGATATTCCATCAGGCGTTTCAGTACGGCGGCTTCATGCGGCGACGCCAGCGGTGCAGGGTCAGCAGCGTGCAATGACGATTCGTCGCCGCCCCATTGTGTGAGCACGCTGCAGACGCGTGCGTGTGCGTATTGAATGTAATAAACGGGATTTTCGTTGCTCTGGGATTTCGCCAGATCCAGATCAAAATCAAGATGCTGGTCGCTTTTGCGCATTACGTAGAAAAAACGTGCCGCATCGTTGCCGACTTCACGGCGCAGCTCGCGCAAGGTGACGAACTCACCGGACCGCGTCGACATCGAAACCTTTTCACCGTTGCGGTAGAGCACGGCAAACTGTACCAGCGCGACATCCAGCCGCGATGCGTCCTGCCCGAGCGCCGCCAACGCGCCTTTGACCCGCGGCACATAGCCGTGGTGATCCGCGCCCCAGACATCAATGACGCGGTCGAAGCCGCGTTCAAATTTTTCAAGGTGATAGGCGATGTCGCTGGCGAAATAGGTGTACTGACCGTTCTCACGCTGTACGACACGGTCTTTTTCGTCGCCGAAGGCGCTGGAACGGAACCACTTGGCGCCGTCCTGCACATAGATGTGGCCGCGCTGCTCCAACTGCTCCACGGCGCGGTCCACCTGCCCGGATGTGAACAGCGAGCGTTCCGAAAACCAGCAATCAAAAGTCACGCCGAATTCGGCGAGATCGTCACGGCAGTCGTTCAGCTGGGTGTCCAGCGCGTGACGGTGCACACGCTCGTAATCGGCATCCAGCAGCTGTTTCGCATTGGCGATCAGATCATCGAGATGGCGTTCGGGATCGGCAGTGACATCAGCTGCACCGGCGGAGGCCTGTGCCCACGTCCTGTGGTACTTCGCCCCGTCAGCCTTGCGCAGTTCCGCCGCCATATCCCTGACGTAATCACCCTGATAGGCGTTTGGCGGGAACGCGACGGTTTCACCGCCCAGTTCGAGATAGCGCAGCCATGTCGATACCGCGAGGATGTCCATCTGCCGGCCGGCATCATTGACGTAGTACTCGCGCGATACGGCATAGCCGGCGGTTGCCAGTATCGATGCCACGCTGGCCCCGTATGCGGCGCCACGACCGTGACCGACATGCAGCGGTCCCGTCGGGTTGGCCGACACGAACTCCACCTGGGTTTTGCGGTCTTGGCCGATATTGCTGCAGCCGTAACGGCTGCCTGAGGCCAGCACGCGGCCGACGACCTGCTGCTTGTAGCTTTCGGTCAGGAACAGGTTGATGAAACCGGTGCCGGCGATTTCCGCTTTTTCCAGATCCGGCGACGCCGGCAGGGCATCAAGAATCTTCTGGGCGATGGCCCTTGGGTTGCCGCGCAACTCCTTGGCCAGCAGCATCGCAATGTTGCAGGCGAAATCACCGTGCTGTGCCTGTTTGGGGCGGTCGAGATGAATACGGGCTGCAGTACCGGTCGGCACGACCTGTTCAAGGGCGCGCTGGATAAGTCCGGCGAGCAGGGTTCGGGCGTCGGCGGAAACAGTGGTCATTTCTGGATTCAAGGTCAGTGCCGCAAATACCCGGTTCAGGTATTCAGCAACGCAAATGGGTGTGCGGGAAAGCGCATGATTTTAACACGCGTGAACGGCGCTTTTCCCTCAGAAATCAAGTGGATCGACATCCAGAGACCAGCGCGCCGGCGTACTTTCGGCATCCGCCAGCAGTGGTCGCCAGGCATTGAGGAAAGCGCGTAATCCGGCACGGGACCGCGCTTGCACCAGCAACTGGGCGCGTTCACGACCGGCACGACGCATCATGTTGGCCGGTACCGGGTCGTACACCATGACGCCGCCATCAAGATCCGCGGCGGCGTGCGCCGCCTGTCCGAGGAAGCCCAGCGCGGTTTTGAGTTCACGCGCTTCTGCCCTTAACAAAGCCTGATGCACGTAGGGCGGGAATCCGGCCTGACGCCGCTCGGCCAACTGCTCGCGGGCAAAAGCATCGAAATCCTGATTGCGCAGCGCGGTATACAGCGGGTGATCGGGAAACTGGGTCTGGATTAGCACCATGCCGGGCGAGGCTCCTCTGCCGTCCCGACCGGCAACCTGGGTCAGCAGCGCATAAAGGCGCTCGGAGGCGCGGAAGTCGTTGCTGTAGAGCATGCTGTCGGCGTTGATCACTCCGACCAGATTCAGGTGCGGGAAGTCATGGCCCTTGGCGAGAATCTGCGTGCCGACGAGGATGTCGACATCACGTTCGCGGATGCGGGTGCGCATTTCCGGCCAAGCTTCCTTAGGCCGGGTCGTATCACGATCGATGCGCAGAATGCGCGCCTGCGGAAAAAGGCGGACCAATGCGGCCTCAATACGCTGAGTACCCTGACCCAGTGGCGCGAGGTCGGCATCGCCGCATTCGGGGCATGCAGTGGGTACCGCGCTGTCATGTCCGCAATGGTGGCAGCGCAGCCGGAGGTCGCGCAGATGCAGCACCAGCTTGGCGGAACAGCGCGCACAATTGGATATCCATCCGCAACTGCCGCACATCAGTACCGGCGCATAGCCGCGGCGATTGATGAACACCATGCTCTGCTCTTTGCGCGCGATGCGTTCGGCAATGGCGGCGATCAGCGCCGGCGACAGGCCGTCATCGGTTTTCTGCTGCCGCAGGTCGACATAGCGGATGCTCGGCAGTCCTGCCTGGATGCGGTTTTTCAGCGGCAGCAGGCGGTAACGTTCATCGATTGCATTGCGATAGGTTTCCAGCGCGGGGGTCGCGGAGCCCAGCACCACCGGGATTCCGACCTGCCGTGCACGCACCACTGCAAGGTCACGGGCCGAGTAGCGAAAGCCCTCCCCCTGCTTGAATGAACTGTCGTGTTCTTCATCAACAATGATCAGCCCCAGATCGGGTAGCGGCGTGAATACCGATAAGCGTGTACCGAGAACGATGCGTGCGCGTCCGTTGCGCGCAGCCTGCCAGCGTTCGGCACGTTCACCATCGGCCAGGCCGCTGTGCAGCGTCGACACTACGGTCTCGGGAAATCTTGCGATCACCAGGGATTCGAGTTGTGGCGTCAAAGCGATTTCCGGTACCAGCAGCAGTACCTGCATCTTGCGCGCGAGCGCGGTGGCCATTGCATGCAGGTAAACCTCGGTTTTGCCGCTGCCGGTGATGCCCAACAACAGCAGCGCCTGGTAATTGCCGAGCGCCTCAGAAATGGCGTTGACTGCGCTAGACTGGTCCGGCGTCAGTTGCGGTGCGATTCCGGGCGGCGGTGCAATAACTGCTGCGTCAGGCGGGGCGTCGCAGGCGGTCACCCAGCCTTCGGCAATGAAGACCTTCAAGGCCTGGCGCGTTGCGCTGCCGGCTTCGGTAATCGCAGTGTGCGGCAACACCGATTGTTCGCGCAGCAGGCCCAACAGGGTCCGCTGCGCACGTGCGCGCGGCGGCAATCGGTCTTCAGTGAGTGCCTTGCCAGCATCGGTCAAGGTCCATGCACCGGGCGACATGCTGCGGGTGCTGACGCGGCGCAAAGCCGCCGGTAGTGTGGCCATGACCACGGCACCCAGCGGATGCACGTAATAATCGGCGGCAAACTCCAGTAGTTTGAGGTCAGCGCGATGCAACAGCGGTTCGCGATCCAGTACCGATGCGGCACGACGCAGTTTGTTTTCCGGCACATCACTGGTGCCGGGTTTTGCGACGACGATGCCGATCAGACGTTGGCTGCCGAATGGCACCAGCACCCGCGCACCGATAACCGCTGCTGTGTCGTCGCAGCGATAGTCGAACAGGCGGTCCACCGGCACATCAAGTGCGACTCGGATCAGGCTGGTCACGGTGTTTGAAAAGTTAGCGCGCGAAGTTCGCCGTAATTCTTGGAATGAAGGGCAAGCTGCTTATTGACAAGGCTTTTTTGCCCGGATGGTCTGTGGATAAGGTTGTTGATCAAATGTCCGGGTAACCAAAAAAGCGATTCATTTTTTTCTGTTATACCTTAGCGGACTTGGTCGAGATATAAAAATATCAATAAAAACAGATATTTAGCAAATTCGTGCATCCAAAGCAAGCACAGGGGACGGGTGCACAGCTGTAACTACTTGCTGTGTATAAGCTTTTTCAGCCGCGCTGCGGCTGGTGATAGGCGCGGCTGCGGGTATGTACGGCTTCAACCAGTGCGCCAACGTGTTCCGGCGGTGTGAACTGGGAGATGCCATGGCCCAGATTGAAGACGTGACCGGAGCCGTGTCCGAACTGTCGCAGTACTTGGTCGACCTGGGCCGCGATTGTTGCCGGCGGGCTGAACAGAACATTCGGATCCAGATTGCCCTGCAGCGCAACCTTGTCGCCAACACGGCGTCGTGCGGCACCGATATCAATGGTCCAGTCCAGGCCCACCGCATTGCTGCCAATCGCGGCAATGTCCTCCAGCCACAGACCACCGCCTTTGGTGAATACAATGCTGGGAATGGTCTGGCCGTCCCACGTGCGATGCAAGCCGGCGATGACGCGCCGCAGATACTCCAGCGAGAACTCGTGATACGCCGCATCAGACAGCGCGCCGCCCCAGGTATCGAACACCATGACCGCCTGGGCACCGGCTTCAATCTGCGCATTGAGATAGGCGATGACCGCGCATGCGTTGATGTCGAGGATGTGGTGCAGCAGATCCGGACGTGCATAGAGCATGGTCTTGATAGTACGGAAGTCGTCGCTGCCGCCCCCTTCAACCATGTAACAGGCCAGCGTGTATGGACTGCCGGAGAAACCGATCAGCGGCACCTTGCCGTCGAGCGCGCCGCGGATCTGCTTCACGGCGTCAAGCACATAACCCAGGGTCTCGCGTGGGTCAGGTACTTTCAATGCACGGATCGCAACTTCATCGCGCACAGGGCGTTCGAACTTCGGGCCTTCGCCTTCGGCGAAATAAAGACCCAAGCCCATGGCATCCGGAACGGTCAGGATGTCCGAGAACAGAATGGCAGCATCCAGCGGAAACCGCTCCAGCGGCTGCAGCGTGACTTCAGTGGCGAAATCCGGATTTTTCGCGAGCCCGAGGAAACTGCCGGCGCGTTTGCGCGTGGCGTTGTACTCCGGCAAGTAACGCCCGGCTTGGCGCATGATCCAGACAGGGGTGTACTCCGTCGGCTGCCGCAGCAGCGCGCGGATGAACGTATCGTTCTTCAGCACTGCCATCAGCGCGGCAGCTCGCTGCTTCCCATAAGGAACTCGTCAACAGCACGTGCACACTGGCGGCCCTCGCGGATCGCCCAGACCACCAGCGACTGACCGCGGCGCATGTCACCAGCTGCAAATACTTTGCCAACGGATGTTTTGTAAGCGTCGGTGTCAGCCTTGACGTTGCCGCGGTTGTCCTTGGCGACACCCAACTGCTCAAGCAAGCCACCAGCAACAGGCCCGACAAAGCCCATCGCCAGCAGCACCAGATCGGCCTTCATCGTGAATTCCGAGCCCGGCACTTCCTGCATCTTGCCGTCTTTCCATTCAACTCGGGCGGCGACCAAAGTATCGACCTTGCCGTTTTTGCCTTCAAAACGTTTGGTGGCTACGGCCCAGTCGCGTTTGCAGCCTTCTTCGTGCGAGCTCGAAGTGCGCATTTTGATCGGCCAGTACGGCCAGACCATGGGCTTGTTTTCCTGTTCCGGCGGTTGCGGCAGCAGTTCAAACTGGGTGATGGATGCTGCGCCATGGCGGTTAGAGGTGCCGACGCAGTCGGAACCGGTATCGCCGCCGCCAATGACGATGACGTGCTTGCCGGTGGCCTTCAGTTGCGCGGCCAGTTTGTCGCCGGCAACCACTTTGTTCTGCTGAGGAAGAAAATCCATCGCAAAATGTACGCCGGACAGTTCACGGCCCGGCACAGGCAGATCGCGCGGTTGTTCGGCACCACCGGCCATTACGACAGCATCAAATTCATCAACCAGTTTTTGCACCGGAACGGTCGTGCCGACATGCTGACTGACGCGGAACTCGACGCCTTCGGCACGCATCTGCTCGACACGGCGGTCGATCAGATGTTTTTCCATTTTGAAATCGGGAATGCCGTAACGCAGCAGGCCACCGATGCGATCGGATTTTTCAAACACCACGACATCATGGCCTGCACGCCCCAGCTGCTGCGCGCAGGCCAGGCCTGCGGGGCCCGAGCCGATCACCGCAACGCGTTTGCCGGTCTTCGCGGCGGCCGGCAGCGGTTTGACCCAGCCCGATTCCCAGCCCTTGTCGATGATAGCGTGTTCGATCGACTTGATGCCGACCGGATCATTGTTGATGTTCAGCGTGCAAGCGGCTTCACAGGGCGCCGGACAGATCCGGCCGGTGAACTCGGGGAAGTTATTGGTGGAGTGCAGGGTGTCGAGCGCGCGCACCCAATCCTGTTTGAATACGAGGTCGTTCCAGTCGGGAATGATGTTATTGACCGGGCAGCCGCTCATGCAAAACGGTGTGCCGCAATCCATGCAGCGCGCGCCCTGCGTGCCCGCGTCCTTTTCGGTCAGGTGCCCAACGAACTCACGCCAGTGCTTCAGACGTTCCTGTGGTTGTTCCGCAGCCTCGTGCAGTCGCTCGAACTCCAGAAATCCCGTGACTTTTCCCATTGCTTTCTATCCCTGAATCAATATGCCCGAAACGGGCGAATGATCGTTCTTCAATTTCAAAGTCATTGCCCGCGTCAGGCAGCGATTTTTTTGCCCTTGGCGGCCAGTTCACCCAGTGCGCGGCGGTATTCATTGGGGAATACCTTCACGAATTTGGTGCGGGCCGAAGCCCAGTTGTCCACGATGCCTTGTGCGCTGGTGCTGCCGGTCAGGCGGGCATGGTTCTCGATAAAGCGCTTGGCAATCGCTTCATCAGACAGGCCCATATGCCATACATCGCGCGGAACTTTGGCATCCTGCTCGGCTTCGGTCAGCAAAGGTTCCAGCTTGACCATCGAAGTGTTGCAGTAAGAAGCAAAACTGCCGTCTTCGTCGTAAACATAGGCGATGCCGCCGGACATGCCTGCAGCGAAGTTGCGTCCCGTGGGTCCGAGCACGACAACGGTGCCTCCGGTCATGTATTCGCAGCCGTGATCGCCTGTGCCCTCGACAACGGTATGCGCACCGGAGTTGCGAACAGCAAATCGTTCGCCGGCGACGCCGCGGAAATAGGCTTCGCCGGCAATTGCGCCGTAAAGCACCGCGTTACCGGTGATGATGTTGACGCCGGCTTCGCCGCGGAATTTAGGTGAAGGCTGGACGATGATGCGTCCGCCGGACAGGCCTTTGCCGCAGTAGTCGTTGGTGTCACCAATCAGATTCAAGGTGATGCCGTGGGACAGGAAAGCGCCGAGGCTCTGACCTGCTGAACCGGCAAACTTCACGCGGATCGTATCGTCCGGCAGGCCTTCATGGCCGTACCGTTTCGCCACTTCGCCAGAAAGCATGGTTCCTACGGTTCGGTTGATGTTGCGGATCGGCATGTCGATGCTGACCTTCTCGCCGCGTTCCAGCGCCGGTTTGGCCAACTCGATCAGGCGGTGATCCAGCGCCTTGTCGAGGCCGTGGTCCTGACCTTCCGTATGGAAACGGGCAACCTCGGGGCCGATCTTCGGCTGATGGAAAACGCGGCTGAAATCGAGTCCGCGTGCTTTCCAGTGTTCGATGCCCTTGCGGGTATCGAGCAGATCGGCACGGCCGATCAGATCATCAAACTTGCGGATGCCGAGTTGTGCCATCAGCTGGCGAATTTCCTCGGCAACGAAGAAGAAATAATTGATGACATGTTCCGGCTTGCCGGTGAATTTCTGGCGCAGTACCGGATCCTGTGTAGCGACACCGACCGGGCAGGTGTTGAGATGGCATTTGCGCATCATGATGCAGCCCTGGACGACCAGCGGCGCGGTGGCAAAGCCGAATTCATCAGCGCCGAGCAGCGCACCAATGACGACGTCGCGACCGGTCTTCAGCTGACCGTCGACCTGCACCGCGATGCGACTGCGCAGACGGTTGAGTACCAGCGTCTGCTGGGTTTCAGCAAGGCCGAGTTCCCATGGCGTGCCGGCATGTTTGATCGACGACCAGGGGCTCGCACCAGTGCCGCCGTCATGACCGGAGATGGTGACGTGATCGGCTTTGGCCTTCGCCACGCCCGCCGCAACGGTGCCAACACCGACTTCAGATACCAGTTTCACGCTGATCGACGCTTGCGTGTTGCTGTTTTTCAGGTCATGGATCAGCTGCGCCAGATCTTCGATCGAATAGATGTCGTGATGCGGCGGCGGTGAAATCAGTTCCACACCCGGCGTCGAGTAACGCAGTTCAGCGATGTACTCGGAGACTTTCTTGCCCGGAAGCTGTCCGCCCTCTCCCGGCTTGGCACCCTGCGCCATCTTGATCTGGATCTGCTCGGCGCTGGCCAGATATTCGGCGGTCACACCGAAGCGGCCTGAAGCAACCTGTTTGATCTTGGATTTCAGTGAATCGCCGGCCTTGATTTCGATGTCGCTGATGAAGCGCTCTGCGCCCAGGCGCGACGCCATGGTCTCACCGGCCTTGATCGGTGCAAAGCGCCGACGGTCTTCGCCACCCTCGCCGGTGTTCGACTTGCCGCCGATACGGTTCATCGCCAATGCCAGCGTTGCATGCGCTTCAGTGGAAATCGATCCCAGCGACATGGCGCCGGTGGAGAAGCGTTTGACGATTTCCGCAGCCGGCTCGACTTCTTCAATCGATACCGGTTTGCATTGGTCGAAACGGAATTCGAACAGCCCCCGAAATGTCATGTGACGTTTCGACTGGTCATTGATGATGTCCGCGTATTCGCGATAGGTCGATGCGCTGTTGGCACGGGTCGCATGCTGCAGCTTGGCAATTGCATCCGGCGTCCACATATGCTCTTCGCCGCGCACCCGCCAGGCGTATTCGCCACCAGTGTCCAGCGAACCGGCCAGAACCGGGTCGTTGCCGAAGGCGCTGCGATGGGTGCGGATCGATTCTTCAGCGACCTCGAAAATGCCGATGCCACCGACGTTGGACGAAGTGCCGGTAAAGTACTTGTCGATCAGCGGTTTTGACAACCCGATCGCTTCGAATATTTGTGCGCCGGTGTACGACATGTAAGTGGAGATGCCCATTTTCGACATCACTTTGCGCAAGCCCTTGCCCACGGCCTTGACGAAGTTTTTGATGGCCTTGTAGCCGTCCACGCCGTTGATCTGGCCGCTGTCGGCAATATGCAGCATGGTTTCCAGCGCCAGATAGGGATGCACGGCTTCTGCGCCATAACCACCCAGCAGCGCGAAGTGATGCACTTCACGCGCCGAACCGGTTTCGACGACGAGGCCCGCACTCGTACGCAGACCTTTATCGACCAGGTGATGATGAATGGTCGAAAGGGCCAGCAGCGCCGGAATTGCGACATGGTCGCGATCGATGTGGCGGTCGGAAATGATGATGATCGAGTAACCGGAGCGCACCGCGTCTTCAGCCTGCGCGGCCAGGCTGGCAAGTCGCGCTTCGATGGCTTCCTTGCCCCAGGCTGCGGGATAGGTAATGTCTAGTTCGAAGGACTTGAATTTTCCGTCGGTATAACGCTCGATGTTGCGGATCTTTTCCATCTCGTAGAAGTCGAGCACTGGCTGGCTGACTTCGAGGCGAATCGGCGGATTGGTCTCGTCGATGCCGAGCAGGTTGGGTTTCGGCCCAATGAACGAAACCAGTGAGGTGACGAGTTCTTCGCGGATCGGATCAATCGGCGGGTTGGTCACCTGCGCGAACAACTGTTTGAAATACTGGTACAGGTTCTTGTTCTTGGCCGAGAGCACGGCCAGCGGCGAATCGTTTCCCATGGAGCCGATGGGCTCTTCACCGTTGCCAGCCATTGGTGCAAGGATGAACTTGAGGTCTTCCTGGGTGTAGCCGAAGGCCTGCTGGCGATCCAGCAACGGTACGGCGCTGCGCTCCGGTTGCGCATTCTGGCTTTCGACATCATCCAGCTTGACGCGGATGCGTTCAATCCATTCAACGTAAGGTTTGGCTGAAGCCAGCGATTCCTTCAGCTCCTTGTCGTCGATGATGCGACCTTTTTCCAGGTCAACAAGGAACATCTTGCCAGGCTGCAAGCGCCATTTCTTGACGATTTTTTCTTCGGGAATTTGCAGGCAGCCGGACTCCGAACCCATGATGACCAGATCATCGTCGGTAACGATGTAGCGCGCGGGACGCAGGCCGTTGCGATCAAGGGTCGCGCCGATCTGGCGGCCGTCACTGAATGCGATTGCCGCGGGGCCGTCCCAAGGCTCCATCATTGCCGCGTGGTATTCATAGAAAGCGCGACGGTTCGCATCCATCAGGGTGTGGCCTTCCCACGCTTCGGGGATCATCATCATTACCGCATGGGCGATCGAATAGCCACCCATCACCAGCAGTTCGAGCGAGTTGTCGAATGATGCCGAGTCTGACTGACCCGGATAGATCAGCGGCCACAACTTGTCGAGATCCTTGCCGAGGATCGGGCTGGAAATCGCACCCTGTCGCGCGCGTACCCAGTTGACGTTGCCGCGCACGGTGTTGATCTCGCCGTTATGAGCGATCATGCGGAACGGATGGGCAAGATCCCAGGTCGGGAAGGTATTGGTCGAGAAACGCTGGTGCACCAGCGCCAGCGCCGACACCACGCGCGGATCCTGCAGATCCTTGTAATAGGTGCCAACCTGCGAAGGCAGCAGCATGCCTTTGTAAACGATGGTGCGCGCCGACATAGACGGTACGAAAAATTCGGTGCTGTGTGCAAGGTGCAGCGCGCGAATCGCGTGACCGGCGCTTTTGCGGATCACATAAAGTTTGCGCTCCAGCGCATCGGTGACGCGGATAGCGGAACTGCGGCCGATGAACACCTGACGGATGACCGGCTCCACCTTCTTGACGGATTCACCGAGATCTTCACTGTCCAACGGAACATCGCGCCAGCCGAGCAGCACCTGGCCTTCATCCTTGATGGCGCGTTCAATTTCATATTCGCAGGCGAGGCGCGATGCCGGTTCGCGCGGCAGGAAGATCATGCCGATGCCGTATTCACCCGCCGGCGGAAGCTTGACGCCCTGTTTTTCCATTTCCTCGCGGAAAAACTCGTCGGGAATCTGGATCAGGATGCCGGCGCCGTCAGAGGCTTTTGGGTCTGCGCCGACCGCCCCGCGGTGGGTCAGGTTGCAGAGGATGGTTAACCCCTGTTCGATGATGTCGTGGCTTTTTTTGCCTTTGATATGGGCAATAAAACCGACGCCGCACGCATCATGTTCGTGCGCGCCATCGTAAAGACCTTGGGGTTCCGGCAGATTCGGGTGTGACATCGTGAGCCTCGTCAAAAACATCTTGAAAATCAACAGCTTGCAACGATGTATGTTGCGCCGCGACAAGCCGGGATAATCAAAACGCGAAAAACGGAGTGAAACCCGGTAAGTCTACCGCTATCAAGGGGTTAGCTCAACCGGTTGCGCTCTTGGGACCGCGAGAAAATCTCAGCTGACGTCGATGGAAAACAGACGTCGATGTTCGACGATGGCGTAGCGGTCGGTCATGCCGGCGATGTAGTCCGCGATAGCTCTGGGGGTATCAGCTTCAGCACGGGTCTGAAATTCCGGCGGTAGCAGACCGGGTTCTGCGAGAAAAGCTTCAAACAGCTCGGAAATGATCCGGCGGGCTTTGCTGCTCATTCGCGAGACCCGGTAGTGCCGGTACAAATTGGCATGCAGGAATCGCTTCAATTCGGTCTGTTCCTTCTGTATGCGGTCCGAAAAACGGATCATCGGCGGCGCACGTCGGACATCATCCACCGATACCGGAGCATATTCCTTGATGCAGGCTGCGCTTTGCCGGATCAGGTCGGTGACCAGAGTGTCGATCATCCGCCTGACTGTTTCGTGAACAAGGCGCCGACCTTCGATTTTCGGAAAAGCCTTTAATGCCGCAGCCATATGACGGCGAAAGATAACAACAGTTGCAAGTTGATCCATGTCCAGCAGCCCCGAGCGCAGTCCGTCATCAACATCGTGGTTGTTATAGGCGATTTCGTCCGCAAGATTGGCAATTTGCGCCTCAAGACCGGGACGCTGCTTGCGAATGAATCGCTCGCCGATATCACCGAGGGTGCGAGCGTTCTTCAACGAGCAATGTTTGAGTATGCCTTCCCGGGTTTCAAACGTCAGGTTAAGGCCATCAAACGCGCCGTAACGTTGCTCCAACAAATCCACCACCCGCAGCGACTGCAGGTTGTGTTCGAATCCGCCATAAGGTTTCATGCAGGCATTCAGCGCGTCCTGCCCGGCGTGACCGAAAGGCGTATGACCGAGGTCGTGAGCCAGTGTAATCGCCTCGGTCAGGTCTTCGTTGAGGGACAGGTGCCGGGCGACCGACCTTCCGATTTGCGCAACCTCAAGGCTGTGGGTAAGGCGGGTGCGGAATAGGTCGCCTTCGTGATTTACAAAAACCTGGGTTTTGTATTCGAGGCGGCGGAATCCGGTCGAGTGAATAATGCGATCGCGGTCACGTTGATATTCGCTGCGCCCCCGCGGGGGCGCTTCAGTGAAACGCCGTCCACGCGAAGCGTCTGGTCTGGCGGCATAACTGGCGAGTTCAGGCTGCATCAACACCCTCTCCATCAAGAACAGCGGCCAGTATGTCGCCGGAAACCTCAGCGCTGAGAAATGCCGCACCAATTTTTTTCAGCAGTACATACCGGATTCTTCCGCTTTCGACTTTTTTGTCGTGTCCCATCAGTTCAAGATAACGCGCAGCGCCGAGCCGCGGCCCCAGAACTGGCAATCCAGCCCGCTCCAGCAGGTTGATCATGCGGGAGACACAGGAATCGTCAATCAAGCCCATGCGTCGCGATACACGAGCAGCAATGACCATACCTGCGGCAACCGCCTCGCCATGCAGCCATTTTCCGTAGCTCAGTCCGGACTCAATGGCATGTCCGAATGTATGACCGAAATTGAGCAGGGCTCTGTCACCTTCCTCGCGTTCATCCATTGCAACCACCGTTGCCTTGTTCTGGCAGGAAACATGGATTGCGTAAGAAAGAGCTGCAGGGTCGCGGGCAACAAGCTTGTCCATATTGGACTCCAGCCACTCAAAAAAAGTAGCGTCGCCGATCAAGCCGTATTTGATGACTTCAGCGAGACCTGCGGCAAGCTCGCGTTTTGGAAGTGTATTGAGCGTATCGGTATCAGCTATGACCGCGCGCGGCTGATAGAACGCGCCGATCATGTTTTTTCCAAGCGGATGATTGATTGCGGTCTTGCCGCCTACAGAGGAATCCACTTGCGCCAGCAGCGTCGTCGGGATCTGGATGAACGGGGCCCCACGTTGAAACACCGCTGCAGCAAAACCGACAAGATCCCCGATCACACCACCACCTAGTGCGATCAGCGTGGTTTTGCGTTCCGCGCGTCGAGTCAGCAAGGCATCAAAAACCTGGTTCAGGGTCTGCCAATTCTTTTGCGCTTCACCATCGGGCAGCACAATCGTGTCAATGTTGATTTGACGGGCGGTCAGGGCTGATTTGAGCTTTTCGAGATAAAGCGGGCCGACAACGGTGTTTGTAATGATGACCGCTTTGGGTTGCGCAAGGTGATCGGTGATCAGATCTGCTTGTTCAAGTAATCCGGGTCCGATATGGATCGGATAACTGCGCTTTGCAAGATCAACAGTCAGGGTCTTTAGGGTATTCATGTCAGACTGTATTTTCGTCTTTGGGATGATCGAGGGGCGTATCGAATTCAGCCAGCAGTTGCTGGATACGCGATGTCAGGAGAGCCACGCTCTGCGATCCCGTATCCACAATGAGGTCAGCGACCTCGCGATACAAGGGATCGCGCTGTTCGTGCAGCGCGCGCAACCTGCCAAGAGGGTCTGCAGTCTGCAGCAACGGGCGATTACGGTCGCGACGAGTGCGGCGCCACAGATCTTCCGGCGAGGCACGCAGATAAATGACCCGTCCTCGGCTCTTCAGTAGTAATCGATTGGCCAGGGAAATGACTGCCCCGCCGCCGGTTGCGAGCACGATCCCGTTCATCGCCGTCAGTTGGTCGATCATTTTTTCTTCGCGCGCCCGAAATCCGGGTTCACCTTCGATTTCAAAAATGACAGGAATCTTGACCCCGGTGATTTTCTCAACTTCGGCGTCAGCATCAAGAAACCCCTTGTTCATTCGACGGGCCAGCATGCGGCCGACAGAAGTTTTGCCCGCGCCCATCAGGCCCACGAGGAAAATATTGCCGTTGTCGGTGCAGGATTCACCGGTATTTTGTTCACTGGACTGCATGAGGCGATTTTATCCGAAGCTATGCATGCTCCGGCCCGTAAGAACCAATAAAAAAGGGCGGCGCATTGCGCCGCCCTTTTATCCGGAAGCGGATACCCGTAAGGAATCAGCGCAGCGAAGCACCATCCTTCAGAATTTTCGGGGAGATGAAGATCAGCAGTTCGCGCCGGTCGTCCACACGCTGGTTGTTCTTGAACAGGAACCCGACGTAAGGCAGGTCACCGAGAACAGGAACCTTAGTTGTGGTTGAACGCTCGTCCTGGGTATAGATACCGCCGATCACGACCGTGCCGCCATTCTCAACCAGCACTTCTGTAGCTACCTGCTTGGTGTCGATTGACGGTCCGGAAAGAGTGTTCTGGCCAACACTGTCCTTATTGACCTTGAGATTCATGATCACATTGTCGTCCGGCGTAATCTGTGGTTTTACCTTAAGCGACAGTGTTGCCTTTCGGAAGGAAACGCTGGTTGCACCGCTGGAGGTAGCCTGCTGGTATGGAATCTCCGTGCCCTGCTCGATCGTTGCTTCGATCTTGTCAGCGGTAATGACGCGCGGGCTTGAAATGATTTTGCCCTTGCCATCAGCTTGAAGTGCCGAGAGCTCCAGATTAAGGAATTTGGTGCTCTTGTCGTTGAACAGCAGGAAGGAGAACACGCCAGGGTTTGCGCCGGACAAGCCTTGTGCAGGCAGGTTGACGAACAGCGATTCGTTGAATTGCGGCGTAGTGGCAATCTGACCGGTGGTAAATCCAGTAGAAGACAGTGAACCGCCGGCCAGCGCATTTACACCTTGGCCGCTACCAACCCGGAAGCCTTGTCCAGTGCGGTCATTGAAACCGAGGCGAGCGCCGAGGTTGCGGCTGAACGTGTCGTTTGCTTCAACAATGCGTGACTCGATCATCACCTGACGAACGGGGATATCGATCTGCTTCAGCAGTTTGCGAACTTCTTCAAGACGCGTGGCGGTATCCTGGACAAACACGGTGTTGGTACGCACGTCGACAACGGCGCTGCCGCGTTTTGAAAGAATGCGCTGCTTCGGATCGGACAGCAGCGTCTGGAAGTCGGCTGCTTTCTGGTAATTCACTTGCATGCTCTCGGTACGTAGCGGCTCGAGATCGGCGATTTGCGACCGAGCTTCCAGCGCGAGTTTCTCGCGGGTGGCCAGTTCATCACGCGGTGCGATCCACACCACATTGCCGGTTTTGCGCATGTCCAAACCCTTGCTCTGGAGAATGATATCCAGTGCCTGGTCCCAAGGCACATCCTTGAGGCGGAGCGTGAGGCTGCCGCCCACGGTGTCGCTGGTAATCACGTTCAAGCCCGTGAAATCGGCGATGACTTGGAGAACTGCCCGTACTTCGACGTTCTGGAAATTCAGAGATAGCTTTTCACCGGAAAAGCCTGGTTGAACGAGACGGTTGCCGTCATCGACAACTCTCTTGACCTCAACAATGAAGCGATTGTCGGTCTGGTAGGCGGAATGCTCCCAGGCGCCACGCGGGGTGATGACCATGCGCGTGCCATTACCTTGGGCATAGGTTTCGATGCTTTCTACCGGTGTGCCGAAGTCGACGACATCAAGTCGGCGGGCAAGGTTTTTAGGTACTGCGGTATTTATAAAATCGATAATCAGTGAGCGGCCCTGCGTGCGCAGATCGATGCCGACCTGATTGTCGGACAGGTCAACCATGATGCGCCCCTCACCAGTGCGGCCGCGACGGAAATCCACATCGCGCAGGCTGTGTTTGCCGTCACCCGGCTTAACCTGAGCGAAGGTCTGCGCGGCAGGTGCTGGCGTCGAGGTGCCAGCAGAAGCGGAACCGCCGAGTGTGACCAGAATGGTGTTGCCTTCGATCTTGGCGTCATAACCCAGCTGGCGCGAAGTCTCGAGCACCAGGCGTGAACGATCACCGGCCTGCACAATATTGATGCGGCGGACATCACCTTCACCGATTTCGTGGGTGGTTTTGCCGGAGCCGTTGGTTGTGCCGGGAAAGTCAAACGCGATTCGCGGCGGATTATTGACCACAAAGCTTGCGGGTGTCGCCGCTGGCGTACCTTTAAGAGTGATCTTTACAAGTGTAGATCCGCCCTGCTGAGCCGAAACATTAACCGCTTCGATGCTGTTCTGGGCATATGCCGATGTCGTAGCAATGGCGAAACACGCTGACGCCAAAAGTTTGGACATGCGGGTCATGGACTTTAAAAAACGAATCATTTCTTACCCTCCTGTTCTTGAAGAAGCAGCGCCTGTTCCTTCTCTTCCCAGTTGCCGCCGCTGTCCTGAACGATTTCTTTCAGTTTGATATCTGTTTCCGAAATGCCCACGATGCGTCCGAAGTTCTGACCCATGTAGTTTCCTGATTGCACCCGGTACAGTGCGCTGTCAGGAGCTTTGACCAAAGCGAACACTTGGCCTTTTTGCTGCAGCGTACCGACCATTTTCAGGTTCTCGAGCGCAAATGCTTCCAGGGCCTCACGCGGCCGGTTGAAATCCGGCTGCAATCCGCCTTTTGCGGTGGATTTTGGAGGTTCGATTTTGCGCGGTTTGAACGGATCGGTCAGATCGTAAGCGTTGTAAGCGAAAGGTTCATACGGTTTGACCTCGGGGAGCGGTGGAATGCGGCCTCCCGGAAGCTTGTCCGACTCTTTGACGAACTCTCGTAGATCCGAATGTTCCTCGCGATCACAACCAGCAAGCCCAAATGCAAAGATCACCAAAATGATTAGTGCTCTGGCGTTCATTTCTTCGCTCCCGCAGCCGGTTTGGCGGCCGCTTTTCGTGCCGAGGCGACTTCGCTGTCATCGAGGTAGCGGAATGTCTTGGCAACCGCATCCAGTGTCAGTGTGTCTTTGCCGGCAGAAAGCGAAATGTCATTGAGCGTAACGATGCGCGACAACCTGCCAATATCGCTCGCAAAAGCACCAAGGTCGTGATAACTGCCGGTTACTTTGACCGTGATGGGCAATTCAGCGTAAAAATCGCCCATGATTTCCGATGTTGCAGGACGGAACAGCTCAAACTGAAGGCCCCGGCCCAGACCTGCCTGGTTGATGTCAGTCAGCAGCGCATCCATTTCGGATTTACCCGGCAGTTGCTTCAGCAGCGCGCCAAATTGCGACTCGATGTCCACCAACTGCTTGCGATACGCCGGAAGGTCGATAGCCTGCTTCTTTTTATCCAGAAAAGTGGTACGCAACTGTTCTTGCTTGACTTTGGCACCGTCGATCTGTGCCAACTGATCTTGCCAGTCGAACCAGTAAGCCGCACCGATGAGCGCGATCAGCAGCAGCAGCAATACGCCAAGTTTGGGCAGGATCGGCCAGCTGCCGATCTTGTTGGGATCAAGTTTCTTGAGTTCGTCCAGAGTCATGTTTTAGCCCTTCTTCCCGGATCTCTTGTCAGTGGGCTCGGCGGCTCGCGTTACCTCAATGTTCATGGTGAACTCGTTGAGGCGTTGGCCACCGGTCGAAACTGATTTGATCTCCACCAGATTGGCTTTTTGCAGATACTGCGAACCTTCTAGGTTGCGCATCAGTGTTGATACACGGGCTTGAGACTGTGTATAGCCTGTAATGGAAACCTTGGTGCCCTGCTGCTTGATGGACTTGAGATACATCCCGTCCGGCAATTGCCTGACCAGCTGGTCGAGCAAATGCACGACCTCGGCGCGATTGCTCTGAAGCGTTTCGACAACCTGCTTGCGCTTCAGCAATGCAGCAATCTGTTCCTTGAGTTTGTTGATCTCGGCGATTTCCTTGTCGATCTTGACGATCTCGTCCTCGAGATATTTGTTACGGGCCTGCTGGTTGGTCAAAGCGCTGTCGAGATAAGTATGGACGCTGAACCAGATCGCGGCGGCAATGACCACAACTGCGCCGAGCATTACAAAGAAGTGCTGCTGTTGCTGCTTGCGCCGCATCTCCCGATGCGGCAGCAGATTGATACGGGCGGTCATTTGTCGAACCTCCTCATCGCGAGGCCGCAGGCGACCATGAGCGAAGGCGCATCCTGCTCAAGACTTTTACGTCTTATATGGGAAGACATGCCCATATTCGCGAACGGATTGGCAACAGAGGTTTCTACCTGAGCGCGTTTTGCCACCGCCTCGGCGATACCCGGTATCGCCGCACAGCCACCACATAAAACGATATGGTCGACCTTGTTGTATTGGGTCGAAGAGAAAAAGAACTGGATTCCGCGGGCAATTTCCAACCCGAGCGTGTCGAGAAACGGATGCAGAACTTCGGTTTCATAATTTTCCGGGAGTCCGCCTGCACGCTTTGCAGCTTCGGCTTCCTCGGCGGAAAGGCCGAACTTGTTCTGGATTTCCTGGGTCAATTGACTGCCGCCGAAAGGTTGTTCGCGCATATAAACCGACTGGTCGTTGCGCAGAACATTCACGTTCATGGTTGAGGCGCCGATGTCGACCACCGCGATGTTCAGATCATGACCACGTTCGGGCATAGTGGCTTCGATCAATTCAAAGGCTGACTGAGCGGCAAAAAGGTCTACGTCCATGACCAATGCCTTCAGTCCGGCGCCTTCAGCGACAGCGACGCGATCCTCAATCTTGTCTTTTCTGGAGGCGGCGATCAGTACCTCCACGTCTTCAGGGCTGTTCGGCGCAGGGCCAACGACCTGATAGTCGAGGTTGACTTCGTCCAGTGAGAAAGGAATGTACTGGTTCGCCTCGGTTTCTACCTGGATTCCAAGATCGTCGTCAGTTTGTCCGGCGGGTACCAGGATTTTCTTGCTGATCACTGCAGCGTTTGGCAGGGCAAGGGCCAAGTTCTTGAAATTGCTGCCCAGGCGTTTGTGGCAGCGCTTGACGGCCTCAATCACGGCATCAAGGTTATTAATATTGCCCTCAACAACGGAATCGCTTGGCAGCGGTTCGATGGCGTACCGCTCCAGACGGTATGCACCTTTTCCGGCGTCTACGATCTCTACCATCTTGACGGCGGAGGAACTTATGTCTGCGCCTATCAACGGCGGTATCTTGGGCTTGAACAAAGCCTCGAAGGCGTCGAAGTTAAGGCTGAATTTTCCTTTAGCCATATAATTTTAGGGCGAACCCCTTACAATTTACTTTAAGTAATGAAAGCAAGTTTTTATTCGGCAACGCTTTTCTGTTGCGTTTCTTTTGCGGTTTTATCCGCCTATAATGCTCCGGCTGAGTTACTACTCTGCAGTATTTTTGGCGTACAGGCAATAAGATTTTGCATTAGGTGTAGCGCGTAACCCACAGATTAATTTGACTTTTTTCACATTTTTGATTTTCCACTAGATGTCTGTCCGTTGGTGGGCCTTCCCACTATTACTGGTGTTTTTGCTTGCTGCGGCAGGCGTTTTGGTCGTCGGATTCACGGCTGTGATGGTCTATCCGACGCTTCCGACGCTGGAAATCCTTACTGATTACCGGCCCAAGATCCCGCTAAGAGTCTACAGTGCGGACGGCAAGCTGATCGGCGAGTTCGGGGAAGAGCGCCGCGCCGTCGTCAAACTCGAACAAGTGCCTAAGACTCTGGTCAACGCCATCGTAGCGGCGGAGGACGAGCGGTTTTACCAGCACGGTGGCGTTGATTACATGGGTGTGGCCCGTGCAGCGCTTTCGAACTTTACGTCCGGCGGGGTTCGTCAAGGGGCGTCGACGATCACCATGCAGGTCGCCCGCAATTTTTTCCTGTCCAAGGAAAAAACGCTTACGCGCAAGTTCAACGAGATGCTGCTGGCGTTCAAGATCGAGTCGAATCTGAGCAAGCAGCAGATCCTTGAGCTCTACATCAATCAGATCTATCTCGGCCAGCGTGCCTATGGTTTTGCCGCAGCCGCACAAATTTACTACGGCAAACCGCTGGCCGAACTGTCGGTCGCACAGCAGGCGATGCTGGCCGGTCTGCCGAAAGCGCCTTCGCGCTTCAATCCGGTAGCCAATCCCTCGCGAGCGAAACTGCGCCAGCAATACGTCTTGCGGCGGATGCGTGAACTCGGAATGATCACCCCTGAGCAGTTGGTGAATGCCGACAAGGAGCCGCTTGCCGTCAAGCAGTCGATCAACGGATTTCAGATTCGTGCAGATTATTTCGCGGAAATGGTACGTGCCCAGATGTTCGAGCGGTATGGCGAGGGGACTTACACCCTTGGGCTGAAAGTCTATACGACCCTGATTTCAGAACATCAGAAAGCAGCATACGAAGCTTTGCGTAAAGGCGTGCTGGAGTATGACCGTCGTCACGGCTATCGCGGCCCGGAGGCTTATGTCGAACTGACCGGCGAACTGACCGATGAAAAGCTGGAAGACGCACTTCAGGAGGCTCCGGACATTGAAGATTTGTATCCCGCGCTTGTGCTTGAAGCCAATCCCAAACTGGTCCGTGTTTATCGTTCCGGTGGAGAACGCATCACGATCACCGAAGACGGTCTGAAGTTTGCTGCCCGGTTGCTCGGTGATAACGTTCCACCAACCCAGCGCATCCGGCGCGGTGCGATCATCCGCGTTGCGAAGGATGAAAAGGGACGTTGGCAAATTGTTCAGCTACCCCAGGTCGAGTCGGCCATTGTTTCAGCGGATTCGCGCACCGGGGCGATTCGATCGCTGGTCGGGGGATTTGATTTCAACCGAAACCAGTATAACCACGTGACGCAGGCTTTGCGTCAGCCCGGGTCAAGCTTCAAGCCCTTCATCTACTCTGCGGCACTGGAAAAAGGCTTTACTGCAGCGACGGTCGTCAACGATGCACCGTTGACCTTTACTGCTGCCCAAACCGGTTCGGAGCCTTGGGAGCCCAAAAACTATGATGGCAAATTCGAGGGCCCGATGCGTTTGCGAACCGCACTGGCCAAATCGAAAAATCTGGTTTCAGTGCGCATCCTTCAGGCGATTTCGCCGCAGTATGCGCAGGATTATGTTTCTCGATTTGGCTTTGACCCCAAACTCCACCCTCCTTACCTGACCATGGCGTTGGGAGCTGGCAACGTAACGCCGATACAGATGCTGGGTGCTTATTCGGCTTTCGCCAACGGTGGCTTCAAGGTTACGCCCTATTTCATCGATCGCGTTGAAGACGACAAGGGGAAGGTGCTGCTTGCCAATCAGCCTTCTGTGGCAGGCGAGTCAGCAGAGCGAGTGATCGATGCACGGAATGCTTTCATCATGTCCAGTCTGATGCGTGATGTGGTGCGAGCTGGCACTGCCACTCGTGCTATGCGCTTGAAACGCAATGATCTTGCCGGCAAGACCGGCACGACCAACGATTTTCTCGACGCATGGTTTGCCGGGTTTCAACCCTCGCTGGTGGCCGTTGTGTGGATGGGCTTTGACCAGCCGAAAACATTGGGCCGCAACGAGACCGGCGGCAGCGCTGCGTTGCCGATCTGGATCGATTACATGAGTGTTGCGCTGAAGAACGTGCCGGAAGAGGCGTTCAATCCGCCTCCTGGCGTAATTGTTATGCCGGTGAATGCCGATACAGGACTGCGCGCTGCTGAAGGAACCGGCATCAGCGAATACTTTTATCAGGAATATCCAGCGCCGTCGTCTGATGGTGCGGCTGGCGGCGAAAAGTTGCCTGATGAGGCGAGAAACCAGCTGTTCTAGTGGTTTGCTGCTTCAGTTGCTGTCAGCCTGCCAAATGATCGCGGCGGTTTATCTGAAGTTCAGGAAATCATTGTGAGCGGGCCAGCCTCGTTTGTCTTTACAGTGCTGCAGCATGGGGTGCGGTATGTCGAGAGAGCGTAGCCGTGATGACGCGCGCAGCGCGATCGCCGTACAGGCGGCACGCCTGATGGCGCAGGACGGCATCGAAGATTACGGGCTGGCCAAACGCAAGGCGGCCAAACAGCTCGGCATGCCGGACATGCGGCGTTTGCCCAACAACGCTGAAATCGACGCAGCGTTGCGCGAATATAAAGACATTTACCAGTTGGATGACCAGGGAAAGCGCATCAAACTGTTGCGTGAGCAGGCTGTCAGCAGCATGCTGGAGTTGTCGGAATTCAATCCGCACCTCACCGGATCGGTGCTGTCCGGTATCGCCGGACCTTACGCAACCATCCATCTGCAGCTTTACACCGACAGCGCCAAGGCGGTCGAACTATTCTTGCTGAACCGAGGCTTGCCTTATCGTACAGGACAAGTCCGGCTATATGCAGGAGGTGAATTACGTCTCCTGCCGGTGTTCAGCATTGATGATGAGGGAATTGAAATCGAGATGACGGTGCTGGAAACCAGGGATTTGCGGGCCCCGGTTCGGATTACAGCCGAAGGCCGTAATATCGAACGCGCAAAATTGCCAACGGTCAGAGCGCTGCTTGATGGCTGAAATCCGGGGTCATCTCTGGTCCTCGGCGAGCCAGCGCGCTGCGTCCAGCGCGTAATAAGTGAGAACGCCGTCGGCGCCAGCACGTTTGAATGCAAGAAGGGCTTCCATTGCACATTTTTTTTCGTCGAGCCAGCCGTTGGCGGCCGCAGCTTTGAGCATCGCGTATTCGCCGCTGACCTGATAGACATAGGTCGGTGCTTTGTATTGATCTTTTACGCGACGGACGATGTCAAGATAGGGCATGCCAGGCTTGACCATCACCATGTCTGCGCCCTCCTGCAAATCGAGGCCGACTTCCCACAGCGCTTCATCGCTGTTTGCGGGATCCATCTGGTAATTGCGCTTGTCGTTTTTGCCGAGTTGTTTGACTGAACCCACGGCATCGCGGAATGGCCCGTAAAAGCCGGAGGCATATTTGGCTGAATAGGCCATGATCCGCATGTGGATGAATTTTTTATCGTCGAGCGCGGCCCGAATCGCACCGATACGGCCGTCCATCATGTCTGAAGGCGCAACAATGTCGACGCCCGCTGCCGCACATACCAGAGACTGCTTTTGAAGCACACTGACGGTTTCGTCGTTCAGCACATAACCTGCGGAATTGATGACTCCGTCCTGTCCGTGGGTGGTGTAGGGATCAAGCGCAACGTCGGTGATCACGCCCAGTTCCGGCAATTGTTTTTTCAACGCAGCAACGGCACGCGGAACCAGGCCTTTGGGATTTGCGGCCTCGCGCCCGTCAGCGGTTTTCTGGGAACTTTCAATGGCAGGGAACAAGGCCAGAGCCGGGATCCCGGCCTTCAATGCAATTTCGGCATGCCGGAGCAGCTGGTCAACGCTATAGCGATTGACCCCGGGCATTGAATCCACTGGAACGGTGCGGTTTTTGCCGTCAATGATGAACACCGGATAAATCAGGTCATTCGTCGAAAGGCTGTGCTCACGCATCAGGCGACGGGAAAATTCATCTTTGCGCATCCGGCGCATGCGTACCGCTGGAAATCGGCCTAAAGGAAACATGGGGCTAATACCTTGGAAATGCGGGGTTTTTTAAGGTTCTGCCGAAGCGGGAACTATTTATGATTATAGTCGTCTGATATTGCAGATGGCTTAGGTCATCGCCCGCTTCCCTCCCTGAGCGGGTGCCTTAATGCTAGTTAAGGCTCTTCACCCCCGGTTTACTCCCCTTAACCGGGGGCTTTTTATTTTTTTAGCCAACGCGCGACGACTGCTTGTGCCTGCTTGACGCCGGTTTTATTGGCGCCGGAAAAAATCTGTGCTGTGGCTTCGCCGGGATAGTGTTTCAACTCTTCTTCAGTACGTTGCAGTACTACTGTGGATTCCTGGCGCGTCAGCTTGTCTGATTTGGTCAGAAGGATGTGCACGGCCTTGCCGGTCGGTGCCAGCCAATCAAGCATCTGCCAATCCAGTGGCTTTAGACCATGACGGGCGTCAACAACAATAACCAATAAAATCAATGCATTACGGTTAGTAATGTAAGTGCTGATTAACGCATCCCAGCGTTCCTGTTCCGGTTTCGGAACCTTTGCATAGCCATAACCGGGCAAATCAACCAAGGAACAATGATTGCCCATGTCGAAAAAATTGATGGCTTGGGTACGACCGGGAGTTTTGCTGACAAATGCCAGTTTGCGACGATTGGCCAGCGCGTTGATCGCAGTGGATTTTCCGGCATTGGAACGGCCGGCAAATGCCACCTCGGCACCCTGATCCGGGGGCATATCGGCGATCTGATGTACGGCATAGCGGAATTCAAGTTGAGAGAACAGGGACACTAAGGGTTTCCTCTTGGCCTAGGGGGAATCGGCCGGGCAAAATGCTATAGAATACAAGCCTTTTCTTCCGACCGTGGGTTTAAGGAGTATGCAATGGATTACCGCCGCACCAATCGCCAACTGAAAATCTGGCGGCTGTTGACCGCAGTGGTAGTGGCACTCGTCGCTCCTGCGGCCATGGCGCAAGGCGTTATCAAGGGTGATCCGGCCAAAGCCCAGCCCATCGTGACCCAGGTTTGCGCGGCCTGCCATGCGGCTGACGGCAACAGTGCGATTCCGGCCAACCCCAGTCTGGCCGGCCAGCATCCCGAATACACCTACAAACAGCTGCGCAACTTCAAGTCGCAGGGTGGTAAACCCGCAGAGCGCAACAACGGCGTGATGGCAGGCATGGTGGCCAACCTGTCGGATGATGACATGAAGAATATCGCTGCTTACTATGCTGAGCAGAAACCCAAGCCGCGTGCAGCCCGTGACGCAGCCCTTGCTAAACAGGGAGAAGCCATATACCGCGGTGGCATCCAGGCCAAGGGCGTAGCATCCTGCGCATCCTGCCATTCGCCAAACGGTGCCGGAATTCCGGCGCAATTTCCCCGGGTGGCCGGACAACATGCCGAATACACGATTGCCCAGCTGACGGCGTTCCGTGCCGGCCTGCGCGCCAACGACCCGGCCCAGATGATGCGGATGATCGCTGCCAAAATGAGTGATCAGGAAATCAAAGCCGTATCCGAGTACATCGCGGGTTTGCGCTGAAACCTTTGTAACCTTTGCTCTGACCAAGGGAGACTGCAGCAGTCTCCCTTTTTTGTCGCTAATTCATGGCCCAGCATTCCCCCGCCCGAGCCATCTACGACCTGCTGTCGTCAATGCGCTTTGCCGTCAGCCTGCTGACAATATTGGCCATTGCCTCCGTAGTTGGCACTGTGCTGAAACAGGCGGAACCATACGCCAATTACATTTCCCAGTTCGGGCCGTTCTGGTTTCCTGTTTTTGAGAGTCTTGGACTCTACGATGTTTATCACGCCGCCTGGTTTCTGGCGATTCTGAGCTTCCTGGTGCTGTCGACGAGCCTGTGCATATTCCGTAACGGCCCGGCGATGCTGCGGGAGATGCGTAATTTCCGCGAACAGGCGACCGAACGTTCACTGCAGCATATCCAGCATCGTGTTGAATATGAATTCAGCACGCCTTCTGCAGCCGTCATTGAGCGGGTTGCACAATATCTGAATTCGCAGAATTATCGTTTCCGAACGGTGGCTCGCGGAGAGTCCGGCGCCGATACGCTGTTTGCAGCAAAAGCCGGCAGTTATCACCGTGTCGGATATCTGCTTGCCCATAGCGGTATTGTCGTGATCTGCATCGGCGGTTTGCTTGATGGCAACATTCCGCTGAAACTGCTGCAGCTGACCGGACAGAAGGTCGTCGAGACCCGCGATGTTCCGCAAAGCAAGGTGCCGCCGGAGAGCCGGTTGTCGCCATCCAATTTGTCATTTCGCGGCAACGTCAATATTCCGGAAGGCAGCAGCGCCAGCGTGATTTTCATGAATATTGACGACGGCTACTTTGTACAGGATCTGCCTTTTACGATTGCACTGAACAAATTTCACATTGATCACTATTCGACCGGACAGCCCAAGGATTTTGCCAGCGACATTGTGGTGATTGATCGTGAAACCGGCGAGCGCTTCGAACGCACGATACGCGTCAACTATCCTTTCATCTACAAGGGTGTAGCAATCTACCAGGCCAGTTTTGCCGACGGCGGAACGAGGATGCAACTCAAAGGCTGGCCGTTACTGTCGCCGCGAGCGGCGCCTTTTGACGTCGCCGGCGCAGTCAATAAATCGACCAGCATCAAAAGCGGCGACTCAGAAATACGGCTGGAGCTTTCCGATTTCCGGCCTTTCAATATCGAGGATCTGGCTGCAAACGACGCCGCGGGCTCGCGCATCGAAACCGCCAGCGTATCGAAAAAAATCATGGATCAGCTGGGTTCTGCGGCTGCTGATCATTCAAAAAAGGACCTGCGCAATGTCGGACCGAGTTTTCAGTATCGGCTGCGCGACGCACAGGGCCAGGCGCGTGAATTCAGCAATTACATGCTGCCGCTGCAACTGGAAGGCGCCTGGTATCTTCTGACGGGTGTACGCGCGACGCCCAATGAAACTTTCCGCTACATGCGCCTGCCGCTTGATGCCGAAGGCCGCATCGACAGCCACATGCAGTTGCGAACGCTGCTGCTGGATGAACGGGCATGGCCTGAAATCACGCGCCGATTTGCGCGCAACGCCGTTGCCGGATCGGCGGTTTCAACTCAGATGCGCGACCGTCTGAAGGAGAGTGCTGAACGAGTTCTCCAGTTGTTTGCGGTTCGCGGCCTGGATTCAGTAGTGCAGTTTCTGGAAAAAGGTATTCCCGCGGCGGATCGGGAAAAAGCGGCTGACGCCTATATCAAGGTATTGGAAGGGGTCGCACTAGAGGCACTGCAACTGGCTCGGGAGCGGGCGAAGCTGCCCTTGGCACCGCTTGATGAACAGACCCTGCGTCTGGTGCGCGACAGCCTGATTTCAATCAGCGACAGTTTCTTCTACGGCGCGCCGTTTTATCTGCAGCTACTTCAATATGAAGAGGTCAAGGCGTCCGGACTGCAGCTGACCCGCTCTCCGGGCAAAAATATCGTTTATGGCGGCTCGCTGCTGCTGGTCCTTGGCGTGTTCGCGATGCTGTACATCCGTGAACGCCGTGTATGGGTATTGGTCAAACCGGCGCAAAAACGCTTGCTGCTGGCAATGGCGACCAACCGTCAGACCCTGGAAAACGAACAAGAATTTGAACGTCACAAGGCGGCCTTTGCGGACGCCGTGAAAGGCTGAACCATGGAACTGACCCGGAATTACCCGCAATCGCGATCCTTGCTGCGCCGGCTTTCCTGGATGGACTGGATGTACGCTGCGGCCCTTGTAGTGGGTGCTGTTTACGCCCTAAAGCTGTATGGCGATTACATGGATGTTTACGAAAAGGGCATTCTCGCTGGAACAGCGCTGACCATCGCCGCGCTGGGCTGGTACTGGAAGCCCGTGCGGGTGCTGATGGCCGTCATCATTGGCGTCAGTCTCTGGAGCATTTCCCTGTATCAGGGGGATCTCGCGCGCGCTGATCAGGCATTCCTGCTCAAGTACCTGATCTCCAGCCAGACTGCAATCATGTGGATGTGTTTTTTGTTTGCGATGGCCGGTGTTGCCTATTGGGCCGGCCTGCTGGCACGTGCCGACGGAGTGACGCAAGCAGGGACCGGATTGACCTGGAGTGCCACGACAATGGGGCTGATTGGCCTGTTGGTTCGCTGGTATGAGTCCTATCTGGTTGGCATCGACGTCGGCCATATTCCCATCAGCAATCTTTACGAAGTGTTTGTGTTGTTCTGCATCATCACCGCACTGCTTTATCTTTATTACGAAGGTCATTACGCCACTCGCAAGCTGGGGGCTTTCGTGCTGATGATCATCCTCGCCGCAGTTGCTTTCATTCTCTGGTACACCTTTGACCGCGGCGCTCATGAAATCCAGCCGCTGGTTCCGGCATTGCAGTCCTGGTGGATGAAAATCCACGTGCCCGCCAATTTTGTCGGTTACGGCGCCTTTTCAATTGCAGCGATGATCGCCATTGCCTATCTGCTGGCCAGCAAAGGGATACTCAGCCGCCTGCTTCCGCCGGCCGAGGTAATGGATGATGTGATGTATAAAGCGATCGCCATCGGCTTCACGTTCTTCACGATAGCCACCATCCTCGGCGCGATGTGGGCTGCCGAAGCCTGGGGCGGTTACTGGTCTTGGGATCCGAAGGAAACCTGGGCGCTGATTGTGTGGCTGAACTACGCGGCGTGGCTGCACATGCGGCTAATCAAGGGTCTGCGCGGTCCGGTGCTGGCATGGTGGGCAATCATCGGCCTTTTCGTGACGACTTTTGCCTTCATTGGAGTCAACATGTTCCTGTCAGGGCTCCACTCTTACGGCGCGCTCTAGATCGCTGTCCTGTTCAGGGACTGACCGGAGTCGGCGCGGGTAAGGGCAATCCCCGTGCAGCAGCGACACGCCTCAGCAGATCGGGATAATCCGAGATGATGCCGTCGACGCCCAGTTCGATCATACGCGCCATATCCCGTTCTTCATTGACGGTCCATACCACCACTTTCACTCCAAGCTGCTGCGCTTCGCGAAGGATGGCTTCGGTCAGGTCGCCAAAATAAGGTGACCATACTGCACCGCCGGCGCTGCTTACCAGTTTCGGCAGTGAGCCGCCGAACTGACTGATATGTTTCCCTGCGGTCCATGGTGATGAAGAAGCGCCTGCACGGATGTTGTCCTGCCAGGGCTGCTGGACGGAAAGATAGACAGTGCCGATTTGCGGGGCTTCCTGTTGCACGGTCTGCAGCGTGCGCCAGTCAAAGGATTGGATGGTGACCCGGGATTCGAGTTTTTCAGCGCGCACCAGCGCAATCAGGGCGCGTGCAAATTCTGCCGGCGGCAGTGTGCGTTGCGGGTGATCCGGAGAAATTTTGGTCTCGATGTTGAAACGCACCTGATCATTGCCCGCGCGTCTTGCCAACGCGAATACGTCGGCCAAGCGCGGCATGCGCGTGCCGTCAACAGCCCGCTGCTTTGCAAAGCGCTGTGAATAGCTTGAACCGGAACGGATTCGGCCGAAATCATATTGCTGCAGTTCGGCAAAAGTGAGCTGATTGATCGCAAGATCATCCCGTTTTAGCCAAAAACCGTCGGGTCCGCGAGTGATGTCGGGATTGAGCGTGGCGTCGTGGCTGACCACGATCACGCCGTCTTTCGTCACCGCAGTATCGAGTTCGAGAGTAGTGACGCCGAGAGTCAGTGCCTGCGCAAATGCCGGTAGCGTATTTTCCGGCAACAATCCACGGGCGCCGCGATGGCCCTGAAGATCCAGACCCAATGCAGCACCATTGATCATCAGCAGTGCGGCTGCAATGAACAATCGGTGCATGTAGCACTCACGCTATTCGCCGGCGGCGAGAAAAGAGGTCAGGCGCCAGCCGTTTTCACCCTTGCGAAAACACGCCAGATGTTCGATCGGGCTGCGGATATGTTCTTCAGGAATGAAACCGTCTCGCTCCTGCGCCCGGATTTTTACCCATTTTTGTTTGCTTTCGGCATCACGATCGGCAACCTCCCAATCCGTAACACGAACGATGACATGGCCCAGTACAAACTGAACCATGGCACTTCCTGAGGGCCCGCTTCGGACATCGGTCTGCCTGGCAGTGATGGCGCCATAAACATGAGGATCGATATCTTTAGGCCATTGCGGCAATACATATGGCGCGCAAAGGCTTCGAGGCATATGGTCATGGCGGTAATAAGCGGCTGCAAGATGCAATGCCCGGGGCAGTTCCCGCCATAGCGGACCATCATCAGCATCGGGTTCCCATTGCCGCATGAATTCTTCCATGCCGCGTGGCCGTTCAAGTCCGTTGCGTACGTTGCGATCAACGATCCCCAGAACGAACTTGCGGTCGCGCTGCTGGATTGCCGTTAGCAAGCGGTCGCGGAACCGCGCCCACGATACATCGCCCGCGGCTTCATCCCGGGGCACGAACGCGGGTTCCACCGCGGGAGTGGCTGCACCCGCCTTCAGGCTCAGCGCGAACAACACGGCGCAGCCGGCGGGGATCAGCAAGCTTTTCATCAGCAGCATGGACATGGGACTTTATGGAATTCGGTGTTCCGGGGGCCCCGGAAGAATGGAGCAGTATCTTAAGCGGCAGCCATGGGCTGCACAACCAGGAGCTCAGGCGGCGGATTTTGCTGCAGCGACCTGGGCACGAAGCAATTCCACCGCTGCATTGCGCGAATCAATGACGCGCTGGCGGGCAATACGTTCAGCCGCATCACCATCGCCTTCGCGAATGGCCTGCAGCAATCCTTGCCAGTGACGCACGGATTGCCTGCGACGGTTTGCAGATGACAAGCCCAGCCGGGTATAGCGTACGGTTTGGACCGCCAGCGAACCGAGGATGGATTGCAGGCGACGGTTGCCGGCAGCCTGGGTCAGCAGCCGGTTCAGCCGGTTAACGGTTTCGATATATTCATCGCCATTGCCGGGCAATTCGGCGGACACGACCAGACGTTTGACGTCCTCTTCGATCAGCGGCAACAGGGCATCCCGCTGCGAACTTTCCGCGATCAGCCGGTCGCGCAGGCCGTTGAGCATGGCGCGAATATCGAAGATTTCGTTGACCTCTTCGATGGTCGGATTGGTAACCTGGGCGCCGCGGCGGGCGAGGATGATGACCAGACCTTCTTTTTCCAGTAGCCGAAGCGCCTCCCGCACAGGGCCACGGCTGACTTCGAATTCTGCGGCCACGCTTTGTTCCATGATGCGCTGCCCCGGCGTGTAGGTACCGGATACGATGCGTGCAGACAGTTGAGCCGCTATTTGCTCAGGCAATGATTGCGTCAACGGAGTGTCAGTACGCAAGTGCGGCATCAGATCTGGGGATGGATGATGGCCAGGGGCGGACATAATGAATTCCAAGATACGGCCACTTTGTATGATTGTCAACAATCTTCTTGACAACAAAATGGCCCAAGACTAGCATCCAAATACTTATTTTCAGACCCAACCCGAGGAGCACGACCATGGCCCGCATCGAAGTCAAATCCGAAATCACCGGCACCGTCTGGCAACTGAAAGCCAAACCGGGCGACAAGGTGGAAGGTGGCGATGTACTGATCGTTATCGAGTCCATGAAAATGGAAATTCCCGTGATCACCGAAGACGGCGGCACGGTAAAGGAAATCCTGGTCAATGAAAAAGACCCGGTATCCGAAGGTCAGGTCGTAGCCATCATTGAAGAGTAGATCCTGAAGCAAGCGAACACTTATGCACTAAGTGCAAGTGCACGCTTACAAATAACTAATTGTATTTAAAAATAAATTATTAATCATTTGGCATGAGCTGGCAGCCTGAAATCGACGAACTTCAGCGGCGGCGTCAACTGGCGGAAGCCTGCGGTGGTGCCGAGGCGGTGGCCAAACACCATGCCCAAGGTAAGTTGACGGTTCGTGAACGGGTGGCTGCACTAGCCGATCCAGGGTCCTTTCGCGAGGTCGGTAAACTGGCCGGCAAATCGACTTATGACGCATCCGGGCAGCTGAAGGGTTTCGAACCGGCGCCTTATGTGATGGGCATCGCCCGTATCAACGGGCGTCCGGTTGCGATCGGCGGCGAGGATTACACCATCCGCGCCGGTACCGGTTTCGGCAGCGATCGCCGCAAAGGCGGGCAGGGCGGCTTTATCGAAGACCTCGCTTTTGAGTACCGGATTCCGCTGATCAACCTGATCGATGGCACCGGCGGCACGGTCAACACCGCCAAACGCAAGGGTTACACCGTGGTTCCCGGTTACGGCCAGGACGGCATCGAGCGTTCGGTAGAACTGCTCGGTCAGGTGCCGGTGGTGTCGGCGGTGATGGGCACGACCGCCGGCGGACCGTCGATGCGCGCGATTCTTGCGCACTGGTCGATCATGGTCAAAGGCACAGGTCAGATTTTTGCTGCAGGGCCGCCGGTGGTCGAACGCGCTTTCGGCGAAAAGCTGCACAAGGACGAACTGGGCGGTACCAAGGTCGCGGTCGATACCGCCGGCACCATCGACAATGTCGCCGAGAACGAGCAGGACTGTTTTGAGCAAATCCGCCGTTTCCTGTCGTACATGCCTCAGAACGTCTGGGAACTGCCGCCGGTTGAAAACAATGGCGATCCGGTGGATCGCTGCGAAGACGCGCTGGCCAGCATCGTTCCGCGTTCCAATCGCCAGGCCTACAACATGAAAAAGCTGGTCGGCCTGATTGTCGACCGCGATTCGTTTTTCGAAATCCAGCCGACCTTCGGCAAAGCGGTGATCACCGCGCTGGCACGGATGAACGGTAAAGTCGTCGGCGTCATTGCCAGCAATCCGATGGTCGGCGGCATCATGGATTTCAAAGCAGCACGCAAGCAAGGGCACTTCGCCGAACTGTGCGACATGTTCAATATCCCGATCATTCTGTTTGCCGACATTCCCGGACTAATGGTCGGCCGTGAATCCGAAGCCGATGCCATCCTCCGCGAAGGGGTACGCACGCGTTACATCCTCGGTCAGGTCAAAGTGCCGATGTTCACGGTGATCGTGCGCAAATGTTATGGCGTTGCCGGCGGCGGCTTTATTGATCGCGCCGGGCTTAATTTCAAGATTGCCTGGCCGTCGGGCGAGTGGGGCTCCCTGCCGGTTGAAGGTGGCGTTAAAGCGGCCTATCGCCGTGAAATCGAAAGCGCACCGGATCCGGCGGCACGCGAACGTGAAATTGAAGCGGAACTGAAACAGCTCGCTTCGCCGTTCCGCACCGCTGAAGCATTTGCGATTGAAGACCTGATCGATCCGCGCGAGACCCGTCCTTACCTGTGCCAGTTCATTGATTCGATGCAGGGTCGACTGGCCAGCCAGCTTGGACCGAAGTATCGCGCCGGCGTCCGGCCTTGATTTATAACTAATTGTTTTTATTGGATATTTGATATGGCATTCGAAGCATTACTGCAGGAATACGAAGCCCGTCGCGCCAAAGCATTGGCCGGTGGTGGCGAAGAGAAATATGCGAAGCGCACCGCCAAAGGCATCTGGAATGCCCGCCAGCGCATCGATTACCTGATGGACAAAGGCTCGTTTATTGAGTCGGGCCTGTTCGGATCTTCCGGTGTTTACGCCGAGCAGGAAGACGAAACGCAAACTGACGGCAAACTCGCCGGCTTCGGCCGCATCGATGGCCGCGATGTCTGTCTTGTGGTTAATGATTTCACGGTGAAGGGCGCATCGACCTCGGCCACCAATAGCAAAAAAATCGGCCACATGAAGCGCACCGCCACCGAGCGCGGCATGCCGCTGGTGCTGATCGGTGAATCCACCGGTGCACGCTTGCCGGATGCGATGGGTTCACGCGGCATGGGCTTGTTGCTCGGCAATGACAATACGCAGTTCCGCCGCATGCGCGAAGTACCGATGGCCGCAGCCGCATTCGGGCCTTCCTTCGGTTCATCAACCTGGCTGATGTGTCAGTCCGATTTTGCGATCATGCACAAGAGCGCGATCATGGCGGTGTCGAGTCCCGGCTTGGTGTCGATGGCGCTGGGCGAAAAAGTTGCGGCCGAAGATCTGGGTGGCTGGCGCCTGCATGCAGAAACCACAGGCCTGATTGATCAGTTCGCCGACACCGAAGAAGAGGTGTTCGACCAGATCAAGAAATTCCTCTCGTACATGCCCAGCCACCACCGCGAAGCACCCCCGGATGCGCCGGTACCCGCAGGTTCCGGTGCTGACATGGCCAAAGTGTTCGACATCCTGCCCGAGAGCCGCACGCAGGTGTACGACATGAAGCGGGTGATCAAGTGCATCGTCGACAAGGATTCGCTGCTTGAAATGAAGCCGCGTTTCGGCAAAAGCGCGGTGACCGCGCTGGCCCGCCTCGGCGGCAAATCGGTGGGCATCATTGCCAACAACCCGCTGCATCGCGGCGGTGCATTGGACGCCGACGCCTGCCGCAAGATTGTTGATTTCATTGTGATGTGCGACTCCTTCAACATCCCCTTCGTGATGCTGGTCGATACTCCGGGATTCCAGATCGGCACCGAAGCCGAACGTGCCGGTGCACCGGGCAAGATCATGAACTTCATGAATGCAATGACGCTGGTCACCGTGCCGCATATTTCGGTGATCGTGCGCAAGAGCTACGGACGCGCCTACGTCTGCATGGGCGGCGGCCGCCACTCCGATGAAGTTGGCGCTTGGCCCTCTGCCGAGGTCAGCTTCATGAGCCCGGACTTCGCGACCAAGATCGTGCATGGCGTCGGTCATGGCGAACCCGGTTTCGAGGAAGCGCTGGCCGATATCCGCAAAGGCGCCGACGTCTGGGGACTCGCGGCGGTGTATGCCGCACAGTCGGTGATCAAGCCGCAGGACACGCGCGAGTATCTGATCCGTATGTTCGATGTTTACAAACTGCGCATGACCAAGGGCGTCGGGCAACACCTGATGCGCAGCTGGCCAACCAGTTACTGATTAACCGCTTTTAGCCACAGAGATGACAGAGGACACGGAGAACAGCGGAAGCCTGCAATTTCCGGGCTCCCTCGGTGATCTCTTTGTCCGCTGTAGCAAAAGGATTTTCGATGTTCAATAAAGTATTGGTTGCAAACCGCGGCGCCGTCGCTGCCCGTGTGTTGCGTGCACTGAACGCGATGAATATTCATTCGGTGGCGGTGTATTCCGAAGCCGACCACCACGCGCCGTATCTGGAAATGGCGAGCCAGACTTATGCCATCGGTCCTGCACCGGCGCGGGAGAGTTATCTCAATCAGGACACGATTATCGATGTGCTGAAACAATCCGGCGCCGATGGTCTGCATCCCGGGTACGGTTTTCTGTCTGAAAACGCCGGCTTTGCGCAAAAGGTGATCGACGCCGGTGCGCAGTTTATCGGCCCGTCGCCGAAATGGATTGATGCGATGGGTCACAAGACCCGTGCCCGTGATCTTGCTGCCCAGTACGGCATGCCGATGTCGCAGGGTTCGGAAGTGCTGCCGGATGACAATGACGCGATCATTGCCGCCGCACGCAAGATCGGTTTTCCGGTGCTGGTGAAACCCGCCGGTGGCGGCGGTGGCATCGGCATGCTGCCGGCGAAGGATGAAGCGGAACTGCTGACTGCGGTCGAGCGTTCGCGGTCGATGGCCAGCCGCGGTTTCGGCACCACCGAGGTTTATCTCGAAAAACTGATCGAACGGCCGCGCCATGTCGAATTCCAGATTCTCGGCGACCAGCATGGCAGCGCGATGCACCTTTTCGAACGCGATTGTTCAACCCAGCGCCGCAACCAAAAGGTCATTGAAGAAGCGCCGGGTCCGCTGATCCCGCGCGACAAGGCGGTTGCTGTTGCCGACCAGATTGCCGGCATCATGCGCACCATGGGTTACGACAACATCGGCACTGTCGAGATGCTGCTCGGCGCCGACGGTTCCTTCAACTTCCTCGAAATGAATACGCGGCTGCAGGTCGAGCATGGCGTGACCGAAGAAGTCACGGGTGTCGATCTGGTGCGCGCACAGATCCGTTCCGCCGCCGGCGAAAAACTCGGCGACATCCTGCCGGGCAAGGCCGAGATCAAGGGTCACGCGATCCAGGCGCGGGTTTATGCCGAAGATCCGAAAAACTTTTTTCCGTCACCCGGCAAGCTAACAGTGTTCCGTCCGCCGGAAGGCGATGGCATCCGCGTCGATACCGGTTACGCCGAAGGCCGCGACGTCACGCCGCATTACGACCCGATGATCGCCAAAGTCATCGTTCGCGCGGCAACCCGCGAAGCGGCCATCGATAAACTGGTCGAAGCGCTGGGCGGATTCGATATTCAGGGCCTCAAACACAATATTCCGGCAGTCATCAACATCCTGCGCTCCGAACAATTCCGTTCGGGCCGCGTTCACACCGGCATCATCGGTGAAGTCACGGGCAAGAAAGTTTAAGACGCATGAATACAACACAGGACAACCCGGTCGCCGCAGCCAAACGCGCCGGCCGCAATGCGCTCGATGAGAGCGCCGGTAAACAATTGCTGGCTGCACATGGCGTCAAAGTGCCGCAGTCGCGGGTGGCGAAAGGCGTGGCGGATGTCGATGCCGTGATGAACGGCCTGCAGACGCCGGTGGTGGTTAAAGTCATGTCACCGGACATCCTGCACAAGAGCGATGCCGGCGGCGTGAAAATCAACCTGCGTTCGGCAGCCGAAGTCAAAGCGGCGATCGAGGCCATGCTCAACGCGCCGAAAATCAAGGGCGCGCGCATCGAAGGTTTTCTGGTTGAGGAAATGGCCCCGGCCGGTCATGAGCTGGTGATCGGCGGTTTACGCGATCCGCAGTTCGGGCCGCTGGTGATGGTCGGCCTCGGCGGCATATTCGTCGAGATCCTCAAGGACGTGTCGTTCCGCCTGTGCCCGATCACCCGCATCGATGCCGAGGAGATGATCGCTGAACTCAAGGGAGCCGCCATCCTGAAAGGTGCCCGGGGTACCAAGCCCGCATCCATGGACGCCATCATCGATGTGCTGCTGAAAGTCGGCGGTGAAAACGGTCTGCTGATGCAGCATGCCGCCGACATCAGCGAAGCCGACATCAACCCGTTGATCGTGTCCGAAACGGCCGCAGTTGCCGTCGACGCGCGGTTCATTCTCGGCTGAGCATGGAATCAACCCACATGAACATCATTGAAGAATTTACCCCCCTGTTTGCGCCGAAGACGGTTGCGGTCATTGGTGCTTCGACCAAGGGCAATGCCTTGCCCAATGTATTCATCCGGCGTATCCGCGAATTCGGTTTCAGCGGCGATATTTATCCGATCCATCCTGCTGCGGCCGAAATTGACGGTCTGACGGCCTACAAGACGCTGGCTGATACACCGAAGCCGGTGGATTACGCCTACATCGCGGTATCCGGTGCGCAGATTCCCGGCATGCTGGCCGCAGCCAAAGGCCATGTGCGGTTTGCGCAGGTGATCTCCAGCGGATTCGGCGAAGTCGATGAAGGTAAAGACCTGCAAGCCGAACTGGTCAACGCTGCAAAGGCTGGTGGAATGCGTCTGCTGGGCCCGAACTGCCTGGGTATTTATACGCCCCGCGGCAGCGTGACCTTTGCCGAAATCGGTCCGAAAGAAGTCGGGCACGTCGGCATCGTGTCGCAGAGCGGCGGGCTCGGTACCGACATCATCCGCCGCGGTCTTGCGCGCGGGCTCAAGTTCTCCGGACTGGTCACGGTCGGCAATTGCGCCGATGTAACGCCCTCCGACCTGCTCGAGTTTTATCTGGCCGACCCGCAGACCAAGGTCATCGGCATGTACATCGAAACGGCAAAAGACGGTCGCCGTCTGTTCGATATCCTGCGCAATGCCAGAGCCTCGAAACCGGTGGTGATCCTGAAGGGCGGTCGCACGCAGCAGGGGCTCGCTGCCGCGGCCTCGCATACCGGATCGCTGGCCGGAGATGATCGTGTCTGGGTCGCGCTGGCGCGGCAGACCGGCTGCATGCTGGTCGACACGCTGGACCAGTTCGTCGACACGCTGCTGATCTTCCAGTCGCTGACGCCGCGTCCGCAACGGCCGACACAGAAGGTCGTGCTGTTCGGCAATGGCGGCGGCACCAGCGTGCTGGCGACGGACTATTACGCGCGCCTCGGACTCGACGTCACGCCGTTTGCGCAGGAAGCAATCGACGCACTCGCGGAAATGAAGTTGCCGCCGGGCACGAGCATTACCAATCCCGTGGATTGTCCTGTCGGTACGCTGCAGCAGGACGACGGGCGCGTGGCCGAAAAAATCCTCGACATCATCTACAGCCAGGGCAAACCTGAAGCGCTGGTGATGCACCTGAACCTGTCGGCCTTTGTCGGCCGCACCAAACCCGAAGTCCTCGATAACCTGGTGGCCGCAGCGATGCGCGTGCAGGAGAAATATCCGGGGCAGTCGCATTTCATCCTGGTGCTGCGTTCCGATGGTGAACCCGGGCTGGAGGCACGCAAACGCGAGTTTCGCGACAAGGCGGTGGCGCTGGGTGTCCCGGTTTATGACGAGATGGCCAACGCCGGCCATCCGCTGGCAGCGCTGGCGACGTTTGAGCGCTTCAAGGCCGCACGCCAGTGAGTTATCAGCACCGGTTTCGCGCCACTGGTTACCCGCTGCGCTTGTACAGCGGCAAAGATGCGCTGGAAAACCTGCCGGCTGAACTGAAGCGTTTTAAATCTGCAAAAGCATTTTTGATCAGCGGACGCAGCGTTTCGCGCAAGACAGGACTCGTTGATCGCATCGCAAAAATTCTCGGTCCGGCATACGCCGGTCGTTATGACGAGATCGAGAAAGACACCACGCTGGCATCGGTGCAGGCCGCCGCTGCCGCTGCCCGTGCCGCGAACGCCGATCTGCTGATCGGGGTCGGTGCAGGCAGTGTCATTCAGGGCACACGCGTGGTGGCGATCCTGCTTGCCGAAACGGCACCGGTTGATCAACTCATCACGCAGTATCCGGACAATGCACCCGCGATCAGTCCCAAGCTGCTGGCGCCAAAACTGCCCATTATCAATGTACTGACGGCCGCAACTACCGCACAAAATCGTGCGGGCTCGGCGGTAAAAGACCCGGCACGTCCGAATCGCATGGAATTTTTCGATCCAAAGACACGGCCTGCAGCCGTGTTCTGGGATGAAGATGCATTGCTGACGGCGCCGGTATCGCTGGCGCGTACTACCGCAACGTCAGTGTTTTGGCGTTCGCTGATGAATCTTGGCGCACCGAGCATGGCGCCGCTGTCGGAAGGCGACCGTTTACAGGCATTCCGTTTGGCGCGTGGCGCGTTTTCCCGCATGAGCGATCCGCTGGACGCCGGTGCCCGTGTCGAAATGTGTGCGGCTGCATTTCTGCAAAATCGGGATGCGGATGACGGCGGAGCATTGACCGAGAAACACTGGCCCGCCCGCGTGGTGTATGCGCTGGCAACCGCGCTGTTCAACCTGCATGCCCATGTCGGTCAGGGGGAAGCGAATTCCGCGCTCACTGCGACAGTGATACGCCATTTCGGCGCGCGTGATTCGCAGGCGATGGCGTTGATCGCGGAAGCATTTGGTGTGACGGATGAACGTGCAGCGCATGAACGCGCAGCAGAAGCCGTGGAACTCGCTTTCATACAGGCAGGGATGCCGACCCGCCTGCGCGAACTGGATATTCCGCGGGACAGCCTTGAAACCGTTCTTGAAAATTCGCTGAGGAATTTCAACGCCGATCCCAAGCGTGAATTCCTGCGTGAACGCGATGTGCTGATGGCCGCGCTGCAGGCAGCTTGGTAGGAATGTGGTAAGTATTTGTTTATTAAGTGTTTTATTGATACGCCTACGCACTGAAATTGTTGTCCGCCGTTGCACCCATCCACAGGAAACAATTTGAGCGCGCTCCCGTGTTGTCTCCAGTGTCGTTCCGAACGGACTATGAAGACGACAATTTATATGTCTGTGCGGAATCTGCGCATCAGTGAGCAAAAGATGGGGCAGCGGATACCGCTGCTGCAGAAAGGGTGGTGCGCTGAGCCGTCAGCAATGTGCGGAGCTATGGTGACACCGTGACCGTGATCAAGTATCCCAAGGCCAAAGGCATCCTCTCCATGAAAAGCGAACACGGCATCGATTGCAAAATCGAAGGTATCGTCTCGATGAAGCTGAAGCCACGATTCGTGAAAAAGTCTGAACGGCTTTGACGGTGTTTCCTCCATAGTACGGTCCATGGCTTGACGCTCGGGTTGTCGCTCCCAAGAATCCGGTAAAACAATAAAGCCTGTGTAATACCGCGGGCGCGCATTCTGATCCGGCATTTCCGGCCGGCAAAACTGTCCAGCAGAGGAGTTCCAGATGAATAATACGGATCGCATCAGCAGTGCTTTTGCGCGTAGCGGGTATT
Source organism: uncultured Bordetella sp. (assembly GCA_964531455.1). Classification (GTDB taxonomy): domain Bacteria; phylum Pseudomonadota; class Gammaproteobacteria; order Burkholderiales; family SG8-41. The sequence goes on from CAZHFZ010000001.1 coordinate 111,655, forward strand.
GCTGGCTTGTTTTCAGCGCATTGATGGCGGCATCATGTATGGCCGGGGCAGCTGAACAGGAATATCCGACCCGGCCTGTGCGCTTCATGATCCCGTTGGCTGCAGGTGGCGGCGGAGACATCACCGTGCGCGCGGTGTCACAAAAACTGAATGCAGCGTGGGGCCAGTCGGTAGTGGTCGACAATCGTCCCGGAGGCACCGGCGCCATTGCGCTGGAGACCGTGGCGCGTGCGCAGCCGGACGGTTACACCATCATCATGATCAGCGGGACGCATACCGCGCGCCGCGCCACCCATCGCGGCCGGTTGCCATATGACCTGATCAAGGATTTCGCGCCAGTGACGCAGATGACACAACAGTCTTATGTGCTGGTGCTGCATCCATCGGTGGCGGCGAAATCAATTCCGGAACTGATTGCTCTCGCGAAACTAAAACCCGGCGGCCTGACTTACGGCTCGGCGGGTCAGGGCAGCCTGCAGCATTTGTCGGGGGCACTCCTGGCAACGCTGACCGGAACAAATCTGCTGCACGTGGCTTACAAGGGTGGCGGGCCGGCGCTGGCTGACGTGCTGGGCGGACAGATCAGCATGGTGTTCGCAACGCCGCTCGAATCAGTACCGCATATCAAGCCCGGACGCCTGCGTCCGCTGGCAGTGACCAGTCCGCAGCGTTCGCCGGCGATGCCCGATCTGCCGTCGATCGCTGAAACCGGCATTGCCGGATACGAGGTGACCAACTGGTATGGCGTGCTGGCACCGGTTGCAATTCGCAAGCCGGTTCTTGAAAAGCTGAATCGCAGTATTGTTGCCGCATTGCGTACGCCGGAACTGACCGAGCGTTTTCAGAGAGATGGCGTCGAGCCCATCGGATCGACGCCGCAACAATTCCAGAAACATATTCTCGACGAGATTGCCAAATGGGAGCGCGTGGTCGCTGCAGCCGGCATCAAGGCGGATTGACGTTTTTTTGACAGCAGTTCAACTGAGGCAACGGAAGAAGAAAGGGCGGAACATGCGAGTGGGATTCATAGGGCTGGGCACGATGGGCGCTTCGATCGCATTGAATGCGATGAAAGGCGGCTTTGCACTGACTGTGCACGACGTGCGCAAGGAGGCGGCGGCGCCGCATATCAAGGGTGGTGCAAGCTGGGCTGAAAGCGTCGAGGACGCCGGTCTTGATGCTGACGTTGTGCTGACTTCACTGCCGGGGCCGAAAGAAGTGAAGGCGGTCGCCGAAGGCCTGATCAAAACCATGCGTCCGGGCACGGTGTGGTTTGACCTTTCAACCAACTCGCCGACTGTGGTGCGCGAACTTTATGCGCGTTTCGCCGAAAAGAAGGTATCGGTGCTTGATGCACCGGTCAGCGGCGGCCCCAGCGGCGCCAAGTCCGGCAAGATGGCCCTGTGGGTCGGTGGCGACCAAGGTGAGTTCGAGCGTTGCCGCAAGGTGCTTGATGCGGTCGGGGACCAGGTTATTTATATCGGTGCAATCGGCGCCGGGTCGGTTGCCAAGCTGGTGCACAACTGTGCCGGTTACGCAATGCAGCTCGCGCTGGCGGAGCTGTTTACGATGGGCGTCAAAGCGGGCGTCGAGCCTCTGCCGCTGTGGGCCGCCATCCGCCAGGGTGCTCTGGGTCGCAAGCGTTCGTTTGACCGCATGGGCGACCAGTTCCTTCAGGGAAACTTTGATCCGCCTGCATTTGCCCTTGCACTGGCACACAAGGACGTTACTCTGGCCACCGAACTTGCACGCGAGATTGGCGTGCCGATGCGTTTGGCAAATATGACGTATGCCGAGATGACCGATGCACTGAACCGCGGCTGGGAAAAGCGTGACTCACGGTCGTTCCTGATCCTGCAGCAGGAGCGCGCCGGCTTGAACATCAAGGTTCCGGTCGAGGAGATTGAGGCCGTGCTGAAACGCGACGGCTGATTGGTATCGGGCCGGATGTGCATTCGCGCAGCCCGGCTTCAGGCGCTTTTGCCGGCCGCAACCGGGACTGGGCATTAGACGGAATTCCATCCGATCGCCTATACTTCCACGCGGCGCTCCGCCGGCCGCATTCCGGGGATTTACGGCGCGATTTTTAAATGAAGAATCCGATCACCATGAAAAACAGCCACGTACTGATTGCCCTGTTGCTGTTCGCAACACCTGCTTTCGCACTCAATATGGGCGCATTCAGGGATGCTCCCATCACCAGGCTGTCCCAGGAAGAATTGAAAGCATTCAGTGCGACCATTCTGAAAACCCTGGATACCACCCCTGACGGCGTCACTGTTGAATGGAATGCGCCGAAAACGACGTTTAGCAGCAAGATTACGCCTGGCCGCAGCGTCACCGACGCCAAACGCACATGTCGAGACGCCACGATCGAATCCGAGGCGAAAGACCGTTTCCAGCGCGGCACATATTTGTTCTGCAAGACTGCCAAGGGCCCGTGGCAGTTGCGTTCAAACGGGACGAAGCCGGACAAGAAATAAACGATGTCGCGGTGCGTCGACTTCCCATAACACCATGAAAGGCTGCACATGTATTTGAGAGCACTGATCTGCCTGGCATTCGCCGGATTGTTTGCGACATCCGCCTGGGCCCAATCCGTGACGCTGGACAAAATCCGCAAGACGGGCGTCATCAACATGGGTTATGTCGAGGGCAGTGCTCCGTTTTCCTCCAGGGACGCCAGCGGTCAGCCGCAGGGGTATTCGGTCGCGTTGTGCAACGAGATAGCCGCAGGCATCCGTACCCAGTTAAAACTCCCGCAACTGGAAACGCGGTGGGTCGCACTGACGATACAGGATCGTCTCAATGCAGTACGCAGCGGGCGCGTCGATATTGAATGCAGCACGACCACGTGGACGCTGTCGCGTTCCGCGGAAGTGGATTTCAGCCTTGTCACTTTTGTCGACGGTGGCAGCATCATGACGCCTGTCAGTTCCGAACTCCGTCGCCTCGCTGATTTTGACGGGAAACGCATTGCGGTCATCGAGGGCACGACTACCGAGAAAGTGTTGCGGCAGGCGGTCGGACAGCGTGGCATCAAGGTTGCCATTGAACTGGTCAATAACCGGGATGCCGGTCTGAAGCTGCTGGAACAGCGCAAGGTTGACGGCTTTGCCTCAGACCGCATCGTACTGATCGGCATGGCGCTGGGCGGCAAGACGCAGGGCGTGTACAAATTGCTCGATGAAGATTTTTCGGTTGAGCCCTATGCATTTGCGTTGCCGCGCGGCGATGCTGATTTCAGGCTCGCCGTGAACAGGGTGCTGGCCAACCTGTACCGTAGCGGCGGCATCGACAAGATCTATGCGCAGTGGCTTGGCACTCTCGGACCGCCCAGCCTGCTGCTTTCCGCCGCCTATTTTGTCCAGGCCCTCTCGGAATAATATGAATATCCCAACCGGCCCGTATCGAGGGCGGCTGATGCAACGGGTTGGTGGATTGCTTTTTGCGATTGCCGTTGCTCCAGCGGGTGCGCAATACATCCAGATCCCGGATTTCAGGAATGCGCCTCCTGCACCGGCAGCAGCATCGCGGCCCGCCGAATCCTGCAGCAACTGCGGTGTGATCCGCTCAATCCGTGAAATCCAGAGCCAGCGGTCAACGGCTGTGCCCCAGGTATTCCAGAACTCGCAGATGTCCACCGGGCCGGATTCAACGGTTCGTGTCGGCGCAGTCGTGGCTTTGCCGCTCGGCGACAGCAGCGCTGATCAGTCGTTTGTGGGGGGGGTTGGCACGCCGGAGATGCGTGCCCGGTTCTCGGATTCCAGTTATGAAATCACGGTATTACTCGATAACGGGGCTTACTCCGTGGTGCAGCGACGTGACGGTGGTCGCTACCGGGTTGGCGACCGTGTGCGGATGCGCGGAATCGAGCTGGAGTTGCTCAATCCCTGAGGCCTGCTTGCGGCGTTAAACCCGCCTCGCTAAGATGGCGAAAATCCGCACCTGCAGGTGCGCGGAGAGGAGCCAGGACATGTTCGCAATCGTCAGCAAATCCGATGGTTTTCCGGTCAGTCGCAGCATTGGCGAAGACAAGCCCGCCCTGATCGTTACATGGACGTCGGACGCCAGGGCCCAGGCGTTTATTGCTGCCAAGGGTATCGATGCTGATTATCGGGTTGTGGCGCTGACCGAGGCCACGCTGAACAGCATGGCTGAGGCGCTTGGCTGTTCTGCTGACGCCATCGATTTCGATTCCTATCC
>CAZHFZ010000001.1:115960-122252 GCA_964531455.1 uncultured Bordetella sp.
AGCCGGGAGCCACAGGATGGAAGCACTGAAAGTCGGCATGAAGCACGTTTCCGAACGCGAAGTGACCGAGGCGATGACCACCAAGCGTGGTGATTATCGGGTTTTTTCAACGCCGTCCATGGTGCAGTTTTGCGAGGCCTCTGCGGGGGAGTTGATCGCCCCCCATCTGCAGCCCGGGCAGGGGCAGGTCGGTATCGTGGTAACCATTCGCCACATGGGGCCTACGCCGATGGGCAAGCGCGTACGTGCCGAGGTCGAGCTGACAGGAATCGACCGACGCCGGCTGAGTTTCAAAATCAAGGTGTTCGACGACATCGAACAGGTTGGCGAAGCCGAGCATGACCGCTTTATTGTCGATCTCGACAAGTATCAGGCCAAGCTGAAGAAGAAAATTGAGGGCTGACAGTCTGCCATCAGATCAAAGGGAGTCATCATGGCGTGGATAGTCACAAAATATTTCCTGACGGCCGCAGTGGTCGTTCTGGTTTCGGAACTGGCAAAGCGCAGCGACAAGCTCGGGGGGTTGATTGCTGCGTTGCCGATGGTGACGGTGCTGACACTGATCTGGCTTTATGTTGAAAAGCAGTCGCCGGAAAAAATTGCCAACCATGCCTGGTATACCTTTTGGTATGTCATTCCGACACTCCCGATGTTTCTGGTATTTCCGGTGTTGCTGCCGCGCATCGGATTCTGGCCGGCGTTGCTGGCCTGCGTACTGATGACCGTGGTTTGTTTCGCGTTGTTTGCGCTGGTGATGCGACGATTTGGCGTTGAGTTGCTTTAAAAAGCAGGGGGATTTTGTTGGAACAGGATATCAAGCTGGTGGTTTGTGACATGGCAGGTACTACGGTGCGCGATGCCGGTCAGGTACCCCGGGCGTTTACTTCAGCACTGGCGGCGCATGGTATTGCAGTGACTCCACAGGCCATCAACAGCCTGCGCGGTGCCTCCAAACGATTGGCGATTCTCAGTCTGATACCCGATGGGGAGGACCGTGAACGGCGTTCCGGGCAGGTTTATGCCACCTTTGTCCAGCATCTGGCCCAAGCCTTTGACGGTACGGTTGAGCCGATTCCCGGCGCATTGGAGACGATAGCGGCGCTGCGTGCCCGCGGCGTTCAAGTGGCGTTGAACACCGGGTTTGATCGCGAGACGACCAATCTGCTGCTTGATGCGCTTCACTGGCGCGATGGCGTGGTTGATGCCGTGGTTTGCGGCGATGAAGTGACTGCCGGACGTCCGGCACCATACATGATTTTCCATTGCATGGAAGCCACCGGCGTCACCGATGTGCGCAATGTTGCGAATGCCGGTGATACGGTGCTCGATCTGCAGGCTGGTTACAACGCCGGCGTTGCACTCAACATCGGTGTTCTCTCGGGTGCGCACGGGCGCGACCAGATGCAGGAACAGCCGCATACGCATTTGCTGAACAGCGTGGCGGAATTGCCGCAAATACTTTTGCGTCACTGATCAAGGAAGACCCGCCAAATACTGTCACGCCAGATGCCGGTAACTTGGCGGCTGCGCCCCGCATGCTGCAAAACCCCGCAAAGCAGGGGCGGATGCTCAGAACTGTTCGTCGTCGCGCAGATAGCGCCATTGCCCTACGGGCAAATCGCCCAGCATGACTTTGCCGATGCGCACTCGTTTCAGGCCGGTGACGGCCAGCCCGACCAGTTCGCACATGCGGCGGATCTGGCGCTTTTTGCCCTGACGCAGCACAAAACGCAGCTGATCCTGGTTTTGCCACGACACTTGGGCGGGGCGCAGCACTTCACCGTCCAGTGACAGGCCGTGTTGCAGCAAGGCCAGCCCGTCCTTGGCAAGTTTGCCGGTGACCCGGACCAGATATTCTTTTTCGATGCGCGAGTTTTCACCGATCAGCTGTTTGGCGATGCGGCCGTCCTGGGTCAGGATCAACAGGCCGGTGGAGTCGATGTCGAGGCGGCCGGCTGGCGCGAGCCCGCGCAAATGCTGCGGTCCAAAACGTAATTTGCTGCGGTCGCCGCTGTAGTGGTTTTCTGCAATCACCAGAACGCTGGCGGGCTTGTAATTGTTTTCGGCTTGCCCGGAAACATAGCCGATGGGTTTGTGCAGCAGCAGGGTGACGCGTGACTGCTGTTTCTCGCGGGCGGCGGCAGTCAGTGTAATGGTCTGGGTGGGCAGGATGCGGGTGCCCAGTTCGGTTATGGGCTCACCGTCGACCAGCACCCAGCCGCGTTCGATATAACTGTCCGCCTCGCGTCGGGAGCACAGGCCTTGCTCCGACATCAGCTTGGACAGGCGAATTTTTTCCATGAGGGGATCGTTTGGCTGGGGTTGCTGCACCTCGGAAAATGGTGCAGCAAAATGTAAATAACTAAGTATTTGTTTTTACTGTATATTTATTCATATTGCGCATCAAAACGCAGCAAAGATCTTTGCTGCAGCCTTGATGGTGCGGTCGATTTCAGCGGGGCCGTGTGCGGCGGATACAAAACCGGCTTCATAAGCCGACGGCGCCAGATAGACGCCCTCGGCCAGCATGGCGTGGAAAAACCGGTTGAATGCTTCCTTGTCGCACTGCATGACCTCGGCATAACTTGTCGGTGGTGATTCACGGAAATACAGCCCGAACATGCCACCGACATTGCGTGCCGAAAATGCGATACGGTGGGCTTGGGCCGCTTCCGTCAGACCGCTGCAAAGTTGGTGGGCGGAGGCAGCCAGTTTGTCGTGGAACCCCGGGGCCTGGATCAGTTTCAAGGTGGCCAGTCCGGCGGCGACCGCCACCGGATTGCCGGAGAGAGTACCGGCCTGATACACCGGACCTACCGGCGCAATACATTGCATGATGTCGCGGCGACCACCGAAGGCGCCGACAGGCATGCCGCCGCCAATGACTTTGCCCAGCGTGGTCAGGTCCGGCTTGATCCCGTACAGCGCCTGAGCGCCACCAAGGGCGACGCGGAAACCGGTCATGACTTCATCAAAAATCAGCACGGCGCCATATTCGCTGCACAAACGGCGCAGCAATTCGAGGAATCCGGGTTTGGGTGCGACCAGGTTCATGTTGCCGGCCACCGGCTCGACAATTACCGCAGCAATTTCGCGGCCTTCGCGGGCAAAGGTTTCCTCCAGCGCTGCCTCGCTGTTGTAGTCGAGCACCAGTGTATGCGCGGCGACTTCCGGCGGTACGCCGGCTGAAGAGGGCTGGCCGAAAGTCAGTGCCCCGGAGCCGGCCTTGACCAGCAACGCATCGGCATGGCCGTGGTAACAGCCTTCAAATTTGATGATTTTGCTGCGCCCGGTAAATCCGCGGGCCAGACGGATGGCGCTCATCGTCGCCTCGGTGCCAGAACTGACCAGCCGCACCTGTTCCAGCGACGGCACCAGTTGCCGCAACAGGTCTGCCATCTCGACTTCGACTTCCGTCGGCGCACCGAAGGACAGGCCGCGCTCGGCAGCCTGCTGCAACGCCCGGACCACGTCCGGATGGGCGTGGCCGCAGATCAGAGGGCCCCAGGAACCGACGTAGTCGATGTAGCTGTTGCCGTCTGCATCCCATACCAGCGGGCCCTTGCCGCGCTGGAAAAACAGCGGGGTACCGCCCACTGACTTGAATGCACGAACTGGAGAATTGACGCCGCCGGGAATGGCCAGTTGTGCGTGATTGAACAGTTTCTGGTTTTTTTTCATCAGTGCAATTCGAACAGGGATTGAAGTTCTCGGGCTGCCGCTTCGATGTCCGGCGCGGCAAAAACTGCGGAAATGACCGCCACGGCGTCGATGCCTGCGCTGATCAGCTGAGGCGCGTTGGCCGGGGTGATGCCGCCAATGCCTATGATGGGCACCGCCAGGCGTTTTTTTGCATCTGCAACCAGATCCAAGGGCGGCCGTACTGCATCCGGCTTGACGCTGGAAACGAAGAAGCTGCCGAAGGCGACATGATCTGCCCCGGCAGCCACTGCCGCTTCCGCCAGTTCCAGACGGTTGTAGCAGGAGGCACCGAGCAACTTGCCGGGTCCGAGGCGGGCACGGGCTGCAGCAATATCGCCATCTTCACCACCAAGGTGCAGACCGGCAGCGTCCACTGCCAGCGCGATATCGAGATGATCATTGATTATCAGCGGTACGTTTCGCGCCGTGCACAGCGATTGCAGGGCCCTTGCCTGAGCCAGACGCAGTTCCGGGGAAGCTGGCTTGTTACGGTATTGCAGAACCCGTGCGCCGCCGGCGAGGACTGCACGTACCCGATACAACAGATCGTCCGTATCGGACAGATCCGGTGTGATCGCGTACAACCCTGCGATCCGTGCGCTCACGCCGGATTTTCGCCGTCGCCTTCGGGCTCGGTTTCCTCTTCGCGGGCCCAGAACAGGCGGTCAGGAATGTGCTGTCCCATGCCGGGACGGAACGCAAGCTTGAGCGATTGCCAGGTGTATTCCTGGGCATCGCGCACGGCTTCCTGCATATCAACGCCATTGGCAATAGTGGCAGCCAGTGCCGAGGCCAGTGTGCAACCCGACCCGTGGTAACTGCCGGCAAGGCGCGGCCAACTGTCGCTGCGCACGACACCGTCATTGTTGTACAGGGTATTGACGACTTCTCCGGTATTCTCGTGCGTTCCGGTGATCAACACGTATTCACAACCCGAGGCAAGTATGCGCCGCGCACATTCACCGAGGTCCGGATTCTCGTTGTCGTCTTCAGCCTCATCATCAGCGAGGCGGCGTGCTTCCAGACTGTTCGGCGTGATGATGGTGGTCTGCGGGATCAGCAGTTCGCGGATCGCGGTGAGCATGTCCTCCGAGGCGAGTTCATCACCGCGGCCTGAGGCAAGCACCGGATCGAGAATCAGCGGAATTTCAGGATAATCCGAGACGACCTCGGCAACAGCGGCAACAGCCTCCAGACTGCCGAGAACGCCGATTTTGAATGCGGCAACCGGCATGTCTTCGAGGATGCAGCGCGCCTGGTCAGCGACCCATTCGCCATCAATCGGCAGCACCCCGTCAACACCCATGGTGTCCTGAACCGTGATTGCCGTAACGACGGATACCGGATGGCAGCCCATGCTGGCGAGGGTCATGATATCGGCTTGCAGCCCGGCACCTCCGGTCGGATCGGTGGCAGCGAACACCATGACAATGGGCGGGGAATCAGTCATGCGCGAAGTTGGGCCCGGAGGTGGGATGGGCTAAAATGTCAGGGTAGATGACGAAGTGCCGGCGACTAAGTTCCTGTCGATGAATTGTAGCTTACATTTAACTCAGAAAAACGCTGATGACTACCGATACCGGGCAGTACAAGAAATACATGTGCTTGATTTGCGGTTACATCTACGATGAGGCTGCGGGTGTTCCTGATGAAGGCATAGCGCCAGGCACCAAATGGGAAGATGTGCCGATGAACTGGACTTGTCCCGAGTGCGGCGCGCGCAAGGAAGACTTCGAGATGGTGCAGATCTGATCTGGGAGTTGCGATATGAGACTGCTGCATACCATGATCCGTGTCGGCGACCTGCAACGGTCGATCGATTTTTACACTCAGGTGCTGGGCATGCGGTTGTTGCGAAAGAGCGATTATCCCAGCGGTCGTTTCACCAATGCATTTGTCGGTTATGACGATGAGTCGCGCACCGCGGTACTGGAGCTGACGCATAACTGGGATACCGCGTCGTACGACATGGGCACGGGCTTCGGTCATGTCGCCGTCGAGGTCGAGGATGCCTACAAGGCCTGCGACGAAGTGAAAAAACGCGGCGGCAAAGTCACCCGCGAGCCGGGGCCGATGAAACACGGCACCACGGTGATCGCATTTGTCGAAGATCCCGACGGCTACAAAATCGAGTTCGTCCAGCGCAAGGCTGCAAGCTAAGCCGATGCCGTGACGGCGCCGGCAATCCGCACAAACTCCGCGACCGAAAGCTCCTGAGCCCGAGCCCCGGCATTGATGCCGAGTGCGGACAGCTGGTCGGCGGACACCATGCCTTTCAATGTGTTGCGCAGCGTCTTTCGCCGTTGCGAGAATGCGCGGCTGACCACTTCGGCAAACACGGTTTCGTTGTGAGCCGGATGCGGCAGCGGATCCAGGGGTGTCAGTCGCACCACTGCGGATTCAACCTTCGGCGCGGGATCAAATGAGTCCGCCGGTACGTCATAAATTTTTTCCATGTCGAAACGGTATTGCAGCATCACCGACAGCCGGCTGAATTCCGAGTCTCCAGGCGCGGCGACCATGCGTTCCACGACCTCCCGTTGCAGCATGACATGGATGTCACGGATATGGCCTGCATACGTGGCGAACC
>CAZHFZ010000002.1:0-10110 GCA_964531455.1 uncultured Bordetella sp.
ATCACCGCATCGGGACGGACTTCTTTCACCAGTTCCGGCAGGATTTCCGGTTCGGGATTGGCGAGTGCGAGGATCAGCGGCCGCTCGGCCATCTGCTTCACCATCTCGGGCTTGAGCACCTTGCCCGCCGACAGGCCGAGGAAGGCATCAGCGCCGGCCATCACGTCGCCGAGCTGGCGAGCATCGGTTTCAATCGCGTAACGCGCCTTGTCGTGGTCCATCAGTTCGGCACGGCCCTTGTAGACCACACCGACGATGTCGGTGACAACAATGTTTTCTTTTTTCAGGCCCAGCGTCACCAGCAAATCGAGGCAGGCCAGTGCCGCGGCGCCAGCGCCGGATACGACGAGCTTGATCTTGGAAATGTCCTTGCCGACGACCTTGAGGCCGTTGGTGAAGGCGGCGCTGACAGTGATCGCGGTGCCGTGCTGGTCATCATGGAACACGGGGATCTTGCAGCGCTTGCGCAGTTCGCGCTCGACGATGAAACACTCCGGCGCCTTGATGTCTTCGAGATTGATGCCACCGAAGGTCGGCTCCAGCGCCGCGATGACTTCCACCAGACGGTGCGGATCCTGCTCGTTGATTTCGATATCAAAGACGTCGATGCCGGCGAACTTCTTGAACAGCACGGCCTTGCCTTCCATCACCGGCTTCGACGCCAGCGGACCGATGTTGCCGAGGCCCAGCACGGCGGTGCCGTTGGTGATTACGGCCACCAGATTGCCGCGCGCGGTGTAGTTGCTCGCCTCCTCCGGATGGGCAGCGATCTCCTCGCATACCTTGGCCACGCCGGGCGTGTAGGCCAGCGCGAGGTCGCGCTGATTGACCAGACCCTTGGTCGGCGTGACGGCGATCTTGCCCGGCACGGGATAACGGTGATATTCGAGGGCTGCTTTGCGCAGTTGCTCTTCAGGCATTGCGGAATCCGCCTTTCGGAAAATTCGTTCACGCGACCTCGGCCGCGCGGGAGCGGGATTATACCGTAGCCCCTGCTTCTGCCCGTGTTTGTGGCAGGACAAGCCGACCGTGCACCGGGAAGATGCACCGCACACGATCCCGGCACCTTCGCAGTGCCCGCAAGCCATCTTTTGGTGATGCTGCACCTGTGCAGTTCCGAATGGCACAGGAATTGCACTGCTTGTGTGCAACCGCAACAAAGCACCAGAGAACAAGACTTGCGCACGCCGAACCACCTGACCGCTTCTATGCTGACGGCCGCCCTGCCGCAAACCGCTGTCGCCTGCCCGACCAAGCCGGCGCACCCGGTCATTGCGTTTGCGCCGGGCGCTGCCACGTATAGTGTCGGCCGTGCCCTGGGCCGGTCATTGCCGGAAATGCGGGCACAAACCTTTGTCCCAGACAAACACAAGGACGCAGGTTTGGTGATCGCGCCCATCAGGATTGAATAAACTACACATGACGCGCATGACGTTCCACACGTCTGCGGTAAACAGGTTCAGGAGGAGAGCAACAGATGGAAATGCATTTGCGCGGGCAGTCGGTACTCATCACCGGCGCATCGAAGGGAATCGGGCTCGCCGTCGCCCGCGGGTTTGCCGGCGAGGGCTGCGATCTGCATCTCGCGGCGCGCTCGGCCGATGCACTCGAACAGAACAAGGCCTCGATCGAGCGTGAGTTCGGGGTCAAGGTCTGTGTTCACGTACTTGACCTGGGCGACGCTGCGGCGCTGAAAAAGCTCGCTGCCGATTGCAGCGATGTCAATGTGCTGGTGAACAACGCGGGCGAGATTCCTTCCGGACCGCTGGAGTCGCTTGACGAGGCCATCTGGCGCAAAAGCTACGACGTGAAGCTGATGGGTTACATGTTGCTTGCACGCGAGCTGTATCCCTGCATGAAGGCGCGCGGCAGCGGTGTGATCATCAACGACATCGGCAACTCGGGGGAGAATTGGGACGCCAACTACATTGCCGGCAGCACTGCGAACGCCGCGCTGATGGCTTTCACCAAGGCGCTTGGCGGCGTAAGTCTCGACTTCGGCGTGCGGGTGGTCGGGGTGAATCCGGGCCCGGTCGAAACCGAACGCATGGTCAAGATCAACAAGCGCCGGGCAATCGACCTTTGGGGTGACGAGAGCCGCTGGACGGAGTTGCGCGAGAAGTACCCGGCCGGACGTCCCGCATCGGCCGAGGAAGTTGCCGATCTCATTGTATTTCTTGCCTCGCCGCGCGCAAGCTACATCACCGGCACGATTGTGACTATCGACGGCGGCATCGCAGCCAAGGGCTCGGTAATCAAGGAAAGGTCGCACACATGAGCACACCCCGCGGTTTCGACGTACGCAATGCGCACTTTGATCGCCTGTTCAATACGCCAGACCTGATGTGGCTCGGGCAGAACACCAATCACTTCGAAACGCCGCCCGAGGTGATGAACGCGATGCTTGATTCGCTAAAGCGCGAGGAGTACCACGCTTACGCGCCTCCCGCCGGCATGGAAACCCTGCGTGAGTTGATCCGCGATGACCTCGGCTTGCCTGATCATTCGGTCCTGGTGACCGATGGTGGCGTGGCAGCGCTGTACACGGTCTGCCGCACGCTTTGCGAGCCGGGTGTGACGCTCGTGACGACCGATCCGGGCTGGAAATGGCCGCTGCACTTCTCGCGGGCGGCCGGCGCCGAAGTCATCGAGTTGCCCATCTACGACCCGGCGCAAGGGTATCGACTCACCGCGTCGCAACTCGCGAACGCGGTCGACGAACGCACGCGCATCATTTACCTCGTAGACCCCAACAATCCGCTCGGCATCTGCTATACGCCGGCCGAAATCGAGGCGTTCACGCAGATAGCGCGCAAAGTCGGTGCGTATTTCGTCCACGACTGCACGTATCGCCATTTCGCCGATTCGCACACGCTTGCCGCCCGTTTCTATCCCGAGCGCAGCATCACGATCTACAGCTTCTCGAAGTGGCTGGGCCTCGCAGGCTTGCGCGTCGGCGCGATCGTGGCCGCACCCGACGTCCTTGAACAACTCGCGGCGGCGCCGCCGAACAATCTCGGCAGCAACGTCGTCTCTCAGCGTGCCGCCATCGCCGGCCTGCGCATTCGTGACCGCTGGTTCCCCGAGATCAACCGGCGTCAGCGGCGCAACCAGGCCGAGATCCACGCCGCCGTTGCGCACATACCGGGTATGAAGGTGGCGGTGTATCCATCCCAGGCGAACTTCCTGGTCATCGAAGTCCTCGATGCCGGGATCACGCCAGAGGCGCTCTGCCATGCATACTCCAGCGAAGGCATCATGATCCGGCAAGGCACCTATCACACACCGCGTTTCGGCCATCGTTTCGTGAAGGTCAGCACCACGGTACCGGAAGCCTGGGCCGACGCCTTCTGCGAACGCCTGCCGGCAATGGTGGACAAAGCGCGCACGATCAAAGAAGTACCGCCGCTCTTTTAGCGAGGAGAACCACCATGCCCTACGCCACCACCGAAGACGGGGTGAAGCTCTATTACGAGGAAGCCGGCAGCGGCACGCCGATCGTGTTCGTACATGAGTTCGGCGGCGATCACCGAAGCTGGGAGCCGCAGATGCGCCATTTCTCGCGGCGCCATCGCTGCATAACTTTCGGAGCGCGCGGTTATCCGCCCTCCGACGTGCCAGCCGACGTCGGGAAATACTCGCAGGCACGCGCTACGGCCGACATTGCCGCGGTCATGGATGGCGCCGGCATTGATCGCGCACACGTGGTCGGCCTTTCGATGGGAGGCTTCGCGGCGCTGCACTTCGGGCTGGACTTCGCCGCACGAGCACGCTCGCTGGTCATCGCCAGCGCTGGCTACGGCGCCGAGAAGCAGCACGAGGCGTACTTCAGGGGCGTGTCGATGGAGGTTGCGGCCCAGTTCGAAGCGCAAGGCAGTGAGACATTTGCAAAGACTTATTCGCTCGGCGCTTCACGTGTGCAGTTCCAGAACAAAGACCCGCGCGGCTGGCAGGAATTCGCGACTCAGCTCGGCCAGCACTCCTCGCTGGGCGCCGCCAACACGATGCGTGGTGTACAGGCGCGTCGGCCATCGATCTATGATCTCGAAGACCGCATGAAGCAGATGCAGGTTCCGACCCTGGTGATCGTCGGCGACGAAGATGATCACTGCATTCAGCCGGGCGTATTCATGAAAAAGACGATCCCGGCCGCGGGCCTGCTGATCGTGCCCAAGACCGGTCATACCGTGAATCTCGAAGAACCTGACCGTTTCAATTCGTTCGTGGATGCTTTCATCGGGCTGGCCGAAGCAGGCAACTGGACTGCACGCGATCCACGCGCGATGCCCGCCGAGATCATGAAAACGCAATAGCGGCCATGACGCTCCCAAGCGCTCACATCGATGAAGCGCGCCTTTGGGCGCGCCACATGAGTCTCGCGCGCCACGGTGCTACCGTCGCCGGCGGGGTCAACCGGCAGGCGCTCTCCGATGAGGAGATCGCCGCACGGCGCGAGCTCATGGCCATCGCGCGCGAACTCGATCTCGCGGCATTTACCGATCCCGCAGGCAACTTCTTCCTGCGCATGGAAGGCCGCGAGGCCGATGCGCCGCCCGTGCTCACCGGTTCACACATCGACAGCCAACCCACCGGCGGCAGGTTTGACGGCATTTACGGCGTGCTCGCCGGCATTGAGGCCATCGAAGCCCTGCGGTCAGCAGGCATCACGCCGCGACGGCCGATCGAAGTGGTCGGATGGATGAACGAGGAAGGCTCGCGGTTTGCGCCGGGCATGATGGGCTCCGCCGCGTTTGCGGGCGCGGCAGAACTCGACGCCTTCCTGCCGATCACGGACGCGCTGGGCGCGACCGTTGAGCGTGAACTGGCCCGCACGAGGGACGCTTTTCCCGATGTCCCTCTGCGACCACTCGGTCGGCCGATTGCGGCCTATATTGAAACGCACATCGAGCAAGGCCCGGTGCTTGAACAGGAAGGTTATAGCGTTGGCGTTGTCACCGGCATTCAGGGCAAGCGTACGTTCCGGATTACTGTCACCGGCGAAGAAGCGCACGCAGGCACCGCTCCCCTGCGAACACGCAGGGACGCTTTGCTCGCAGCCACCGCCATCATCCAGGGGCTTTCGAAGGCGTTGGCCGACCCCGACGACATCGTGAAATTCACAGTCGGCCGCATCGAAGTCCAGCCCAATGCCCCATCAGTCGTGGCGGGTCAGGCCATTTTCTCGATCGATCTGCGGCATCCCGATTCGGCACGCCTTCGCGCAATCGGCGACGCCATTGCAAATCTCTGTGCAGATCACGGGCGCCCCTGCGATGTCACGGTGCGCGAACTTACCACTGCAATGTCGCTGGAGTTTCCAGTGGCCATCCGCGATCTCATACGCGGCTGCGCCGATGTCATCGGCATCCGCACCCTCGACCTTTCTTCTGCTGCCGGACATGATGCCCGCTTCTTGCACAGCGTGTGTCCAAGCGGAATGATCTTCGTGCCCTGCAAAGCAGGCATCAGCCACAACGAGGCCGAGTCGGCGACTGCCAGCGATCTTGCCGACGGCGCACGGGTGCTGGCCGATGCACTCTTCGCCCTTGCAATGCGTTGATCAGGTTTCGCATACCCCGATTGCTGCGTTCAACTCCGGTCATCCGGCCGGCCCGCCCACTGTCATGGCAGGGCTTGCGCGCACCGTAAAGGCGCATGGGCAGGCAGGCAGCACCGCCGCGGTGCAAGCGCAAGCCAAACCCGGTCTGCACAGTGCTGCCATGCCTTTAAATAATTCGTGGCATGAGATTTGCCTGTCATCTACCTGATCACGTCTCAGCCATTGTTACCTTTCCAGGAAAACACCATGAACGCTTTGTCTCGACTAGTCGCAGTCGCCATGCTCACATTGCCGCTGCTGGCCAATGCCTATCCGACCAAACCGGTGCGTCTGATCATTCCCTTCCCCCCGGGCGGTGCTTCCGATTATGTTGGCCGTGCCGTAGGCCAGTCATTGGCGGAAATGTGGGGGCAAACCGTTGTCGTCGACAACCGCGGCGGCGCCGGCGCCACCATTGGCACCGGCCTCGTAGCCAAAAGCCCCGCCGACGGCTACACGATGCTGATGGGCGTCAATGCCGGCGTGGTCATCGCCCCCAGCATCTATCCGGAGCTCAGTTACGACCCGATCAAGGACCTGCTGCCGCTGGCTTCATTTGCACTGTCGCCGCAGTTGCTGGTGGTCACCAACGGGCTGCCGGTTAAAACGGTGCAGGACCTGGTAGCGCTGGCGAAAAGCAAACCCGATCAACTGTCTTTCGCGTCCTCGGGCAACGGCGCGCTACCCCATCTCGGCGCGGCGATGTTCAACATGATGACCGGCATCAAGGCGGTCCACGTGCCGTACAAGGGTAGTGGTCCTGCGCTGCCTGACCTGATCGCCGGCCGTACGCAATACATGATCGACATCATCGTTTCAGCGCTGCCCATGGTGCAGTCCGGCAAGCTGCGCATGCTGGCGGTGACGACGACGAAGCGCTATCCGACGCTGCCCGATGTGCCGACGATCGCCGAAAGCGGGCTTCCCGGGTACGAGGCCGCCCAGTGGTACGGGCTGTTTGCACCGGCAGGCCTGCCGGCGCCAATCGCCAAAAAAGTGGAAGCCGATGTAGAAAAGCTGCTGGACAACAAGCCGCTGCGCGCCGGACTGTCACAGCGCGGCGCAGAAATGATGTATGGTAATTCCGCGCAGTTCAAGGCCGTGGTCAAACAGGACATCGCGAAATGGGCCAAAGTGGTCAAGGAAACCGGTGTCCGGGCAGATTAGTTAAAGCAGGCAAAATTTGGAAATCAACAATCCGGAAGTGCTGGCAGAGGTCACTGCGGTTTTCGACCGTTATGAACAGGCGCTGGTCAACAATGACGTCGCGGTGCTGGATGAGCTGTTCTGGCAAAGCCCGCACACCGTGCGTTACGGCGCCGGCGAACTGCTCTATGGTCACGAGGAAATCGCGCGCTTTCGTTCGGCACGCTCGCCCGCAGGACTGGCGCGAACCGTACAACGCACGGTCATTACCACCTTCGGCCGTGACTTCGCCACCGCCAGCATTCACTTTGACCGCGGCGGCCGCACCGGGCGGCAGATGCAGACCTGGGTGCGCCTGCCGGAGGGCTGGCGCGTCGTTGCCGCGCATGTCAGCATGATGTAGGCCTGATCACAAAACGCCTGCGTTTGTCAGCACTGCGTTTCCTGCTGCGTTTACCGCTGCGTTTCTCCTCGCCTTACCTTCCCGCCAATCCGGTCATTTCCCGTCAAAGCATCGCAGGCGCCTTGTCCCCACCGCGCGCGGCAGGTTTCGGGACGGGTTCTAGCCGCGCGGCCTTTGTGCTAACGTTGCGCTGCTTTTTTTGCAGCCTGTCCGCTGCGCTGATTCCGCAACGTAAAACCCATGGCCTCAACTTTTTCCGGCTCATTTTCCAACTTAAGGGCCGAACTCTATCCCGAGATCGAACCTTATAACGCCGGCATGCTCGCGCTCGACGGGCGACATCGCATGTATTTCGAGGAATCCGGCAATCCGCAAGGTGCCCCGGTGTTGTTCCTGCATGGCGGCCCGGGCGCCGGCGCCGCACCCGCGCATCGCCGTTTTTTTGATCCGGCGCATTTCCGCATTGTCATTTTCGACCAGCGCGGCGCGGGACGTTCGACGCCACTGGGCGACATCACCGACAACACCACACCACTGCTGGTCGCCGACATCGAAAAACTGCGCGAGCACCTCGGCATCAAACAATGGCTGGTGTTCGGCGGTTCCTGGGGCAGTACGCTGGCGCTGGCCTACGCGGAATTCCACCCCGACCGCTGCAAGGGCCTGATCCTGCGCGGCATTTTCCTGTGCCGCAAAAGCGAGATCGACTGGTTCCTTTATGGTCTGCGCAATATTTTTCCGGAAGCCTGGCGCGCCTTCACCGACCCGATTCCCGAAGCGGAACGCGGCGACCTGCTCACGGCCTATCACCGCCGCCTGACTGATCCCGATCCGGCCGTGCATATGCCGGCTGCGCGCGCCTGGGGTACGTATGAAGGTTCGTGTTCGACGCTGATGCCGAGTCCGGAAACAGTGGCTTACTTTGCCGGCGACGTGGTGTCACTCGGACTTGCACGCATCGAAGCGCATTATTTCAAGCACGATATTTTCCTGCCGGAGAATTCGCTGCTCGCCAACGTTAACCGTATTCGCAACATCCCCGGCGTGATCGTGCAGGGGCGTTACGACGCGGTTTGCCCCATCGTCTCGGCCGACGATCTGCACCGGGTCTGGCCCGAAGCGGAATACCACATCATTCCCGATGCCGGACATTCGGCTTGGGAGCCCGGCATCTGCGCAGCGCTGGTTCGTGCCTGCGAAAAATTCAAAAACCTCTAATACTGTTCACCAAGGGAGAATGACATGAAACTCGTAACCTACTCAGCCACCAAACGCGGCCCTGCCGCGATTGGCGTGATCGCCGCTGACGGCAGCATCATTGATCTCGCAACCGCAGCCAAAAAAGCGCGCGTCAAACTGCCCTTCGCCGCCAATGACATGATCGGGCTTGTTGCTGCCGGCAAGTCAGGACTCGCGCTGGTCAAAAAAGCGGTCACCGGCGTGAAGACCGGTCACCACAAAATGAACAAGGTCACGCTACATGCGCCGATTCCGCGTCCGCGCAAAAACGTGTTCTGCGTCGGCTGGAACTACGTCGAGCATTTCGAGGAAGGCGCGAAGGCGCGTCCGCACGTGACCGAACTGCCCAAGCATCCGGCGTTTTTCAGCAAGCAGCCGCTGTCGGTGAACAGCCCCTACGGCGAAGTGCCGTCGCACCCCGGCGTCACCGAGAAGCTGGACTGGGAAGTCGAAATGGCCGTGGTCATCGGCAAACCCGGTCGCAACATCAAGGAAACCGATGCGATGAAACACATCTTCGGCTACATGATCGCCAACGACGTGTCAGCGCGCGAAGTGCAGCGCCAGCACGGCCAGCAGTGGTTCAAGGGCAAGAGCCTCGACGGCCATTGCCCGATGGGCCCGTGGATCACCACGGCGGACGAAGTCAAAAACCCGCAGAACCTGCGCATCACCTGCCGCGTCAACGGCGTGACCAAGCAGGATTCGAACACCAGCTATATGTATTTCAAGATTCCGCGCCTGCTCGCCGAACTGTCGGCCGGCCTGACGCTGGAATCGGGCGATCTGTTCCTGACCGGCACCCCCGCCGGCGTCGGCCATGCGCGCAACCCGCCGGAATTCATGAAGGCCGGCGACATTCTTGAAACCGAAGTCGAAGGCCTGGGTCTGCTGCGCAACAAGATCGGCGCTAAATAAGGCAAAAGCAACAGCAGGAACGTTTCCGCAATATGGCCGCTGCGTTGAGTGCAGCGGCCGGGCGGCGTAGCATGGCCCCTCTGTCTGGAGGAGCTCCCATGGATACACCGCAAAAAAACAATGTCACCGTCATCCCCACCGGCGCCGCGCTCGGCGCCGACGTGGTGGGTGTCGACCTGTCGAAACCGCTGTCGGATGAAACCTTCCGCCAGATCGAAGACGCCTGGCACACCCATCTGGTGCTGCGCTTCCGCGGCCAGCAACTGGATGATCCGGCGCTGCTCGCCTTCGGCCAGCGCTTCGGCGAACTTGATTCAGCACCGATTCACGCCGGCAAGGATGTGGTCAATCCCTTCCCGCAGATCACCGTAATGTCGAACATCAAGGTCGACGGCAAACCCATCGGAAACCTTGGCCATTACGAAGCGGTGTGGCATACCGACATGTCTTACAACGACCTCGCGCCGATCGGCAGCCTGCTCTATTCCCTGGAAGTGCCGCCCGCCGGCGGCAACACCGGTTTCACGAATATGTACAAAGCCTGGGACACGCTGCCGGCGGCACTGAAAAAGCAGGTGCTCGGCCGCTACTGCCGCCACGATTCCAGCCGCAACAGCGCCGGCGAGTTGCGCAAGGGATGCGTGGAAGTCATCGATCCGCGCGACGCACCGGGTGCGATGCATCCGCTGGTGCGTACCCATGAAAAAACCCACCGCAACTGCCTGTTCCTCGGTCGTCGCCAAAGCGCCTACATCATCGGTTTGCCGCTCGATGAAAGCGAAGACCTGCTCAATCAGTTATGGGC
>CAZHFZ010000002.1:10210-66254 GCA_964531455.1 uncultured Bordetella sp.
CGGCGAAGGAGGATGCGGGCGCAGCACGCATCCTCCGCAGCCACAACAAATAGATGCACCGGCGCGATGCCTTTGATCCGGAGTCGCGGCGTTTGATGCACCGGACGCAGATCAAAGGCGGCAAGCCTTTCTTTGATCCGAAGACACTGGATCTGCGGGCTTGACGAATCTGGAGCTCAATTGAAAACGCCGGTTAATCCGGCGTTTTTTTTACGCTGTCCGCAGCCGCCTTACCAGCAGCCTGCAGACTTTCGAGTCCGGCCCGCTGCATCTCCAGCGTCTTGATGGTCATCTGCACGAAGCCGGTGTTCATCATCAGCCAGGTTTCCACGGCCTTGAGCTCGGCGATTTTTTTGTCGAGGTCTTCGACATTCATCGTCGGCGCGATCATGCCGGGGATCGGGAAACCCATGGGGTTCCACATCTTCTGCATGAACTCGAAAAAGTCTTTGGGGATTTCCTGCTCGGCCATGGCGCGCTCCCGGTGGGTGTGCAGCCATTATAGGGGCCGTCAGGCCGCTTCGATGCGTATCGTGTCGCCGTCTTTTGCGGTACTCAACGCCGAGGCGTCGCCGCGAATGCGCCCGAGCACGCTGCACGGGCTGACCAGCCGGCATTCATCGCCGTGTGATGCGGGAGTGCGGCCCCAAGGTAGCGCCAGTGCGCTGCCGTCGACCCAGAAACAGACGGTGCCGGGTTCAACGACCTGCTGCGCGCCGGGTTCGAGCGCGGCTTTGATCGGCAACGTGAAATAGACTTCTTCGCCCCAGGTGTTGACGGTCGATTCGCAGGGTAATGCTGCGAGCAGCTTGTCGACCGTCGGACCGGGGTTCAGGTCGGCAATGACCGAACCCGCAGACCAGACGATGCGGATACCGGCCATGCCGCCGTGGATTATTCGCCGAGGGGGGAGTCGGCGTGGCGCCATGCAACGCGTACGCGCTGCACCAGCCGCGGTGCGGCCGGGGTCGGTTCGGCCAGATTGGCCACAACCTGCTGCAGGCGCTGCTTCTCGCCCAGTACCTTGTTGGTATAGGTATCGTTCTCGTCACCGAGTGCGCCTGCATACATCTGCAGGGCGATGCCGACATTGCCGGTCTTGGTCAGGTATTCCTTGAGGATGCGGGTGCCGACACGAATGTTCGACTCCGGATCGAATACCGCCTTCTCGCCACCGAACTTCGCCAGCTTGTCGCCGTGGAATTTCGGGATGATCTGCATCAGTCCCTTGGCGCCGACCACGCTTTCAGCGATCGGGTTGAAGCGGGACTCGACGGCGATGACCGCCATCACCAGCAGCGGGTCGAGACCGACCTTGGCGCCTTCGGCGTGGGCGATGCGGACGAAGTCCAGCGTCAGTTCCTGCGCAACCTTGTAGCGCTTGGCCAAGTACTCGGCCAGGGCCACGTGGCGGGCATCTTCAGGCTTGACAACGACTTCTTCCGGCTGCGCCAGGACGCGGGCGGAAATGGCGGTGGCTTCGCTTTGCACGGCAGCCACAGCGGATTCCATTAAATGGACGCCGTAACGGTCGTGAAGCAGCATGATCAGGGTGGACAGGCTGGCGAGCAAAACAGCCAGGGTGAGCATCTTGCGGAGCCGCGGCAGCGATTCTGCCGAACGGTCCGTCGGGGATAGTGCTGAAATCGATTTTGCAAACACGCAAAACCTCCTTTCGGTTTCGCGCCTACGCATTGAGCGGGGCGCAACATCTGTGTTACCTCGCTACGGTAACGGGTGTCTCCATTAAGACTGCGTTCAGCCCCAGACCACTACAGGTTGTGGGCTACTCAAAAAAACTGGCCAATTCTAGGTGTTCAGTGCAGGTGTCGCAACCCAAACAGATGGCTTTTTCTGCCTTTGTTTGATCGACTGGACTAGAAAGGGACGCGGAGTTTACCGGCAACGGCTTCCGCGACGCAACACAAATCATAAGCTATTGATTATAAATAACTAATATCAATATTTACGATTAAATTCGTTCCCTTCAGAAGAATTGGCTGCAATTTGAGCCGCAATGCAGCGGAGAGTTCACCAGAACTGCGTAAATTGAATAAATATCAATTAAATCAAATATTTATAAGTCGTCTTTGGCGATGGAATGGCCGCCGGGCTGACGTGATTCCCAAGCCTGCAATGCAGCCTCATAGTTAGTGAGTGCTTCCCAGTATCGGTCGTAAACACAGGGTTCGCAGCCGCTTTGACAGCACTCCCAGGGCTCGGGCGCCGGCGGCTTTTCGGGCTTGGGATCAGCGCTCATCGGGCAGCCGCTTCATCAGGCAAGGGATGCTCCGGGAAGCGGCGGCGGAATTCTGCGAGAAGTACATCGGCATCCGCAGTACGACCGGCACGCCGCCATTCAACAATGCGCTGCACCCATTTGCCGGCAGGTTCATTCATCAGGTCGTGCCACAGCACCCGGTCCGGCGCTGGCGCAGACATCGCCGCCGCCGGGGCGGCCACCCGCGCCGCGGGTCCCGCCGCGACATCGGCTGCGGCACCTGTCGGAGCCGAACGGAGCATCGGTCGGGCAGTCTCGCGCGCCGGGGCGACGTTTCGTTCGGCAGCTGATTCATCACGCAGGGCTACAGTTGCGGCGGGCACAGGCACTTCGGCCGCAGGCTGTGACTTGGCCATCACCGCCGGGGCCGCCTCCGCCAACGGCGCCGGCTTCGCCTGAGAGTCGCCCGTGACTGCGGGCGGCAAAGCCTGCGGGCGCGACGACATGGGTGCCTCCGCAATACGCGCCTGGGCTGCCGGTTCAGCGGCGCTTTGCGGAGCGAGCGCTTCGGCAACCGGCGGCGGCAAGTCCGGTTCGACCCGGTCAACGCCCTCATCGCGCATCATCAGTACGACAGTGACCGACAGCACGACAACGGCTGCCAGCGACACTGGCACCTGCCACGCCGACCAGCGCGACTGGCGGCGCGGCCCGGCGCCCGCTTCGCGGCGGGCCGCGGCGCGGATGCGGTCATCCAGAGCTGTTGGCGGCATTTCGTCAGCAGCCGCACGGTAATCAGCCGATAGCTGCGGATCGTGTTCCATATCAGTAATACCGGGTTTCAGCGCCATGACTGCATGCCCTCCCGCAGTTTGGCCAGCGCATAACGCAGGCGGCTTTTTGCCGTTTCGCGGTTCACCCCGGTGGCCTCGGCGATTTCCTCGACACTCATGCCGCCCTCCTGCTGCAACACGAAGGCTTCGAGTTGTTCAGTAGGCAGTTTGCCGAGCAAGGCCAGCAGTTGCGCAGCCTGTGCCCGCGATTCGGCCCCCACTGCGGGGTCGGCGCTGCGCGGCGCGACGGGCTCATCCATCGGAACGGCGTTGTCATCATCCAGCGAAACCGCGTCAGCGTCATGGCGCCGGAAGTGATCCATCAGCCGGTTATGCGCAATCCGGTATAAATAAGTCGTGAAGCGGGCCTGCACGGTGTAACCGGTACGCGCCCGGATCAGGTTCATCCACACGTCCTGGAACATTTCTTCGGCCAGTCCGGCATTGCGGCACTGGCGCAGCAAATACCGGTAGGTGCCGCCGCGATGCCGCGCATACAGCACATCAAAAGCGCCGGCATCGCCATCGCGATAAGCCAGCATCAGCGCTTCATCACTGTCATCGGGATCTGCGGATTTCACGGGTCGCCAGTATGAAGAAGGCCCTGCAGACCGGCAACCTGTCATCAGCGTGCTGTCCACTACAGAATCAACTTTGCTGAACTCAGCGTGGATCGGGCACAAAACGCGCTGGAAAGGGCTGCGGGACCGGATCAGGCCGCGCCAGCGACTGCGCAGGGATTACACCCTGTGCCACAAGGTTGCGATGACTGTCGTAATAAATGGTGATGATCTCGGCAGGCGTGGCGCTGGCGCGTTCGAATTCGGTGTAGGTCACCACCGAGGTTTCGCTGCGGCCGTGGCCGGTGCCGAGACGCGCGGATTTCTGTGCCGTATTCCCGGGAGCGCTGGCCGGCGCCTCCCCACGCGCAGCCACCCCGGCGGCATCACGCGCCACGCTGCGCTGATCCGCAATCCCCGGGGGCGCTGACGCCACGGATTCCGAACCGCGTGCAAGCGGTGCTGGAGAATATTGCGCCACCGGTTCCGGCTTTTTGCGGAACACCGCCACCCCGATCACCCCAACATGATCGGGACGTCCGGTGCGTGCCGCATAGGAATCGGGCAGCGCGGTGAAATAAAACGCGGCCGTTCGATCGAGGCTTTTGCGCCAGCCTTTGACGCCAAAACCCTGCTGTGGTCCCAGCACATAACCGCTATGCTGCCAGTCGGCGGTGTCACCGGTCACCACGTCCACACCATCCACCGAAACTACGGTCAGGATGTCGGCGCGCTGGCGGTTGCGCAGCCGGATTTCATACTCGTTTCCCGGTTGGCCGGCGACATAATGCCGCCCTTCGTGAACATAAACCGGCAGCGCCCTGTTCTGCGTGCGGTCGTAAATCACCATATCGGCGATTCGGCCGACAGCTGCCGCCGGCAATGACAGCATGCCGGCGATCAATGCGGCGGTAACGCAATAGATACGTTTCATGAAGGCTCCTCAAAGCTGTGCGGAAAACCCGCGACCCTGCTGTAAACGCTGCCCGGCATCCAAAGGGGTTAAAGATTACGGCGCGAATGAAGCGGCAATGGATTGCGAGCGCGCTCGTGGTGCGAACGCAAGGCAGTACATAAACCGCCGGACACAGGGTCAGGGCCGGACGGGGCTGTGATAGATTCAAGCGATGGATGACATCGTGCTTCGCGGCATGGCCAAGTGGCCGAACGTACCTGCAGTTTATGGCTGGCTGTCGCTGGATCGCCGTGGACAATGGCTGCTAAAGGGAGACCGCGTAACCAATCCCGGCATCGCCGAATTTTTCAGCCGCAACTACAGCCACGATGAACACGGCCGCTGGTTTCTGCAAAATGGTCCGCAGCGAGTGTTTGTGACGCTCGATTACACGCCATTTGTTTATCGCATCGCAGCAGCGACAGGTTCAGTGCTGACACTGACCGCGCATACCGGCACCAGCACCACAACCATCAATGCCGCATTCATGGATGATGCCGGCCAGTTGTTGCTGGATACTGATGTCGGCATCGGACTTGTTCACGACACCGACCTCGAACTGCTGATTCCGCTGTTTCGCGACGCTAACGCAAAGACTCCCGACAACGCGGCACTGGCCACAGCACTCGATGTCTTGCAGGCAGGCAATGATCCGGACCTGCATCTGCAAACCGGAAACGCGAAAATTCCGGTGCAACCGCTCAAGTCTGTTGATGTGCCGGC
Organism: uncultured Bordetella sp.; assembly: GCA_964531455.1. Taxonomy (GTDB): domain Bacteria; phylum Pseudomonadota; class Gammaproteobacteria; order Burkholderiales; family SG8-41. The sequence continues at coordinate 15,503 of CAZHFZ010000002.1, forward strand.
AAGATTCGGTTTTATTGCGCGCCCCGTACAGCCCGCCGGCGAAGAAGAATGCTACTGAGCAGGTGGTTGCCACACCTCGGGTGTCCGACGTAACCTGCGCTCTGGTATCAATCACCGCTTTCATTTCCCGCATTCAATCCCTACCTCATTACCATGACCACTCTGATTGATCTCCGTACCGATACCGTTACCCGTCCGACCGAAGCCATGCTCGCCGCGATGCAGTCCGCGACGCAGGGCGATGATTCGCGCGACGGCGATCCGACCGTGATCAAACTGGAAGCGCTGGCAGCAGAACGCACGGGCAAGGAAGCGGGCTTGTTTATGCCCAGCGGCACGATGACCAATCTGGTTGCGGTTCTGGCCCATACTTCGCGCGCCGGTGAAGTACTGCTGGAACGCGGTGCGCACATCCTCAATACCGAACTCGGCGGACTCGCTGCTGTCGCCGGTGTGTTTTACAAAGGCATACCCGGATCACGCGGCGCAATGGACGAAGACCTGCTGCGTGAATCCATCCGGCCAATGAGCCGTAATAATTTCGGCACCGCACTGGTCTGCATGGAAAACAGCCACAACGGCGCCGGCGGTGCCGTGCTGCCGCTGGCCCATATGCAGCGCGTCCATGAACTTGCGCGCAAGCACGGTGTTCCGGTGCATACCGATGGCGCGCGGCTGTTTAATGCTGCGGCCGCCTTGGGTGTGACGGCAGCAGAAGTCGCTCAACACACGGATTCCGTGTGTTTCTGTGTTTCGAAAGGACTGTCGGCGCCTGTCGGTTCGGTGCTCTGCGGCACACGAACTTTCATCGACCGCGCACGACCCTTCCGGCGCATGGTCGGCGGCAATATGCGGCAGGCCGGTTCGATTGCAGCCGCCGGCATTGTCGCGCTTGAAACGATGATTGATCGCCTGAAGGATGATCACGCCAGCGCCAAACGGCTGGCGAACGGCCTGCACCGGATTGATCCACGTTTCTGCAATCCTGCAGATGCGCAAACCAATATCGTGCGGGTTGATGTTTCGTTCACCACACGCAGTGCTGCGCAGTGGTCGGACGCGATGGCGCAGGCCGGCATTGCGGTCAGCCCGGCCGATCCGCGTTCGCTGCGCTTCGTCACGCATCGTCATGTCGGCAACAGCGAGATCGATCAGGCGATTGCCGCATTTGCGGCCACCTTTTCCCAGGGTAAATAAAAAAGCGGTTTGAGCATTTCACGTCGTAAATATTCAGGGGAGCTATATGAAAATTTCAATAAAAACAATTGCATACGGCATTTCGTTGGTTTTCGCACTTTATGCCGGCAACACGCTTGCAGCAGCCAATGAAGCCATCATCGCCTTGGCCAAAAAAGAACAGCCGGGCATGCTGCAAACCATGAAGGAACTGGTCGAAATCGAATCCGGCAGCGCGGATTACGCCGGCCTGGAAAAGATTGCGAACCTGCTTGCAGTCAAGCTGAAAGCACTGGGCGCCAAAACCGAGCTGCTTGATGCAGGTCCCGAAATCTACAAAATGTTCGACACGCCGGAAAAAATCGGCCGCATGGTTCGCGCGACCTTTACCGGAACCGGAACGCGGAAAATCCTGTTGATCGCACATATGGACACGGTGTATCCGCTCGGCATGTTGTCCGGACAGCCGTTCAAGATTGAAGGTGATCGTGCCTACGGCCTTGGCATCGCCGATGACAAACAGGGTATCGCCCTCATTCTGCATACGCTGTCGATGCTGCGCAGTTTGGATTTCCGCGATTACGGTACGCTCACAGTGCTGATCAACGGCGACGAGGAAATCAGTTCACCGGGATCGCGCTTCCTGATCGAAAAACTGGGCCGTGAACACGATGCCGTGCTGTCCTTCGAAGGCGGCGGCAGCCCGCAGGTGGACCAGATCCGCTTGGCCACCAGCGGCATCGGTGCAGCCACGCTCACTGTCCGCGGCCGCGCATCGCACGCCGGGGCTTCGCCGCATCTCGGTGTCAACGCCCTCTACGAACTGTCGCACCAGATTCTGCAGGCCAGCGACCTGTCAAATCCGAAAGTAGGACAGCACCTGAACTGGACGATGTCGCGGGCCGGCATCGTGCGCAACATGATTCCGCCTGGCGCGCAGGCACAAGCCGACGTCCGCGTTGATCGCGTCTCCGATCTGGATGGCATTGAACAGACGCTGCGCGAGCGCATCAAGAACAAGTTGTTGCCGGAAGCCGAGGTCACCCTTGATTTCGAACGCCGTCGTCCGCCGCTGCAGGCCACCGATGCCTCCCGCGCATTGGGCGCACATGCCGTGGGCATCTATGCTGAACTCGGCCAGAAGCTTGTTCTGCGCGACCGCCCCACGGGTGGCGGCACCGATGCGGCATTCGCAGCGCTGTCCACCAAAGCGCCTGTAATCGAAGGTTTCGGGTTGCGCGGTTTCGGATCGCACACGACCAATGCCGAATACGTTCTGATCCCGTCGATAGAACCGCGGCTGTATCTGGCCACGCGAATGATCATGGATATTTCGAACGGCAGGGCGCCATTGCAATAAGCAGCGCAGTCACATCGGCACAGCGCAAAAAATTCTGGGCAGGTATATCGACCGGTTTTAGGCCCCCATTTTGGGTTGCCCGGGCGAGTCGCAACCGGCTGCGCCGCCCGTTCACGAACCGGAAATGACCGTTCCGGCGACTGTCGGGAGTGCTTGTGGCAGCCTGTCAAAGCCGTCGGAAAAAATTTTTACTTGATGCAACCTGTTGATTATAAACAATATTTAATAGGTTACCAACAGGCGCAGGAGGCTCCGCGCCTTGCCCCGGGGGGGCGGATTGGGTATCTTTACTGCCCTGCTGTTCGCGGTTGCGACCCGCTCTCCGCGACGGACATCGAACTTCTCCCGAGAACGATTCCGCCGCTCAGCGCAGGTGCCAGGCCAGCTCCCTAGGGTTTACTGCCCATCGGAAATGGCCAAGCGCCTGGAATCGCAATCGGACGGGGTGCGATTGGCGCCGGTGCTGCAATCTGGGTTACCGGTTTCGCCTTGACCGCCTGCTTTGTTGCAGCAGGTTTCTTCTTGACTGCTTTTTTCTCAGCCGGCTTTCCAGCCGGCTTTTTTTTGCCCGCTTTCCGGCCGGGACTCTTGGCCGCCGTCTTGCTGACGACTTTCTTTTTTGCGACTTTTTTCTTGACGACCTTTTTCTTGGCGACCTTTTTCGGCGACGCCTTCTTTTTCGGTGCCGAAGTCTTTTTCACCGCTTTTTTCTTCGCTGCCTTCTTCTTGGCTTTTGCCATGGGAACCTCCATCACGGTCTAGTTACGGTGGCACAGTTCCCCTTCGGGAAACACGCGCCTCTCGCTGCTCGGTCAGTGCAAAACAGCGCCAGCCTTGTGCGCCAGATTACGGTACAGCATGTCAGGATCAATTCGCACGCCGCCGCTCCATGTCAGCAGATTTGACACCGGATCGAATGCCACACGGCTAAACAATGATGCGTCAGACAATACCGCAAGGGAGTTTTCCTCCACCAGATCGCCGAGATAAACATGCCCTTCCAGACCATCGTCAAAACGCAGCCATAACGTGCAGTTGTCTTCAGCACGCAGTTCGGTAACCGTGTGCAAATGCGGCCTGCGACTGCGGTAACGCCGGAACTTCAGACTGAGTGCCAAGGGTTGAGCCCTCCATCGTGGTGTTGATCAAAACCCGAAAAAAAACCGGCGGCACCACCCCGCGGCTTGTGCCACAGGGCGATAAACCGCCGGCTGACTTGCTGGGTCAGCACACCATCCCGCCCGTCAGGGGGATGAACGCGTTCCATTGCATGTTCCGTATTGATCTCCGTTTTGTATCCCGACAGCCCGGGGTTATTCCCAGGACAACGCGCCCCCGGTCTGATACTCGATGACGCGGGTTTCAAAAAAGTTGCGCTCTTTTTTCAGGTCGATCATTTCCGACATCCACGGGAAGGGGTTGTTGACGCCTTCGAACAGGATATCGAGACCGATCTGCTGCGCACGGCGGTTGGCGATGTAGCGCAGATACTCCTTGAACATCGCGGCATTGAGGCCGAGGACGCCGCGCGGCATGGTGTCTTCCGCATAACGGTATTCAAGTTCGACACCCTTGTGGAACAGTTCCTTCAGTTCTTCGCGGAACTCGGCGGTCCACAGATGCGGGTTTTCCATCTTGATGGTGTTGATCAGGTCGATGCCGAAATTGCAGTGCATCGATTCGTCGCGCAGAATGTACTGATACTGCTCGGCGGCGCCGGTCATCTTGTTCTGACGGCCCAGTGCGAGGATCTGCGCGAAACCGACGTAGAAGAACAGGCCTTCCATCAGGCAGGCGAATACGATCAGGCTCTTCAACAGCTTCTGGTCGGCTTCCGACGTGCCGGTCTTGAACGACGGGTCGGTCAGCACGTCGATGAACGGGATCAGAAATTCATCCTTGGCGCGGATCGACGACACCTCGTGATAGGCATTGAAAATCTCGCCTTCGTCGAGGCCCAGGCTCTCAACGATGTACTGGTAAGCGTGAGTGTGGATCGCCTCCTCGAACGCCTGACGCAGCAGGTACTGCCGGCATTCCGGGGCCGTGATGTGACGATAGGTGCCAAGCACGATGTTGTTGGCAGCCAGCGAGTCGGCGGTGACAAAGAAGCCGAGATTGCGTTTGACGATGCGACGCTCGTCTTCAGTCAGGCCGTTCGGATCTTTCCACATCGCGATGTCGCGGCTCATCTGGATTTCCTGCGGCATCCAGTGATTGGCGCAGGCGGAAAGATACTTGTCCCACGCCCATTTGTATTTGAACGGCACCAGTTGATTGACGTCGGTGCTCCCGTTGATGACCCGCTTGTCGGCCACATTGACCCGGCGCAGTTCTTCTTCCGCTGCGGGGTTCTGTGCCGGGGCGCGGTCAGCGCCGACTGGTTGGCGAACGGTGCCGGTAGCGGCAGCCGAGCTATCTTCAAATTGCAGCATCTTCAGTCTCCTTTATTAGCGTTGTCGGTGGACACCTTCCAGAGCCGGCGACAGTTTCTTGATTGTTGTTATTGGTGAACCCGTCGCACTGCCCGCAAAGCAACCTTCAACTGCATTTACTTATTGCCGTCCCTGATTCCGCCCTGCGACTACATGCTTACTGGCAGGCCTCGCACTCGGGATCGAGTATCGAGCACACCTTGGGTTGTTCTTCCGTTGACGCACCATCCGCCGACACGGCGTTGAGTTGGCCCGCACGTCCGGTCGATTTCTCGGTTGATGTCGCCCCCAGCGTGCGCAGGTAATACGTCGTCTTCAGACCACGCACCCACGCCAGCTTGTAGGTGTCATCCAGTTTCTTGCCCGAAGCACCGGCCATATAAATATTCAGGGACTGCGACTGGTCGATCCATTTCTGCCGGCGTGCCGCGCACTCCACCAGCCAGCTCGCGTCAACCTCAAACGCGGTGGCATACAGGGCGCGAACGTCAGGCGGCACTCGGTCGATCTTCTCCAGCGACCCGTCGAAATACTTGAGATCGGCAACCATGACCTCGTCCCACAGGTTGAGTTTTTTCAGGTCGCGCACGAGGAATTCGTTGACCACCGTGAATTCGCCGGACAGGTTCGATTTGACGTAGAGGTTCTGATAGGTCGGCTCGATACACTGCGACAGGCCGGTGATGTTGGCGATGGTCGCCGTCGGCGCAATGGCGATGCAGTTCGAGTTACGGATGCCGACGCGCTGGATTCGGCTGCGCAGGGCATCCCAGTTGAGCCGGGTGGACATGTCGCACTCGACATAACCGCCGCGCTCCTGCGCCAGCACCTTCAGCGAATCCAGCGGCAGGATTCCGCGATCCCACAGCGAACCCTTGAACGTCGAATACGGACCGCGCTCTTCCGCCAGATCGGACGATGCCGAGTAGGCAGTGTAGGTCACCTGCTCCATCGAGCGGTCAGCAAACTCCACAGCCGCCGGCGAACCGTACGGGATGCGCAACATGTGCAGGCAGTCCTGGAAGCCCATGATGCCGAGGCCGACCGGACGGTGCTTGAAGTTGGAGTTGCGCGCCTTGTTGACGTTGTAGAAGTTGAGGTCAATCACGTTGTCGAGCATGCGCATGCCGGTGCCGACCGTTCGCTTGAGCTTTTCCATGTCGAGCAGACCGGTGGACAGGTCCAGATGCGCTGGCAAGTTGACCGACGCCAGATTGCACACGGCGATTTCGTCGGGACCGGTGTTCAGCGTGATCTCGGTGCACAGGTTCGAGCTGTGCACCACGCCGACGTGCTGCTGCGGCGAACGCAGGTTGCAAGGGTCCTTGAAGGTGATCCACGGATGCCCGGTTTCGAACAGCATGGTCAGCATCTTGCGCCACAGTTGCAGCGCCGGAACCTTCTTGAACAGCTTCATTTCACCGCGGGCGCACATCGCTTCGTATTCGACATAGGCTTTTTCGAATGCCTTGCCGAATTTCTCGTGCAGGTCCGGCACATCCGAGGGCGAGAACAGCGTCCACTCGCCGGCTTCCATCACACGCTTCATGAACAGGTCGGGAATCCAGTTCGACGTGTTCATGTCGTGCGTGCGACGGCGATCGTCGCCGGTGTTCTTGCGCAGCTCGAGGAATTCCTCGATGTCCAGATGCCAGGTCTCAAGGTAGGAGCACACCGCGCCCTTGCGTTTGCCGCCCTGGTTCACCGCAACGGCCGTGTCGTTGACCACCTTCAGGAACGGCACCACGCCCTGCGATTTGCCATTGGTGCCCTTGATATAGGCGCCCAGCGCGCGCACGGGGGTCCAGTCGTTGCCGATGCCGCCGGCATACTTCTGCAGCATCGCGTTTTCCTTGATGGCTTCATAGATGCCGTCGAGGTCGTCGGACACGGTGGTCAGGTAGCAACTGGCGAGCTGCGAGCGGCGTGTGCCGGAGTTGAACAGCGTCGGCGTCGAGCTCATCAGATCGAAGCTCGACAACACGTTGTAGAACTCGATTGCGCGTGCTTCGCGCTGGCTTTCCGGCTCGTTCAGCGCGAGGCCCATCGCCACGCGCATGAAAAACACTTGCGGCAGCTCGATACGCTGGCCTTCGATATGCAGGAAATAACGGTCGTAGAGGATCTGCAGGCCGAGATAGGTGAACTTGAGGTCGCGCTGGGCATCCAGCGCGGCTCCCAAGGCCTTCATGTCGTAATGACCGAGGCGCTCATCAAGCAGTTCAGCCTTGATGCCCTTCTGGATGAACTCTGGCAGATAGGCGGCGTAACGCGTCGCCATTTCCTCTTGGGTCACCTCCTCACCCAGTGTTTCGAGGCGCATCGTATTCATCAGCAGGCGGGCCGTCACATAGCTGTAGCCCGGATCCTGCTCAATCTGGCCGCGCGCGGCGAGGATCAGCGATTTGCGCACCTCATCAATGGGCACGCCGTCATAGAGATCACGCTGCATGGCGTCAAGGATGGGCTGCGCACTGACATCACGCCCCAGACCGGCACAGGCGCTTTCCACCAAAGCGGTGATGCGCGCAACGTCCAGAGGGCGGGTGACGCCCCCGTCAGTCACATTGAATACGTGGGCTTTCTGGGCGACCGCAGCAGGCTGGGATTCACGCTGGCGCGCACGCTCCCTGGAGCGCTCTTCGCGATAAAGGACATAGGCACGGGCGACATGGTGTTCGCCGTTGCGCATCATCGCCAGTTCCACCTGGTCCTGGATGTCTTCGATATGGAAAGTGCCGCCCGAAGGTTGCCGCCGCATCAGGGCGTTAACAACACCGTCAGTCAGCGCGGCGACCTGCTCGCGAACGCGAGCGGAGGCAGCGCCCTGACCGCCATTGACGGCGATAAACGCCTTGGTCATCGCAATGGCAATTTTTGACGGTTCGAAACCAACAACAGCGCCATTGCGGCGAATGATTTTGTATTGCGCGTAGACCGCCTCTCGTTCCGCGTCTTGGGTCGTGGCAGTGATTTGAGGGTTGGCGCGGGATTGGGTGGAATCGACGGTGACGTGCATGTCATTACTCCTTGATCTTTTTAGAATTTTTAACTACCCGGGGAAACCGAACGAAAAAAGGCGTCCCGGCTCACTAACCACAACATGTAGTGGTCAACATGCTATTTTCGACGAATTCTAGTGGCCGGCTTTTGAATCCGCAATAGGTTTTGACGCTTTTTTTAAAAGTTCTTGAGAAACAGCAGGAAGCGCCTTTAAGCACCGGATTTCTTGCACAAAAATTGAGCACGAATTCCCTCAAAACAAGGCAAAGTGACCACTTTGGGGCATAGGACTTACCAACCAGACCGGATAGTGGAGTCAGCTCAGTCAGGCATGCCCGAAACCGGGATCTTGATGAAGCGCGGTTGGGCGAGCTGATTCGCGAACGAGGCCTGATGATCGGACACACTGCCTGGTGCCACCGAAAGCCATTTGAGGGGGCCTTGGCAGCATCAATGAGCACCAAGGCCGCCGGCACTTAGCAAGGCTGCCGCGAGCCTGCCTGCGGCAACGTCGCCCCCCTACCCACCCCACAATCGGGCCCGGTTACGCGATCAGGGCCTTGGGTTGGTAAGCCGAGCCATTTTTAGCAGCGCGATTGTCCCTTACTCACCTGTTGGGCCAGGCAAAAAGCCGGCATGAGATGTTCAGTGGGGTGAAACCCGGCAAGCCGGCTGAAAAACCAACACAACTCATTGTTTTTAAATATTATTTTTAATTCCGAGGCTGGCGAAATAGCGTGGCCACGAAAAATGGGGACCTGGGTCGGTCTTGCGACCGGGCGCAATGTCGGAATGGCCAACGCTGGCCTTGATGGGGTATCGCGAATAAAGAACACGCGCCAAGCCATTGAGGCTCTCGTATTGGGCATCACTGAAGGCCGCGTCATCGCAGCCTTCAAGTTCGATGCCGACCGAAAAATCATTGCAACGCTCGCGGCCGCACCACAGCGACCGCCCTGCATGCCAGGCGCGCATCGCGCACGGAACAAACTGCAACAACACACCATCACGCCGGATCAGGAAGTGCGAAGACACCCGGAGCGCCGCAATGTCCTTGTAATAAGGATGCGCATCGGGATCGAGGCGGTTCAGAAACAGGTCAATGATGGCATCGCCGCCAAACTCTCCCGGCGGCAGGCTGATGTTATGGATCACCAGCAGTTCAATCGCGGTATCCGCAGGCCGCTCATCGCAGTTGGGCGACGGCAGATATAGTGCCTCTGCGACCAGTCCGGAAGCGTCAAGCTTCATGCGGGTCGCAAAGCCTCATGGCTTGGCATCGAGTTCCTGCTTGATTCCCAGCCGCTGGATGCGATAACGCAGCGCGCGAAACGAAATGCCGAGCACCTTCGCTGCAGCGGTCTGGTTGTAACGCGTGCGCTCAAGCGCATCCAGAATCGCCTTGCGCTCTATGGCCTCCAGCCGCTCGGGCAACGGCAGGCCGTCAACATCAGCGTCCTGTTCAGGCGCCCGTTCATCAGTCAGTTGCAGATCATCCACTGCAATTTCGCTGGCACCGGCAAGCGCCACCGCGCGCTCAAGGATGTTTTCAAGTTCACGGACGTTGCCGGGGAAATGGTAAGCCTGCAACACCGTCTCGGCCTGCGCAGACAGTCGCAGCGAGCGGCCGTCCGCTGCGTGACGAGCCAGAATGGCCGCGGCCAGCCGGGGAATGTCATCGCGCAGTTCGCGCAGCGACGGCATCCGCAGCTCAATGACATTGAGCCGGTAATAAAGATCCTGCCGGAACGCACCGCTCTTGACCTCATCGGCAAGGTGACGGTGCGTGGCACTGATGATGCGCACGTCAACCGGCTCCTCGCTGGTGGAGCCCACCTTGCGCACACGTTTTTCCTGGATAGCCCGCAACAGCTTGACCTGCATCGACAATGGAAGGTCACCCACCTCGTCTAAAAACAGCGTGCCGCAGTCTGCTGCCTGGAAAAAACCGTCATGGTCAGCCACAGCGCCGGTAAACGCGCCTTTGCGGTGCCCGAAAAACTCGGACTCCATCAGGCTTTCGGGGATCGCACCACAGTTCACCGCCACGAACGGGCCGTCCCGGCGAGCGCCGTTGACATGAATAAGTCGTGCCGCGAGTTCCTTGCCGCAACCGGATTCGCCGCGGATCTGCACTGGCGCCTGGCTGCGTGCAAGCTTCTCGATCATCTGCCGCGCCAGCACCAGGGGCGCTGCGTCGCCGATCAACTGCGGCGCATCTGGTGAAGCCGGGTTATCGGCATCGGGGCCGCGTCGATCCACGCCGGGGCGCGGCAGTTTGAGCGCCGAACGCACCAGCGCACGCAACTGGTCGAGGGAAACCGGTTTGCCCAAATAATCAAATGCGCCGGCTTTTAATGCGGCCACCGCATTTTCGGCGCTGCCGTGCGCCGTGATCACTGCAACCGGCAGGCTCGGATGGCTTTTGGTGATGTGCTCAACAATCGACAGGCCGTCGCCGTCGGCAAGACGCATGTCGGTCAGGCACAGTTCGAAGGTGTTGCGTCCGAGCATTTCCATGGCCTCGGCCACGCTGCCCGCGCAATGCGGCTCCAGCCCCATCCGGATCAGCGTCATGCCGAGCAGCTCCCGGATGTCGGCTTCGTCATCCACCACCAGAACCTGTCCGATCGCCAATGTGTTCTCCCTCAGCCCGCTGCGCAGGTCACGGCAAACCGTGCTCCACCCTCAGTTTCAATGTATTCGAGCATTGCGCCGTTCGCCTCGCAGATTTCCCGCGCCAGATGCAGGCCCAGTCCGGTTCCGTCCGCATCAGTCGTAAAAAAGGGCTCGAACAGTTTTGATCGGGATTCCGGCGGAACGCCGACCCCGTCATCGATTACATCCAATCTTACCGCATTGCTCCGCGCAGCACGGGCCACCTGCAGGCGTATGCAGCCGGGTCGCCGCGTCGAATGCCGCAGGGCATTGCGGCACAGATTCCACAACACCTGATTCAGGTGATCATGATCAAACATCACATACGGATCAATCATCAACTCGACTTCAATCTCGCTGCCGTTCAACCGCTCGGTTGCCACAAACTGCGCGACAAATGCCTGCAGGTACGGCGCCAGTCGAAACCGTTCGCGCTCGGCACGCTCGCCACGGTTGAGGGTCTGAACGTCATTGATCATGCGATCAAGCCGACGGGTGTTGTCATGAATGATGGTGGTCAGTCGTTTGGCACCCGGCGATATCGCGGATTCCTCCTGCAACAGTTCGGCGGCATGGCTGATGGCACCGAGAGGATTGCGGATTTCATGGGCAATGTTGGCTGTCAACCTGCCGAGCGCAGCGAGTTTCATCTGCCGCGCCTCAGCCTGGATACGTGCAAGATCTTCGAGAAAAATCACCGCGCCGGCACCACGTCGTGCGGCAACAGGAACAAGCCTGGCGCGCAGGTTTGTGCCGATTCCGAACGTATCGGGAGTGCCGTGGTCCTGGGGATCGCCCAGCCATCGTTCAAAACGACCGTGCAGCGCCGGCAACAGATCCTTCAGGGCAATCACGCCATCACTGCGCAATCCTTCGATCATGCGCTCGGCTGCGGAATTCGTCTGGCGCACGACGCCGTTACCATCGACGACGATGACGCCGTGCTCCATGTCCTGGATTACCAGCTGGTTGACCTGCGCCATGTTGGCAAGGTCGATCTCGCGTTGCGCCGCCAGTTGCTCGCTGACCAGCGATCGTTTGGCCAGCACATGCGCAAGCCAGGCTGTTGCGAAATAGGCAATCGAAAGCAGTCCGGCCTGCGCATATTGGGCGCCGCTTTCGAAAAAGCGCAGCACTTCGTAGGTATGCTCAAGCAGTATCGCAATCGTCGCGATCGCGGCAAAAAACAGCGTGAGCTGGCCGCGCGTAACAAGACCCGCCGCCGCCAGCGAAGTCAGCAGCAATAATCCCAGTCCGCTGGCAAGACCGCCGCTGGCGTACATCAGCAATACGATGAAACCGATATCGCCGCCCACCTGGATTGAAAGCTGCAGGGTAAAACGTTCGCGGGTGCGGATCATCGCAAACATCGCCAGGCCGAAACCCGCATACAGGGACGAGCCGATGAGAAACAGCCGCATATCCCGGGAACCGAACTGCAGCATGTCTCCCCAGTAAGCCGCCGTCAGCAGAAGCAGCAGTGCCGCCGCAGTACGATAGGCATTAAAAAGCTGCAGGGAACGCCAAAAACTGTCGGGCACACCTTTGCCGTTCCCGGGAACCTGCCCCTCGGAAATTACGGCCAAGCTGTCAGGGGATCCGTTCATTTCAGGGGGCACTGTCGAACTCGCGTTCATGCTGGCTCGAGCAGAAAAAACGCTGCCGGGACATTAAAGCCTCGCCTCGTGGCAGATGAACACCGCAGCGTGCGCAGCAGACCATATCCTCCGTAGCGGATTTCGCGGGAGGCGGCGCTTCTTTTTTTGAACGATTGCGAAGCCCGCGCAACAACCAGAGCGCCGCCACAAACGCAATCACAAGAATCACTATTTTGGACATCCAGGCTCCAGCGGCTGAATCACCGCAATGCGCAGATCGGTTGCGGTATCACAATCAGGCGCGCGCCTGCTCCGGATCAACCGCCAGCGCCTCGAGGAACCGCGAAACAAGATTGTATCCGCCAACGGTGGCCGTCAACTCGACGATTTCGCGCGTATTGAAATGCCCGCGCAACCCATCAAAAACAGCTGTGGGCACATGGATTTCGCGTGTCATCGAATCGGTGTATGCAAGAACAGCACGCTGTGCCGGGGTGAACACATCGGCACTTTCCCATTGCTGAAGCACATCAATCTGCTGTTGCGTAACGCCTTCACGGAGTGCGAACGGTACGTGCGCCTGGAATTCGTAGGAAGCGCCGTTGAGCAGCGCCACGCGCAGGATGACCAGTTCCCTGCAATCCCCCCGTAGCGTGCATTGCTGGCGTATTGCAGTAAACAATGCCAGCCAGCCCTCGGCCACTGGCGGGGCATTAAGCAACATGCTGTAAAGATTAAGCATGCGCCCGCCACGTTCCCGGCGGATCCGGTCGGCGAGCACCCTGACTTCAGGGCTGCTGTTCTCGTCACCGTAGGCCACGCGAGCCATTTCAAAAACTCCGGAGGGGATACTGATGTGTCACGAACACAATTGCGTGTACGGCATCAGAAAAATCCTGGTCGGGGTGAGAGGATTCGAACCTCCGACTCCTGCGTCCCGAACGCAGTACTCTACCAGGCTGAGCTACACCCCGAATGGCACAAACACGAAGGGCACGTTTCGCGTGCCCTTGAGGTCAATGCGATCGCGTTACCGCGAACGAAGCCAATTGTATCAAAGAATCGCGGTACTGCGAGGCCGGAATCGCCGACAATGCGTCCCGCGCCGCATCAGCCTCGGCTTGCGCCTGACGTTGCGTGTACTCCAGTGCGCCGGAACCACGGATCGCGGCCAGCACACCCTCGAGTTCGGCAAGCCCCTCGGTCGATACCGCCCGACGGACCAGCGCCGCCTGCTCAGCAGTGCCTTTGCGCATGGCGTAAATCAGCGGCAACGTCGGTTTTCCCTCGGCAAGGTCGTCACCGATATTCTTGCCGATGACCCCGGCTTCACCGGAGTAATCCAGCACGTCATCGATCAACTGGAATGCAGTACCCAGATGGCTGCCATACGTCGCCAGCGCCCGCTCTGTTTCTGCAGACGCGCCGGCAAGAATCGCCCCCAGCCGACCCGCGGCCTCGAACAGCTTCGCTGTTTTGTAACGGATCACCCGCAGGTAACTTTCTTCGTCGATATCTGCGTTCCGGCAATTCATCAATTGCAGGACTTCGCCTTCGGCAATCACGTTGGTGGCATCCGCCAGTACTTCCAGCACGCGCATGTCTCCGGCGCTCACCATCATCTGGAAAGCGCGGGAATAGACAAAATCTCCGACCAGCACGGAAGCCGCGTTTCCGAACAGCGTATTGGCGGTCGGCTGGCCGCGACGCAGGGCGGACTCGTCAACCACATCGTCGTGCAGCAGCGTCGCGGTATGGATGAACTCGACCACCGCGGCAAGGGTATGGTGGGTGGTGCCCCGATAACCCAGGGCGCCGGCCGACAACAGCACGAGTGCGGGGCGCAGGCGTTTGCCGCCGCCGCCGATGATGTATTCGGCAACCTGCTTGACCAGGACGACGTCCGAATGCAGGCGGTCGCGGATCACTTGATCCACAGCCTGCATGTCGGCGGCGAGCAGTTTTTGGAGTTGTTCGAGTGCCACGGGCGCGGGAAAAAGCGCGATGATAACAATATCGGGAGGGGCAGGCGCCATGCCGGACACACTGGGTGACCCACCGAAACCTGCAACCCCTTGATTTATTGATGCAATCCAGAATCTGCGGGACTTACAGATATTTTGACTGAGCCCCCGGAGGCTTGTATAATCGCCGGCTTTCCGTAGTTCGAGTTGAGGGGTTTCCCATGTATGCGGTAGTCAAGACCGGCGGCAAACAGTATCGCGTGAGCGCTGGCACCAAAATCAAGGTTGAACAGCTGACGGCCGATGTCGGGTCGGAAGTCACTCTGGACCAGGTCCTGATGATTGCCGAAGAAGGCAATGTCAAACTGGGCGCACCGCTGGTGGCTGGTGCCGCAGTCAAAGCCAAAGTCCTGTCCCAGGGCCGTGGCGACAAGGTGCGCATTTACAAAATGCGCCGGCGTAAACACTATCGCAAGTCCCAGGGGCATCGGCAGAATTTCACCGAGCTCGAAATCACGGGCATTGCAGGTTAAGGAGAGCACATCTCATGGCACATAAAAAAGCTGGCGGCAGTTCCCGCAACGGTCGCGATTCTGAATCCAAACGACTCGGCGTTAAACGCTTCGGTGGCGAACTGATCCCCGCCGGCAGCATCATCATCCGTCAGCGCGGCACGCGTGTGCACGCCGGCGAAAACGTCGGCATGGGCCGCGACCACACGCTGTTCGCCAAAGTGGACGGACGCGTACAGTTTGCGACCAAGGGTCCGCAGCAGCGTCAGATGGTGAGCATCGTTCCCGCCTGATTGCGACACACGCTGTAGAAAAGGCCCTGTTGAACGACAGGGCCTTTTTCATTTGAGGAAGCCATGAAATTCATCGACGAAGCACGCATTGAGGTGCACGCCGGCAAAGGCGGCGACGGCGTCGCGAGTTTCCGCCGTGAAAAATTCGTGCCGCGCGGCGGTCCGGATGGCGGCGACGGCGGCCGTGGCGGCAGCATTTTTGCGATCGCCGACCGCAACATCAACACTCTGATCGACTACCGCTACGCGCGCATCCACCGCGCCAAAAACGGCCAGAAGGGCATGGGCTCGGACTGTTATGGCCGCGCCGCAGCCGACATCGAACTGCGCATGCCGGTCGGCACTGTTGTCAGCGACGCCGAGACCGGGGAAATCCTCTTCGACCTCGCGCAACACGGTGACCGCGTCACTCTGGCCCAGGGCGGACGAGGCGGGCTGGGCAACCTGCATTTCAAATCCAGCACCAACCGTGCGCCGCGCCAGTTCACCGTCGGCGAACCGGGCGTCTCGCGCTATCTGCAGCTTGAATTGAAAGTGCTTGCCGACGTCGGACTCCTTGGCATGCCCAACGCCGGCAAATCCACGCTGATACGCGCGATATCGGCCGCAAAGCCAAAAGTCGCCGACTATCCGTTCACAACACTGCAACCCAACCTCGGCGTGGTCCGTGCCGATGAAAACCGCAGTTTTGTGGTCGCCGACATCCCGGGATTGATTGAAGGCGCGGCTGAAGGCGCCGGCCTGGGTCATCAGTTCCTGCGCCATCTGGCGCGAACAAAACTGCTGCTCCATGTGATTGACGTCGTGCCGCCGGATCCGGACGCAGACGTTGTTCGCGACGCCAAGGCACTCGTGCGAGAATTACGCAAGTACGATGAAACGCTTTATCGCAAGCCGCGCTGGCTGGTGTTCAACAAACTCGACCTGGTCCCCGAGAAGGAACGCGAAAAACTGGTGCAATCACTGCTGAAAAAACTGGGCGCAAAGCGCAAGCACTTCGCCATAGCCGCGATCAGCGGCGACGGCTGCAAGCCGCTGGTTTTTGCCGCGATGGAGCACTTGGAACTGGCGCAGGACAAGCCGCAAAAAGTCGCACGAAAAAAACCCGTCAAGGCGGACGAATGAGCGGTTCTGCGCAGTCCGTGATCCACAAAGCCAAGCGCCTCGTCGTTAAAGTCGGCAGCGCACTGGTCACCAATTCGGGGCTCGGGCTCGACCACGCCGCCCTGACCGGCTGGGCGGAACAGATTGCGCGACTGCGCCACGACGGCAAGGAAGTCGTGCTGGTTTCGAGCGGCGCAATTGCCGAGGGCATGCAACGTTTGGGCTGGTCGCGCCGACCGAGCGCGTTGCACGAACTTCAGGCGGCAGCCGCTGTAGGCCAGATGGGCATGGTGCAGGTCTATGAGTCCTGCTTCCGTAGCCATGGTCTTCTGGCGTCACAGATTCTGCTGACCCACGAGGATCTTGCCGACCGCAAGCGCTATCTCAATGCCCGCTCGACGCTGCGCACCCTGCTTGACCTCGGCGTCATCCCGGTGATCAACGAAAACGACACCGTGGCAATCGATGAGATACGCTTTGGTGATAACGACACGCTTGCGGCGCTGGTCACCAACCTCATTGAAGCCGATGCACTGATCATCCTCACTGACCAGCAAGGCCTCTACAGCGCCGATCCGCGCATAAATCCGGCCGCAACCCTGGTTGCAGACGGGACTGCCGGCGATCCTTTTCTGGAAACCATCGCCGGCTCGACCAGCAGCGCCATTGCCCGTGGCGGCATGCTGACCAAGATCCTTGCAGCCAAGCGTGCCGCACGAAGCGGCGCGCATACGATCATTGCTTCGGGACGGGAGCAGAACGTACTGCTGCGTCTTGCCGGTGGTGAGCGTGTTGGCACCCAGTTGCTGGCCGGGCAGGCCACCGTCGCCGCACGCAAACAATGGCTGGCTGACCACTTGCAGGTACGCGGCTGCGTTACGCTCGACGCAGGCGCCATCAAGGCGTTGCTGGTTGACGGCAAAAGCTTGCTGCCGGTAGGCGTTTGCGAGGCCACAGGCAATTTTGAACGCGGAGAGGTCGTCAGTTGCCTTGATGAAAACGGACGGGAGATCGCCCGCGGTCTGATCAATTACAGCAGCACGGAAACCTGCCGTATCCTGAGAACACCCTCAAACCAGATCGAATCCAAGCTGGGTTACGTCGACGAACCCGAACTGATCCATCGCGACAATCTGGTACTGATCTGACCGCAAGTCTCAGTCACGCACCGGCGAGCGTTTGGGTCCTGCGCGCAAGGCCTGCAAAATCTGATCAACTGATTCGACCATGATTTTTCCCCGGCACAGGTATTCCTTGTACAAGGTGACATGGTGTCCGGCAAATTCCTTGAACTCGACAAAGCGCCACTGCGGGTTGCGGGCGCGTACCCAGGTCTTGTTACCACGTCCTATCGCGTAATACTTCTGTTCGCGCGACTCGCAGCGCATACCTTCAAAAGACACATTGGTTGCCCCACCGGCAGTTTTGATGACCAGTGTGTAGCGTATGACACCGTCGCTGCCGGTAGAAACCGACAGGGCATCAATAAAATAGCGATGCGGGGTTTCTGCCCCGACATCCAGCGGGATCAGGTTCGCATCGACAGGATAGGCCGGCAATTGGGCCTGCATTTCGGCCCATGGCGTTATTTCCCGGTCAAAAGTGTAATCCCAGCCATCCCACTGCTTCTGGGCCAATGCCTGGGAACACAACAGCGAAATCGCCGCACCTGTGAACAAACGAAACAGTTTTGATTGCATGCGCATGATTCTACCCCCTGCACAGGCCGGGCTGCGACTGCGCGGAAGCCAGTCGCAGCAATAACACGCGATCAGGCCAGATCGGCCATCAGGGATGCCCGCATGGCATCGGCAACACGGGCAACTGCAGCAGAGTAGTTCGTGTGATCCACCCCCATTGCAAGCGCTGCGCCGCCACGCAAGGCTGCAACCATGGGCGCTGCCAGCTCGAATCGCAGAAAGTGTACTGAGGAAGTTTTCTGCTCGTTCTCGCGCTCAAGATCTTCGTCTGCAATCGCATGAACGCGATCAAAACCGGCAACCTGTACCCAGACCTTGTCTTCGACACCGATCAACTGTGCCAGCTTGCTGCGCCGCTCCCCCTCATCGGGATACTCGATCATCATCGTAGCCTTCCAGTTGCTGCCATCGGGAACCAGCGGATTATAGGCGCCGAGTTCATCGAGTATGCCCTCCTCCTCGAATATCCGTTCCACGCGCAGCATCTCCTGCACTTGGTATCGTATGGTCAACTCGTCTTCAAATATCAGCGTGACATTCTCGCCCAATTGCAGGGTGCGGTCTTTCTTGTGTGCGATGACTTTCGCGCGAAATTCAGGACGCGCCTTGGCGTAAACCTCAAGCGGCATCAGTGTCTCAGGGGAAATATGCGGCATGGTCGTTCTCACAATCCGTAAGCAATGCGTATCAGGGTAATGGGATGCTGCTTTTCAGCGCCAGCACCAGCGCCAGATTCACTTTCACCGATGCCCTGCTGAATATGGCGGCCGGCGATCGCACAGTCAGAACTGATGTAATCAGGCTGGGCATCACCCATCAGGCGGAACACCGGGCGGCCGATTTTCATCGATTGATCAAAAAACTCGCTTTTCACGCCCCAGGTGCCATCGTGGCCCGCGCAACGCTCGACCGTGGTGACCTTGGTCTCCGGCACCATTTCCAGCAGTTCACGCGTCTTCTGACCCATGTTCTGCACGCGCAGATGACAGGGGATGTGGTACGACACCTTGCCCAACGGCTTGCTGAATTCCTTTTTCAGCAGACCGTCCTTGTGGCGCAGGATCAGATATTCAAAAGGATCGAACATGGCGGCTGCCACGGCTTTGACCTCGGCGTCATCGGGGAACATCAGCGGCAGTTCCTGTTTGAACATCAGCGTGCACGAAGGCACTGCACTGAGGATCGCGTAGCCTTCGCGCGCCAGTTTCGCGAGTACCGGAATATTGAATTCCTTGTTGCGCTGGACGGCCTCTAGGTCGCCCAGTTCCAGTTTCGGCATGCCGCAACAGGCTTCCTTCTCGACCACAATCGAAGGCACTTCGTTATGGGCAAGGATTTTCAGCAGGTCGTGCCCGATCCCCGGTTCGTTGTAATTCACATAGCAGGTCGAGAAGATGGCGACCTTGCCAGGGGTTTGCTGGCCGTCCTTGACCGGAAATGAGGCATCCGGTTTGGCGGTCGAGCGGAATTTCGCGCTGTCGTATTCAGGCAGCACGCGATCCTTGTGGATGCCCAGCACGCTGTCCATGACCTTGCGCACCGGCGCGGTCTTGTTCGCGGCGTTGACCATCTGCACCACAACCGGAATTGAAGCGAGCTTACCGAGCGCATCGGTGCTCGACAGCAGCTTGTCGCGGAAGCTGGTTTCGCCCTTGCGAAACTTTACCGCCTTGGCGCGCAGCATCAAGTGGGGGAAATCCAGATTCCATTCGTGCGGCGGCACGTACGGACATTTGGTCATGTAACACATGTCGCAGAGGTAGCAGCGATCAATGACTTCCCAGTAGTCCTTCTTGGGAATGCCGTCGACTTCAAGCGTCGGGCTCTCATCAACCAGATCGAACAACTTGGGGAAGGCGGTGCAAAGATTCACACACCGGCGACAGCCGTGGCAGATATCAAAAACCCGCTCGAGTTCCTTGTCGAGTTTTTCCTCGTTGTAGAAGTCGTCGGATTTCCAGTCCAGGGGGTGCCGGGTCGGGGCCTCGAGACTACCTTCGCGTGCGGTCATAGTCGGGTGTATTGCTCAATAGGTTGTGCTGAAAAGAAAGAGGCGCACATGCGCCCCTTTCTCCGCTTGATCCTGAATACGGATCAGTCAGCCAAGGCGTCCAATGCTTTCTGGAAGCGGTTGGCGTGTGAGCGCTCGGCTTTCGCCAGAGTCTCGAACCAGTCGGCGATTTCACCAAAACCTTCGTCGCGCGCGGTTTTTGCCATGCCGGGGTACATGTCGGTGTACTCGTGGGTCTCGCCGGCAATGGCAGCCTTCAGATTGTCACGGGTACGGCCAATCGGCAGATCGGTCGCGGGGTCACCGCAGGCTTCCATGTATTCAAGGTGGCCGTGAGCATGGCCGGTTTCGCCTTCAGCGGTCGAACGGAATACTGCAGCAACATCGTTCTGGCCTTCCACATCGGCTTTGGCTGCAAAGTAGAGATAACGACGGTTGGCTTGAGATTCACCGGCAAAAGCCGCTTTCAGGTTGCCATGGGTCTTCGAATTCTTGAGCTGCATAAAAACTCCTTTAAAAACAATAGGTTACTTAAACGCCTCACACGATATTTTGCGCTTTGGAACAAGCTACCTGCACAGATATTTAGACTAAATCTAATCTGTAAATGAAGTGTAAATCGAACCACTAAACCGAGTCAACAATAAAGGTGGGAATTGAAATCAAAACCAAACGCAGACCACTCGGCATTCAAGGCAAATTGCTTGGATGTCCCCAAATATGCGAACGACTGATTCAGTGGTGATCGCGTTGCCCGACCGTCCCGCAATGTAAATTCCGAAAAAATTTTCAGCTGCAGCAATGCAGACCTTTTGAGCCCTGTTCGACATCAGCTTGTGCCGGGGCAAGCACGCGGCTTTCAGCGAGGTAACGATCCGACGACGGTTGTCGACTCGATATCGTTATTGTCCGATGCGACCAGGGAGGAATCGTAATGGTGTCCAAGAACCCGCCCACACAGCAGTGCACCATTTACCGTAAAGACGTTTTGACCGGTTTCCATTGAGAACATCCAGTCGCTGAACCAGCGACAGCGGACTCGCGCGTGCAGGATAGCCGCGAAGGATTTGAGTGGGCAGAACATGCCTGCAACCAGTTGTTGGTATGCAGCCCTGACCTTTGCCTCGCGGTTTAAAAGTCTCGACCGGGAAGCGATGGACTACATACCAAGCAGGGGCGCTCGTTGACGCTTGCGCTGCACCTGCCGCTTGATCAGGAACCGGGACAATTCATTCAGCGCCTGCTCATAAACAGCGCGTTTGAATTCAATGACATCCTGCGTCGGCGCCCAATACTCGTGCCAGCGCCAGGCATCAAACTCCGGCTTCTCTGAAGCGCGCAGGCAAACATCGCAATCACGGCCAACCAGCCGCAGCAGAAACCAGATTTGCTTTTGCCCACGGTAATTGCCGCGCCACTCACGCCGCAGCCAGCGCTCCGGCACTTCGTAACGCAACCAGTCACGCGTACGTCCCAGCACTTCCACATGCTCAGGTTTCAGCCCAACTTCTTCGTGCAATTCGCGGTACATCGCAGCTTCGGGGCGCTCTCCGCCCTTTATCCCGCCCTGGGGAAACTGCCACGAATGCTCGCGTACCCGCTTACCCCAAAAAACCTCGTTTTTCCAATTGCACAAAACGATCCCGACGTTGGGGCGATAGCCATCTCTGTCGATCATGGTCATCCCCGAATGCGTTTAACATATGGAACTGATTTTTTCACAATTCCCCGGCTATTGAAAGCCCGGAAAAGCTTGCATTTTCAGGGATTCAGCATAATTTCGTCGTGGCTGTTCATGGTTTGCAGGCCGGCAACGAACAGCGGAAACTCGAGACCGTAGCGCGCCTCCAAGTCCACCGCCCGCAAACGCAAGTCCTCCCAAAGCTGCGGACCCGGAGCATCGCGAAAGCCGAAGACGATCACGTTGCCCAGCTTGCGCGCGGGTAGGCACAAGGTTCCGCCCTGGAATACCTCCTCGATCCGCTTCAGGACATCGTTGAACTCCCGGTCACCCCCCCAAAGGTTAACAACCAGAATGCCGCCGGGCGCCAGCCGGGACCGGCAATCAGAATAGAAAGCGCTCGTCGCCAGTGCTTCAACATGGGACTCGGCATCATAACCATCCACCATGATGACATCTGCGCATACGTCTTTACGCGACATGTATTCAGCACCATCGCTGATGATGATTTCAAGACCGGGATCGT
Source organism: uncultured Bordetella sp. (assembly GCA_964531455.1). GTDB lineage: Bacteria > Pseudomonadota > Gammaproteobacteria > Burkholderiales > SG8-41. The sequence goes on from CAZHFZ010000002.1 coordinate 37,524, forward strand.
TTTCCGGAACCAGAAAACACTGCCGGGCAATTGCAACGACCTGGGAATCAATCTCCAGCACCCGCACCAGTACGTCCGGCATGTGATGACGCACAAATTTTGCTACAGAACCGCCACCCAGGCCGATCATCAGGACATTCTTTGGCCCGGGGTGAAAAAGGAGAAATGCCATCATCGACCGGGTGTAAGAAAGCTCAAGATCATGGGGGCGCGCAATGCGCATCGAACTCTGCACAGTATCGCTACCGATGTGCAGAGATCGCACTCCGAATTTTTCACTGACGTAAACAGTCTTGGCGTCTTCTGCGGGCTTGCGCAGGCGCCATTTTGGTACGAAACGCATCTTGTTTCCGGGGGAAGGTTGCTCTAGTGTCCTGTAGAATAAGGCCTTTTCCTGATCTGGAACAGGCATGCGCGTCACCCAATTTCTCATATCCACCCTGAAAGAACCCCCTTCGGAAGCCGAAGTCGTCAGCCACAAGCTCATGTTGCGGGCCGGTCTGATCAAACGCCTGACCAGCGGTGTTTACACTTGGATGCCTTTAGGTCTGCGCGTGCTGCGCCGGGTCGAGAACATCATCCGCGAGGAAATGAACCGCGGCGGTGCCATTGAACTGCTGATGCCGGCAGTGCAGCCAGCCGAGTTATGGCAGGAATCGACGCGCTGGGAGCAATACGGCCCCGAATTATTGCGCCTCAAAGATCGCCACCAGCGCGATTTCTGCTTCGGCCCGACGCATGAGGAAGTGGTCTGCGATGTCGCCCGCCGCGAAATCAAAAGCTATCGGCAACTACCACTGAACCTGTACCAGATTCAGACCAAATTCCGTGACGAAATCCGCCCGCGCTTCGGTGTAATGCGAGGGCGCGAATTCCTGATGAAGGATGCCTACTCCTTCCATGTGAACTACGACGACCTGGTCCGCGAATACCACAACATGCACGACACCTACAGCCGCATCTTTACGCGACTGGGATTGAAGTTTCGTGCCGTGGCGGCGGATACCGGTTCAATCGGTGGAACCGGCTCGCACGAATTCCATGTGCTTGCCGATTCAGGCGAAGACGCCATTGCCTACTGTCCGCAGTCAGATTATGCGGCCAACGTTGAACTCGCCGAAGCGGTTGCTCCCGCGTCGCAGCGTCCGGCACCTGCACAAACAGCGCATAAAGTGCATACACCCGGCATCAAGGCAATCTCCGATCTGAGCGCGTTCCTGAAAGTACCGGCGGAGTGCACCGTTAAATCCGTCGTAGTCGACGGCACTGACGGCAAACCGGTGCTGCTTCTGGTTCGCGGCGATCACGAACTGAACATGATCAAGACGGGTAAACTCGCGCAGGTAAAACAACCGGCAGCTTTCGCATCTGCAGAAACAATACGCGCAGCTTTCCATGCCGACCCTGGCTCGCTGGGTCCGGTCGGATTCAACGGTACCGTCATTGCCGATCGCGCCGTAGGCGCAATGGCCGATTTTGTTGTCGGAGCCAATGAAAACGATCATCACCTGACTGGCGTCAACATCGGCCGCGACTTCCCGGAACCAGTTTTTGCAGACATTCGCAATGTAGTGACGGGAGACGCATCCCCCGACGGCAAGGGTGCATTGGAGATTTGCCGCGGCATCGAAGTGGGCCACATCTTCCAGTTGCGCACCAAATACGCGAAAGCGATGAACCTCGCTTTCCTGGATGAGTCCGGAAAATCGCAGATCATGGAAATGGGCTGCTATGGCATCGGGGTCACGCGCATCGTGGCCGCGGCCATTGAGCAAAACTACGACGACCGCGGCATCATCTTTCCGCAAGCCATTGCGCCTTTTGACGTCGCCATCGTACCGATAGGTTATGCAAAAAGCGCGCAGGTTCGTGAAGCAGCCGACCGCCTGCACGACACTCTCACGGCAGCAGGCATTGCAGTGCTGCTCGACAATCGCGACGAACGACCGGGCGTGATGTTCGCCGATATGGAACTGATCGGCGTGCCGCATCGTATCGTCATCGGCGACCGCGGTCTCAAGGATGGCAATCTCGAATACAAGGGCAGACGTGATAGCGAAGCACGTAACATGCCGTTGACGGAAGCCGAAACATTATTAAAATCAATGATATGCGGAGATTTAGTACAGCACTGAGCGCAGCTCTGAGCGGTCTGCTGCTGCTGGCACCGCTCACCGTTCACAGCGGTGCGCAAAAATACGAACCCCTGTCAGCCAGCGTTCAGGCCGCCCTGCACCGGGCGATTGCCGACCAAGCCGCCCCCGTTGTGGCATTCGAGGACGAACAGGAGGCGCGCGCCTGGCTGGCGGCAATGTCATCACGATTGGCCAGGAGAATGCCCGAGCGCATTGCACGCGAGGAGTTCCTGCTGACCGTTCATTACGAAGCCCGGCGCGCGGGCCTTGATCCGCAGTTGGTACTCGCTCTGATACAAGTCGAAAGTGCATTCCGCAAGTATGCAGTTTCCAGCGCCGGCGCACGCGGTTTCATGCAGGTAATGCCGTTCTGGTCGAAACTGATCGGTACGGCGGAACATAACCTCTTCCACCTGCGCACCAACCTGCGATATGGCTGCACCATACTGCGTCACTATCTTGATATTGAGGGCGGCAACCTGTTCCGGGCCCTGGGCCGCTACAACGGCAGCCTGGGTAAAGCGGAATATCCGGACATGGTGCTGCGGGCATGGCATGGCAACTGGAGCTACACGCCACCACCCGGCATGCGTATTGCCCAATAAATTATCCCGAAACGCGATGTTATTCCGAACCCGATGACCGAGATCCTTGTGCTGTATTACAGCCACCACGGTGCAACCCGCGAGATGGCGCAACTGATCGCACGCGGCATCCAGCTGGCAGGGGCCACTGCACGCCTGCGTACTGTGCCCAAAGTCTCCACAGTCACCGAGGCGACTGCCCCATTGATCCCCGATGACGGCGCGCCCTATGTGGAACTCGGCGATCTTGAAGAGTGTGCCGGCCTTGCAATGGGCTCTCCAACACGTTTCGGCAATATGGCAGCTCCGATGAAATATTTCTGGGATGGCACCGCCAGCCTGTGGCTCAAAGGCGCGCTCGCAGGGAAGCCAGCCGCGGTCTTTACTTCGACCGCGAGTCTGCACGGGGGGCAGGAGACCACGCTGGTCTCGATGATGCTGCCGCTATTGCACCACGGCATGCTGATCGTCGGTCTGCCCTACTCTGCACCCGAGCTGCTCACCACCACCACCGGCGGTACACCCTACGGACCCAGCCATCATGCCGGCGCAGCCAGTGATCTGCCGGTTTCGGAACACGAACGCAAACTGTGCATTGCCATCGGCAAACGTCTCGCCGAAATTGCGCTGAAACTCGCAAAATGAATCTTGCACACGGCGCCCATCGGGCAGCCGCAACCCTGCTGTTACTGCTGATCCTGCTGTGCCTCGCCTGGGAATTGTGGCTTGCGCCGTTGCGGCCGGGCGGTTCATGGCTCGCACTCAAGGTGCTGCCGCTGCTGTGGATCGCACCCGGCATCCTGCACGGACGCCTTTACACCTTCCGTGCCTCGACCATGCTGATCCTGGCGTATTTTGCCGAAGGTACTGTACGCGCCTGGGGTGATCAGGGATTGAGCGGAATGCTCGCACTGGCGGAAACCGCGCTCGCCAGCCTTTTTTTTGTCATGGCCATTGCCTATGTCCGGGCCAGCCGCACGGTCAAATCCTGACGACGCGCAGGACCAGCATCAGCACCAGCGACAGTACGATGCTAGTTGCCAGCGGGAAATAAAAGCGCCGGCCGCGGCGCTCAATACTGACATCACCGGGTAATCGCCCCAGCCCCAGCCGGGTCAGCCATGGCCCGGCAATGCCTAGCACGAACAACACCACCGCGAGGGTTAGCAGCCACTTGAGCATGCCGGCAACCCCGTTTCACGATGTTGTCGTGCGTTCAAAGCTGGGGGTTCAGCCGCTCAGTCTTCGCGCAGAGCTTGTTGACCGCATTGATATAGGCCTTGGCCGAAGCGACAACAATGTCGGTATCCGCGCCCTGCCCGTTGACGACCCGCCCGTCTCTGGACAGCCGCACGGTGACCTCGCCCTGTGCATCCGTGCCGGTGGTGATGGCGTTGACTGAATACAGCTGCAGTTCGGCCTTGCTGGTGACCAGGGCCTCGATGGCCTTGAACGCGGCGTCCACCGGTCCGCTGCCTTCCGATTTGGAAGGCAATTCCTTGCCATTGTCGGAGATAACGATGCGGGCGTAAGGCTGCTCGCCGGTCTCCGAATGCGCGGTCAAGGACACCAAGTTGTAACGCTCATTCTCGATGTGCTCAAGGTTTTCCTCGCTGATCAGCGCATGCAGATCCTCGTCGAAAATCTCGCGCTTCTTGTCGGCCAACTCCTTGAATCGCTTGAACGCGGCATTGAGTGCCTCTTCCGATTCGAGTTCAACGCCAATTTCCTGCAGCCGCGTCTTGAACGCATTGCGTCCGGAAAGTTTGCCCAGCGTCAGCCGGTTGGTGGTCCAGCCCACCGATTCGGCACTCATGATTTCGTAGGTCTCGCGGTGCTTGAGCACGCCGTCCTGGTGGATGCCCGACTCATGGGCAAAGGCATTGGCACCGACAATCGCCTTGTTCGGCTGCACCGGATAACCGGTGATGCCGGACACCAGCTTCGATGCCGGTACGATCTGGGTCGCATCAATATTGGTGTCGCAGGGGAACACATCCTGACGGGTGCGAACCGCCATAACAATTTCCTCAAGCGCCGCATTGCCCGCACGCTCGCCGAGGCCGTTGATCGTGCACTCCACCTGGCGTGCGCCGTTCTGCACGGCAGACAGTGAGTTGGCTACAGCAAGGCCGAGGTCGTTGTGACAATGCACCGACCAGATGACCTTGTCGGCATTGGGAACGCGCTCGCGAAGATTCCTGATCAGCAGGCCATACTGGTCGGGCAGCGTATAGCCGACGGTATCGGGCACGTTGATCGTCCGTGCTCCGGCCTTGATCACCTGCTCCAGGATGCGGCACAGAAAATCCAGATCGGAGCGACCGGCATCTTCCGCCGAAAACTCGACGTTATCGGTGTAATCGCGCGCCCACTTGATCGCGCGCACGGCCTGATCGATCACCTGCGAGGGTTCCATGCGCAGCTTCTTTTCCATGTGGATCGGCGAAGTGGCGATGAAGGTGTGAATGCGCGGCTGAGCGGCCACTTTCACGGCTTCACCGCAGCGTCGCACATCCTTTTCGTTGGCGCGCGCCAGTCCGCAGATAGTGCTGTCCTTGATGGCCCGCGCCACTGCCTGCACAGACTCAAAGTCGCCATCACTCGCCGCCGGAAATCCGGCTTCTATGACATCAACACGCATACGCTCCAGCTGACGTGCGATGCGCAACTTGTCTTCCTTGGTCATCGATGCACCGGGACTCTGTTCGCCGTCGCGCATCGTTGTATCAAATATGATCAACTTTTCTTTAGCCATGATTCATACCTCAGCATTCAATCGGGATACGTCAAAGGCATCCCTTAACCAGGTGTTCCGGCCATCTAAAATCGGGCCGGGCGGGATACTGCAAATCGGAAGTGGGGGTGTTTAGCGCGCGCGGCCGCGCAGCAGCAGACATGCCAGCGCAAGCGCGGCATCGGAGGAAAGCATCTGAGTCTGCGTTAAACAACACATAGTGGTTGAAATATATCGGCTTTCGGTCGCCCCTGCAAGCCGGCCTACTTGACGTCAGCAGGCGGCTTACGCCGCATCTTGTCATAAACCCAGAGAGCGTAGCCCGACAGGCCATAAACCATGAACAGTGCAAAGAGCATCTCGGGCAAAGTACCTGCAAAGGAAATCAACAAAACAAATCCCAGCGCAATTGCCACAACCGCAGAAAACGGTACGCTCTTGCGCAGGTTAATGTCCTTGCCACTGTAAAAACGAAGGTTACTGACCATCGTCAGTCCGGCTACCAGCGTAAGACCCCAGGCCAGCCATTTAACATCAGAGCCCCTCACCTGGTATTCGGACATGGCAAGAACCAATCCCGCCACCAAGGCTGCGGCTGCCGGGCTGGGCAGTCCCTGAAAAAACCGTTTGTCGACTATATCGATATTGGTATTGAACCGGGCCAGTCGCAATGCAGCGCAGGCGCAATATACAAACGCCGCTATCCAGCCGAGTTTAGTAGACAACCAAGGGCCAAGGAAGGGCACTGTATTCATCGCCGCAAAATCCTTTAGCGCCCACACATACACGACCAGCGCCGGCGCAACACCAAACGACACCATGTCGGAAAGGCTGTCGAGCTCGGCACCAAAGGCGCTTTGGGTATGGGTAAGACGCGCCACGCGGCCGTCAAGACCGTCGAGCACCAACGCCACGAATATGGCGATGGCTGCCAGTTCAAAACGACCGCTGACTGCCTGCACAACCGCGTAAAAGCCCGCGAACAGTGCCGCCAGCGTGAACATGTTCGGCAGCCAATAGATGCCCCGCCGTGCAAAGCGGGATTTGATGAATAACTTGTGCTCTTTGATTTCAGCCATGATCCAGATGTTAAACCATTGGCTGGCAATGCGTCAGACGGTTTGGATATCCGTCACTGGAGTGAGGCGAGAACGGTTTCTGTCGCATAGACCTTGTCTCCGACAACCGCACGCGGGATCGCCGTCAGCGGAAGATAGACATCAACACGCGAACCGAAGCGGATAAAACCAAAACGATCACCACGGGCAAATGACTGCCCTTCTTTGGCATAACAGAGGATGCGTCGCGCGATCAGTCCTGCAACCTGAACACAGGTTACATCATGTCCCTGGGGCGTACGCAGACAAGTCACTGCCCGTTCGTTCTCGATAGAAGCCTTGGATAACTCGGCATTCACGAATTTACCCGGAAAATACAGGGTTTTGGTGACTGCGCCATCAACCGGGATGCGATTCGAATGGGCATTAAATACATTCATGAACACGCTGATCTTGAGCGCATCACGTTCAAGGTAGGGATCGCGCACCTTCTCGACAGAAACAATTCGACCATCAGCCGGTGATATCACCGCAAACGGATCTACAGGGATGGCGCGTTGCGGATCACGGAAAAACTGCACCATGAACAGCACGATCAGCCATGGAAATGCAGCGGCTCCAAATCCGGCATAGGCGTGTATTCCGCCAGCCGCAGCCAACGCAAGTGCAATAAAAGGCCAGCCCTCGCGGGCAATGATCGGATGGGGGTATTTTTTCATCAGCAGTCGGACGGAGCCGGCCCGCGACGCCCGCTTTTACGCAGGCCGCCGCAAACCAACCCCCACGCTGGCATCAGTTTTTCGACTGATCGACCAGACGGTTTTTCTTGATCCAGGGCATCATGTCGCGCAGCTTTGCACCGACAATCTCCACCTGGTGCGCCTGGCCGATACGACGCATTGCTTTAAGCGTCGGTGCGCCGGCCTTGTTCTCGAGAATGAATTCCTTGGCGAATTGGCCGGTCTGGATTTCCGCAAGAATCTTGCGCATTTCAGCACGGGTCTCATCGGTGACGATACGCGGGCCACGCGTAAAATCGCCATACTCAGCCGTGTTAGAGACAGAGTAGCGCATGTTGGCAATGCCGCCCTCGTAAATCAGGTCAACGATCAGTTTCACTTCGTGCAGACATTCGAAGTAGGCCATCTCCGGGGCATACCCGGCTTCAACCAGTGTTTCGAAACCAGCCTGGATCAGTGCTGATACGCCGCCGCACAACACGACCTGCTCGCCGAACAAGTCGGTCTCGCATTCCTCACGGAAGGACGTTTCGATGACACCGGCACGAGCGGCACCGATGCCTGCAGCATAGGAGAGCGCAATGTCACGTGCCTTTTTGCTGGGATTCTGGTGAACGGCGATCAGCGCCGGCACACCCCCGCCCTGGGTATAGGTTGAACGCACCAGATGACCCGGCCCCTTGGGAGCAATCATGATCACGTCAAGATCGGCACGCGGCTCAACCTGGCCAAAATGGATATTGAATCCATGGGCAAACGCAAGGGTCGCACCCTTTTTGATGTTGGGTTCAATCTCATTGCGATAAACATCAGCATGATGTTCGTCAGGCAGCAAGATCATCACCAGGTCGGCACCTTTGACTGCATCGGCAACTTCCTTGACTGCGATACCTGCTTTTTTGGCCTTGTTCCACGAAGCACCATCCTTGCGCAGCCCAACGGTAACCTTGGCGCCTGATTCCTTCAGGTTGTTCGCATGCGCATGCCCCTGCGAACCGTAACCGATGATGGCAACCTGCTTGCGCTTGATCAGCGAAAGGTCCGCGTCTTTGTCGTAATAAATCTTCATGTCTTCCTCTGTTTGGAATGTATATGGTGATGTTTAACATCGGAGCACGCGCTACAGCCGCGGCACCGTGAATCAGCGAATCAAACCTTCAGGATGCGGTCACCGCGCCCGATGCCCGAAGCGCCAGTGCGAACGGTTTCGAGTATCGCAACCGGGTCAATCGCCTTCAGAAAAGCGTCGAGTTTCGAGCCGGGTCCGGTTAACTCAATCGTGTAGTCTTTATCAGTCACGTCAATGATGCGGCCGCGGAAAATATCAGCCATCCGCTTCATTTCCTCCCGATCCTTGCCGACAGCGCGCACCTTGACGAGCATCAACTCCCGCTCGATGTGTTCGCCTTCCGAAAGATCCACAACCTTGACCACATCGACCAGTTTGTTCAACTGCTTGTTGATCTGCTCGATGATTTCATCGGATCCCGAAGTCACGATAGTCATGCGCGACAGGGTGGCGTCCTCCGTTGGAGCAACCGTCAGCGACTCGATGTTATAACCTCGTGCAGAGAAAAGCCCCGCCACCCGGGACAGCGCGCCCGCCTCGTTTTCCAGCAAAACGGAAATGATGTGTCTCATGGCATCAAACCAGGATCATTTCAGACAGCCCCTTGCCGCCGGGCACCATCGGGAACACGTTTTCGGTCTGGTCGGTGATGAAATCCATGAAGACCAGATCTTTCTTGCGTGCAAAAGCCTCTTTCAGAGCCGGCTCAACGTCAGCAGGCTTCTCAATGCGCATGCCGACATGTCCATAAGACTCGGCAAGTTTGACGAAGTCCGGCAGGGCATCCATATAGGATTCCGAATAACGGTTGCCGTGGAAAAACTCCTGCCACTGCCGCACCATGCCCATATAACGATTGTTCAGGTTGATCATTTTCAGGGGTAGACGGTACTGCTTGCAGGTCGACAGCTCCTGAATGCACATCTGGATAGAAGCCTCGCCGGTTACACATGCCACAGTCGCCTTGGGATGTGCCATCTGCACGCCCATTGCGTAAGGCAGCCCCACCCCCATCGTGCCCAAGCCGCCGGAGTTGATCCAGCGCCGTGGCTTGTCGAACTTGTAGAATTGTGCAGCCCACATCTGATGCTGCCCGACGTCTGATGTGATGAATGCATCGCCTTTGGTCACCTTGTGCAGCGTCTCGATGACAAACTGGGGCTTGATGATCTTGCTGGAGCGGTCGTACTTGAGGCAATCGCGCCCACGCCATTGCTCAATCTGCGACCACCAGGACTTGAGCGCTTCCTTGTCCGTATTGGCACGTGCAGCTTCGATCTGGCGAATCAACTCCTTGAGAACCTCGCGCACATTTCCGACAACCGGCACATCGACCTTGACGCGCTTCGAGATCGAAGCCGGGTCGATATCCACATGAATAATCTGCCGCGGCTCTTCGAAAAAATGCTTGGGATTACCGATCACCCGGTCATCAAAACGGGCACCGACGGCAAGAAGCACATCGCAGTGCTGCATAGCCATGTTGGCTTCATAAGTACCGTGCATGCCCAGCATGCCCAGAAACTGCCTGTCGGACGAAGGGTAACCACCGAGGCCCATCAGCGTATTGGTGCAGGGGTAACCGAGCAAACGCACCAACTGCGCAAGTTCTGCTGAAGCGTTACCGAGGATGACACCGCCGCCGGTGTAGATCATCGGGCGCTTCGCTTCTAGCAGAAGCTTGACAGCCTTCTTGATCTGGCCGGCGTGCCCCTTGACCACAGGGTTATAGGAGCGCATGGTGATTGACTTCGGATATTCGAACTCGGTCTTCGCCGCGGTCAGATCCTTCGGAATGTCGACCACCACTGGACCAGGCCTGCCGGTCGATGCAATGTAGAAAGCCTTCTTGATCGTCAGCGCAAGATCCTTGATGTCCTTGACCAGGAAGTTGTGTTTGACGCAGGGACGGGTGATGCCAACCGTGTCGCATTCCTGAAACGCATCTTCGCCGATGGCATACGTGGGCACCTGCCCCGTAAGAATGACCATCGGTATCGAATCCATATATGCGGTTGCAATGCCGGTGATGGCGTTAGTCACACCGGGGCCGGACGTCACCAGGGCAACGCCAACCTTTTCGGTTGACCGCGCATAGGCATCCGCCGCATGAACAGCAGCCTGCTCATGCCTTACCAGCACGTGCTTGACCTTGTCCTGCTTGAACAGTTCGTCGTACAGGAAAAGCACAGCACCGCCCGGATAACCGAACACATGCTCGATGCCTTCTTCCTGCAGGCAACGCACTACGATCTCTGCACCCGACAATTGCATGATTTTTAACCCGCGCACGCTGGAAAGCTTTAAGCGGGTTTCTTGCGAGAAGGAAACCCGAAACATTACCGGCCCACGCTCTCATGGTCAAGCAAAATATCCCTTTAAACAGCAGGATAGATGCGCAGTTACAAATAACTTTGCAGTGATAACTTGCCTCCGTCCGGTGTTTTGCTAAGATGCCGCGAACTAAAGGGCTTTACATGGCCCCGCCGCGCCACAAAGGCGTCGGAACATAAAAAAAGGCATCCAACTGGCCTCTTATAAGGAACTCGCGGATTTCCTTGCCGAAGTCGAGCGCAGAGCATTCAAGCAGGCGGTGTTTTCCCTTCGGGATGAACACCTTGCGCTTGATATCGTTCAAGAGGCCATGCTCAAACTGTCGGAAAAATACTCGGATCGTCCAGCGACCGAGTTTCCGATGCTTTTCCAGCGGATTCTCCAAAATGCTATTCGCGACTTCTTCCGTCGCCAGAAAGTCCGCTCAGCCTGGGTTACCCCTCTAGGCTCCCTGTTCGGATCGGACGCAGATGAAGACTCCGATCCACTGGATTCCATGGAGTTCGAAAATGACTCCAAAATCGCCTCGCGCCCGGCCGAACAGCTAGAGCAAAAGCAAGTCCTTGATATTATTGAAAAAGCGATAGAAACACTGCCATTGCGTCAACGTCAGGCCTTCATGTTGCGTTACTGGGAGGAATTAGATGTCGCCGAAGCCGCAAAGGCCATGGGATGCTCGGAGGGTAGCGTGAAAACGCATTGCTCCCGGGCTACGCATGCTTTGTCGATATTGCTTAAAAAACAGGGAATTGAGCTATGAACGTCCAAGAACGCGAAATTGCACAGCGAATCGTTCGCGAACTTGACCGCAGCTCGCTCAGTATCGACAAAGATACCGCGGCGCGTCTCCTTGCCGCCCGCGAGCAGGCGCTCGCACAGTACCAGCAAGCGCCGGTGTCAGGAATGGCTGGTGCAGGGGCATTTGTATCTCACGTGTTTGAACGCCCGGCATCCGGCGCCCGGTATGCGTTGTCGTTGGCCGTTCTGATTCTGGGCTTGGCCGGAATCGTTTTTTGGCAAAGCAGCAACGGGTCGGGCGGTGAACTCGCCGATATCGATGCGCGCCTGCTGACTGACGATCTGCCGATCGACGCCTACCTCGACAAAGGCTTCGATTCATGGCTAAACCGGCAGTCGCGCTGATTATTTGGCTATGCCTCGCGCTGCCCGCCATCGCCGCACAGCCGTCCAAAACAGCCTCTAAACCCATTCGCCCGGCGTGGTCAGAACTGGCTCCTGCACAACAGCAGGTGCTGGCACCACTGGCTCCGGAATGGAATGAACTGGATGCCGCCCAGCGCAAGAAATGGGTCAGCATTGCCAACCGTTACCCAAAAATGAAGACGGCTGAGCAGGAACGCCTGCAACAGCGGATGAAAGAGTGGGCCGCACTGACTCCTGCACAGCGTCAGGAAGCACGCGAAAAATATCTGGGGCTGAAAAAACTGAATCCCTCACAGCGTCGCGATATGGCGAAACAATGGGACGCCTACCGCAAGTCACTCGCGCAGCCAGAGACGCAGTTTGACCCCCCCGTAGGCGACCCCATTACGCCTGCTCCCGGGCCAGCCGCCGCTGTCGAGAGGCAGTGACACGCCTCCCCGAAACGGCCGGCCTCGGTCGCCGTGTTCTGTGTCTGATCTACGAAGCGCTCCTCCTCACAGCCATCGTACTGATGGCGGGTGGCCTTGCAACCTGGATAGCGCAAGCGGCTGGATGGTCAGAAGCGCGGGAGCTGACACGGCTGGTCGTAACCGTAATTTGTGCAGGATATTTCGCCATCCAGTGGTGCGGTCGTGGCCAAACTTTGCCCATGAAAACCTGGCGCATCCGGCTGCAAACCAAATCCGGTAACCGCCTTTCGCTGAACCGGGCGCTGCTGCGCATGGGGCTGGCGACGATCGGTTATCTCACGTTGGGTATATCAATACTTTGGGCGCTTCTGGACCGCGACCAGCAGTTTCTGCACGACCGGCTTGCCGGCACACGACTCGTTACAGTTGCAACAACAGACCACCCGAAGTAAGCGTCAGCGCCGCTCCTGCCACCACATCATCCCGACAGCGAGGCCGAGAAACAGCAAAGTGGGGGCCACAGCGCTTGCAAATGGCGGCCAGTCGTTCAGCAATCCGAGATGGCCAAGAAGTCGATTCAGAAAATGGAATGCGAGCCCAATCATGATGCCGGCGAAAATCTTGGCGCCAACCCCGCCCTGCCGGCTCTGAAAATAGGCGAACGGCAAAGCCAGGATCATCATCACCAGCACTGCAATGGGGTAAAGCAGCTTGGTCCAAAGTGCAATCTCATATCGCAATGCCTTTTGCCGGTTCTCCTTCAAGTGCTGAGAGTAGGAATAAAGGCTCCAGGCAGACATTTTTTCCGGCTTGACGAGCAAGACGTTAAGCAGCCCGGGTTCAAGAACTGATTGCCACTGCACGAAATCACGAAAGCTGACACGGGTCGTGAGCTGGTCAAAATTGGTTTGCGCGACATTCGCAAGCAGCCATTGGTTGTTACCCTCGTACTCTGCACCTTCCGCCCGTCTCAGCACGCGCAAACGGTAATCACTGTCAAACTCGTAGATTCGCAGGCCTTTCAGGCTGCCGGTCGGTGTCACCTCAAGCACATTGACAAACGAAGTGCCGTCCTTGATCCACAAGCCTGATCTGAACTCCTGCGCGACAATGCCCGATATGGCCTGGGATCGCAGGCGCTGCGCGAACTGCTCTGCCGGCGGCGCCACGAACTCACCTATCGTGAAAGTCAGTATGCCGAACATTGCGCCGACCACGGTCAAAGCGCCGACCATGCGCTGCAGCGAAACACCTGAGGCACGCATCACGGTGTACTCGGAACTCGCCACGAACTGCGCAAGCGTAAAAAGGGTCCCGATCAGAGCGGCAATCGGGAACAATTCATAAACATGATTTGGCGACGACAACAACACATGGAGCAGGATATGGCGCAACTGGTAACCGCCGCGGCCGAGATCCTTCATTTGCTCAACCAGGTCAAAAAAGGCGAACAACAACAACAGGGATAAAAAAACCAGTGCCGTCGAAACAGTGATTTCGCGGGCCACATAGCGGCGCAGGGTTCTCATTTCAGCAACCGCCAGAATGAAAACACTGACAGCCTGCGATAAAACATCAGTGTCAACAACACCAGCATCCCTGCATGAACACCCCACATGCCGGCAAAAACGTTGATTCGGTCTTGCGCAATGGTTGCCTGCATGATCGACAGCAGATTGCTGTAAACCATGTAGACCAGAATGGCCAGAACGATATTCATCGAACGACCCGCGCGCGGATTGACGAAAGAAAGCGGGATCGCCAGAAGGCACAGGATCAGCGCGCTCGCCGGGAGGCCGACGCGCCACGACAGCTCGCCAAGATTGCGCGATGACGGATCCCTCAGCAGATCCAGTGTCGACATCGTTTTGGTCGTCGGGGCACGGGCAGCAGGGTCTGCGGACTCGATGCGCATGGCATAACGTTCGAACTCGAAAATCTTGTAATCCGGAGCGCCGGGATCACCCTCGTAGCGACGGCCATTCTGCAGAACCAGAAAACGATCACCGTTTTCAGCGGTCTCTTGAAAACCGCTCTGCGCCACCATGACACCGAGTTTGCCATGCTGGGTGGAGCTGACAAACACGTTTGCAACGAGGTTTGTTTTCCCCGAAACCTCCTCAACGAGGTACACGCGATCAGCGCGTTTTGACTCGTGAAACACTCCGGGCGTCACCTGCGCAACGTCATCCCGACTATCCATCTGCCGTCGAAACTCTTCGGCTTTTTCAACCGCCCAAGGAGAAAGCAGCAGGGACAGTGTGGCAATTGTCAGCACCAGCGGCAGCGCAAAAGTCAGCACCGGCCGAACCCATTGAGTAAGTCCCTGTCCGCTGGAAAACCACACGACCATCTCGGAATCACGATAACTTCTGGTCAAAGTCATCAACACCGCGATAAAGAGGGTCACCGAAAGCAGAATCGGCAGATAACCGACAAGGGTGAAGCCCAGCAATGACACGACCCCGGTGGAAGTGATCTGTCCACTCGCGGCCTGACCGAGAAGACGCACCAGTTGCGTGGTGATCGATATGCCAAGCAAAACCAGAAAAGTCGCAATGGCAGACGTGGCCAGCTCGCGGAGCAGTGAAGACCGGAAAATCATGCCGGCATTTTGCTTTTTGAAAGGAACCCGCAGATAATCAATGAGCGATGCCGGAAACCGGCGGTGCGCTGGATACCCTGCCTCATTTCAGCTTCGACCTGAAGGCCGGCACCCAGCTTCCGGATTCGCATTGCACGACCGCCAATCATATTTTTGACAAGCTCGTAATGCGCAGAGGAGTCGACGCGTGGAATTTAGCATAAAACCCCTGGTTCCGGGACTTAACGCCAGCGGCTGTGCCGTTGTTGGCGTATATGCCGACGGAAAAATGAGTGAAGCCGCCGCCATAATCGACAAGGCAACAAAAGGCTATCTGCGCCGCGTGATAGAACGTGGTGACATGAATGGCAGCATCGGCAGCACACTTTTGCTGCACGATGTGCCGGGAGTCGCCTGCACACGAGTATTACTGCTGGGGCTGGGCCCGAAATCCGGATTCACGGAAAAACAATTCCGCCGATGCATCGGTGCGGCTATTGAAATGCTGGCACGAACCGGGGCCACCGACGCCGAACTGCATTTCACAGAGCTTTCAGTCGGGCATCGCGACGTGGAGTGGCGCGTCATGCAGACTGCGCGCGCAGCGCGCGAAGCCACTTATCGTTTCGAACAGATGAAAAGCGCACCAGCAAAAAACGCATCAGCGTTGCGCCGGATAGTACTCGCCGTTACAAAAAGCGACGAAAAACGTGCGGCCCGCGGCTTGGCTCAGGGTCTGGCATTGGCCCACGGCATCAGCCTGGCACGCGACTTGGGCAATCTGCCCGGAAATATCTGTACGCCCGCATACCTCGCCGAACAGGCACGCAAGCTTGCCAAGCATTACAGGATGAAAGTACAGGTGCTTGAGCAGGCCGACATGGAGAAACTCGGCATGAACACCCTGCTCTCGGTTGCCGCCGGTAGCAGCCAGCCGCCAAAGCTGATTGTTCTTGAATATCGCACAGGCGCCAAAAACCAGAAACCGGTTGTTCTGGTCGGCAAGGGTGTGACCTTCGACACTGGCGGCATCTCTCTTAAACCCGCGCCGGAAATGGACGAGATGAAGTACGACATGAGCGGCGCAGGCAGCGTGCTGGGTACGCTCAAGGCTGTTGCCGAGATGAAGCTGCCGGTTAATGTTGTCGGCATCATCCCGGCGACGGAAAACATGCCTGGCGGGCGAGCCACTAAACCTGGCGACATCGTCACCAGCATGTCCGGACAGACCGTCGAGATCCTCAACACCGATGCCGAGGGCCGCCTGATCCTCTGCGACGCGCTGACTTACGCCGAACGATTTGATCCGGCCGCGGTCATCGACATCGCCACACTCACGGGAGCCTGTGTCATCGCTCTGGGCCATGTTGTCAGCGGGCTGTTCGCCAACGATGATCCGCTTGCGCGCGAGGTATTGACTGCAGGCGATCACGCTGGCGACGGTGCCTGGCACCTGCCGCTGCACGACGAATACCAGGACCAGCTGCGCAGCAATTTTGCCGACTTTGCCAACATCGGCGGCCGCCCTGCTGGTGCGGTGACTGCAGCCTGCTTCCTTTCGCGGTTTACCAAGCAATACAAATGGGCACATCTGGACGTTGCCGGCACCGCATGGAAATCAGGCAAAGAGAAAGGCTCCACCGGACGTCCGGTACCGCTGCTGACGCAGTTCCTGGTGAACCGCGCCGCCAAACGCTGAAACACCAAGGCAAATGACGCAGATCGACTTCTACACGCAGGTCGAGGACAAACTGCAGACCGCATGCCGGCTGACCGCAAAAGCGCGCAGCCGCGGCCTGCGTGTGACCCTGTTCTGTCCAGACCGCGACACGGCCTCCCGCCTTGACCGCATGCTGTGGAGCGTGCCCGCGACAGGTTTTCTGCCGCATTGCCGGGCAGACGACCCGCTCTCAGCAGTTACACCGGTACTGATCGATACCTCCGGCGACAACCCGTTGCATGACGAAGTGCTGATCAATCTGCACAGCGAATGGCCGGCCTGTTTCAGCCGGTTCCAGCGACTGGCCGAAATCGTCTGCACCGAAGATGCCGATCGCAGCGAGGCCCGCGCAAGATACAAGTTCTACCGGGACCGCGGTTACGAAATCAACACACACGACCTCTCCGGCCGGCAGGCTGGATAATCCATCCGCCCACAATGTCCGATCCGAACACACCAGACGACAGTGCCCGGGATGTGCTCAGCCGCGCGGATGCGTTACTGCAGCGCCACCGCAAACCGGCGCCCCCTGAACCTTCACGAATCGTCGCAGGGAGCGAGATTCCGGTTCTGACCGATATCGTCATGGAAGGGGAAATTCTTCCCAGGCAGGAACCGGTGCCGCAACAGGCGCCCCCCCCACAGACCGAAGGCGGCGAGGTGGTGTCGCGCGTGCAGGCACAGAACATCGAACATGCCGTTTACCTCAAACTGAAGCGCGGCCTTGATGACCAGATTGCAGGGGTCGTGCGAGACCGTTACCTGCCGGAAATTGGTGCCGCGCTGGAGCAGGCGTTGTCCCGTGTAACCAGTGAATTGCAGTCCGGCATTGCTGAAATGGTGCGTACCTCGGTTGCTGAAACGCTGCAGGCACAGCTCAAACAAATTCAACTCCAGCCTGTGGCCCCGGCGCCGGAAAGCGTACAACCCTCCGGTATAATGCCGCCCTCCTCAGCAGCGCCTCCCCCGGCACCAAAAATGGAACTTCCAAAAAGCTTCGAACCCGCGGCCATCGAGTCGCGCTGGTACCCGACCTGGGAAAAAAACGGTTATTTCAAGGCTGGCACAGACCCGGAGAAAAAAGACTCTTACTGCATTCAACTGCCGCCACCGAATGTCACCGGCGTGCTGCACATGGGGCACGCGTTCAACCAGACCATCATGGACGGGCTGACGCGTTACCATCGCATGAATGGCAGCAACACGCTTTGGCAACCTGGCACCGATCACGCCGGCATCGCCACCGAAATGGTAGTCACGCGCCAGCTTGAGCAACAGGGCGAGTCGCGCAACGCGCTCGGGCGCGAGGAATTCATTCGCAAAGTCTGGGAGTGGAAAGAACAGTCCGGCTCGACAATCACCCGTCAGATGCGGCGGCTCGGCGCCTCTTGCGACTGGGATCGCGAACGCTTCACGATGGACGAGCCACTGGCCAAACTCGTCACCCACACCTTCGTCAAATTGTATCGAGACGGCCTCATTTATCGTGGCGTACGCCTGTCGAACTGGGATCCGGTACTGCACACCGTCATCTCCGACCTTGAAGTCCAGTCGGAAGAAGAAGACGGCAAGTTGTGGCAGATCCGTTATCCGCTGGCGGATGGCAGCGGCCATCTGACGGTTGCCACCACGCGCCCTGAAACCTTGCTCGGCGATGCTGCAATCGCCGTCCACCCTGATGACGAACGTTACCGCAGCCTCGTGGGCCGCCAGGTCATCCTGCCGCTGACCGGACGCACGATCCCGGTGATCGCCGACGAATACGTCGACAAGGCGTTCGGAACTGGCTGCGTGAAGATCACGCCAGCACATGACTTCAATGACTATCAGGTCGGCCAACGTCACAATCTGCCGCAACTGAATATCTTCACGCTCGACGCCACCGTCAACGACAGCGCTCCGGAAAAATACCGCGGGCTGGATCGTTACGTCGCGCGCGAGGCCATCATTGCCGACCTCAAGGCACACGGCCTGCTGGAATCGGAAAAACCGCACCGCATGGTGGTACCACGAGGCGATCGCACCGGTGTTGTCATCGAGCCGATGCTGACCAGCCAGTGGTTCGTCAAGATGGAGCCGCTGGCGAAACTGGGACTGGATGCCGTCGCCACCGGGGAAGTGAAGCTGTTCCCCGAGCAGTGGGTCAACACTTACAACCACTGGCTCAACAACATCCAGGACTGGTGTATCTCGCGCCAGCTTTGGTGGGGCCATCGCGTGCCGGCCTGGCATGATGAAGCAGGCAACATCTACGTTGCACATGACGAGGCCGAGGCAAAGACCCTTGCCGGCGGTAAGGCGCTGAAGCAGGATCCGGACGTGCTCGACACTTGGTTTTCGTCGCAGTTGTGGTGCTTCTCCACACTGGACTGGACACCGGAATGGCCGGAGAAATCCAACCCGGCACTCGACCGCTACCTGCCGTCTTCTGTTCTGGTCACCGGCTTTGACATCATCTTTTTCTGGGTCGCGCGCATGGTGATGATCACCAAGTACATGACCGGGAAAGTACCGTTCAAGCATGTCTATGTGCACGGCCTGGTGCGCGATGCCGAAGGTCAGAAGATGTCCAAATCCAAGGGCAACACGCTGGACCCGCTTGATCTGATTGATGGTATCGACATCGAATCACTGGTCGCCAAGCGCACTTCCGGCCTGATGAATCCGAAACAGGCAGAAGCCATCGCCAAACGCACTCGCGCGGAATTTCCCGAAGGCATTCCGGCCTACGGCACTGACGCCGTCCGTTTCACGTTCGCCAGCCTTGCCAGCCTCGGCCGCGACATCAAGTTCGACCAGAAACGCTGCGAGGGTTACCGCAATTTCTGCAACAAACTGTGGAACGCCACACGTTTCGTGCTGATGAATTGCGACGGCAAGGACACCGGACTTGACGCGGCAGCGCCGGTCGAACTCTCGGTGGCCGACCGCTGGCTGATCAGCCGGCTGCAACGCGCCGAAACCGAAGCGCAGCAGGCCTACGCCGACTACCGCTTCGACAATCTTGCCCGCACCATCTATGAACTGGTGTGGGACGAATACTGCGACTGGTACCTCGAACTTGCCAAGGTACAGCTCGCCAACGGCAACGAAGCGCAATGCCGCGGCACTCGCCGTACACTGGTACGAGTTCTGGAAACAATACTGCGCCTGGCCCATCCGGTAATTCCATTCATCACTGAAGAACTGTGGCAGACCGTAGCACCGCTGGCCGGCAAAAGCGGCGACAGCATCATGCTGCAGAAATACCCGCAGGCCGAACCGTCAAAAATCGATGTTGCTGCCGAAGGCGACATCGATCTGCTGAAACAACTGGTCTCGGCCTGCCGTACGTTGCGCGGAGAAATGAATATCGCGCCGTCGCAAAAACTGCCGCTGCTGGCCCAAGGGGATGCCGCCCAGTTACGTGCCTGCGCTCCACACCTGATGTCGCTGGCGCGCCTCTCGGAGGTGCTGGTCGTCAACGAACTGCCTGCGGAAGATGCACCGGTATCGATCGTCGGCGATTTCAAGTTGATGCTTAAAGTGGAAATCAACGTGGCTGCCGAGCGCGAGCGACTGGCCAAGGAAATTACCCGGCTTGATACGGAAACAACAAAAGCGCGCGCCAAACTTGCCAACGAGAGTTTTGTAGCCAAGGCACCACCGCTGGTGGTAGCCCAGGAGCAGGAGCGTCTCGCGCGCTTCTCGGCGACTCTGGAGCAGATGCGCGCGCAGCTCGCCAAGCTCGGCAGCTGATCGCGCGCAGACTGCGCGCTGCCTGCAGCACCATGGACTTCAAACACACGCTGCGCGCACTGCGTCATCGCAATTACCAGCTGTTCTTCTTTGGTCAGACCCTGTCGATCATCGGCAACTGGGTACAGCAGATCGCCATGGCCTGGCTGGTCTACCGAATGACCGAATCAGCCTGGCTGCTCGGGGTTACCGGATTTGCCGGGCAGATCGCAATACTGGTGCTGGCGCCCTTCGGCGGTCTTTGGGCGGACCGGTTCAACCGCCACCGCCTGCTGCTGATCACCCAGGCGCTGTCGGCGGTCCCGCCGCTGGTACTGGCCATACTCGGTTACAGCGGGATGATCGAGGTCTGGCATGTGGTAGTCATGGCCTTGCTTGCCGGCATCATCAACGCCATTGATACGCCGATCCGGCTGACCTTCACCACCGGACTGGTGCCGCGGGAAGACCTGCCCAGCGCCATTGCGATGAATGCGCTGATGCAGAGTATCGGCAGGATGATCGGACCGACCGTTGCCGGTGTGCTGTTGGCGATATCAACCGAGGCCTTCTGCTTTGTCGTCAATACGCTGAGCAAGGTAATCATCGTCAGCACGGTCGTCTTGATGACCGTTGCGCCGCAAATAATCTCCAAGGCAACCGCATCACCGTGGCAGCAACTGCGTGACGGCATTCAATACGCGTGGGAACTCATTCCGGTGCGCTGGCTTTTACCCATGGTTGCAACCATCAGCTTCATGGTTACACCCTACCAGACGCTGATGCCGATATTTGCAGCAGAAGTTTTCAAAGGTGATGCAACCCTCCTTGGCTTCCTGATGGCTGCAGCGGGTTGTGGCGGCGTAGTTGGCATGCTGGCGCTCGCTTCACGCCGGGACGTACGTGGTCTGACGCGATGGGTATTGTTTGCCTCGCTGGCCGCAGGAATCAGCGTCATTGTATTTGCGTTATCGCCCTGGTTGCCGTTGTCGCTGCTGGCCATTGCGTTCACCGGCTTTGGCATCGTCGTCAACGGCATGTCGGTCAGCACAATGATCCAGACCATCGTCGACGACCGCATGCGCGGTCGTGTGATGGGGATATTCTCTATGGCTTTCCTGGGCATGTATCCGCTGGGCAGTCTGGCGGGCGGTGCGCTGGCCTCCGCGATCGGCGCACCGGCCACACTGGCCATCGGTGGTTGCTTCTGCACCGCAGCGGCGCTGGTGCTATGGAGGCGCTTGCCTGCATTGCGTGCACATTTGCGCCCGATTTATGAAAAGCTGGAAATATCAAATAAATCAAATAGTTAAATAATGCATCCATGGATCCGCTGTCACTGGCATTGATTACCGGACTGGGCTGGACCAGCGGAATACGCTTCTACGCGGTGCTGTTTCTGCTGGGCATCCTGCATCGCAGCGGACTGCACATGCTTCCGGCCAGCCTTGAGGTGCTGGCGCATCCATGGGTCATCGCGGTATCCGGACTGCTATGCATCACAGAATTTCTTGCTGACAAAATTCCCGGCGTGGATTCGCTGTGGGATGCCGTGCATACCTTCATCCGCATTCCCGGCGGCGCGCTCCTGGCCGCTGCAGCGGTCATGGACAGCGACCCCGGGCTTGCACTGGCGGCCGGCCTGCTCGGCGGCACCGTTGCAGCTGGCGCGCATTTCACCAAAGCCGGCAGTCGAGCGCTGATCAACCTGTCTCCGGAACCATTCAGTAACTGGGCCGCGTCGTTGACCGAAGATGTCGCGACCGTTGCAGCACTGTGGACCCTGCTCAAATATCCGCTGGTGTTCCTCGGTTTGCTGGCGCTATTCATGTTGATTGCCGCATGGCTGCTGCCCAGGCTGTGGCGCGGTTTGCGGCAACTGGCCTCGGGTTTCAATCGAAACCCGGGGCGCCCCTGAAAAGCCGCCTAAGCTGCCAGCACGATCGCTCAGTACAGCCGGGGCTCAAACGGCAACCGGCGACCCACGAGCGCTTCCAGCATCTGCAGTTCAAGGTCGGTATGGTTTACGACAGGCGCCACCTCGAGCATGCGCGGCATACCCTTGCCGTAAATGTAGCGCGGCTGGTCATGCTGTTTTGTACGCACCGTTTCTGCGGCTTGCGGCTCATCCACCGGGGTCAGAACCGCCTCGCCGTAACAGGTGCAGGCATAAGTGCGCCGCGCCTCGGCCTCGACATAAATGCCGGTGCCACGAATGCCGATGGTTGCCGTTCCAGTGCGAATCTCGCGCCGGCGACCGGACTCAAACACCGAAAGCAAGGCACCTGTCACCAGTCGCAATACGGTAACCGCGCCCTGCGCAGCGGACGAACCGAACTCGACACGGCTGTCGGCGCGAACCAGAAAAGCGTCCTTCTCGACAACCACCACCAGTTCAGCGCCCTTGCCGGTAATCACAACATCGCCCGGCGCAATTCGTTGCCCGCGCTCCGCCGGTTTGCCGTTGATGCGCACATCGCCTTTGATCTGGGCGATACCCGGCGGCAGGGTACCCGCCGCCAATGCGGCGCGCAGCTTGAACATGCCCGCGGCAACCATTGCGGTGGCAGCAACCCCGCGCAACCAGGCACGACGCCCCGTCTTCTGTCCGGCTTGCTTCATTGATGGATTCCCCGTTGAGCCGCTGGATGCGGCGATGGCCATCGGCGCACGCTGTGAATTATTTTTTCTTCATCAAAAACGTGAACTCTTTCCCGACAGTCTCCGAGGACAGGAGATCATTGCCGGTCTGCCTTGCAAAAGCCTGAAAATCCTTCACCGACCCCGGATCTGTCGCCATGATCTTCAACACCTGGCCGGAAGTCATGTCCGTCAATGCCTTCTTGGTACGCAGGATGGGCAGCGGGCAGTTCAGGCCGCGCGCGTCTAGCTCCTTGTCGAACTGCATCTGTGAACCTCGCTTTTCTGAAAAATGATCCGGGTGCAAATATCAATATACGGTCTGTGCCGTGGCATCTCAAGGCATGGCTTACGGACACCAAGCATCCGTGAACCGCGGGAACGGATTATATAGCTGCTGGCGGCAGAGCCTAGAAAACGCTGACGTTGCTGTCTGCCAGCAACCTTGACAGGCGCAGGTTGGCCGCAGAAAGCCTGTCGACCAGCAGTTCGAGGAAGGCCCCGTTGAAATGATGACGACACAGCTCCGAGGCTCGCGGCAGGGTCTCCGCACGGATTTCGATGACCACCACATCGGAGTTCGCAACAACACTGGCCGAACGCTGGAACTTGTGTTTGCCGAGATAGGCCATCTCGCCAAAACACTCGCCGGCCTTCAATACCGTGAGCAGCTTGTCCTGCTTGCGTACCTCGACATTACCGTCGGCGAGAATAAAAAAGGACGAGCCAATATCCCCTTCCTGGATCAGCACCGAAGAAGCGGGTAGCCGCTGCCATTTCGCAAGCCGCAGCACCTCCCAAAGCTCAACATCCGTGAATTCCCGGAAAAATTCGAGGCGGCGCAAGGTATCGAATTTCTCAGCCTCCGGCATGCTGTCCGGCGCCTTCGAACGTGAACCGCCAAGCGCTTCAACCAGATCGCCGGCAAGATCACCCCAGGTCTGATAACGCTCCGCAGTACCCTTGCTGAGCATGCGCAGAACTATGGCATCAATGCGCGAGGACAGCTCTGCGCGAAAACGGCTGGGAGGCGGCGGCTCCACGTTGATGATCTGGTAAATGATGCTGTAATTGTTGGTGCCGATAAACGGCAACCGCCCGGTCAGCATCTGATAAAAAACCACGCCCAGCGAAAAAATATCCGTCTGGTAGGTCAGCGGCTGTTCACGCACCTGCTCCGGCGACATATACGCCGGCGATCCAATGCCGGAAATTTGCGTGGTATCACTCGTTGTGTTCAGCGCCGCGCCGAAATCGGAGATCTTGATGTCGGCCTCTCCGGACAGCAGGATATTCGCGGGTTTGATGTCACGATGAATGACACCCTCACGGGCGGCGTAATCCAGCGCTCTGGCGCACTTGTAGATGATCTCAAGCACCCGCGGCAGCGGCAGCAGGTGTTCAATCTGGGTATAACGCTCAAGGGTTGATCCGTTCACATACTCCATCACGATGTAACTCGCCGAGTCTTCCGCGACGGCATCGTAAATGGCAACGATGTGGGGGTGCGCCAGTTTCCCGGCAAGCGATGCTTCGGTGACAAAGAGCTTGCGATAGCGCCTGCCCTGCTCGTCATCTCCGAGGACTTCGGGATAAACAACCTTTAAAGCGACTTCCCTGTCCTGAAAAGGATCATAAGCCTTGTAAACCACGCTTGTTGCGCCACGCCCGAGCTCACCGAAGATTACATACTTGCCGATCCGGCGTGCCTCATCAGGCGCCGGACCCTGCGCCTGTCCGGATTCGCGAGGATCACTCATGGGCAAAAAATACCACCAAACGGGCGCTGCTGCTCTGCTCTCAGCGCTTGCGCTCCTGCTCAGCCACTGCACGACGCAGTTCGCGCAATCGGGCCTCGATTGCGGACATTTGATAAAAATCGCCCTGGCCGCTCTTCAAGGCCAACTGAAACTGCTCCATCGCAGCGCCCAACTGGCCTGAACGGGCAAACGCCTCGCCCTGTGCCCGGTGCTGCAACAGGCGATTGCCTTGCGCCGCATAGGCCTGCGCCTGCAACTGGTAAAGACGCCCCTCATCCGGCTGAAGCTGCAAGCGTGCATCTATGAGCTGCAACGCTTCTGCCGGTTGATTGAGGCGCAGCAATTGCTCAACTTGACCGAAAAACAGTGCGCGCTGGTTGGGATAGGTTTTCCGTGCAGCCTGATAGCAGGCCAGCGCCTCGGAGGCGTCTCCCGCAGCATCGGAAATTCGACAGGCCAGGC
Source organism: uncultured Bordetella sp. (assembly GCA_964531455.1). Lineage (GTDB taxonomy): Bacteria > Pseudomonadota > Gammaproteobacteria > Burkholderiales > SG8-41. The sequence goes on from CAZHFZ010000002.1 coordinate 62,638, forward strand.
TCTCGATGATGGGGCTGGCCGTTTTTCTCAAAGGCACAAGCTCGAGCTTTGCACGGGCATAGTCGCGGGCGCGAACCAGACTTACAACGAGTCCGTAACGGGTGGCCGTCTCCGACAGGAATTTCCGTTCCCCCAGACTGGATTCGAAAAAAGCGACAGCCTCGCGCGGACTATCGTTTTCAGCACGCAGCTTGGCACGGATCAACTGGAATTCAAGGGTGTCAGGAATCTGCCGATAAGGCATTTTTTCGACACGTCCCTGAATGTCGCCGATACGCTCGAAAGTCAGCGGGTGCGTGCGCAGGTATGCAGGAGCGCCCCCCTCATAGACCCGGGTTGCCCGCTGCAGACGCTCAAAAAACGCCGCCATGCCGCGCGGATCAAATCCGGCGCTCTCCAGAATCTGCACACCCACACGATCGGCCTCACGCTCGTTATCGCGGGAAAAGTTGAGCTGACTTTGCATCACGCCGGCCTGACCGAAGGCCATCGCCGCTTCGGCCACTTGGGAATTGGACCGCGCGGCGAGTATCGCTACAGCCATTGCGGCAAGCGACATCAACTGACTCTGGCCCTGCTGGCTGATCATGCGCGCAATGTGGCGTTGCGTAACGTGCGCGATCTCATGGGCCACAACACCTGCGACTTCGGATTCGCTTTGCGCCGCAAGCAGCAATCCGCTATGGATTCCGATGAACCCCCCGGGCAACGCGAAGGCATTGATCTGCGGATCGCGCACAACGAAAAACTCGAACTCCTGCCTGGCGGCATCACTCCGGGCCGTCAGCCTGGTACCCAGACTGTTGACGTAATCAGCCACTTCGGGATCATCGAGGTAAGCGGGGTCACGGCGGATATCGCGCATGATGCGTTCGCCCAGCCGCCGCTCGTCGGCCGGAGAAATCGTAGCGCCTGAAACATCGCCGAGCTCGGGCAGTGCCTGAGCCAGCACACGGGGCACACAGAGCAGGATCAATATCACGATAAGGCGCTGGATCATGATGCTATGATAAATCCGTCAGTCAGGAGTTCCCAATGAAAAAACAATCCGTTACACCAAACTTAACGCATTTCGACACACACGGGCAGGCCTGGATGGTTGATGTCTCCGGCAAAGCCGAAACACTGCGGCTCGCACGCGCCAGTGGACGTATCGTCATGCAGCCTGCAACACTGCGCCACATCATCGCCGGATCAGCCAAAAAGGGCGATGTGCTCGGCGTTGCCCGAATCGCCGGCATACAAGCTGCAAAGCAAACATCTACGTTAATACCGTTATGCCATCCGCTGGCCTTGACCCGGGTGGAGCTTGAATTCCGCATCTCGCGTCGGAATCATGCGGTGACCTGCGTGGCCACCGCCGAAACGCTGGGGCGGACCGGCGTCGAAATGGAAGCCCTGACTGCAGCCAGCATAGCGCTGCTTACCATCTACGACATGTGCAAGGCCGTGGATCGTGGAATACGCATCGAGTCGCTGGGACTCGAAGAAAAACGAGGCGGTAAATCCGGACACTGGCTGGCGAAACCTTAGTTTTTCTTCCAGAACTGCTTCGCGCTGATGGCTGACGGAGATTGGTCCCGGAAAATGCCCAATTGCCGGTTGGTAGACAAGGCCAATGGGGTTGGCTAGCATCAAACGCCTTTAATACAACGCCATAATTCAGCTGGTTTTCTGCTGTGTGCGCTGCCTTCAAAAAGCGTTTGCCCGCCTGATGATTGCGCCTACTTTGACACGACAGGAGAGTTTCCGATGAACCGTCAGCGCCGCACTTTTCTCCAGTTCACCTCGAGCGCCGCAACCATGTTTGTCGCGGCAGCCGCGGGGTTGCTGAAAACGGGAGCAGTCTGGGCCGCCCCCTGGAACAAAACGGCCTTTGAAGCTAAAGCAAGTGCAGAAGCAATGAAAGGATTGGGGGCAGGCAACCTGATCGAAAGCAAAGACATCATCATTACCGCACCGGACATTGCAGAAAATGGTGCAGTGGTTCAGGTTGCGATCACCAGCCGAATCCCGAATACGCAAATCATCGCAATCATTGTGGAAAAAAATCCTTTTCCCCTGGCCGCCAGTTTCGACATCATGCCCGGCAGTGAAAGCTATGTTTTAACGCGTCTGAAGATTGGTCAAACAACGGATGTGCGCGTCATCGTAAAAGCCGATGGCAAGTTCCATACCGCGGCCAAAGAAGTCAAAGTTACTGTCGGTGGTTGCGGTTAACCCGGCAAACACCGCCAGCAAACGTTTCGATCTCAGAAAAGGAAAAACATGGCAGATCCGATGAAAATCCGCGCCACGCTCCAGGGCGACATCGCCGACGTGCGCATACTGATGCGCCATCCCATGGAAACGGGCACTCGCAAGACGGCAAGCGGTCTTGTACCGATGCACTTCATACAAAGCGTCATCGTGCAACACAACGGCAAGACCGTGCTTGATGCGCAATGGAGCCAAGCGGTCTCAAGGGATCCGCTACTCGGGCTTCGGGTAAAAGGCGCAAAAATCGGCGACAAAATAACCGTAACCTGGACCGACAATAAAAACGACAAGCGGACTGATGAAGTTGCCGTGATGGCTGGCACCTGAAACTACTGAGCGACGCAGCGCGAAAATCAGAACGCAAAGCAGGACCGCATGGACAACCGCAGCGGTTTCTGTGCCTTGGCCATCACAACCTCCTGCCTTACCCATCACATTGTTGAACGAAGTGACGGGTCATCAGCAATCCTGATTCAATCAAGGCGAGGCATCGTTCCGCCAGAAACATAGACCCAAAAAAGCCTCGCTGGAGCAAATTGGCTTCTGTATGAGGCAGGGAATACCCGCTGGGTCCACCGGTCATTCCAGACTGATATAGCGTCTGTTCACCCCTACTCGCCGATCCAGCCCTGGAGCCAGAACCGCGGCAACAGGCGGGGGTTCGGGCCGGGGTGGTGACTGACCAGATGCGCGCGCTCGCGTTCAGCCAAATGCCCCAATTCCGGCGCAACGCCATAGGCAAGGCCCGATGCGGCAATGAGCACAAAGCATTTGAACGCGACGCCGCTTCGTCGAACCGAAGCCGGAATGGCCGGTGCAGCGGACAGTGCGGAACCCATGGCCCATCCACACAGCAGCGCCAGCAATATCTGGCTGACCGGCATGACGACGTTGCCGTCAACCATCGCCTGTGCTGCCGCGCCGGTGATAGCCGCAAGCAGCGCAACCATCATCATTGAATTCCGGTCAGGAACGTGAAGCGCAGTCAGGCGGCGGATATGCCGGGCATACGCAAGACCGCCAAACGCAAAAACAATCGACAACAGCAGTGCTGCCGGAATCCCCCACTCAACCATGAGCTGCAGAACCATATTGTGCGGATGCGCCGCAAGATCACTCAGCCGGTTGGCATAGTGCATCGGACCGATTCCCAGCCAGGGATACTGCGCAATCAGCTCTTGGCAAATCTGCCAAATTACATCCCGCCCCCGCAGCGAAAGAATGTCGGCACCCCGATGCATGAGTGACATCGGCTGAGAAAACAATCCTGGCACCCACAAAATGAAAACAACGTAGCTAACGGCGCCGCCAATCAGCGCGCCGATTTGCCAGCGCAACCATTGCACGCCGGTTCTTCC
>CAZHFZ010000002.1:66354-83664 GCA_964531455.1 uncultured Bordetella sp.
TACCGCTTTTACCGTCGAGATCAGCGCCACTGCGTAAAAAACCAGAATCAGGCTTTGATCCCGCGCTGCATTGGGTGAACGACATTCGGCAGCAACAGCGATCGTGAGTATGCCGACCAGAACCAGATGAGACCACTCGAGCCACGCCCAGCGCGGATACATCGCCAGAAAACCGGACGCCAGGCCCAGCGTGAGCGCGACGCCTACCGCGAACCGGATCCAGCGCGGCAACAGCGTCCAGATCTCCAGCGTGGGGCGAGCGCTCGCCGACACAAATACTCCGACTGAAACCAAGGCAAGGAATACAATTTGCGCAAGGCGCTGGCTGTCATGCCAACTCAATTCCGCCGCAAAATCAACGTTGGTTGCCAGCAATACATAGGTCGCCGCAAGCGTCAGCCAAGGGGCTGTGCGGAACAACTGGCTCCCGGTATTAAATCGTTCAAATGTCATACGTTCAACTGATGTTCCAACCGGCGCATTGGTATTGATTGCTGCAGACTGTTCCGCAATTTATCGCAAGACAAAGTCAACACGCGAAAAAAAACCCCGGTTCCCCGGGGTTTTCTTGAAACAAAACAATCGATCAGGTGCCCACGCCGGTTTTGGCCTTGTTGCAGCCAGTACCGGAGTTGACATACGACCAGCCCACTGAACCGGTGGTCGGATTCGGCGAAAGGGTCACCACGCAGCTTGCGACTGAAGCGGTACCAGTGATAACCAATGCACCCGTAGTAGCCGTCTGCGTCACGCTGGCCAGAGTCGGGGTAGCCGTGGGAAGAGTCAGGCCAACTTCAGCTTCGGTATCGCACAGCGTCAGATCGCCGTTATTGTTTTGCATACACTCGGCAATGCCGGTTTTGTAAGCCTGAACGCGCGACAGGTTGTCCTGCCATTTTGCGCGGGTGATGTAGTCCTGATACTGCGGGATAGCGATTGCAGCCAGAATACCGATAATCGCAACGACGATCATCAGTTCAATCAGCGTAAAACCTTTTTGCATTTTGCTCATGGTAGCTCCCAATAAGTTGGATGAAGTCCAGCAGGTGTTCTCTGCTGCCTCACCTTATAAGCAAGACATGTACCATCAAGGCTTAACAACCAGCATCGCAGCAACATGCCGCGATTTATCTATTTAACTATATGTTTTTTAATGTTTTTTTGATCAAGGGGCATTCTGGATCGGGGTGTGAAATCCGTCACAAAGGATGCCTTGGAAACCATCAATACCCTTTTAATCACGCTTGGTAAATTTTGCTGTCACCGCGTTCGCGTCAATGAGTGACCAAACTTGTCACTTTGGCGGCGGATGATATCCGGGTATCCCGGTCACATCGACGACGTCAATCTGCTCCGGGCTGAGGAACTCTTTGGCATACTTTTCGTAGACCTTTCCCCACATGAACACATCGAACAAATCGGGGTCGATGTGTCCGTTAAGCTTGAATTTCCCGAGTATCGTCAACGACTCGGTCAAAGTCTTGCCCTTCTTGTAGGGACGATCCTTCGCGGTGAGCGCCTCAAATATGTCTGCAATGCCCATGCAACGGGCTTGCACCGACATCTGATCCCGGACAAGGCCTCGCGGATAACCCTTGCCATCCATCCGCTCATGGTGGCCACCGGCATACTCGGGTACGTGCTTCAGGTGTTTTGGCCACGGCAGCGACTCCAGCATCTGGATCGTGACCTCAATGTGGTGATTGATGATCTGCCGTTCCGCTGCGGTCAGCGTGCCTGCACGGATCGTCAGGTTTTCAATTTCGTCGGCGCTTAGAAAATCAGCAGTTGTGCCGTCAGGCTTGCCCCAGCGGTAACGCGCCGAAATCGCTTTGACTCGCGCGATGTCCGCATCGCTCATCATCTCACCGCCGATATTGGCGCGACGCAGAAACTCGCGATCAGCCTCCATGTCTTTGAGTAACTCCCGTGTCGCCTCTTCGCTGGCGGAGCCAGTCAGCAGTGCAAGCTGCGCATCGCGCCGAATGACCTCAAAGCGTGTATCTATGAGTTCAATACGGTCGTAAATGGTCTGGAGCTTGGTGGCCTTGTCGACCACATGAACGGGAGTGGTGACCTTGCCGCAATCATGCAAGAGGCCGGCAATCTTGAGCTCGTAGCGGTCCCGGTCGCTCATCGAAAAATCCTTGAGCGGACCTATCTGGCAATTGTTGACCGCCTCGGCCAGCATCATCGTCAACGTCGGTACGCGTTCGCAATGACCACCGGTGTAAGGAGACTTGTCGTCGATTGCAGCATTGATCATCTGGATGAACGACTCGAACAGGGTTTCCAGATGGTTGATCAGCAGCCTGTTGGTCAGCGCAATTGCAGCCTGCGAGGCCAGGGACTCGGCGAGTTGCTGATCTTCTTCGGAAAACGCAACCACAGCGCCGGTTTTCCGGTTTTTGGCGTTGATCAGTTGCAGCACACCGATGATCTCGCCCTCATGATTCTTCATCGGTACCGTCAGAAAAGACGTCGACCGGTAACCGGTTTTTTTATCGAAATTCTTGGTGCCCGAAAAATCAAATCCCGCTTCGGTATAAGCGTCGGCCACATTGACGGACTGGTCGTGATGCACGGCGTAAGCAGCCACCATGCTGAGCACCGGCTTTCCGTCCTTGTCGAACAGATTCACCGGGTAAAAGGGAATTTCGACACCGCTGGTACCGCCCATTGCGATCCCCAGGGAATCGTTGCGCATGATCTCAAAGCGCAGCGCCTGCTCGTCGGTCATCCGGTAGAGCGTACCGCCGTCGGCATTGGTAATGTCCTTGGCGGCCATAAGGATCGCTTCGAGCAACCGGTTGATGTCACGCTCTTTGGAAAGCGCAACGCCGATCCGCAGCAGTTCACCCAAACGGTGGGTAAGGTCGCTCTGCGCCGGAGGAGCTTGCATGCGGTTCATCAAAGTGGCGGGGGTTGACTGATTACTTGATACAGACCGCACGCACCTGCTTCATGTCGGTGATGCCCATCAATACCTTTTCAATACCGTCCTGCTTCAGGGTGCGCATCCCGTACTCAAGCGCGGTCGCGACCATTTCCGCAACCCGTGCATGTTCCTGGATGTTTTTCTTCAAGGGATCGGTGCCGACCAGCAGTTCATGCAGACCGACCCGGCCCTTGTAACCACTGCCACCGCAGACCTCGCAACCCACCGGATCGTGGATAACCAGTTTGCCGCTGTCGCCGCCATAGTTGGCGATCCAGTCTTCCAGCATTTTCGCTTCAGCTGCCTTGGGATCCTTCTTCCAGGATTCGGTGTTCTTCAGTTCCATCGCATATTCGACAACGAGTGACTGGATTTCCTCGGGTGTTGCCTCGTGCGGCTTTTTGCATTTGCCGCACAGACGCTTGGCCAGACGCTGCGCGAGAATGCCCAGCAACGCGTCGGCAAAATTGAACGGGTCCATGCCCATGTCCAACAGACGGATGATTGATTCCGGCGCGCTGTTCGTATGCAGGGTGGCAAACACCAAGTGACCGGTCAGGGATGCTTCAATGCCGGTACCGGCGGTTTCCTTGTCACGCATCTCGCCAACCATGATGATGTCCGGATCAGCACGGAGGAAGGCCTTCATCGCCACCGCAAAAGTCATCCCGGCCTTGGGATTCATTTGCACCTGGCGCAGACCCTTCTGGGTAATCTCGACCGGGTCCTCTGCGGTCCAGATCTTGGTATCCGATGTATTCAGGTAACCCAGGACCGAGTGCAGCGTGGTGGTTTTGCCCGAACCGGTAGGACCGCAAACGAAAAACAGGCCATACGGCTTGGACACGACCTCTTTCAGAGTTTCGAGGTTGTATTTGGTGAGCCCGAGCTTATCGAGCGGAATGGGTTCACCGGCCGCCAGAATCCGCATGACAATGTCTTCGACACCACCGGCGGAAGGAATCGTCGCCACCCGCAATTCGATGTCCAGCGGACCGAATTTTTTGAATTTGATCTTTCCGTCCTGTGGCCGACGACGCTCCGAAATATCAAGGTCACACATGATCTTCAGGCGGGCTGCCAGCGCACTGCGATAACTGGCCGGGATCTGGATGTACGGTTGCAGCGACCCGTCCTTGCGGAAACGGATTTCGGTCTTCGCTTTGCCCGGGTAAGGTTCGATGTGGATATCCGACGCCCCTTGCTGATAGGCATCGATAATGACTTTGTTGACCAGCTTGACCAGTTCGTTGTCGGCTGCGGCTGATACGACATCATCAGCACCCGCGGCTTCGCCCTCCGCCTCATCATCCAGCGTGCCCAGCAGATCATCGATGTTGCCCGAATCTTCCAGCCCGGTGGAGCCGCCGAACATCAGGTCGAGCGTACTGGCGAACTCCTTGTTGGTGGTGACGCGAAATACGATTTTGTTCTTGGGATATACGTTATTGACCATCCGCGAAGCCTTGACGCGCTCCGGATCGGTGGTAACAACAATGATCCCTTCCTTGACCTCCTCCAGCGGGACCCACTGGTTGGTCTGGCAGAACTCGCGGTTCATGTTTCTCATCAGGTCGGGTGACTTGATGCGGTCCTGCTTGAATGGCTCGTAGGGAACACCGAAGTAGCTGCCCAGCGCATCTCCAAGGGCCGGCAACTTGACCTGGAACTCATCAGTCAACACCACTTCCACATCAAGGTTCTTTCGGCGCGCCGAACGCTGGGCAAGCTCAAGTTCTTCGCCGGATATGACGGCGTTGGTCACCAGCGCGTCATACTTGCTGCGCACCTGCATCATCGGACCCTGGCGCTGGCGGAACGCAATTGACAGCGTTTCAGTCAGGGAAACGACGCCTTCCTCCATCATCGCGGGGAAGGGCTGACCCGACTTGTTGTTGATGATCTGGACAACACCGACCAGTTCTTTGGTCTTTACTTCAAGGACCGGCGCCACAAGCATCTGCTTGGTGCGATAGCCGGTCTTCGCGTCAACCGCCTTCAGGAAGTTGAGCTGGGCGCTATAAGACTTGAGTTCAACGTCATCATATACGTCGCGGATGTTGACCACCCGCTTGTTCGTGGCCACAAAACCTGCGATCGACTGCTCGTTGATCGGGAGCTTGATGTCCTTGAAAGAATTAAGGCCGGTCTTGACCTTGGAAATGATCGAACCTTTGTCTTCGCTGAGCAGGTAGATCGTCAGCCGATCCGCGTTGAACAGGTTGCAGAGCTCCTGCGACAGCTCGAGGATGATCTCGTCGATGTTCTTTGTCGCATGGATCTTGTTGGTAACCGTTTGAAGCTTCTGCTGAAAACCCAGCTTCTCGGCCAGATTGTCGGCGGCAACCGGTTTGCTCTGGAGTACTGTGCTCATGATGACCTCGCTGTTCCCACTGCTGCAGTAGCGGTCGGCGCAAGGCGCCGCACCGGACTCAGAATTCGAATAACTGGTTTTGCTGAAGCATACGCGCCCGGCGATGAGGCACCCGGGCCGTAATTTGCTCCATGATAATTTCCGCTTCCCGCGGTTTGAAGTGTGTCACATAAATGGCCGGATCCAGACTCAGTCTGGCAAGTTCGTCAGCGAGCAGTCCGGGGCACAGATGTTTCGATGCCACCGCCAGATCGTGTTCACCGTCAGACACCGCAGACTCAATGATCAAAAACTTCAAGTTATTGATTTTATTGACATAATCCCAAAGCGGCGGATTTGTCGTGGTATCTCCCGTAAAGACAAGAGCCCCCCTTCCGGAATCCAGCTGGTAACCCACTGCAGGAACCACATGATTGGCCGGCAGCGGCGTTACCCGTCGACCTTTGCCCAGTTCAACAGGTTCGCCGATGCGGACCGGGGAATAGCGAAGGATAGGTGCCTTCGCATCCGGTATCACCCGGAAATCCGGCCAGATCTGCCAGTTGAACAAGTGGGCGCTGAGGATATCCAGGGTTTCCTGGGTCGCGTGCAAAGTGACGGGACTACTGCGCTGAAAGCCAACCGTATCAAGGAGAAACGGGATCGAAGTGACGTGATCAAGATGCGAGTGCGTAAGGAATATGTGATCGATCTGCGCCATTTGCTGCAGCGAAAGGTCGCCAACCCCGGTTCCGGCATCAATCAGCACATCGTTGTCGAGCAGCATCGACGTCGTGCGCAAATCACCGCCAATCCCGCCGCTGCAACCCAGTATTTGCAAACGCATCACTTGGTGTCGAACTTGTGCACGCCCTTCCAGGAGGGCCCGGGCGGATCAGCACGGTAGGCCGCGATCCGCTCAAGAAACACCTGGTAGAGATAACGCTGCGCGATTTTTTGCAGATTGATCAACTGCAGTTCCGCCTTGTCCCAATCCTGGGCACGATAAAACCGCAGCGCCTGGTTCCAAAGCTTGATTTCATCAAGCAAGCCCTGATCAACCTCGCCCTCAAGCCCCAGCGGTTCATATATCGCAATGGGTTCGTCCTTGCCTTTGACCTGCACCAGATCGATCTCGCGCAGTACGATCCTGGAAATACGTTCTTTGGTGACCTGGCCGATCAGGATGCCGGCACCGTACTGCTTGGTAATGCCTTCAAGACGCGAACCCAGGTTCACGGCATCGCCCATGACCGTGTAGGCCTTGCGAATCTGTGAGCCCATGTCGCCGACGCGCATGACGCCGGAATTGACACCAATGCCGATTGCGAACGGCGGCCAATTCTTGGCATGAAATTTTTCGTTGAGTACTTTTGCCTGCTTCATCATGTCCAATGCTGCCAACACCGCATCCTGCGCATGATTGGGATTGGCCACCGGCGCACCCCAGAACGCCATTACCGCATCGCCGATGTATTTGTCGAGCGTGCCACGATGCCCTTCGCGTATGACCAGGCTCATCGTGGTCAGGTAATCGTTGATGTAAAGAGAAAGATCATCTGGCGACAGTGTTTCCGAGATCGTGGTGAAGCCCCGAACGTCGGAAAACAGCACCGAAAGCTCCTCGGCACGGGGAGCCATATTGAATTGTTCAGGATTGCGCGCCATCTCCTCGACCAACTCAGGCGGCACATACTGACCGAAGAGCCCTGTGATCAGCCTGGTACCCCGCGCCTCCACCAGAAAACCATAAGCCATATTGAACGTGAACAGCACGAGTATCAGTATCAGCCCCGAGGCAAGCGGCAATACGAGGTTGCCTGAATGAAAAATCAGCAGGTTGGCGCCAATAACCCCAAGCACGCCCACTGCCGACACCAACATGGACTTGAACGGGGCCAGCATTGGCAACAATAGCGACAACGCAACTCCGGCCAGGAGCAGCAGTACGAACTCTGCCCCGACCACATAGGGCGGTCGCTGCTTGATGTTGCCGTCAAGGATGCCGCTAATCAGATTCGCGTGGATCTCGACTCCGGGAAACACCGGATCAATCGGAGTCGCCCGCAAATCCAGAAGGCCGGGGGCCGTTGTGCCAACCAGGGCGATTTTGCCCTTGAGTTCCTCGACAGGAATGCGCTCCTGAAGCACATCAACAAGAGAGTAATACCGATAACTGCCCTTGCCACCACGGTATGGCACCAGAGCGGCAGCCTGGTCATCTACAGGAATTTCGAACGGTCCGGACTTGACCCACTCCAGTCCGCTGTAGTTCGCGGCACTGCCATCCTCACTTACAACGGCCTTGACTGGCGGGTTGCCGTGAACTGCGCGCACCATCGCAAGTGATAACGGCTCGTAATAAGCCTTCTGATATTCGACCAATATCGGCACGCGGCGGGTAATGCCATCCGGGTCAGGCAGCGGATTGATGTGGCCGGCGCTAACCGCAGACTTCTGCAATCTCTCAAGATTCGCGGTATATCCGCTCCAGGTCGTGATGCCGATTTTACGATTGCCAAATGCGCCCTCTGGCAGAACGGGGGGCGGCAACATGCCCTTGCGGCTGGCATTCGCCGGATCATCGCTGAGGAACACGTGGCCGAGCACGACCGCGCGGCCTTTCATCTTGCGGGCAAAAATATCGTCGTATTCGAGTTGAGGCCTGACCTGATCAAGCACCGACTGGAACTGCGGTACGCCACGCAGTTCGCGCTGACCCAGACGTTCCAGCACACGGATGCCGGACGACTCGTCACGTTCGGCAAAGACCACGTCGAATCCGACTACGGCAATGCCGTACTTGTCGAACAGCTTGTCGAGCAACAATGCCAGACGATCGCGCGGCCATGGCCAGCGTCCCTCACCGCCTTTTTCCTTCTCCAGCAGGCTTTTTTCGTCAATATCGAGAATAACGACGCGGGAGTCTATCGTTCTCGGCATTGTCAGGTGCAGGCGCGTGTCGTAAACAATCGCCTCCAGTTTTTCGATCAGAGGCAGACGGAAAAGATGCACCGCATGCGCGAGAAACAGGCTGGTAATCACCAGACCGATCACGATGCGATTAAGATTTTTCTTCACCCTGTAGTCCTATACCGACCCCGCCGTCGCGAGCTTGAAGATACGGCAAGAATCGAATTTCCCGCCAGCGCTACGATCAACAATGCGGGTAAACCTGTGCCGTCGGAAGTTCCAGCGGCAGCCTCGCCCCGTTTGCGGATGCGCTTTCCGGATAAACGGAGGCACTCCGCAAACGCGAGGCGCGTTCACATCACTACTTGATGAAGAACTCCATTTTTACACCGGCCAGTTCGATCACGTCATGATCGTGCAGCGGCTGAGCCTGGGCATCGATCATTTTCCCGTTGATGATCGGAAATTTCGCTCCCTCAACATGAGTAATGAAGTAACCCTGAGGGCGACGCGTAATAACCGCCACCTGCAGCCCGGGCTTTCCAAGCGTGGTCAGGTTCTTGACGAGATCAAGTTCACGGCCAGCACTGGGTCCGGTAAGGATTTGCACGGCCGCCAGCAGATGCGGTTCGCCTGGCTTGGCCGCTGCGGGTGCAGCAGCAGGTGTCACTGCAGGTGCCGGTTTGGCAGCAGCGGGGGGCAATGGCGCCATCGAAGACTTGGGTGTCGGCGGCGGCATCGACGGTTTGGGGGTGGGCGGCGGCATTGAGGGTTTGGCTGCCGGGGCCGGCTCAGAGACGGGCTTGGGAGCGGCCGGTTTTGCCGACGGCCGGAGAATCATCGTTTTTTCAAAATCCTCAGCCGGCGCATGAGCGGTCACGCTGGCAACATACTTGAGCTTGTATTTGCCGATTTCAATGACATCGTTGTTCTGCAGGATGTGTTTTTTGATCGGGTTGCCGTTTACGAGCGTCCCGTTGGTTGAACCCATGTCCTCAAGAAACGAGTCGTTGAGTATCGTTACGATGCAGGCATGCTCGCCGCTGACCGCAAGATTCTCGATCTGGATCTCGTTAGTCGGCTTGCGTCCGATCATGATGCGCTCTTTGTCGAGCGGCACCTCGCGGATCACCGAGTTTTCGAGAGAAAGTATCAACTTCGCCATAGTGTCATCCCCGTTGCTTATCTGAACCAGGACTTCAGCCTGTCCACCAAACCACTGCGGGCCGGAAAACTCTTCAGCACACGCACCAGAATAACCGAAACATTGTCACGACCGCCATTGTCGTTGGCCTGCTGCACCAGTTGCTCCGCCGCAAGTGGCAGATTGGCCTGCAGAGAGGACAGCGTCAATTCCATATCCTCGTCGGTCACCATGTCGTTGAGACCATCCGAGCACAACAAATAGATATCACCGACCTGGACCGGATAACTATGCACTTCGGCTTCGACTTCAGGATCAATACCGACTGCGCGGGTCACCAGGTTCTTGTTCTGCGAGTGCCGCGCCTGCTCCTTGGTAATCAGGCCGCTGTCGATCTGCTCCTGCAGCAGGGAATGATCGCGGGTCACCTGCTCTAGCTTGCTTGCGCGCATACGGTACAATCTTGAGTCACCAATATGCCCGACAATCAACCGGTCGTCATGCCAAAGCGCCACCACCAGCGTAGTGCCCATGCCGGCATACTGTTGCTGGCTCTGTGAAGCCTGAAATATTGTGTTGTTGGCGCGGACAGCATGTTCGCCAACCAGCTTCTCCGCCATCGCAACATCAAGTTCACCCGTAATGGATGCCAGCGCCTTTTTCAATCCTGCACTGATCATTGCCACGGCAATTCCGCTCGCCACTTCGCCGGCATTGTAGCCACCAATGCCATCCGCGAGTACGGCCAGTCCGACCGCAGCATCCGCGGCAATGCTGTCTTCGTTGTGCGAACGCACCATTCCGGAATGCGTTGCTGTTGCAATTTCGATCACGTTGGTCAAGTCAGCCATGGCATGTCTCAGGTTACCGCGGGGGCGGGCTTGGCTGCGGTCATGGTGCCCAAGCAGAGCCGGATGGCCTTCGCCATCTGTTCTCCAGTCTGGTAGCGCTGCTCCGGATCCTTGGCCAGCGCCTTGTTGATCACCGCCGCAACACAAGTCGGCAGGTTGGGATTCACGGTGCGGATGTCTGCGTGCGGCTCGTTGGCGATCTTGAACATCAGCTGCGCCATTGATTCACCGGTAAATGGAAGCGTACCGCTGAGCATCTGGTAAAGCATCACGCCCAGCGAAAACAGATCCGAACGCCCTTCCACCTTCTTGCCCGCAAGCTGCTCGGGAGACATGTAAGAAGGGGTGCCAAGCACCATGCCGGTCTTGGTCTTGGACGAATCAGTCACGCGTGCAATGCCGAAGTCCGTGACCTTGGGCGTGTCGCTCTCGGGTTCGTACATGATGTTCGCGGGCTTGATATCACGATGCACGACATTCTGTTGGTGCGCGTATCCAAGCGCTTCGGCCACCCGCGCCACAATTGACATCACTTGCGGCACTGGCAGCAGGGTATCCTTCTTGGTATAGGGTGCAAGATCGCGACCCTTGAGGAACTCCATCGCGATATAGGCCAGATCGTGCTCTTCGCCAGCGTCGTAGATGGTGACGATGTTGGGGTGGGTCAGGCGGCCGGCAGTTTCCGCCTCGCGGAAAAACCGCTCCTTGACTTCAATCAGTTCGTCGCCCTCAAACTCCTGGGACAGCGCCATGGTCTTGATTGCCACCACACGGCCAATCTTGGGATCCTTGCCAAGATAGACCACGCCCATGGCACCCTTGCCGAGTTCCTTTTCGACCTGATAGCGGCCAAGCATGGGTTTTTCCATGCCGCCACCTTCCAGCATCACCGTTCCACCGGGATGCCCCTGCGCACCCCCGAGGATGACCGTCTCCGACAAGGCCTTTGCCCGCGTCAGCCGCTGCTCGAGATCACGGAATTTCGGATTGAATTCTGCCATGTAGCGGAACACTGACTCCGCCTTGTTGAACTGCCGCTTACGCTCGAAGTCCAGTGCCAGGCTGTAAAGATTTTCCATCACCGAATCGCTGAGCGGACACTGCCTGAACTTGTCCCAGGCCAGATCGAGTTGGCCCTGTGCCTGGTAAGCAATGCCCAGCATGCGGCTTGATTCGGCGGACTCGGCGTCTGACTTTTCCTTACCCCGCTCGGTAACCAGAAAACGTTTTGTCGTCAACGCGGCGTAGCCGACTGCCAAAAGCGCGGTCGATGCCATCAACTGGATCCACATGAGTTGCGACACCATCAGCCCGAAATGGGTTGCTATCAGCACAATACCGATACCCAGACTCAGCACTGCGGCAACACCTGCCTTCAGCCGCGGCAACAGAATGATCAAATAAAGCGCAACGGCCAGAAACACGCCGGCCTGCACCCAGATGCCCCATGCAGGCGTAATGAAGAAGTGCTCACCAAGGATGCTGGAAACGGTATGGGCAAGCGTCATCACAGGCGCAGTAGCCGGCGATACGGGGGTCACCTGAGCCGTTCCCAGCCCGGCCGCCGTGGGCCCGATCAATACAATCTTGTCCTGATACTTTGAAGCGGGAACCTTGCCGCTGATGACATCAAAGAAGGAATCCACCGGGAAAGGCGGCCGGCCATCCCGATCGGCATAGAAAAATGTGTGCATGCGCAGTTCAGGATCGGTCAGTACACGCAGTTTCCCGACCTGCAGCGCCTCCCCCCAGACCGGCTTGATGTCGGAAATACCCAGATTCAGGCTGAGCGCCGCAATCTGCACTGACAACGCCGGGAAAGTGCGATCGTAGTAGCGAACCAGCAGCGGTTCGGCGCGAACCGCACCATCGACATCATGATCTGCGTTCAAGTGGCCGATACCCGGCAGGGCGGCACCCAGTTCGGCAATCGGATAAATCGGCAGAATGCCCGGCGGCGGTAAATATTCTCCGGAGCCGGCTGAAGCAACACTGTTCGCAGTGATGTAGGCAGGAAGCGGCTTGTCGGGATTGCCCTGTGGTTCTGCGAGTTGCTGGAAAACCATCGGCAACACAACATTACCGGCATTCTTGATGCTGCTGGCCAGTTTCCGGTCGGTATTCAGCGCCTGCTCAGCCTCTGCCAGCAGGCTGCCTATACGCATCACTGCTTCAGCGCCGGGCTTGGCCGAATCTGCCGCGGTTTCCATTTCCTTCTGCAGGACAATGAGCTTTTCCACATAGGCCAGCCCGGCGTCCCGCTGCGGCTCGAAGAAAAACGTGGTGTTGGCTATGACCTTTGCCTTGGCTCCGCCCAGCAAATCGATCATTCGGGCGTGGACGTCGCGCGACCAGGGCCAGCGGCCGATATTGGCGATGCTGGCATCATCAATTGCGATGATCGCAATGCGATCAGAGGGTGTGCGCGACGCTGCCTTTACCCCGAGATCGTAGGCCTTGCGCTCCAGGCTTTGGATCAGATCCCCACGAGCGGCGACCAGCATCACAATGGCCACCAGAACCCCGAGAAACCAGTCGGCCTTCCAGAAACTCAGCTTTTTCATCCCTAATACGCCCCGGTCCGCGTTGTTTTTATGTTTCGGCTGAATGGCTTAACGACGGAATTTCGAAGATTTTACGATATTCCCCCCGAAAAGTTTTGTTTTTTTAAGTACTTAGTGTCAAACATCACACATCATTCGAACTTCCCTGACCACCGGTAGCGAATAGCCGATGAGCGTAATCACAGCATCGCCAACAAAAAGCATCAGGCCACAAAAAGTATTAATAATTACAATAAAATCATATACTTAATAACAAAAGGGTCACGCCGCAGCGTGACCCGAAAGCAGATAAAACCGCCCGAAAATCAGTTAGGTGCCGAGCAAAGCACCTTTTGCCAGTTCATTCGCACGGGCAAAGTCTCCGCCGGACAGTTTCTTGCCATCTTCGCCGCGCGCACGCAGCACTTCGATGAAACCGCCCTGCGCAGTGACCTTGAAACTGTTTTCAGTTACTTCGGCCACTTCGCCAATTTTGCCGACTACGTCGCCGAACTTGCGGAACAAGTGTTTACGCGCATCAAAAATCTGTACTTTTTTGCCGTTCAGCGTGGTCCATGCGCCTGGCGCCGGATTGGTGCCACGGATGAGGTTGTAAACAAAATCGACGTG
Source organism: uncultured Bordetella sp. (assembly GCA_964531455.1). GTDB lineage: Bacteria > Pseudomonadota > Gammaproteobacteria > Burkholderiales > SG8-41. The sequence continues at coordinate 79,727 of CAZHFZ010000002.1, forward strand.
GTTGGACCACTGAATGTGCGCCTCACCGGCGCGGCACCAGCCTTCGTAACTGGCCCGCGATTCGTCCTGTACTGTTTCCGTATGCTTGCCGGCGAAGACCAGATCGGCCGCTTCCAGCATGGCCTTCACACCCATCGGGAAGAGTTTGTTGAAATAGACTTCGCCGATGGTTTCATCGGGACCGATATCGCAGGTCTTCTGCAGAATCACCGGTCCTTCGTCTAGCCCTTCGTTCGGCCGGAAAATGGTCAGACCGGTTTTGCTGTCGCCACGAATGATCGGCCAGTTAATTGATGACGGGCCGCGGTAGAGCGGCAGCAACGACGGGTGGTATTGAATCATTCCCAGACGGGGAAGATGCACAAACGTATCCGGCGCAAACTGCAGCACATAGGCCATGACGCCGATATCGACATTCAACGATTTCAGCGCATCGTGTGATTCCGGTACGCGCAAAGACGGGAATTGAAACACCTTCAGGCCATGCGCCTCGGCTGCGGTACGAAGCGGGTCAGCCTTCGCACCCGGTTTTTCCGGAGCGCAGAACACACCCGCAACTTCATCCTTGCGCGCAAGAAACGCCTCAAGTACTTCCTTGCCGAAATCCTGCTGCCCGATGATTGCAATTTTCATGATGAATCCTTAAATAGACGTCGATCGGAGCCGGGTTATTTTTTCTTCGGCGGGAGGCTGAATGCGCCTGAAGCCTTCAATTTGTCGATCTGCTCGCTGCCGTAGCCGAGCACATCCTTCAACACCTCGTCCGTATGTTCGCCGAGCAGCGGTGAGCGCTCAATGACCGCAGGCGACGCCGACAGCTTGATCGGCATGCCGACGTTGTACCACTTGCCGCGCTGCGGATGATCAAGTTCGACATACATTTCCCGACCACGCACGTGTTCATCGTTGGCCAGATCTTCTGTAGACATGATCGGGCCACAGGGCACGTCCAGCGGATTCAGGATGGCCATGAATTCGCGTTTGGTGAATTTCTCGGCAAATTTGTTGATCAGCGTCCACATCAGTTGCTGGTTCTTGCGACGTTCACCAATGGTGGCAAACCGCGCATCCGTAGCGAGATCAGGCATACCCACATCCGGACCGATGCGTTTGGCCAGTGCGTCCCAAACCGCCTCCTGCACGACGATATACAACCAGTCATTCGCACCGTGGGGTTTGCAATGGATGGCATTGCCAAGCTGACCGCCACCGGAGTCATTGCCGGCGCGCGGGGTTTCCCCCATGCCCTTGTAGGTCGGCACCGAGTATTCGGGCAGATCACCACGGGTGAGGCGCTGATGATCACGCCATTTCACGCGGCACAGGTTCATCACGCCGTCCATCATCGCCACTTCGACATACTGGCCCTGGCCGGTACGATTGGCTTGATGCAAGGCCGCCAGCAGGCCGATTGCCAGATGCAGGCCCGTGCCGGAATCGCCGATCTGCGCGCCGGTCACAAAAGGCGCACCGTCGGGCACGCCGGTGGTGCTCATTGCGCCACCCATCGCCTGCGCAACGTTTTCGTAGGCCTTGAAATCAGAGTAGGGGCCGCTGGAGCCGAAGCCCTTGATCGAACCCATGACAATTTTCGGATTGATTTCGTGAATCTTTTCCCAGGTAAAGCCGAAACGGTCGAGCACGCCGGGTCCGAAGTTTTCCATGATGATGTCGCACTTTTTCAGCAAGTCGACAAACACCGTTTTGCCTTCGACGCTTTTCATGTTCACGGTGATCGAGCGCTTGTTGCAGTTGAGCATCGTGAAATAAAGGCTGTCCGCGTTCGGCACATCACGCAACTGGCCGCGCGTTGCATCACCCTGCGGCGGCTCGAACTTGATCACATCCGCACCCATCCACGCCAGCAACTGGGAGCACGTCGGCCCCGCCTGCACGTGGGTCATGTCGAGAATTCGAACACCCTTTAATGCTTCCATTTTTATCTCCAAGAAATTCTGTGGCAGAAAAAAGGCTGCCTGCCTGTTATGTTCGCCGCGTTGATTCCGGCGGAAAAGCCAGCCGCACAATTCTAAGTGCAGTCTCGCTTATCCCCCATAATTCGTTACTCGGGAAAGGCTGCAACTATAGGTAATGGCCATTACACTGGCCTTGACCAGAGTCAAGATTCCACTCCAAAATTTTACCCAATAAAACAAATAGTTATAAAATTCCGCCGTCTGCCATCCCTGCCATTTTCATTTGCCATCCATGACCCAGCTTGCGCTTCATCCCCAATCCAAAATCATTCGCCTGCAATTGCGGCAGAACATGGTTTTGAAAAGCCTCGGCGCAGCACAGTGGAACGAATTCGAGCCATTGCTGGAAATCACCGATTACGCCAAAGGCGAGACCCTGGAACACCAGGGTACGCATTCAATGGAGCAGTATTTCATCATCGACGGCATCCTGAAACGCACTGTTTCCAATGCCCATGGCAAGGAAATGATCCTGCGTTTTGCCGCTGAAAGCGATATCGACACCAGCTACGCGGCCTGGCGCCTGAAAACGCCGATGCCCTACTCAATCCGCGCGGTGACCCGGGTACGTGCCGCCAAACTGTCGATGTTGCAGTGGGCAGCGTTCCTCGAACGCCACGCCAAGATCAAGGGCGAGTTTGAGCTGGAAGTGATGCGCCTGATGAGCGAAGTCATGGCCCACACCATCACCCTGCACCTGCTGGACGCGCCGGGGCGGGTTCAGCGTTTCATGCGCAAAAATACCGAACTGGGCGAGCGCCTGCCCAAAAAAGAGCTCGCCTCTTACCTGAATCTGTCCCCGGAAACGCTGAGCCGCCTGAAACGGCGCGGAAAAATCTGATTTCATCCCGCCCGGAAAGCAACTATCCGGAACTGCTTTTTGATGCATTGCAATACCGGCGTTCCCAACGAGTAAGCTCCTCCGCCACCGAACAAAATTGACCGGGGTCAAGAGCGGAGACCTGCGCCCCCCTCTATGATACGGGCCTGCTATTTACGGCCACGTCCCCGGGACGTGGATCCGCCGCAAATACTGCAACACCGCATGGCTCCCGCGGCGGAAATAAAAAAACGAAACCCTGTTCAATTGACGGCAAGAACGCGAGGCATCCCGAGATGACGACTGACACGCAAGCACAAGAAATGACCGACGGCTTCACCCTGGTCATCGATGCACTGAAGCTGAACGGCATCGATACCATTTTCGGTTTGCCCGGCATTCCGATTACCGACCTGACACGCAAGATGCAGGCTGCCGGAATGCGCGTGATTTCGTTCCGCCACGAACAGAATGCCGGCAATGCCGCTGCCATCGCCGGATTCCTGACGCAAAAGCCCGGCATCTGCCTGACGGTATCGGCCCCCGGCTTCCTGAACGGCCTTAATGCGCTGACCAATGCCACTACCAACTGCTTCCCGATGATCCTGATCAGCGGCTCCAGCGAGCGCGAGATCGTCGACCTGCAGCAGGGTGATTACGAAGAAATGGACCAGCTGGCGATCGCCAAACCGCTGTGCAAGGCCGCCTTCCGCGTACTGAATGCCGAGGACATCGGTATCGGCGTCGCGCGTGCCATCCGTGCTGCCGTCTCCGGCCGTCCGGGAGGTGTCTACCTCGACCTGCCGGCAAAACTGTTCGCGCAGAGCATCGACGCGGCCGCGGGCAAAGCCTCGCTGATCAAAGTGGTCGATCCGGCGCCGCGCCAGATCCCGGCTCCCGATGCGGTGCAACGTGCGCTCGATCTGCTGAAAACGGCAAAACGTCCGCTGATCATCCTCGGCAAAGGCGCCGCCTACGCACAGGCCGATGACGATATTCGCGCACTGGTCGAAAAGACCGGCATCCCCTACCTCCCGATGTCGATGGCCAAGGGCCTGCTGCCCGACACCCACAAACAGTCGGCCGCTGCCGCACGCTCTTATGTGCTGCCGGAAGCCGACGTGGTGATGCTGATCGGCGCG
>CAZHFZ010000002.1:83674-110388 GCA_964531455.1 uncultured Bordetella sp.
AGAAGAAAAGGGTGAAGTAAAACTAAATAGATCTAAAAGAAGAAGACACAAAACTAAAAAAACAGAAATACGATGAAGAGGCGGAAGCAAGAAAGAACGAAGAGATAAAGAAAGCAGAGTGGAAAAAGACACAGTTGGGGCGGCAAGGACCACAAGGCCTGGGGCGGCCAGAAGTTCATCCAGGTCGACATCTCGCCGCAGGAAGCCGACAGCAATGTACGCATCGACGCTCCGGTGGTTGGTGACATCGGTTCTTGCGTCGCCGCGATGCTCGGCGGTATCAAGGCCGCGAGCGCTGGCTGGCCGCAACCTTCAGGTGACTGGCTGGGCGCAATCGACGAGCGCAAGACCAAGAACATCGCCAAGATGGGCGAGACCCTTGCCAAAAATCCGAGCCCGATGAATTTCCACAGCGCGTTAAACGTGATGCGCGATGTGATCAAGGACAACCCGGACGCCATGCTGGTCAACGAAGGCGCCAATGCGCTGGACTTCACCCGCAGCATTGTCGACATGTACAAACCGCGCAAACGCCTCGACGTCGGCACTTGGGGTGTGATGGGCATCGGCATGGGCTTTGCCGTCGCCGCAGCGGTGGTCAGCGGTCAGCCGGTGATCGCGGTCGAGGGAGACAGCGCCTTTGGTTTCTCCGGCATGGAAGTCGAAACCATCTGCCGCTACAACCTGCCGGTCTGCGTCGTCATCATGAACAACAACGGCGTTTACAAAGGTACCGACGTCAATCCGACTGGTGGCCCGGATGTGGCTCCGACGGTGTTCGTAAAGAACGCCCGTTACGACAAGATGATGGAAGCCTTCGGTGGCGTTGGCGTACATGCCACAACGCCGGCGGAACTGCGCAAAGCGGTGGAAGAAGCCGTACGCTCGCGCAAACCAACGCTGATCAATGCCGTCATTGATGAAACCGCCGGCACTGAGAGCGGCCGCATCACCAGTCTCAATCCGACTGCGGGAAAAAAGAAATAAAAAACAAGAAAGAAGATTAAAAAACGGCCCTGGCAGTTTGCCAGGGCCGTTTTTTGCCTGCCGCAATTACCGACAAGTCGTCGGGGGCTTAACCCTGCAAATACAGCCTATTTTGCGGAAAAACTCACTCGGCGCATTCAGCTCAAGCGCTTTTGAGCAAAATGGCCTTCATCTTGCCCAACAGCGGCCAGACCAGCATAAGCAATCCCAGCGCCATGATGCTGCCAACCAGCCAGTTCGAGAAAAATACCCGCACGTCACCCTGAGATATCAGCATCGACTGACGGAAAGCATCCTCGGCCTGGTCGCCCAGAACCAGGGCCAACACCAGCGGCGCCAGTGGGTAGGACAGCTTCTTGAAGGCATATCCAAGCACACCGAACAGCAGCATGAACCAGATGTCCAGCATCGCATTGTTCACCGTAAATGCACCAATCGCGCAAATGACGATGATAACCGGGGCAACAATCGAGAACGGAATGCGCAGGATTGCGGCAAACAACGGCACGCAAGTCAGAACGATGATCAGTCCGACGATGTTGCCAAGATACATGCTGGCAATCAGGCCCCAGACAAAATCCTTCTGCTCGACAAACAACAACGGCCCGGGTTGCAGGCCCCAGATCAGCAGACCGCCCAACAGCACGGCAGCGGTCGGCGAACCGGGGATGCCGAGGGACAACATCGGCAGCAGGGCTGCAGTGCCTGCGGCATGGGCGGCCGTTTCCGGTGCAACTATGCCTTCAGGCATGCCGGTGCCGAACTTGGCGCCATCCGGTGACATGCGCTTGGCAATGCCATAACTCATGAACGATGCAGGAGTTGCCCCGCCCGGGGTGATGCCCATCCAGCAACCAATAACGCAGCTGCGCAGGGAAGTCAGCCAGAACTTGGGCAGCTTTTTCCAGGTTTCAACAACAATTCGGGTGTTGATTTTCGCAGTGCGACCCTGGAACGACAGTCCCTCCTCCATCGAAAGCAGGATCTCGCCGATGCCGAACAGGCCGATCACCGCAATCAGGAAGTCGAAACCGCGCATCAACTCATGCCAGCCGAAGATCAGACGAAGTTGCCCGGTTACGGTATCTATGCCGACGGCCGCGAGTGCAAACCCGAGCATCATCGCAGCAATAATCTTGAACGGCGGCTCTTTGCCCATGCCGATGAAACTACAGAAGGTCAGGAAAAACACCGAGAAGAATTCCGGCGGTCCGAACTGCAAAGCAAACTTGGCGACCAGAGGCGCCAGGAAGGTGATCATGACTACAGCAAAGAAGGCGCCAATAAACGAGGAGGTGAACGCCGTGGTCAGCGCCTCGCCTGCCTTGCCCTGTTGCGCCATTGGATAACCATCGAATGTGGTCGCAACCGACCAGGGTTCACCCGGAATGTTGAACAGGATTGAGGTAATCGCACCACCAAACAGTGCGCCCCAGTAAATGCATGACAACATGATTACCGCCGAGGTCGGCGGCATGGTGAAGGTCAGCGGCAGCAGGATCGCAATTCCGTTGGCGCCACCAAGACCTGGCAGCACACCGATCAGTACTCCCAACACGATCCCGATCACCATCAACATCAGGTTGAACGGCGTCAGCGCAACGGAGAACCCGTGTAATAGGGCGTTGATTTCTTCCAAGTGGCCTGCTCCTCTAAATCAATGCGATCAGTAACCGATGACGCTGAGGGGATTGATCAAGCCCTTGAACAGCGGGACCTTGAACCAAATTTCGAACATCATGAATGTAGCAACGCTGACTGCAGTGCCTAGCAGCACGCTTTTGATCCAACTGTATTTGCCGAGCCAGACCATGAAAAAAGCAATATAAGCAACCGATGCGACATAAATGCCGATCATCTGAATGCCAAATACAAAAACCGCCGCCGGCAACAGCACCGAGAGCACCAGCTTGAGCTGCTCCCACTCAACGAACACTTTGTGCACCTTGCTCGCCTTACCGAAAAACACCTGGCTCAGCACTCCAAGGCTGGAAACGCAGATGAGTACTGCGATGTAAAACGGAAAATAACCCGCCTCAGGTCCATCCGCCGCCCAGCGAAAACCGAGTCGGACACTGTCGTACATGATCAGCCCGCCCAAGGTCAGCAGAAACAGGGCAACTGCAATCTCTGCAGTTTTCACAGATATGCCAGTGGGGGCCGCTTCACCAGAAACCTGTTTGTCTTTCATGGCATTCAACCCAGCGCTTTAACAATATTCTTGAATAAAGGACACATCCCTGAGGGATGCAACGACCCGACGGGCAGGAAGCCCGTCGGGAGAACACAGCCAATGATCAGGGTTTGGCGAGGAAGCCCGCTTCTTTCATCAGCTCAGCATGCTGAGCTTCCGCCTTGCTCACCCAATCCACGTAAGCCTTGCCGGTCAGGAAGGTCTGATTGAATGCGCCGTCCTCCATGAACTTCTTCCACTCTGGAGTTGCGCGAACCTTGTTGAACAGGTCAACGTAGAAGCTGACGACATCGGGCGCAACGCCTGCCGGCATGAAAATGCCGCGCAGCATCACATACTCTGTGGAAACGCCCGCTTCCTTGCAGGTCGGCACGTCATGCCATGACTGCGTATCTGTCACCTTGGTCTTGTACGGCATCCGCTCATCGTCGAAGACGCAGAGCGCGCGCAGTTTGCCCGCACGCCATTGAGCCACTGCCTCAATGGGATTGTTGACGGTGGAGTTGATGTGTTTACCCACTAACTGCGTCGCCACTGCGCCGCCGCCCTTGAAAGGGATATAGGTGAACTTGACACCCGCCGCCTTCTCAATTGCCACGGTCAAAATCTGGTCTTCCTGCTTGGAACCGGTGCCGCCCATTTTGAAGGTGTTCGGAGCACCCTTTTTGACCGCGTCAAGATACTCTTTGGCAGTCTTGTAAGGGTCTTCCGCATTCACCCAAAGCACAAAGTTGTCGAGCGACAACATCGCCACCGGGGTCAGATCTTTCCAATTGAAAGGAACGCCAGTAGCCATCGGCGTCGTGAACAGGTTGGACAAGGTAATGATGATCTTGTGCGGATCGCCCTTGGCCGCCTTGACCTCGAGGAAACCCTCGGCGCCGGCACCACCCGATTTGTTTACGGGAATCAATGCCTGTTTCATCAGGTTGTGCTTGGCGACAATACCCTGAATCAAACGCGCCATCTGATCGGCACCACCACCCGTGCCGGCCGGAATGACAAATTCAACCGGTTTTGTCGGCTCCCATGCGGCGACAGGCGATGCCGCAGTCATGAAACCAAATGCGGCGACCAGGGGCAACAGGCCACGCGATAATGCTCGCTGAATTTTCATGTGACTCCTCCTTGTTACGATTGAACGACGGGCTTGCTGAGTTATTCTCCGCGATCTTGGTCGCGGCCCAACTTATTGGTACGTCGTGTGCGTCATTCTTTCGCATAAGGTGCGGCGAAAGAATTGACCGCAATCAAGAATTGAGTATATCCGCCGCTAACAGGGGTGTCATGCAGAGGGGGCAGCTACCCTCCGCAACCGCTTACAGGTCATGCGCCGGTTAAACGCCGCTGGACCGAGGTCAAGACATGCCCCGCCACAACGTAATCCCTGATTGAAATCACAAACAAAACAACAACTTATTAAGTGCAGTGGGGTCGCGTCGGGCGACCATCCACTGCAGATGAGTCAACACGGCAGGGGGCAGTTTAACGAATCAAGGTCACCGGAACGTCGGTCAGGTGCAGTGCTTTGGTTGCCACCGAGCCAAGCACCAACCCCGAAACAGAGCCAAGGCCGCGGCAACCCATCAAGATGTGGTTGCAGCCTTGCGACTTGACGAAGGCAGCGATCACCTCGGCGGGATCGCCCACGCTGATGTGCGCGGTAAACATGATCTTCGCCGCATCAAGCCTCACACGCGCCGCAGCCAGCGCCTTATCCCCTTCTTCCTTGTAATACTGGTTCAGCGAGTCACTGCTAATAAACATCTTCACGTTTACCCCGCCCAAAGTCATCTGCACGTTGAGCAGATGCAGTTCGACGGGCTCCTTGTAGAGCGCGATTTCCTTAATCAGGAAATCGATCACGCGTACCGAATTTTCCGAACCGTCTACCGCCACCAGTAACCTTGCCATTTTATTTATCCCCTCAGTCTTTCTTGCCATCCTGGCTACCGGCCAGATCGACCGGTGCCACTATCACATCTTCCTTTTTCGCAGACGCCTTGCGTGCAGTCATGAACTTGCCGACAGCGACCACAATCACGGCGCCAGCAATCGGCGCGCCATACTTGAGCCAGGCAGCATTGGCCAGCATCCATTCCTTGACCACTACGTCATGTACAAACATGTCGCCGGCAATCCAGCCCAGCAATGCTGCACCGCCGACAATCACCATCGGGAAACGATCCATCAGCATCAGCACCAGTTTGCTGCCGTAAACAATGATCGGAACGCTGACGAGCAGGCCAAACACGACCAGTCCGATGCTGTCCTTGGCTGCACCTGCGATGGCAATCACGTTGTCAAGGCTCATCACCGCATCCGCGACGATGATTGTCTTGACCGCGCCGAACAGATTACTGCTGGCATCGATTTCATGGCCACCGTCGTCCTGGGGCGCCATCAGTTTTAGCCCGATCCAGAACAGCAGTATCGCGCCAACGATCTTCAAGTAGGGAATCTGCAGCAACTGCAGCGCGAAAAATATAAGCACGACACGCAACGCGATCGCGCCGAACACGCCCCAGAAGATGGCCAGCTTGCGCTGTGCCTCGGGTAATCGTCGTGATGCAAGTGCGATTACAACCGCATTGTCACCACCAAGAACGATGTCGATTGCGATGATCTGCACAACAGCAACCCAGAATGCAGGAGAGGTAATGTCCATGATTGATTCCGTACGAAACTTAGTTGAAGGTTCAGGAAAATGCCGGCATGCCGGCGCGAGGGAAAAAACTGAACCGGGCACAGTGTAAACGAGGACCCGGAAAAGGCAAAACTGCCGCAGAAAAATATCGCATCATCAAACCACAATGACCTGAAATACCGATGCTGGCGACTGGATCAAGGATACCTTGTGTTTCTCATGCGGCTCCCAGCCCAAAAGACCCAGCATCACGAAAAATCCGACGATATAAGCGATGGGCACGAACCAGCCGTGGCGGAGCCACAACCCGACCGAACGCGCCTCGGGATACATGTTCGACAGGGCGACACCGGCACTGGAACCGAACCAGATCATCGATCCACCGAAGCCCACAGCGTAGGCCAGCACACCCCAGTCGTAACCGCCCTGCTTCAGCGCCAGCGCGGTAAGCGGAATGTTGTCGAACACCGAGGAAATGAATCCGAGCGCGAAAGCCGATTGCCAGGAAGGCGGCGGCAGTTTCTCGACCGGCATCATTGAAGCGCACAGCACCAGTGACAGCAGGAAAATGCTGCCCTTGGCTGCTTCCGGCACCAGCCCCCAGTCCGGCTTGCGCAGCGGTGTACAGGCGATGATCACGACCCAAACGGCGACGCCGATCGCCGGGAAATTACCCACGACATCATGGAATTTGAGATTGGCCAGCACATTGGTCAGGATCGCTGCGGCAAGAATGGCGACCACGATGCCGATGCGCACCCAGTCAACAGGCGCGTGGCGGCCCTCATCCTTGACGATTGGAGAATATTTCTGCTGCAACAGTGAGGCCGGTATGGCGACGACAATCAGGGCAGCGGCCGCGGCCACATAGGCGTGCAGCACATCCCGGGGATCAACGCCGTCCAGCCACATCATCGTGGTGGTAGTGTCGCCCACCACACTGCCTGCGCCACCGGCATTCGAGGCCGCGACAATTGCTGCCAGATAGCCAATATGCACCTTGCGCCTGAACAGCGTTGCTGCGAGAGTGCCGCCGATCAACGCGGCAGCAATATTGTCGAGGAAACCCGACATTACCCAGATTATCACCAGCAACGCGAAGGCGCCTTTCCAGTCATCGGGCAGGTACCTCGGCATGAGCAACGGCAGGTGACTGCGTTCAAAATGATTCGACAACAACGCGAAACCCACCAGCAGGCAGAACAGGTTGACGATGATCACCCACTCATGGAAGAGATGCTGGAGCAGCCCGCCGATACCGTCGCCGGTTTTGAATCCGGTAAAGCCGACCTTGTACAGCGCAATAATGATCAGCCCGGTCAGGGCGACCTGGAGCGTGTATTTATGAAACAGCGCAACACCGAGCAAAGTCATCCCGAACAGGATGAAATCGAGAGGAATACCGAATACCGCCGGCGATTCGGCGGCAGCGGCAAAACCGGACAATGCCGAAAGCAGCAAGCCGGCACACAAAATGGCCGGCAGGCGGACACGCCGTCCTGCTTGAATCTGATGCATGCACACTCCCTTTGGTCTTAAGGACTGCATGCCGGGATGAACTGAAACAAATTGCAACCCGGCCTTTACCTCAGAACGTCACTGCCGACTCCGCAGTTTCCGTTGTACAGGCAAAGGTCTCGCTTGCAATGACACATTGCCGGCATGGCCGGGGACCCGACTGGCGCCGGACTCCCGTGATGACGACCATACCGCAGCGGCTTGTTGATTTTATTGCCGCCTTAGCTACTCCCCTTTGAGGCAACACTCCCTAACCAATCATGGGAATGCGCGCCCGCGTTTTACCACGCCCTCTTCAGGCGCGTCAATAAAGGCCCTGAATTCGGGCTCGTCACTGCCGCGCCTTTTCGATCAGAACAACCCGATCACCTTGCCATCATCGGTCAGGTCGATCTTCTCCGACGAAGGGACTTTGGGCAGGCCCGGCATGGTCATGATGTCACCGCAGATCATCACAATGAATTCCGCGCCGGCGGCCAACCGCACTTCACGAACGTTCACCATATGCCCGCTGGGCGCACCGCGCACGCTGGCGTCGGTCGAAAACGACGACTGGGTTTTTGCCACACATACCGGATAGTGGCCATAACCGGCTTCCTGCAGTTCCTTGATGCGATTGCGCACCTTGGAATCCGCGGAAATGTCGGCCGCGCCGTAAACCTTGGTCGCGATCTTTTTCATCTTGTCCCACAGCGTATCGCTGTCTTCGTAGACGAAGGTCGGGCTGGATTTCTGTTCGCACAACTCGACCACGATGTTGGCCAGTTCAGCCGCGCCCTTGCCGCCCTCGCCCCAGTGATTCGCCACAACAACGCGCGCACCCAGCTTGGCAATGCGGTCGGTGAGCAGATCCATCTCGGCCTTGGTATCGGCAGTGAAGCGGTTGACCGAGACCACGCAGGGGATGTTGTAGACGTTCTTGACGTTGTGAACATGACGTTCGAGGTTGACCAAGCCTTTTTCCAGCGCGACCAGGTTTTCCTTGTTGAGGTCTTCCTTGCCGACGCCACCGTGGTGCTTGAGTGCGCGTACGGTGGCAACAATCACCGCCGCAGCCGGCATCAGCCCGGCCTTGCGACACTTGATGTCGAGGAATTTCTCGGCGCCGAGGTCGGCACCGAAACCGGCTTCGGTCACCACATAATCGACCAGCTTCAATGCAGTCTTGGTGGCAATCACCGAGTTGCAGCCGTGGGCGATATTTGCGAATGGACCGCCGTGGATGAACGCTGCGTTGTTTTCCAGCGTCTGCACCAGATTCGGCGCCAGCTGGTCTTTCAGCAGCACGGTCATTGCACCATGCGCCTTCAGGTCGCGCGCGCGCAGCGGTTTGCCGTCGCGGGTGTAACCGAAGACGATATTGCCAAGGCGTTCTTTCAGATCCTTCAGCGAAGTCGCGAGACAGAAAATCGCCATTACTTCTGAAGCAACAACGATGTCGAAACCGTCTTCACGCGGATAACCGTTGGCGGTGCCGCCCAGCGACACGACGATATCGCGCAGCGCGCGGTCGTTCATATCCATCACGCGCTTCCAGGTGATGCGGCGCGGATCGATGCCGAGTTCGTTGCCGTGCGAGATATGGTTATCGATCATCGCGGCAAGCAGGTTGTTCGCCAGCGCGATCGCACCAAAGTCACCGGTGAAATGCAGATTGATGTCTTCCATCGGCACGACCTGGGCATAACCGCCGCCGGCCGCGCCACCTTTGACACCAAACACCGGACCCAGCGAGGGCTCACGCAGGCAGATCATCGCCTTCTTGCCGATGTGATTAAGTGCGTCGCCGAGGCCCACGGTGGTCGTGGTCTTGCCTTCGCCCGCGGGTGTCGGGTTGATCGCGGTAACAAGGATCAGCTTGCCGTCTTTTTTGTCTTTCAGGCTGTCGACATATTCCAGCGACACTTTGGTCTTGTAATGCCCGTAAGGCACCAGATGCTCTTCCGGAATGCCCAGCTTCTGCGCGATCTTGTTGATGCGCTCCATTTTTGCCGCCTGGGCAATTTCGATGTCCGACAGTGCCATGTTGGTTCCTCTCCTGAACAAAAAATAATTATTGATGCCCGCGCCTGCGGGCGTCGTGTTTTACAGCCTTAAACCTTGGCCAGCTTCGCCAGCACCTGCCCGCCGCCATAACTGGAGCGTGGCGTCAGCTCGCCACCTTTCATGACATTGACCGCGCAATACTTGAACTCGGGAATCTTGCCGAACGGGTCCAGCGCCGAATTGGTCAACAGGTTGGCAGCGGCTTCGTAGAAAGCAAACGGGATGAACACTGAGCCGCGCGGCGTTCCATCATCGGGGCGCGCATACAGCGAGATGATGCCGCGGCGTGATTCCACCGTGATCACATCGCCGCCCTTCGCACCCAGCGCATCGAGATCCAGCGGATGCATGGACACGGTCGGTTCCGGCTCGATCGCATCGAGCACGCCGGCACGGCGGGTCATCGACCCGGTATGCCAGTGTTCCAGTTGCCGACCGGTAATCAGCACAAACGGGAACTCGCGGTCGGGCCGCTCGTTCGCCGGAATGATGTCAACCGGCACAAACTTCGCACGCCCCGTCGGGGTTGGAAATTTATCAATAAATACAATAGGTTGACCGGGGTCACCTTCTTTGAGGCAGGGATAGGTCACGCTGCTCTCGGCTTCCAGACGCTCCCAGGTGATGCCGGCAATCGAGTTCATCGCCAGGCGCATCTCGTTGAACACGTCCTTCGGACCGCTGTAGTTCCAGTTCAGCCCCAGACGACGCCCCAGTTCCTGAATGATCCAGAGGTCGGGCTTGGCTTCACCGGGTGCGTCAACCGCCTTGCGCCCCAGTTGCACCATGCGATCGGTGTTGGTGACCGTGCCGTCTTTCTCCGGCCACACCGTCGCCGGCAGAATGATGTCGGCGTGGTAACAGGTTTCGGTCAGGAAGATTTCCTGTACCACCAGCCAGTCCAGTTTGGCCAGCGCTTCGCGCGCGTGGTTGGCGTCAGGATCCGACATCGCCGGGTTTTCGCCCATCACATACATGCCGCGGATGTCGCCGTCGAGAATCGCATGCACGATCTCAACAACAGTCAGGCCCGGCTTTGAATCCAGTTTGGTGCCCCACAGCTTTTCGAAACGCGCCAACGCTTCGGGATTATCAACGCGCTGATAGTCGGGGAACACCATCGGGATCAATCCCGAATCGGATGCGCCCTGAACATTGTTCTGGCCGCGCAGCGGATGCAGGCCAGAGCCCGGCTTGCCGATCTGACCAGTCATCAGACACAGCGCGATCAGACAGCGTGCGTTGTCGGTGCCGTGGATATGCTGAGAGATGCCCATGCCCCAGAGAATCATCGAGGCTTTGGACGTCGCATAAAGCCGTGCCACTTCCTTAATCGTTTCCGCCGGGATGCCGCACAGCGGCGCCATCGCTTCCGGGCTGTAACCTTCAACGTTTTTCCTAAGGTCGTCGTAACCGATGGTGCGCGACTTGATGAAATCCTCGTCAACCAGGCCTTCGTGCACGATGACATGCATCATCGCGTTGAGCAGCGCAACGTCGGTGTCCGGCTTGAACTGCAGTGCGTAAGTGGCGTGCCGCGCCAATTCGTTGCGGCGCGGATCGGCGTAAATCAGTTTCGCACCATTCTTCACCGCATTCTTGATCCAGGTCGCCGCCACCGGGTGATTGGACAGCGGATTCGCGCCGATGAGGAAAATCACTTCGGCGTGCGCAACATCATTGACCTGGTTCGACACTGCTCCCGAACTCACCGCCTCCATCAGCGCTGCGACACTCGAGGCGTGACACAAGCGGGTGCAATGGTCGACGTTGTTGGAGCCGAACCCGGTACGCACCAGTTTCTGGAACAGATAGGCCTCTTCGTTGCTGCCCTTGGCCGAACCGAATCCCGCCAGCGCCTTGTTGCCATACTGGTCGCGGATGCC
Source organism: uncultured Bordetella sp. (assembly GCA_964531455.1). GTDB lineage: Bacteria > Pseudomonadota > Gammaproteobacteria > Burkholderiales > SG8-41. The sequence continues at coordinate 94,953 of CAZHFZ010000002.1, forward strand.
CTTCAGTTTGCCGGCGGCAAGATCCAGGGCCTCTTCCCACGTCGCCTCACGGAAATGTTCCAGCGGATTCGCCGGATCCATGGTGAAGTCGGCGTGCTTGGGCACTCCAGGCTTGCGAATCAGCGGCTTGGTCAGGCGCTGCGGGTGATGGGCGTAATCGAAACCGTAACGGCCCTTGACGCACAGACGGCCGTGATTCGACGGTCCGTCACGGCCGTCGACCGACAGAATCTTGTTGTCCTTGACGTTGTAGGTCAACTGACAGCCGACACCGCAGTACGGGCACACCGAGTGCACCTGTTTGTCCGGTTTGACCAGTCCAGCTTCGCGCGCCGGCATCAGCGCTCCGGTCGGACAGGCCTGCACACATTCACCGCATGCCACGCATGTGGATTCACCCATCGGATCATTCAGGTCAAATACGATCTTCGAATGCTCGCCGCGGAAAGCGTAACCGATGACGTCATTGACCTGCTCTTCGCGGCAGGCGCGCACGCAGCGCGTGCACTGGATGCAGGAATCGAGATTGACCGCGATGCCGTGATGCGACAAGTCGGCCTGCGGCTGGTGGCGCCGCGCGAAACGCGGCTTGCCCACCTGCAATTTGCCGGCCCAGTGGTCGAGCTCGGAATTATTGGTGTGACGCTCTTCAGGCATATCCGAGAGCAGCAGTTCCATCACCATTTTCTGGGACGCCACCGCGCGCGTGCTGTTGGTGGTGACCTCCATACCGGGCGACGGATTGCGGCAGCATGACGCCGCCAGCACCCGCTCGCCCTTGACCTCGACCACGCAAGCCCGGCAGTTGCCGTCGGGGCGCAGACCTTCCTTGTAGCAAAGGTGCGGAATCTCGACGCCGTGGCGCTTCGCGGTCTGGATGATGGTTTCCGACGCGTAGCCAACGACATCCTTGCCGTTCAGTTTGAACTCGACCGGCATCGCCGCGAATTCGTCTTTGCTCATTGCAGTCATGATATGACCTCCGGTAAGACGCGGCGCTGCAGCGCCTGCATCCCTACTCGACTTCCTTGGGGAAATACTTCATCACGGTACGGATCGGATTCGGCGCCGCCTGACCGAGGCCGCAGATCGATGCATCAGCCATCGCGCCCGACAGCTCTTCAAGCAGACCGCGATTCCACTTCGGCGCCTCCATTAATTGCAGCGCTTTTGCAGTGCCGACACGGCAGGGCGTGCACTGGCCGCAGGATTCTTCCGAGAAGAACTTCATCACGTTGCGCGCCGCACCGCGTGCCTTGTCCTTGTCGGAAAAAATGATCACCGCTGCAGAGCCGATGAAACAGCCGTATGGGTTCAGCGTGTCAAAGTCCAGCGGAATATCGCTCATCGACGCCGGCAGGATGCCGCCCGACGCGCCGCCCGGCAGATAGCCATAGAACTGATGTCCCGGCAGCATGCCGCCGCAGTATTCGGCGATCAGTTCTTTCACCGTGATACCGGCCGGCGCCAGATGCACACCCGGCTTTTTCACGCGACCGGACACTGAGAAGGAGCGCAGGCCCTTACGGCCGTTGCGACCGTGACCGGCAAACCAGTCCGCACCTTTTTCCAGAATGTCGCGAACCCAGTACAGCGTTTCCATGTTGTGCTCAAGCGTCGGGTAACCGAACAAGCCGACCTGCGCCACATAGGGCGGGCGAAGCCGCGGCATGCCGCGCTTGCCTTCGATCGATTCGATCATCGCCGACTCTTCACCGCAGATATAGGCGCCTGCGCCTCGACGCAGGAATATCGGCGGAAGCGGGCAGGGCGGATTCGCCTGCAAAGCCTTGATCTCTTTTTCGAGGATTGCGCGCACGCCGGCATATTCATCGCGCAGATAAATGTAAACCTCGGAAATCTGCACCGTCCACGCAGCGATGATCACGCCCTCGAGGAAACGATGCGGATCGCGTTCAAGATAATAACGATCCTTGAAGGTGCCTGGTTCACCCTCGTCGATATTGACCGCCATCACCCGCGGACCTTTTTCGCCGCGTACGATGCGCCACTTGCGACCCGACGGGAAACCCGCGCCGCCCAGACCGCGCAGACCCGAGTTCTCCATGGTCTTGATCAGCGACTCGGCATCGCGCGTGCCGTTGAGGCATTCGATCGCGATGTCGTAACCACCATTCTTGCGGTACTCGGCATAGGACAAATACTTGCCGACCGCGCATTTGTCCTTGTTGGCGGCGACCAAGGGCTTGACCTTGTCGACCGTCGCCTGCGGCACCGGATTCTGCCCGACCACCGCCACCGGCGCCTGCTCGCAACGACCGACGCAGGGCGCCGGAATCACACGCACCTTGTCACCCAGCGATTGTTTGAGACCCTTGATCAGTTCATTGGAACCGGAAAGCTCACAGGACAGCGAATCACAGACCCGCACGGTCAATGCCGGCGGTGCCTTTTCACCTTCCCTGATCACGTCGAAGTGGTGATAGAAAGTCGCCACCTCATAGACTTCCGTCATCGCCAGCTTCATTTCACGGGCCAGTGCGACAAGGTGACCCGCCGGAATATGACCAAAACGGTCCTGGATCAGGTGCAGATTTTCAATCAGCAGATCGCGACGGCGCGGGTCCACTCCGGTTTTGCGCTGCGCCGCGTCCAGCAATGACTGGACCTCAGCGAGCGCACCCGATTCCACGGTGCGCCCTTTGAGAGCGCCCCGCGCACGTTTGCCGCGTTTCACGATGCCACCTTCCAAAATTGCGCCTCCTCCGGCCATCACTGCAACCGCTCCCCATGTGTGGGGAGCGGAACCTTCCTTGAATGACTGCTGTTTCTTTACTTCCTTCTTACTTCCGTTTCTTACTTCAGCACCGACTTGAGCAGCTTGCCCATCTCCGCCGGATTTTTAGTCGTGCGGATGCCGCACTCTTCCATCACCGACAGCTTTTCATCAGCCGTGCCCTTGCCGCCCGAGATGATCGCGCCGGCATGACCCATGCGTTTTCCCGGAGGCGCTGTCACGCCGGCAATGAAGCCGACCACCGGCTTCTTCATGTTGTCCTTGATCCAGCGCGCGCACTCCTCTTCATTGGAGCCGCCGATTTCGCCGACCATGATCACCGCTTCAGTTTGCGGATCATCATTGAACATTTTCATGACATCGATGTGCTTGAGGCCATTCACCGGGTCACCGCCAATGCCAACGCAGGACGACTGACCCATGCCCAACTCCATCAATTGGCCGACGGCTTCATAGGTCAGCGTGCCGGAACGCGACACCACACCGATCGGGCCCTTCTTGTGAATGTGGCCCGGCATGATGCCGATCTTGATTTCGTCCGGCGTGATCACGCCGGGGCAGTTCGGCCCGATCAGCAGGGTCCTGCTGTTGTTCTGCTGCATTTTGTATTTCAGGCGCACCATGTCGCGAACCGGAATACCTTCGGTAATACAGATCACCAGATCGAGATCAGCATCCACCGCCTCTTCAATCGCTGCAGCCGCATAGGGCGGCGGCACATAGATCACCGAAACATTGGCGCCGGTTGCATCCTTGGCTTCACGCACCGAATTGAAAATGGGAATACCTTCGTAGCTCTGGCCGCCCTTTTTCGGAGTCACGCCGGCGACGTAGCAGTTCTTGCCGTTGGCGTATTCCTTGCCGGTTTTGGTGTGGAACATGCCGGTCTTGCCGGTGATGCCCTGGGTCATCACCCGGGTGTTTTTATCAATCAGAATTGACATCAGTTTTTCCCCTTCGCCGCAGCAACCACTTTCTGCGCGGCATCAGCCATGTTGTTCCCGGAAATGATCGGCAACCCCGAGTCTGCGAGGATCTTCTTGCCGAGTTCGACGTTGGTACCCTCAAGACGCACCACCAGCGGCACGCTCAGGCTGACCTGACGCGCAGCAGCGACCACGCCCTGCGCAATCACGTCACATTTCATGATGCCGCCGAAGATGTTGACCAGAATGGCTTTCAACTGCGGATTGCGCAGCATGATCTTGAACGCTTCCGTAACCTTCTCGGCGGTAGCGCTGCCGCCGACGTCGAGGAAGTTGGCGGGACTGCCGCCGTAGAGCTTGATGATGTCCATTGACGCCATCGCCAGACCGGCGCCGTTGACCAGGCAGCCGATATTGCCGTCGAGCTGAATGTAGTTGAGGTCGTGCTTGGAAGCTTCGACTTCAGCGGGATCCTCTTCATCCAGATCACGCAGCGCAACCAGTTCCGGGTGACGGAACATTGCGTTGTTGTCGAAATCGATCTTGGCGTCGAGCGCGATGACCTGGCCGTCGCCGGTCAGGATCAGCGGCTGGATTTCGGCGAGCGACGCAGCGGTTTCGTCGAAGGCCTTGTAGAGCGCCTGCAGCATCACGCGTGCCTGCTGCACGGAGGCATCGGGCACGCCGATCTTGCGCGCCACATCGTCGGCGTCTGCATCAGCCAGTCCCTTGACCGGATCAATGACGACCTTGTGAATTTTCTCGGGCGTGTGTTCAGCGACTTCTTCGATATCCATGCCGCCTTCGCTGGAAGCCATCAACACCGCGCGCTGGGTACCGCGGTCGATGACCAGACCGATATACAGTTCTTTCTTGATGTCGGCGCCTTCCTCAATCAGCAGCCGGCGAACCTTCTGGCCTTCGGGGCCGGTCTGATGGGTTTTCAACTGCATGCCGAGAATGGATGACGCATAGGTTTTGACGTCGGCAGCCGACTTCGCCACCTTCACGCCGCCACCCTTGCCGCGACCGCCGGCATGGATCTGCGCCTTGACGACCCAGACGTTGCCGCCCAGTTTGGCCGCAGCAGCAACCGCTTCGTCGACCGTGAAACACGGGATGCCGCGCGGCGTGGTTACGCCATATTTGCGCAGGAGTTCTTTTGCCTGATATTCGTGGATTTTCATTTTCCGTTCCGCGTGGTTAGCGCTGTTGGATGGAAGGCGTCGCCCGGCCCCGCAGGGACGCCAATCTATTACAGCGAACTCTGCAGCGGCCTTGACCGCAGTCAATAAACTCACGATTGGATAAAACGCGAGTCCGGCGCATAAAGCGCTTTGGACGAGTCTGGAATTCACGCCATGCGGATGCCTCTTGCCTGACGCGTATTCCGGGGACAACTGCCAGAATTTGCTGCATTGCGAGTATAGCAAACCACCTGTATTCACTCGGAGACATTCGCTGCGCTTGAACTTGCAGAATTCAATGCTGCCACGTCGGCAGCGAACAAGGCGTGGTGGGGACCATGCAAAGCAATATGATCAACACATTCGATTGACCGAAGCTAGCGCACGCTAACACCAAATTTGTTACGATGTTGCGCTGCAATATTGAAGGGGCGAAAAAAACGCAACCCCGAGGGGTTGCGCTGAAGTTCCACCAAAGGAGGAGGTTTTGGAGGATATGTGCCGATACCTGTAGAAGGCACCCAGCACGGTTCCGATTTTGCCATGCAGCAGACCCCTGTCAAGCCATTTATGCTGCTTCGCAATATATATTTTATTCACTCATTGTTGAGAATTTCTTAACTGAAGCGTTTTGCAGCCCCGCTCCGTGAACCAGTTCACGGTTTCCGATTCCACCCCTTGGCTGTCCGGGCCGCCGCACGGCAATTCCATGTTAAAGAATGGCCCAGTCCAAAAATACCTGCCGTGTCGGCCCCGGCCAGACTCGACAACCCCAATCAGGAGAACCCGTGGCTCGCAAACTGATGCTGTTCACCGGCGACATCAATCTGATGAATGTCGCCGATCACACCCGCCCTTTCAATCGAGTGCTCGACACACTGCGCAGCGCAGATATGCTGTTCGGCAACCTTGAGTGCTGTTTTTACCAGCCAGCCGGCACAGTGTCCGTCTCGGACGAGGGTTTCTTTGCCGCGCCTCAGGCGGGACAAGCGCTCAAACTCGCGAATTTTCGCGTTGTAGGCAACGCCAACAACGTCAACTATGGTGGAGACGCGATCCGCTCCTCGCTGACGGAACTGGAAAAACTCGGCATCCCTTACACCGGTGCCGGACGCAACCGTGCCCAGGCCCGCGCCCCGGTCATCATCGAACACGACGGTATCCGCTATGGATTCCTGCAGCGCACTTCGGTTTATTGGCCAACCAACCACGAAGCAGGTGAGCATAGCGCCGGGGTTGCCGCATTGCGGGGACATACCGCCTATCAATTGCCACTGCACAAGCTGCGCCAGGACATTCCCCCCGCAAACCGGCCCGGCGTACCGCCGCTGATTGTCACTTGGGCGGACAAGAAATACATGTCCGACTACATCGCGGAAATCGGCGAATTGCGGAAAAAAGTTGACGTACTGGTTGCCTCCCATCACTGGGGCTTCAAGGAAGAAGTGCTCGACTATATGACCGAAATCGCGCATGCGGTGATCGATGCCGGCGCCGATGTGGTCATCGGCCACGGGCCGCACTATTCCTTACCGGTTGAAATCTACAAGGGCAAACCGGTGTTTTACGGCCTGGGCAGCTTTTCCTTCCACACCGGACACGGCGGGCTCAAGCATGGAGACTGGCTGGGCATGATCGGACGCGTATCCCTTGAAGGCAAAAACGTAACCGGCGGCGCCTTCGAGTTCGTCCGTCACAATGCACAGAACGAAACGGTGATCTGCAAAATCGGTGACGAACAGGAAGGTCTGGAAGCGCTGCGCAAGCGCAGCAGCGCCTTTCATACCAAACTGGAGGTCGACGGCAACACCGTCGCCTTCAGTCCGGCATCGGCCTGACCCTGCAACGGGGCCCCGGAATCAGGGGCCTTCGTCTGCAGGCTGACGCAGTTTGCGCGCGGGATAGACCTTGGCCGGATGCTGCTTCAACGCCTCCTCATCGACATCGACGCCGAGGCCGGGAGCGGTAGGCAATTCAATGTAGCCGTTTTTGGGTTTCAGCTGGTTTGGCGAAATCTTGTCGCAGAAATCCACGAAGGGCAGGAAATACTCGGTGATGATGAAGTTGGGCATCGTCGCCGAGGCATGAACGGTAGACGCCAGCGCCACCAGCGTCGAGTTGTAGTTGTGCGGCGACACGGCAACCAGGAAGGGCTCGGCCATTGCGGCGATTTCCTTCAGTTCCAGAATGCCGCCAACGCAGGCGACATCAGGATTGAGAATGTCGGCTGAGCGTTTCTCCAACAACGGACGGAAACCCGTTTTGGTGTAGGTCGCTTCGCCGATCACCATCGGCACGCCGATTTCGCGGCGGATCTGCGCGAGTTCATCGGGGAATTCCGCCTGACAGGACTCTTCCATCCAGTAGAGATCAAACTCGGCGAGCTGCTTGTCGAGGCGAATGGCATGCATCGGTGCCAGCCGGCGATGCTGCTCAATCAGCAGATCCACATCAGGCCCCACCGCATCGCGAATGGCCTTAACCACGCGTATCGCACGACGCTCATGCTCTTTCGGAATATAGGTACGCCATGGCGACGGCAAGGGGTCGAACTTCATCGCGGTGAAACCCTGCTTCACCACTTTCTCGGCGGCGCGCGCATAGTCATCCGGCTCCTTCATGCCGTAACTCCAGCCGTTGGCATACACACGGATCTTGTCGCGATAACGACCGCCAAGCAGGTTGTAAACCGGCTGCTGCGTCGCCTTGCCGACGATGTCCCACATCGCCTGCTCGATGCCGCTGATTGCGCAGAACAGTTCCACCGAACCACGTCGCGCCGCGTAATCGTCGAACGCAAACTGCGTGAAATGTTTGATGTCGAACGGACTGCGGCCAACCAGGTACGGCCCCAGTGCAGCAAGCTGGGCCATCACTGCGGTATCACGGTCATATTGCGAGTAAGCCTCACCCCAGCCATGAATGCCGGCATCGGTTTCGACTTTGACGAAGATCAGGTTCTTGCGCCAACCCGGATGCACGGCATAGCTTTTGACAGCGGTGATTTTCATGTATGTAGCCCTTTAAATCGTGAAGCGCGACAAAAATGTCGGCGGAAAGGTTTCGAATCTAGGCGGCGCACGCGCACCATGTCAAGAATGCAGCGCAATGGTCCATGATGCGAGAGCAATTGATTGACGGATCACAGGGTACGCGGCTGCAAATTAAGCAACTGACCGATACGTTCAGAGCTTTTTAAACCGCTGCCGGTCAGTACAACGACGGTGGTTTCATCTGCGCGAATGACACCCGAATCCAGCCATTGCGTAAGGCCCGCGGCAGCCGCTGCGCACGTCGGCTCCACGTAGAACCCCAAACGCGCCAAAGCACCCAGAGCAGCAACAATTTCTTCTTCACTCACCGCCGCAATCGCGCCACCGGAGCGACGCACGCCACGCACTACCTCGCGCAAGCGCGTTGGCTGCGACGAAGCAATGCCTTCGGCAATCGTCGGCGTCACAGTCACCGGAACCGGCGTTTCGCTGCCGGATTGCCAGGTGGCATGACAGGGCGCGCAATTTGCGGCTTGCACACCAAAGATCCGCGGCATGCGATTGATTTCCCCGTTGCGCAACAGTTCATCAAATCCGCGCTCAAGTCCAAGCACATTGCTGCCGTAGCCCAACGGCGTGACCACGTTGTCAGGCGCCTCAAAGCCCAGTGATTCCCACAGTTCGTAGGCCAGCGTCTTGGTACCTTCGACAAAAAACGGCTGCCAGTTATGACTGGCGTAAAAAATCTCGTTGCTCATGCGCAACGCGGCATCGGCAACATCCTGACGTGAGCCCCGGACAGTAACGACATCGGCCCCACAGGCTGCAATCTGCGCAATCTTCGGATATGAAGCTGTCTCGGGCACGAGAATGCGGCAGCGCATGCCCGCCGCAGCTGCATAGGCCGACAACGAAGCCCCGGCATTACCCGACGAGTCCTCCAGCACATGATCAATGCCGCGACTTTTAAGATAACTGACCATCACCGTCATGCCACGGTCCTTGAACGAACCGGTCGGCATCATGAATTCCAGCTTGAACTGCACAGGAACGCCTCGCCAGTTACGGTTCAGTAGCGGCGTGCAGCCTTCGCCGAGCGTCACCGCATGACTGCGCTGAACCGAAATGGCCTTCGCGTATCTCCAGACCGAACGCTCATCCGTGTTGATCTCGTTGCGCCGAAGACCCGAACCTGGTGCCAGATTGAGATAAGCCCCGGTGTCACCGCACCACCTCGCGATGTCGTCGGGATACGCTGCGCCGCTTGTAGAATCGATATAATTCATTGAATTAATTAACTTATTTATATTAAATTCATTAAATGTGCACCGGGCTTTTCTGCTGCTTTTGAACACTTCAGCAAAACTTCGCGGCAAAAAAGAAGGCAGGCGCAATGCGCCTGCCTTCTCGATTGTAGCGCGCCGCCGAAACCGGCGACTGCTCTGCAGGGTTACTTCGCCGGTGCCGGGGAAGCTTCCGTTTTCGGAGCCTTCTTGGCTTTTTTCGGCTTGTCGGCTTTAGCCTTTTTCGGTTTGTCGGCCTTGGCCTTTTTCGGCTTGTCAGCCTTGGCTTCCGGAGCGGGTGCTGCAGGGGTCGCCGGCGTTGCCTTCATCGGCTCGGCCTTGGCAGGTGCGGGCGCTGCAGCCGGCGCTGCAGGAGCAGGCGCGGTTTGAGCGGCCACGTTGAAAGTCAGCGCAGTGATACCAGCGGCCAGCAGGGTGTTCAGCAGTTTGCTCATGTTGTCTCCAATTCAATTTGTGGCTCGCGTCATCACGCGATTCGCCCCGAAATTTCGGGGCGTAATCAATCAACGCGGGCAACAGTTTGCGGTTGACGGTAGCCCGCAATTGCAGTGTTAACATTTCGCACATGCCGACCGGCGAAACAGAAGAGGAGTGAATCATGGAATTGGGAATCAAGGGGAAACGGGCGCTGATCACCGGCGGTTCGCGTGGCATCGGGCTCGGTGTAGCGCAAATGCTGGCCAAAGAAGGCTGCCACCTGCATCTGGCTGCACGCAACGCCGCCGATCTCGCGGCGGCCCGCGACAAAATCATCGCCACCAACAATGTCGAGGTGACGTGTCACGCTGCGGATCTTTCTGAAAATGCCAACGCGGTCAAACTCGCAAAAGAATGCGGCGAGGTCGACTTCCTGATCAACAATGCAGGCGCGATCCCTCAAGGCACCATCGATGCGCTCGACGATGCCACCTGGAAACGTGCATGGGATCTCAAGGTTTTCGGATTCATCGACATCACGCGTGAAATCTATGCGCAGATGCGCAAACGCAAAAGTGGCGTCATCGTAAACGTCATTGGGGCAGCGGGCGAACGTCCGGTCGCCAGCTATATCGCCGGCAGCATGGGCAATGCCGCCCTGATGGCGTTCAGCCGCGCACTCGGCGCCGAGAGTCCTGAATTCGGCGTACGCGTTGTTGGTGTCAATCCCGGCGGCACTGCGACAGATCGTGCGGTCAAGCGTCTGCGCGAACGCGCAGAAAAGGAATTCGGCAACCCGGATCGCTGGCAGGAATTCGTCAGCAAATCGCCTTTCGGCCGCATGGCGACCATCGAAGAACTGGGGGCGGTGGTGACCTTCCTGTGCTCGCCGCTGTCAGGCTACACCACTGGCACCATCATCACTGTGGACGGGGGCGCCAGCAGCCGACGCGCCTGATCGCCGGTTCGCCGCAAAACAGAAACTGTTATTTGGTTTGTCCGACCGGCGCGGTGCGGGGCACCGCATCGACCGCACCCACGGCATCATCATAGGCCCGTTGCGCCGCCTGCAGGCGTGTCCGTGCTGCGGCCAGCGTTTTCTCGGATTTATCCAGCTCGCCTTTGCGGAACGCCGCCTCCTTCTGCGCGGCCGCGTTCGCGTCGCGCAAATTCAGCACATCCTGCTCGGCCAGCTTCGCATCATGCCGCGCCTGCTCGAGCGCGCGATGCGCAGCACCCGCACGATATTGCCCCTGCTGCAGCGCCTGCACACGATCTTCCACCGGTGCTTGCGTTTGGGCTTGCACTGGCGCGCTAAGTACCAGCAAGAAAAAGAGGCTGGTGCTTTTCAGGCTTTTCGCAATCGAGGGCACGAAAGCGGCAACGGTTAAGGTACCAATACGGTTGAACCCGTGGTCTTGCGTGACTCAAGATCACGATGTGCCTGTGCAGCTTCGCGCAAAGGATAACGCTGGTTGATGGTGATTTTCACGGCGCCTTTTTTCACCACCGCAAACAGTTCCCGCGCGGCAGTCAAAAGATCTTCACGTGAGGACGTGTAATTCACCAGCGTCGGACGCGTCAGGAACAATGAACCTTTCTGCGCCAGTACGCCGATATTGACCGGGGGCACTGCGCCAGAAGCATTTCCAAAACTCGCCATCAGCCCGCGTGGCGACAGGCAATCCAGAGATTCCATGAACGTATCCTTGCCGACACCGTCATAAACCACCGGCACGCCCTTGCCCTTGGTGATGGCTTTGACGCGCTCGGAAAGTTTCTCGCGCGACATCACCACGACATGTTTACAGCCCACCTTCTTGGCCAGCGCAACCTTTTCATCGCTACCGACCGTTCCGATGACCGTCGCGCCGAGGTGTTTGGCCCACTGGCAGAGAATCTGCCCGACGCCGCCGGCGGCGGCATGCACAACGATGGTGTCGCCCTTTTTCACGCGGTAGGTGCGGCGGCACAGATACCAGGCGGTCATGCCCTTCAGCATCATCGCTGCAGCTGCTTCATCCTTGATTCCGGCAGGAATCTTCACCAACCGTGCTACAGGGCGAATCAGCACTTCGGCATAGGCGCCGATCGGCTGCGCGTAGGCCACGCGGTCACCGACCTTGAACTCCTTGACCTTGGGACCGACCGCTTCCACCACACCGGCACCTTCCGAGCCAAGCACAAGCGGCAGCGGCATGGGATACAGACCTGAACGATGGTAGGTGTCGATGAAATTCAAACCGATCGCGGTATTGCGAACACGGACCTCGCCGGGTCCCGGCTCACCAACAGAGACCTCTTCCCAAAGCATCTGCTCCGGACCACCGTTCTGCTGAATACGAATGACATGCGGCATGATTCCAATCTCCTCCTAAGCGGGGATGCCCCCGGATCGATTATTCAGCCTTGATGCCGGCGTCTTTTACAACTTTCGACCACTTGGTGGTTTCGGCCTTGATGAACTTGGCATATGTTGCGGAATTCATGTAGGCCACTTCGGCACCCTGTGAATCAAATTTCTTTTGCATCTCCGGATTGTCCACGACCTTTTTCACAGCCGCTTCAAGAGTACGCACCATCGCCGGGGTCACGCCAGCGGGTGCCAGAATCCCCCACCAGTTGTTCGCCTCGTAACCGGGCACACCACTCTCCGCCACGGTCGGCACGTTGGGAAAAGCGTTGTTGCGCTTGGCGCTGCCCACTGCAAGGATGCGCAAGCGGTTGCTTTGCACATGCGGCACAAGTTGCAGCAGTGAACCCATGGTAATCAGGGTATTGCCGGCAATCACATCGGTCATCGCCGGGCCGCCGCCTTTGAAAGGCACGTGCACCAGGCTGATGCCGGCCTGCAGACGGAACAACTCGGTACTCAAGTGCTGAAAACTGCCGATACCGGCGGTGGCATAGGTCAGCGTACCGGGCTTGGCCTTCGCCATGTCAATCAGTTCCTTGGTCGTTTTTGCGGCCATTTTCGGGTTGACTGTCAGTGCGCTCGGACCGGTGCCGATCAGCGCGATCGGGGTAAAGGATTTCTCCGGATCGAAACGCACCTGCGATTTGTAAATCGCCGGGTTGTAGGCAAACGCGACCGACGCGATCAGCAGCGTATGACCATCGGGTACCGCGCCTGCGGCAATTTCGGAACCGATAATACCGCCCGCGCCGCCACGATTATCGATCACCACCTGCTGACCGATGATCGGGCTCATATCGTTGGCGACCAGCCGGCCGACGATGTCGTTGCTGCCGCCCGGCGGGAACGGAACGATGACTCGCACCGGTTTGGTCGGCGCCCAGGCTGCACCCTGTGCTAAGGCGGTCAGCGGAAACGCCAATGCCGCCGCTACAACGCCGGCTACGACCGGTTTCAGACAGTTGCTGTTCATGATGATTTATCCTCTTATTTATTCAATAAAAACAAATAGTTATAAATTAATTGCCTGATGTTCGCAGCGCTTGGCGCAATTCACCCGTTACCCGCGAGGCCTCGGCCATGATGAAAGCAATCTCGCTGTTGGTCGTGATAAAGCGTGCACCGCACCGGATGTAATCCATTTGCCGCGGCAGGTTGCGATCACCACCGACCCCGGCGATTTTCCCATGGCGCACGGCCGTGGTGATGACCTTCTCGATCGCCGCAGCACCTTCCGGATCGCCAAACTGCCCGGGTTTGCCCAGTGCCGTCATCAGATCGTTAGCGCCGACATGGATCACATCAATCCCTTCGACAGCGGCAATGGCCTCAATGTTCTCGACACCTTCGCGCGTTTCGATCATGCACACCACCAGCGTGTTTTCCTGTAACGCCGGAACTGCGTCGGCCGTCGACATCGGCCGAAAATCAAACAGGGCATAACCACCGGAAACCGAACGCCGGCCAATCGGCGGAAATTTTGCACGGCTCACCGCCCGCTTCGCCTCTTCGGCGGTACTGATGTCGGGAAACACGATGCCGGTCACACCGTTGTCGAGCAGCAGCGAGGTATCGGGGTCGTCACAACTGCGCACCCGCACCAGCGGCGCGATGCCGCAACCCAGCGCAGCCTGTGCGATATGGCCTATGGTTTCCAGGTTGAACAGCGAATGCTGGATATCAATGAATATAAAATCATGACCACTGGTTTTGGCGATTCTTGCAATATCGCCAGATCGAGCAAGACGCACATTCATGCCCAGCGCCACCTTGCCTGCACGCATCATGGTCTTGACGGGATTATCCGCACCGACAACGGCAGCCATATTTTTCTCCTCAAACTTGTGACTCCGGCTGGCGCAGGCCATTCTCCGGATTAATCAACCTGCGCGCTGTATTCCGCGCTGCTTAATGGTGGGTCGTGTTGGACTCGAACCAACGACCAAGGGATTATGAGTCCCCTGCTCTAACCGACTGAGCTAACGACCCTCGTTCAGAAAATACACCGCTCCGCAAAAGATCAGGCGGAACCGTGCAAGTATGGAAATCAGCCCGCCAGGCTCGAAACGCGCGTATTTTATCATTCCGGCACCGGTGACTCACCGGGAATGGAACGTCGCGGCACGGCAATAAACGGCCGGCCTTAAGTCAATGATTGTGGTTACGGATCGGGGCCACGAGCGCGGGGGAAAAGGCTCTCCCGGACGCTTGCTGGTGATGAACAGCTGCAGGCACAAGGCCTGCCACCGTTCATCAACCGGGATTTACTGAAAATTATTTCTTCGGTGCAGGCTCAACTGAAACGGCGACGGCTTCGGTGTAGGTCACATCGACCTTGTCGCCGGTTTTCAGGGTCTTGATGAATTCGCGCATTTGCGGACGCTGGATCGCCACGATGTTTACATTGCCTTGCGGACCGGTGAAGGTAACGATGTTGTTCTTCAGATCAACCGCATCGATGGTCACTGTCGCCTTGACTTCGCGCTGACCTGACACGCCGGGTTTCTCGCTGGCCTTGGCGCGCTTGACGTCTTCCTTGACCGAAACGCCCGAGGAAGTTCCGGCTTTTTTCAGTTCGGCTGCAATCGCCTGGGTATAGTTGATGACCACAACGTCACCGGTCTTGATTTCCTTCAGGCGCTTGACCTCGGGGCCGGCTTCAACAGTCATGGCCTTGCCTTCCGGCCCTTGCAGCGTAATCAGGCGGCTGTCGTAATCGACGGCTTTAACGGTAGCAGTCATTTTTACGGATTCGCTGACGGTGGCTTTTTGTGGCGCTTTTTCCGCAGCCGCGGCGGGCAATGCGATGGCGAGCAGGCTGGTGAACAGGATACCGATAATACGTGCAGCCAAATTTGCTTTCATTATTTGTTCTCCTGAGTTTGGGGCTTGAACAACATTGTCGTTCCGGATTGTTGCAGGCCTATTTTACTGTTTTACGTGTACGTGTACGTTTTCAGTTATGGCGGACCGGTGTGCAAGTCGAAGACGACCGGGCATACGCCGGAGATCCGGCTATTTCTCGATACGTGTCAGCTTGTTGCCCTGAATCCCCAAACCCGCCATCAGGCCTTTCTGATTGAAGATGAAAGCGTAGATGTCTTTGTTGATGGTTGTGGTGGATGTTTTTTTGGCCATGGAGTCATCCATCACCACGACGCTCGGTCCGGTGCCGATCTCGAATCCGTCTGCGGACTCGATCGACTTCAGTGCCGACGGCGTCATGATGAACAGCGCATAACCGTATTTCTGCGCACCGGCCTGCAGGCCGTAGGAGACGCCGGAGGTGTTGTAGTAAGCCACTGTTTTCCCCTTGACCCGCATCACCCCGTCACCGGTCTCACCGCCGATCATCAGTCCGGCCTTATACACTTCGGGAAACACCAGGATGGCGTGAGCCTTTTGTTCAAGCTTTTTCGCATCAGGATATTTCTG
>CAZHFZ010000003.1:0-23357 GCA_964531455.1 uncultured Bordetella sp.
AGCCCCTTTTTCTCAAGCACCCGGACGCCCGCTGATTCACCCTGCGGGAGGGCTCGCCGGGCCGTTCATTTATCGAATTTTTTGAATGGTTACAACCTGTTAGAATCGCCACCTGCCTATTCACTGCAACCCCGCGCAGCCCCGCATGGCGCGCATCGAAAGCGCCGTCATGGCCGTTGAAATCAAAACTCCCCAAGATATCGAATGCATGCGCGTGGCCGGTCGCCTCGCCTCCGAAGTGCTGGATTTCATCACCCCTCACGTCCAGCCTGGCATCACCACCGGCGAACTCGACCGGCTGTGTCATGACTATATGGTTAACCAGCAGGGAACCATTCCGGCGCCACTGAATTACACCCCGCCGGGATATACGCCCTACCCGAAATCGATCTGCACCTCCGTCAACCACGTGGTGTGCCACGGGGTGCCCGGAGAAAAACGCCTCAAAAACGGCGATATCGTCAACCTGGACATCACGGTGATCAAGGACGGTTACCACGGCGACACCAGCCGCATGTTTTGCGTCGGACCGCCGTCGATCCAGGCGCGCAGACTGGTCGATCTGACCTACGACTGCATGTGGCGCGGCATCCGTGCAATAAAACCCGGAAACACGCTCGGCGACATTGGTCATGCCATTCAGTCGCACGCGGAACGCAATGGCTGCAGCATCGTACGGGAGTTTTGCGGTCACGGCATCGGCCGAAAATTCCACGAAGACCCGCAAATTCTTCACTACGGCAGCCCCGGAATGGGCTTGCGCCTCGAAGCCGGGATGATTTTTACCGTTGAACCCATGATCAATGCCGGCCGTCCCGATATCCGCCAGATGGCTGACGGCTGGACCATCGTCACCAAGGACCACAGCCTGTCTGCCCAATGGGAGCACACAGTGCTGGTGACAGCAGACGGCCATGAAGTCTTGACTCTGTCCGCAGGCAGTCCGCCGCCCGCCTGATCGCTGAAGTTTGATGCGAACCGCGACCGCTACTCCGTCCCGCGCCATCACCCCTGCCGGTATTAGCGCACAACGCATAGCGCTGGCAGCAGATCGCACGGCCATCCGGGAACATTTCGAATCCGGACAACTCGGTCGCGACCTGCTGAAAAAACTCGCAGTTTTGACGGATCGGCATTTGAGGCAAGCCTGGAAAGCACAGGAAATGCCCCCAAGCGCAGCACTTATAGCAGTCGGCGGGTACGGCCGCGGCCAACTTTTCCCCTATTCCGACGTCGACATCCTGATCCTGCTGCCGGAATTGCCCGATGAAGCACTGCGATCCAGACTGGAATCGCTGGTCGGACATTTCTGGGATATCGGCCTTGAAACGGGCCACAGTGTGCGCACACTGGATGAATGTTTTGAAATGGCAGCATCCGACATTACGGTGCAAACAACCCTCCTCGAGTCACGCCTGATCAGCGGCAACCGCGACCTCTACCGCCGTTTCACCCGTCGCCTGCAGAAGTCGATTGACCCGATTGCCTTTCTGCGCGCAAAACTTATAGAGCAACAGGACCGGCATTCGCGCCACCAACAAACAAATCTTGAGCCCAACCTGAAGGAAAGCGCCGGCGGCTTGCGTGATCTGAATACCATCCTGTGGATATCGCGCGCTGCAGGCCTGGGCCGGACCTGGCTCGAGCTGGCGCGCCGCAATTTCATTACTCCTGACGAAGCGGCTGCAATCGGCCGCCACGAACGTCTGCTCGACATGCTGCGAATCCGCCTGCATTACCTCGCCGGTCGCCGCGAGGACCGACTGCTGTTCGATCACCAGACCGCACTGGCGAAACAACTGGGATTTGCCGAACGCGCCGCAAAACGTCCCAGCGAGCGGTTGATGCAGCGCTATTACCAGACCGCCAAATCGGTATCACAGCTCAACACCATCCTGCTGCAAAACCTCGAGCGGCGGATCTCGCCACCCGGCAACCGGCAGGTCAAACCGCTTAATGAACGGTTCGTCATCCTCGGTGAGCTGCTTTCCGCACCCGACGAAACCATCTTCGAACGCGATCCCTGCGCAATTCTGGAAGTTTTTTCCTTGATGCAGAATCATCGCGAAATAAAGGCAATCGGTGCGTTCACGTTACGTGCACTGTGGCGTGCGCGTCGCCGCATCACTCCTGCGGCACGTCGCGATCCGCGCATGCGCGAACAGTTCATGGCAATCCTGCGCAGCCCTACCGGGGTGATTCGCGAACTGCGCCGCATGCACCAATACGACATTCTGGGTCGCTACATTCCCGCGTTCGGGCGCATCGTTGGACAGATGCAGCACGACCTGTACCACGTCTACACCGTAGACGAACATATCCTCAAAGTCGTTCGTAACCTGCGGCGCTTTGCAGTGCCTGAACTCGCCCACGAGTTCCCGCTTTGCAGCCGGCTTATGAGTGAATTTGATCGTCCGGAACTGCTATATCTGGCCGGCCTGTTTCATGACATTGCCAAAGGACGCGGCGGCGACCACTCCGAACTGGGCAAGGCGGATGCGCTTCGCTTCTGCAAGGCGCACGGCCTCAGTCCGGCTGACTGCGACCTTGTGGCCTGGCTCGTCGAAACGCATCTCGTCATGTCGGCGACGGCACAAAAACAGGATCTGACGGATCCCGAAGTCATTCATTCCTTTGCCGCACGCGTTGGTAACGAACGCCACCTCGTCGCCCTTTATCTGCTGACGGTGGCAGATGTCCGCGGAACCAGCCCCAAGGTCTGGAATGCGTGGAAAGCGAAATTGCTCGAAGACCTTTTTCACGGCACACGCCAGTTGCTTGCCGGTGAACGCAGCGAACGGCAGGATGGCCAGCGCGCGCGGCAGGAAGAAGCCATGGCCACGTTGCTGCTGTACGCCATTCCAGAACCCGCGTATGCCGACTTCTGGCAGCAACTCGATACTGCATATTTCCTGCGGCATGAACCGCAGGAAATCGCCTGGCACACGCGACATCTTTATTCACATGTGACCTCGGCAACCCCCGTGGTCCGGGCACGCCTGTCGCCAATCGGCGAAGGTTTGCAGGTGCTCGTCTATGTCAATGACCAGAAGGAACTGTTTTCACGCATCTGCAGTTTCTTTGAAAGTATCAGCTTCGATATTTTTGAAGCGAAAGTCCACACCACCCGGCATGGCTACGCACTGGATACCTTCCAGATCCAGGACACCTCCGGGCGCCAGAGCGAATACCGCGACCTGATCAGCTATATTGAATACGAACTGACCGACCGCCTGTCAAACAAATCTCCGCTCCCGCCGCTAAGCAAGCCGCGGATCAGCCGACAGTTGCGGCATTTTCCAATTACACCGGAAGTTAATATTCAGACTGACGAACGCGGCACCTATCGCATGCTGTCGATTGTCGCCGGCGATCGCCCAGGGCTTCTGTCACGCGTTTCCCGGACACTGACCGCCTTCGACATCAATCTGCACTCTGCGAAAATCAATACCCTGGGCTCGCGTGCCGAGGATACTTTCGTCGTTAGCGGCAGTGCATTAAACAATCCCAAGAGCACCGTGCGTTTTGAAAGCGAACTGCTCGATCAGCTGCGAATCTAGTCGTCGCCGGGATCTTCGCCGGGAAACAGTTCTTCGGTAAACCCGAAGTCACGCATGTCGCGTATCCGCATCGGATACAGCACGCCATCGAGGTGATCGCACTCATGCTGTACCACCCGGGCATGGAAACCCTCGACTGTCCGGTCAATCACATTGCCCGACGCATCAAATCCCTGATAACGAAGCCGCAAAAAGCGTGGCACAAGACCGCGCATGCCGGGAACCGAAAGACAACCTTCCCAGCCATCCTCGCGATCGGTACCGATCGCGGTGATCACCGGGTTAATCAGCACCGTCTGCGGAACAGGCCCGGCATCGGGATAACGGGGATTAAATGTCATGCCGAAAATCACCACGCGCAAAGCCACGCCGATCTGCGGTGCGGCCAGCCCGGCACCATTAAGTGCCTGCATGGTGTCAAACATGTCAGAGAGCAGCGAATCCAGCTCCGGTGTATTGAAATTCGCCACTGGCTGCGAAACCTGGAGCAGTCGGGCGTCTCCCATGCGCAAGACCGGTCTAACGGCCACTGGCGCTCTCCATCACCTGAATGATCTGGCGAACCTGACTCATGCCTGTCTCTGCAGCCGTCTGAATTTCCGCCATCGAAATTTCCCTGGCGCTATCGCAGCGACCGGCCGCTGCGTTGACCACGACCGCAAGCATGGCGTATTCCATGCCAAGCTCCCGGGCCAACACGGCTTCCGGCATCCCCGTCATTCCCACCACGTCGGCACCGTCGCGCTCCATACGGTTTATTTCTGCTGCAGTTTCGAGGCGTGGGCCCTGGGTCGCCGCGTATGCGCCACCGTCATGCAGCTTCCGACCCGCAGCATGACCAGCGTCAAGAAGACGCTTGCGTAAGTTAGCGCTGAACGGCATCGTGAAATCGACATGCTGCAGCGGATTGGCAATACCGTCGAAAAATGTCGCTTCGCGGCCATGCGTGTAGTCAATGATCTGGTCCGGCACCACCAGAAGGCCGGTTGCCATCGGCGCAGTGATGCCTCCAACCGCTGCTACCGCCA
Source organism: uncultured Bordetella sp. (assembly GCA_964531455.1). GTDB lineage: Bacteria > Pseudomonadota > Gammaproteobacteria > Burkholderiales > SG8-41. The sequence continues at coordinate 4,589 of CAZHFZ010000003.1, forward strand.
CGATTTCACGAACACCATGGGCGTGGAGTGCCCAAAGATTCGCACGGTAATTGATCCGGTGCGGCGCAATCGAATGATCATCGCCATGGCGCGGCAGGAACACCAGATTTTGCCCCTTAAGGGTTCCAAATGTCAGCGCAGACGACGGCGAACCATACGGCGTCTCGACGACCTTGCGGTCACTGATCTGCACTTCTTCGAAGCGGTCAAGGCCGCTGCCACCGATGACACCAAACATGTCTGAAATCAGTCCTGTTGATCCTGCGCAAGAGCATACACCGCCGGCAAATTGCGCCAAAGACCGCGCACATCCATGCCGAATCCGAACACGTAACGATTCGGCACTTTGACACCGACAAAATCCGCACTTACCGGTTTGGCCTGCGGCAGATCTTTATCTGCAAAGACCGCAATAAGCACTTCAACGGCACCGGCTTCCAAAAGTCTTGTTCGGATTGCGGCCAGAGTCTGGCCCTCATCGAGAATATCGTCGATCAACAGAACGACCCGCCCTTTGACATCCGGGATTGCGGCGCGCCAGTTCAGTCCACCGCCCTTTGTTGATACGCCATAGCGGGTGGCGTCGACATAATCAATATCCAATGGAAATTTCAGCAATGGCAGCAAATGCCCTGCAAAAATCAATCCTCCGCGCATAACTACCAGCGCCAGCGGTCTTTCGCTTTTACCCGGAAAAACCGCAGCAATCGCATTGGCGACTTTCTCAACCGCGCCATTGACGGCAGCAGCTGTCACCAGCAACTCGGCCCGTTCGGGCAATCCGCGGATATCAGGCAACGCGGACATCAATAGGTGAATGTAACCACGTCGTCGTCCATCGCCTGCTCGATGATGTAAGCACCGCCCACGATTTCAGTGATTTCCGGAATCAGGTCATCCCCCCAAAGTTCCAGCGTCGGTGTGCATACCTTGAACTGGACGCCTGCCTCATGTGCGTCTTTCATGAAGTCGTAGACGTTCTTCAGCGAACCTTCCTTGACGTAGAGACCCTCGGCGACACCTTTCTTGGCCAATTCGCCGGCGCGCGCAGTGAGTATCACCTCGACTTCGTAGTCCATCGCCGCCGCTACCGTAGCCTGGAAAAACGGCGCCCCCAGCTCCGCACCGTTAGTCGGATCGGTATTGACCATGATGATCATCAGCTTGCTTGCCATTCGTTTCCGCCAGGTCAGTTTTTAAATTCAGAAGCCATGCATTGATGGTGATGCCGCAGACCGCCCAACAGACGGCGACTTCCAATCATTGCTGCAGCAGCGCCAGCAACTCCTGCTCATCAATGACTTTTACGCCCAAGGCCTGCGCCTTTTCCAGCTTGCTTCCGGCATCTGCACCAGCCACCACAAAATCGGTTTTCTTGGACACACTTCCGGACACCTTGCCGCCAGCCGCTTCAATCTGCGCCTTGGCGTCATCACGCGTCAGGTTGGGCAACGTCCCTGTGAGAACGAAGCTGCACCCCGCTGCCGCCCCGCTTGCCACCGGGCGCGGCGCGACTGCTTCGTAGTGTATGCCTGCCGCCTGCAACCCGCTGAGAACTTCGCGGTTGTGGGGTTCGGCAAAAAACTGCGCCACACTCTCCGCAACAACAGGACCAACGTCCGCGACCTGTTGCAGAGCCTCCACTCCGGCTTCTGCGACGGCCTCCAGCGTGCCGAAATGAAGCGCAAGGTCTCGCGCCGTTGTTTCACCGACATTGCGTATGCCCAGCGCATAAATCAGCCGGGGCAACGTGGTCTGGCGGCTTTTATGGATCGCCGCCATGATATTTGCGGCAGATTTTTCAGCCATGCGATCCAGACCCGCGAGTTTGGTCTCATCCAGTTTGTCATACAGATCGGCAGGCGTGCGCACCAGATCAAGATCAACCAGTTGATCAACCAGGCGATCCCCGAGTCCCTCGATGTCCATCGCCCGCCGCGATGCGAAATGCAGCAAAGCCTGTTTGCGCTGGGCGCTGCAGTAAAGACCACCACTGCAGCGGGCAATGGCTTCACCGTCGCTGCGCACCACCGCGGACTCGCACACCGGACAGCGTGTCGGCATCACGAAACGGTCTTCTGCACGCCGCACACCCGGCGTTGCAACGCGGACAACTTCCGGAATCACATCACCCGCACGCCGCACCACAACGGTGTCGCCAACGTGCACATCCTTGCGCCGAACCTCATCTTCGTTGTGCAGCGTGGCATTGGTGACGTTGACGCCACCGACAAACACCGGCTGCAGACGGGCCACTGGCGTCAATGCACCGGTACGACCGACCTGAATATCAATACCCAGCACCAGGCTTGCGGCTTCTTCAGCTGGAAATTTGTGCGCCACTGCAAAGCGCGGCGCCCGTGACACAAAGCCCAGTTGCCGCTGAGCTTCCAGACTGTTGACTTTGTAAACCACGCCATCGATGTCATAAGGCAATTCGCTGCGTACGGCGCCGATTCGGTGGTAATAGTCCATCAACCCGGACACACCGCTGACCACGGCACATTCCGGCGCCACAAGAAATCTATTTTGTTTAATAAAATCAATAACTTGCTTATGCGTCTCAAGCGGCCCCATACCTTCCACTTCGCCAACCCCATAGGCATAAAACGTCAGTTTGCGTCCCGCCGTTATGCGGGAATCCAGTTGGCGCAATGATCCAGCGGCCGCATTGCGCGGATTGGCAAAAAGCTTGTTCCCCTGCTCCTGTTGCCTGCGGTTCAGACTCTCGAAGTCGGCGCGCAACATCAACACCTCACCCCGGACTTCAAGCGTCGCCGGCGCGCCGGCGGGCAACTGCAACGGAATTGACCGCACGGTACGCAGATTTGCGGTGACATCCTCCCCGGTATAGCCGTCACCCCGGGTTGCGCCGCAAGTGAATACGCCGTTTTCGTAAACCAGGCTGATCGCAAGACCATCGAATTTCGGCTCAACTGCATAGTCGACCGTATCGACTTCGAGCGCCTCACGGATCCGGCGATCGAAAGCTTCAAGTTCGGCGTCTTCAAAAGCGTTGTTGAGCGAAAGCATCGGCTGGCGATGTGTGGCCGGCATGAATTCGGCGGCCGGTGCAGCGCCAACGCGCTGTGTCGGGGAATCCGGGGTCCGGAGTTCCGGATGTTCAGACTCGATGGACTGCAATTCGCGGAACAGCCGGTCGTACTCCGCATCGGTGATCAGCGGATCGTCAAGAACATAGTAGCGGTGATTGTGCTGCTCGATGTCTTCGCGCAGGCGCGCGGCGCGCACCTGCGGTGCTTCCGCAGTCATGCAAACAGTCGCTGCGCCCGCGAACCGCCCGCCGGTATGCCGCGAGCAGCCATCGCATCGTGAATATCCCGCAACTGCGTTTTAATACGCTCGACACCGGCTGGCTGAAGGGCGACGCGATTGTCATCAACGAGAAATCCGCCCAGTGCCTCGGCGAGCAATGCGCCGACCCTGGCCATCTCGTCAAGTGCAGCACCGGCATCGGACACGCGCGGCACGTCCAGCAACAGCGTGAGTCCCGATGTCTGCATCCCCTCCAGAAGGTCCGCCGCGAAGGGTTCCGCCTCCTGGTTTTCCATCGTGAACAGCGTATTGCCTTCTGCATCACGCCAGTAAAACACGCCATCGGACTCGAGACCGAATCCCGCTTCAGCAGCCGCATTGGCAACCTGCTCACCACTGAAGGCCGAACCGGGCTGGGCCACCACGTTCAGGCCGATCGCCACGTCCATTTCTCCGCACAGTGCATCCAGTTCCTGTGCCGCCTTGAGTCCTGCAGCAGCATCCGGCAGCGTTGCCGCAACGCCGTGCCGCTCTGCCCAGCCGCTCACCGCGTCACAAAATCCGTTGAGCTGCGGCGCATGGATCGCTCCGCCCCGATTGGCGAGCTGGATAGCCGCCTGCAGGCGCGAAAACCCGCCATGCGCTTCACGGCCCAGCGACTGCCAGAGGCCCGAATCCTGATTCCAGCCGAGCACACGTGCTGGTTTGCCGAAGGTCGCGATCTGGCTCTGCAACTCCTGCAGCGCAGCGGCATTTATGGGATCCGGTGCTTCCAGTTCCGCAGCGACTTCGATCAGTTCGTCAGCACCCTCTGCCGTAACCGCCACTGCTGCAGCGTGCGGCTGCCGGGTGGTCGCGCTACCTGATGGAACAGCCGCAGCCTCGCCCAGTCGTGGTTCAATCCGCGGCGCCGCATCCACAGCGGCCGATGCGGCCGGCTTCAGCAGTACATCGTCGCGCTGCCCTTCAAATGCGCGCTCCAGCCGCTGGCGCAACTTGCGTTCCTGCCAGACGTTGTAGGCATAAACCGCCCCGATGACAACGACTCCGATTACCACCAGCGCGATCTGCAGGTCGCTCATCTCATCCGGCCGTTCAGGCCGCCTCTTCGGTGAGTTTCATTGCGGCGTCAATATCCACCGCCACAACACGGGACACACCGGGCTCCTGCATGGTGATGCCCAGGAGCTGGTTGGCGATTTCCATCGTGATCTTGTTATGCGTAATGAACACGAATTGCGACTGTTCGGACATGCGCTTCACCAACTCGCATAAACGGCTGGTGTTGTGATCGTCAAGCGGCGCGTCGACCTCATCGAGCATGCAGAACGGCGCTGGGTTGAGCTGGAAAATCGCAAACACCAGCGACATCGCGGTCAATGCCTTCTCACCGCCGGACAGCAGGTGAATCGAGCTGTTCTTCTTGCCCGGAGGTTGCGCGGTCACATGAATGCCGGCATCGAGAATCTCCTCGCCGGTCAGGGTCAGTTTGGCATTGCCGCCGCCGAACAGCACCGGGAACATGCGCGAAAAATGCGTGTTAACTTCGTCAAAGGTCGACTGCAGGCGTTCGCGGGTTTCGCGGTCGATACGGCGAATCGCATCCTCCAGCGTATTCATGGCTGAAGTCAGGTCGGCCGACTGCGCATCAAGATAGGTCTTGCGTTCGCGCCCAGCCTCCAGCTCTTCCAGAGCTGCCAGATTGACCGCGCCGAGACTCTTGATTTCATCATTGAGGCGGTTGATTTCCGACTGCAGCGAACCGGAGCGCTGGCCTTTTTCGACCAGTTGCGCCAATGCCTCTTCGTTGGCACCGGCTTCGATCAGCTGCTGCGCATACTGCTCCTCGTTGATTCGCGCCTCCTGCTCCTTCAGTTTGACCTCGTTGATGCGGTCGCGCAGAGGTCCCAGTTTCTGCTCCGAGCTCATGCGCTCCTGCTCGACCTCTTTAAGCTGAGCCTCCGTCGCCTCAAGCACGTCACGCGCCTGGGCCAGAGCCTGCTCCTTGGTACCGCGCAGAGAGAGCAGAATCTGCAACTGACTTTGCCAGGGCGACTCATCAAGACGCGACAATGCCTCCTCTTCGGTCGCCAATGCCTGCTGGACCCGCTCCAGGGTCTCGTTAGCTGCAGCCATTGCCCGCTCCGCTTCACCGATTTTGCTGAGCGAGGACTTGGCCTGGAATACGGCCTCCTGCAATTCCCGGTCAACCTGCTGAACGGTGACGCGCTGGCCTTCAAGCACTGATTGCGCCTGCCGGAACAGTTCCAGCGCCATCTCCAGTTCAGATGCGTAACCGCCGGCCTCTTCGTTAAGACGTTCCAGCACAGCCGCAGTTTCTTTCTGCTGCTGTGCTTCATTGGCAACCTGCCCGGCGATTTCAGCCAGTTCAGCGGCGATCTGTTCGCCGCGCTGAGTCAGACGCTGCGTCTGCTCCGTCAATCGGACACTTTCAACCTGCAGCGCATGCTGTTGCTGCTGCATCCGGGTTACGTCACTGCGAAGCTCACCCAGTATGCTTTTCTCGCTGACAATTCGAATCGCCTGTTCTTCCGCAGCGGCGCGAAGGATGGCGAGATTGGATTTGCTTTCGCTGATGTCATGATCCAGCGTTTCAATCTCGCGCTGACGGGACAGCACGCCGTGCAGTTCGGAGTCCGGCGCATGAAAAGTCAGACTGTTGCGAGTAAATAGGTATCCGTCGCGCGACACCAACACGGCACCCGGGGCCAACTGCGAACGCAGGCTCAAACCCGTTGCCAGATCGTCTACAACAAATGCGCTGTGCAGCCAGTCCGCCAGCGCCGGCGCCAGATGGGCGTCCCGGCAGGTCACGAATCGTGAAAGCGGTTGCGCCCTGGCCGGCATTGGCGCCACCGGAGCATCGATATTCCCGGCACTGACGTCAGCGACGGTCACCTTTCCGGGTGGTGCATTGCCGGACCAGTTGCCGCAAGCGTCAAGCCCGGACACCGCAACGGCATTCAGTCGTTCACGCAATACCGCTTCAAGCGCATCCTCGTAACCCGACTCAATGGCGATGCCCTGCCACAGGCGTGGTGCACCATCAAGACTGCGCGATGACATCCACGCTTCCATGTCGGCGCCATGGGCAAGATTGTCCTGCAACTGCCGCAACGCTTCGACGCGGGCTTCCATCGCCGTCAAAGCCTGGGCCGCCTGATCCGCTTCAGCGTTGCGCTGCTCAAGCCCCTGCTCCAGCTCAGGAAGGCTGCGTTCGCGCGCAGCCAGAGCCTCACGCTGCGCCTCGAGCTGTGCGCCGGCCTCTTCGATCTGCCCCTGCAGGATTTCCAGTGCCGCAGTATCCGGCTTTTCCAGTGCATTCTGCTCTTCAAAAAGCCGGGCGTTGCGAAGAGATAACTGTTCCAGCACTTTGCTGGCATGTGCGAGTTTGGTCTGCTCGACCTGCCGGGATTGCTCGGCGCGCCCAACCGCCTGTTGCATTTCATCTCGGCGCGCACTGGCGGATTGCCAGCCCTCTTCCGCCAGCGGCAGCTTTTCCCGCTCCTCTCCGACCCGCGCCTCGCAGGCGGCGACCCGCGCCTCAGAGCGGGCATGCTCCTCGCGCCATTCGGCGAGACTGCTTTGCGACTGCTCCAGCATGCTGCGCGCGCCATCGGCCTGCCCGTTCAGGCTGCCGATCTGTTGCTCGACGCGGCTGCGGTTTTCGCGGATGTGGGCAATCTGCTGCTCGAGGCGCGCGATTTCGGCGTTGGTCTCGTACAACGCACCCTGTGCGGCATGTACCTCGTCGCCGCTGCGGTAATGCTGGTTGCGCAACTCTTCCAGGCGCCGTTCTGCATCGCGCAGGCGCGCGGTTTCAGCTTCCAGCTCGGTCGCGAGACGTTCTATGTCTCGCGCATGCCGGGCACGCGTCGCCGCTGCTTCATTGCGCCGCACAAACCACAGCAGGTGTTGCGTGCCGGTAACCTGTTCCTGAAGTGCGTGGTAACGCGTGGCGACTTCAGCCTGACTTTGCAGATGCTCCAGTTGCTTGTCGAGTTCCTGACGAATGTCATCAACACGCGCGAGGTTTTCGCGCGTATCACGCAAGCGCAATTCGGTTTCACGACGGCGTTCGCGGTATTTGGAAACACCCGCGGCTTCCTCGAGGAACACCCGCAGTTCTTCCGGTTTGGCTTCAATGACCCGCGAAATCATCCCCTGTTCAATGATCGCGTAGGCCCGTGCGCCAAGACCCGTGCCCAGGAAGATGTCCGCGACGTCGCGACGCCGGACGTGGATGTTGTTGATGTAATACGAAGAGTCGCCGTCGCGCTCCAGCATGCGCTTGACCGAAATTTCGGCATAGGTGGACCACTGGCCTGCAGCCTTGCCAAGGCTGTTGTCGAACACCAGTTCAACACTGGCGCGGTTGACCGGCTTGCGATCCCCGGAGCCGTTGAACAAAACGTCCTGCATCGTGGCGCCGCGCAAATGCTTCGCCGACGTTTCGCCGAGCACCCAGCGCACAGCATCGATGATGTTGGATTTGCCGCAACCATTGGGTCCTACGACACCGATCAGGTTCCCGGGAACGGGTATATGTGTGGGATCGACGAACGATTTGAAACCGGCGAGATTGATTTGCTTGAGGCGCAAGGTGCTGTTCTGCCAAGAAAAAGAGGTTGTGCAGCGGGTCTAAACGGGTAGAATTCAGCGCGCATTTTAACTGAATTGACTCACTGAATTGATACAGGCCGCTAATGTCGACCAAGCCATCCCGCAATCTGGAGACGTTTCCCAATCCGACGCCGGCTCGTGATTTCCGGATTCACATGGAAATTCCGGAGTTTACGTGCCTCTGCCCGAAAACCGGGCAGCCGGATTTCGCCACCCTGATCCTCGATTACGTGCCGGATCGGCTCTGTGTCGAGCTGAAAAGCCTGAAACTTTATGTCTGGTCCTTCCGCAACGAAGGCGCTTTTCACGAAGCGGTGACCAATCGCATACTCGACGACCTGGTTCGCGCCACAAAGCCCCGCTACATGCGCCTGACTGCCCGGTTTTACGTCCGCGGCGGCATTTTCACCACAGTTACGGCGCAGCACATTAAACGTGGCTTCAAGCTGGCGAATGTGCCGGAAATGCCCTTGCTTGAGGCCGGCGCGCCAACCCGCTGAGCAGCGGAACCCCTGCCTGGCCACCGCCTTATAATTGCGGTCCACGTTGCTGCGCAATCCACCACTTTGGCGAAACCCCGTTGAACCCACGTCTTGATTTGCTGCAGAGTTATCCGTTTCAGCGCCTGAGTGCGCTGCTCGCGGGAAGCACACCGCCTGCAGGGATTAAACCGGTCAGTCTGCATATTGGTGAACCCAAGCACCCGACACCGCCGTTCATCCGCAAAGCGCTGATCGACAACCTTGACGGTCTGTCGGTATACCCGGCAACGCTGGGTACTGATGCCTTGCGTCAGGCCATTGCAGCATGGATCGGCAAACGCTACGGAATCCCGGTCCCGGACGCCGCCACACAGGTATTACCGGTCAACGGCAGCCGCGAAGCGCTGTTTTCCTTTGCCCAGGCCGTCATTGATCCGACACGCCCGTCGCCGACGGTGGTGTGCCCGAATCCCTTCTATCAAATCTATGAAGGCGCGGCACTGCTTGCCGGCGCACAGCCGCAGTTTCTGCATACGCAGTCGGAAAACAACTTCGCCCTTGAACATGGCCAGCTGACCGATGCCGTATGGCGAAACACCCAGTTGCTGGTGGTCTGCTCACCTGGAAATCCGACCGGCAAAGTGCTGACACTGAACGACTGGAAAGGCCTGTTCGAACATGCTGACCGCTATGGCTACGTGATCGCCGCGGATGAGTGTTATTCCGAAATCTATTTCGATGAAAAAAATCCCCCGCTCGGCGCACTGGCTGCAGCGGCACAACTGGGTCGTAATGACTTCCGCAACCTGGTGGTGTTCTCGAGTTTATCCAAACGCTCCAATGTCCCGGGCATGCGCTCGGGTTTTGTCGCCGGCGATGCCGCCATCCTGAAAAAATTCTATCTATACCGGACTTACCACGGCGGTGCGATGAGTCCGCCGGTCCAGGCCGCCAGCATCGCAGCATGGCAGGATGAAACCCACGTGATCGAGAACCGCCGGCTTTACCGCCAGAAATTCGAAGCCGTGATCGATATCCTGAAACCGGCACTCCCGGTCGAGTGGCCCGATGCGGCTTTTTACCTTTGGGTCAAAACGCCCATCGCTGACGTGGATTTCACGCGCCGCCTGCACGATGCCGAAGCGGTCAGCGTGTTGCCCGGCAGCTATCTTGCACGCGAAGCCCGCGGCATCAACCCCGGGACAAACCGGATTCGGATTGCCCTCGTTGCAACCGTCGAAGAATGCGTCGAAGCAGCACACCGCCTGCGGCGGTTTTCTGCCTCGCTGTAACAACCTGAGGAAACCAAAATGCAAAAACTCCAGACCACCATCGAGCAGGCTTGGGAAAACCGCAATACGCTGTCTCCAGCAAGCGCGCCGGCGGACGTGCGCAGCGCCGTCAACGACACCATCGCCATGCTGGACGCCGGCACACTGCGTGTCGCTGAAAAGCGTGACGGCCAATGGCAAACCAACGAATGGGCGAAAAAGGCCGTGCTGCTGTCGTTCCGGTTGCAGGATAACGCGGTGATGCAGGATGGCACCACGCGTTATTTCGACAAGGTTGCGCCGAAATTCGCCAGCTACGACGAAGCCGCTTTCAAAGCCGGTGGTTTCCGCGTGGTACCCCCCGCCGTCGCGCGACGCGGCTCATTCATCGCCAAAAACGTCATCCTGATGCCTTCCTACGTCAACATCGGCGCCTACGTAGACGAAGGCACAATGGTCGACACCTGGGCCACGGTCGGCTCCTGCGCGCAGATCGGCAAAAACGTACACCTCTCGGGCGGCGTCGGCATCGGCGGCGTACTCGAACCGCTGCAAGCCAACCCCACGATCATCGAAGACAATTGTTTTGTCGGTGCCCGTTCCGAGATCGTCGAGGGCGTGGTGGTCGAAGAAGGTTCCGTCATTTCGATGGGCGTGTTCATAGGTCAGAGCACCAAGATCTATGATCGCGCCACCGGCAAAATCATTTACGGGCGGGTTCCCGCCGGTTCCGTGGTGGTGTCGGGCTCGCTGCCGTCGCCGGATGGCAAATGCAATCTGTATTGCGCCGTGATCGTCAAGAAAGTGGACGCCCAGACCCGCTCCAAGACCAGCATCAACGACCTGCTGCGCAGCGACGACTGATCGCCGCTTTGCAAGGTACTTGATAGCAGGCAGAATGACTGCTTCCAGCTGCGACATTGCCTTTGCCATGTCGCCTGCAGAAGCATAACGGGGGAAACGCACCATGTTCGTCACACCGCTGTTCAAGCTGATGTCCGACAAGCAGGCCTCGGACATGTTTTTTACCGCCGGCGCCCCCATCCAGATCAAGATCAACGGCACGGTGATGCCGATCAACAACCAGCCGCTTGATCCCGAACAGGTCAAAAAAATCTGCTACGAGTTGATGACCGAGCCGCAGATCAAGGAATTCGAAAACAAGCATGAGATGAACTTTGCCCAGAGCGGTGGCGAACTGGGCAATTTCCGCATCAACATCTTCCGCCAGAAAAACACCGTGGCAATGGTGATCCGCTTCGTCAAGCCGGACGTACCCGCCTTCGACTCGCTGGGCCTGCCGCCGATACTGAAAGAAGTGATCATGGAAAAGCTGGGGCTGATCCTGATCGTCGGCTCCACCGGCTCCGGCAAGTCGACAACCATGGCGTCGATGATCGACTACCGCAATACCGTCAAGACCGGGCACATCCTGACCATCGAAGACCCGGTTGAATTCATCTTCAAGCACAAGAAATCCATCGTCAATCAGCGCGAAGTCCGCGTCGATACACACACCTACGAAAATGCGCTGATCAGCGCGATGCGCGAAGCGCCGGATCTGCTGATGGTCGGCGAAATCCGCGACCGCGAAACACTGCAGAGTTCGCTGTTGTTCGCTCAAACCGGTCACCTGTGCATGTCCACGCTGCACGCCAACAACAGTTACAACGCGCTCAACCGGATCATCGGCTTTTTCCCGCGGGAAGCGCGCGAAAGCCTGCAGGCCGACCTTTCGATCGCGCTCCGGTGCGTAATCTCGCAGCGGCTGGTGAAATCGGTCGACGGCAAACGCGTTGCCGCGGTTGAAGTCATGCTCAATACCAAGCACATCCAGGAACTGATCAAGGCCGGTGAGATCAACCAGATCAAAGACGCCATGGAGCAAAGCCTCTCGCCGGGATCAAAAACCTTCGAGCAGGCCCTGTTCGAACATTTCCGTGCCGGTCGCATCACCATGGACGAAGCACTGGCCAATGCCGATTCGCCGAGCAACCTGCACAACCTGATCAGCAATGCTCCCAAGGCCGGCAGCGCGGCAAGTGCCCCGCCGGCCAGCGAAAACGGCCGGACCATCAGTGGTGCCGGCGACGATCTGTCCAGCATCAAGCTCGATCTCGGCGCCCTCGACCGATAATAACTATTTGTTTTTATTATATTTTAAGTGCCGCGCGCCAAATCCATCCACGCGCAGCAATACACGGCCAGGCAACTGATTGCCGCTGCCGCGCGACGTTTCCGCAGCGCCCGTCTGGCCTACGGCCACGGCACATTGAATGCAGATGACGAAGCGGCATGGCTGACTGTGCATGCCTTGGGCTGCGCATTCGAAGAATTGCCGGCGCGACTCGACCAGCCGGTTACATCGTCAGTACTTAAAAAAGCGCTGCACCTGTTTGAACGCCGCATCGCCGAGCGTATTCCCGCGGCCTACCTGACGCGTGAGGCGTGGCTGGGAGAACACCGGTTTTATGTGGATGAGCGCGTCATCGTGCCGCGTTCGTTCATTGCGGAGTTGCTGCGCGACAGACTGCAACCCTGGCTGCCGCCACGGCGCCCCCCGCAAACCATACTTGACCTGTGCACCGGTTCAGGCTGCCTGGCCATCGTAGCGGCACATACCTATTCCAAAGCACAGGTCGATGCCGTGGATCTTTCAGCCGCAGCGCTCACGGTGGCCAAACGCAATGTTCGTGAACACGATCTCGACGACCGCGTCCATTTGCTGCGCTCCGATCTGTTTAACGCGCTGGAGGGCCGGCGCTATGACCTCATCCTGACCAATCCACCCTACGTCGGGGTCAGCGCCATGCGCGCACTGCCTGCGGAATTCCGCCATGAGCCGGTGATGGCGCTGGAAGGCGGCCGCGACGGACTGGATCTGGTAAGAAGCATACTCGACAAGGCTCCTGCACACCTGCAGCCGGGCGGTTGGCTGGTGATGGAAGTCGGCCACTACCGGCCGCGTGTCGAACGCGCGTTTCCGCTCCTGCCCTTTATCTGGGCGGAGACGAGCGGCGGGGACGACTGTGTCCTGATACTTCAGAGGGAAGCGTTAACGTCAGCGGCGCGCCCGGCTCGGCCGTCCACGCGAGCAACTGTTCAACGTCGCCGGAAGACATCTCCATAAACTGACCGCGCTTGAGTTGCGGCGGCAACGCGACAATGCCGAAACGCACGCGCATCAGCCGGCTGACCGTGAGATTCTGCGATTCGAACAGGCGACGAACAATGCGATTACGGCCCTCGCGCAGCAGTACGCGGAACCAGCGGTTGGCGCCCTCTCCGCCCTCCTCCTCGATGTGTTCAAACTGCGCCACACCGTCCTCAAGGCGAACACCTTGCCGCAGCGCGTCCATTGTTGCAGGGTGAACGGTGCCCAGCACACGCACGGCATATTCACGATCCACCTCGAAACGCGGGTGCATCAGCCGGTTGGCAAGGTCACCGGACGTTGTAAAAATCAGCAGTCCGCTGGTGTTGAAGTCGAGCCGGCCGATGGCCAGCCATTTTGCGCCGCGCGCCGGCGGCAGCTTGGCGAACACCGTTGGCCGGCCCTGAGGGTCATCATTACTGACAATCTCACCTTCGGGCTTGTGATACAGCAGTACACGCGGCAACTGCTTTTCCTGGGCCCAGCGCAGAATCTTGTCGCCGACCTTGACGCGATCCTCCGAGGTAACCCGGTCGCCGATGGTGGCCACCTTGCCGTTGACCGTGACTTCTCCGGCGCGAATGCGTTCTTCCATTGCCCGCCGGGAACCAAAACCAGCCTGTGCGAGGACCTTGTGCAGCTTTTCGCCGCGCACATCGATTTCACTCGTTGCAACAACACGCGGCGCAGATTCCGGCATCTCAGCGGCTCGGGGGAATTCCTTGCGCGGTTTGTCAGCCTGTTTCGCCGCAGGCGGACGAAGCGGTCCGCGCCGTGCCTTGCCGGCGCCCTGTTTCGGTTTGAATTTCATACGCTGCGCCTTTCAAGCACTGCCTGCGCCAGCGTGCCGCTGTCGACATGTTCGAGTTCACCGCCCACGGGTAGACCGCGGGCGATACGGCTGACCTTGACGCCTTTGGCGCGCAGCAACTCCCCGGCATAGTGTGCGGTGGCCTCACCTTCGACGGTGAAATTGGTTGCGAGCATGACTTCCTGAACGACTCCGTCAGCGGCACGCTGCAGCAGGCGTTCAAGATGGATATCGCGCGGACCAATGCCGTCAAGCGGCGACAACGCCCCCATCAGCACAAAATACAGTCCGTCAAAACATTGCGCCTGTTCCATCATCAGCAGATCACCCGGGGTTTCGACCACACAAAGCAGATGCGTGTTGCGTCGTGGCGACCGGCATAAGGCACACACCGGTTCCTCGGAAAAATTATTGCAAAGGTCGCAATGGCGCACGCGCTCCAGTGCAGCCCCCATCGCTACCGCAAGACGTTCAGCGCCGGGACGGTCACGTTGCAGCAGATGAAATGCCATGCGTTGTGCCGAGCGCGGACCGACACCCGGCAGACAACGCAGGGCCTCGATCAGGGCCTGCAACGAAGAGGATGAACTCACGGGTCGGCTGCTTATTAACTATTTGTTTTAATTGATTATTTCAGAATGGCAACTTCATGCCCGGTGGCAGCGGCAGACCTGCCGTCACACTCGCCATTTTTTCCTGGCTGGTGGTTTCCACCTTGCGTACTGCATCGTTGATAGCGGCGGCGACCAGGTCCTCGAGCATTTCCTTGTCATCACCGATCACCGAGGGATCGATGATCACGCGCTTGACGTCGTGGCGGCAGGTCATCACCACCTTGACCATGCCCGCACCCGATTGCCCTTCCACTTCGATCTGCGCGAGTTGCTCCTGCATTTTGCGCATGTTGTCCTGCATCTGCTGCGCCTGCTTCATCAGCCCGGCAAGCTGGCCTTTCATCATGATGGCAACCTCTGTCTGGTTTATACGGGGTTCTGTTCGGAACTATTTGGGTTTGATCGATCCGTCATCCAGCGAACCGTCGAAATCCTCGATCAGTTCACGGACAAAAGGATCTTTGCGGATTTCGGCAACGGCCGCAGCATGACGTTGCTCCGCCTTGCGATCAGTAATCGCCTTGGGCGACACCCCGGCGACATCGCCTGCGGCAAACGACACCTTGAGTTGGGCGCCCAGATGCTGGCGCAACGCCGCCGTCAATTTGTCGCGATAGGGCTTGTCGAACATGCGTTCATCGGCCGGTGAAATACGCAATTCGATCTCATCGGCCGTGCGCGCAGTCATTTCACAGCGCAGCGCCAGCTGATTGGCCATCGCACTCAAACCCAACTCACCGACCAGTTCGGCCCAGGACGATGGATCCGCCTTGGGTCTTGCTGCAACCGCAGCAGCGGCCGGCGCGCCAGAAGAAACCGCTGACGGTGCTGCTGCACGCGCCTGCTGCGGCGTTGCCGCAACCGATGCACCTCCGGGTGCAAACGCCAGCATACGCAACAACGTCATCATGAAACCGGCGCTTTCATCTGGAGCCAGTCCGATTTCGGCACGGCCCTGAACCGCTATCTGGTAATACAACTGCAGTTCGTCAGCGCCGAAGGACCCGGCCAGTTCCCGGATTGCAGCAGCATCCGGATCGTCATCCGCAAGGCTGTCCGGCACCACCTGCACCAGCGCCATCCGGTGTAGCAGTACCGCGAGGTCCTGCAAAGCCGCCTCGAACGACAAACTGCGTTCACCCATCTGCCCGGCTTCAGCAGCCAGCGCAGCGCCGTCCCGCGCTGCCAAGGCGCGCAGCACGGCATGCAGGTAAGTCTTGTCAACCGCGCCCAGCATGTCACGGGTTGATGCTTCATCAAGCGCACCGCCGCCATGTGCGATCGCCTGATCAAGCAGGCTCAGTGCATCGCGCAGACTGCCTTCCGCGGCGCGGGCAACCAGCGCAACCGAAGGGGCATCAGCGCTGACATTTTCAGCGGCCAGCACTTCAGTCAACCGGTCGCGAATCTGATGTGGGGGTATCTGCTTGAGACTGAACTGCAGGCAGCGCGAAAGCACCGTTACAGGAATTTTCTGCGGGTCTGTGGTCGCCAGGATGAATTTGACATGACCCGGCGGCTCCTCAAGGGTTTTCAGCATCGCATTGAAGGCGGAGCGGGAAAGCATGTGCACTTCGTCGATGATGTAAACCTTGTAGCGACCACTGGTCGGCGCATAAAGCGCGTTCTCCAGCAGCTCACGCATGTTGTCGACCTGTGTGTTCGATGCCGCATCAAGTTCGATCAGGTCAACAAACCGGCCGGCGTCGATTTCAGTGCAGGCGCCGCATTTGCCGCAAGGTGCATCAGTAACGCCGGTTTCGCAATTCAGGGATTTCGCCAGAATCCGCGCCAGCGTTGTTTTACCGACCCCGCGGGTGCCGGTAAACAGATAGGCATGATGCAGCCGTTGCTGGCGCAGCGCATTGGTCAGCGCGCGCACAACGTGCTCCTGGCCAACCAGTTCGGTAAAACTGCGGGGGCGCCACTTGCGGGCAAGAACCTGGGTCACGGCGTCTCGGTGGTCGATCGATGATGGCTGAAGGTAGCTATTTTAGCCGTAAAGGCAGTTGCCGCCGCGCAAACGCCGGGAACGCGCTACTGAAACCAGTAGAGAAGACGCAATTGGTGCGCATTGATGCCGTCGTTGGGCTTTTTGATATCCGCATTGGACAGATGCTGGTAGCGGTAGCTGACGTCCATTGCACCGCGTGCACCGAAGCGATAGCCGAATCCGAGGTGTTCGCCAAACTGAAAAGCCGTGCTGAAGCGCTTGTCTCCCAGCTGGGTCGCTGACAGTAGATGCGCTCCAATGCCGCCCTCAAGGTATAAACCGCGCAAATCATTGCCTTGCAGACGGAATACCGGGGTCAATCCAATTTCGGTAACCTGCTTTCGATCGCCGGGAGTCGCCTGATCACGTTCCCATTGCGCAACCGACAGGTCCCAGTAGCCACCGACATGCCAGGCCTGACCTTGCAGCAAGCGCTTTGACCATTGCCACTGTGCCGCGATTCGAGCCATATCGGTTTTGCGATCCTGGCCGACTTCGACCGCAAACCCGTCAATCGCCCATGCCGGAACTGCCTGCATGACCAACATGGCGGAAACAAACAGGCCGCGCAACATTGTTGTAATTGTTAGGTATTTCATCACAACAACGACCGGACGGCGTTACGCCCTGTTTCTGAATTGGGGTGGCGAGCCTAACCCCCGGCACTCGCAGAGAATAGCTGTGGCTGCTTCCTTCCGGACCTGACCAGGTTCACTACCATGCGATGCGGGGAGGCCCGCCGTAAGAAAGTCGTAAGTATGCACGTTAAAACGGCTTTTTGCCATCATTGCGGTCTTCAGCAGTCTTTACAAGACACTACGTTAATGATTTTATTGCGCCTGATATCGCTGCACACCGCTGCACTCCCTGACTTGCTCAAGGAACAGCAATGACAGCGAACGCCCATAACATGTCCAAAGAACCTGCGGAGGAGCAGCATGTCGACCACGACTTCCGGAACCATTGAATCCGTACTGCAAGAGCACCGGGTTTTCCCGCCTAACCCGACACTCGTCGCCCAGGCCAATATTTCCGGCATGGATGCTTATCGAGCAATGTGCGCTGAAGCGGAGAAAGACTACAGCGGGTTCTGGGCCAAACTGGCTCGCGAACATCTGTTGTGGAAAAAACCGTTCACCCAGGTACTCGATGACAGCAAACCGCCCTTCTTCCGCTGGTTTGCCGACGGCACATTGAATGCGTCTTACAACTGCCTCGACCGCCACCTTCAAACGCAGCCGGAAAAAACGGCCGTCATTTTTGAGGCGGACGACGGAAAAGTTACCAAGGCCAGTTACCGCGACCTCTACACGCGCACCTGCAAGATGGCCAACGGCCTGAAATCGTTGGGCATCAAGAAAGGCGACCGTGTCATCATCTACCTGCCGATGTCGATCGAGGCCATCGTGGCGATGCAGGCCTGCGCCCGCATCGGCGCGATCCACTCCGTCGTATTTGGCGGATTCTCGGCCAAGAGCCTCCACGAACGCATCATCGATGCCGGCGCAGTAGCCGTACTGACTGCCGACGAACAGATGCGCGGCGGCAAGGCCATTGCGCTGAAAGTCGCTGTCGACGATGCGCTGGCACTGGGTGGCTGCGACACCATCAAATCCGTGGTGACTTACAAGCGCACCGGTGCCGCAGTCAACTGGAATCCCAAGGTCGATGTCTGGCTGCACGACCTGCTCAAGGATCAAGCTGAACATTGCGAGCCGGAATGGGTCGATGCAGAGCATCCGCTGTTCATCCTTTACACCTCGGGCTCGACGGGACAACCCAAAGGCATCCAGCACTCCACTGGCGGTTATCTGCTGTGGACCATCCTCACGATGAAATGGACGTTTGACCACAAGCCTACGGATGTATTCTGGTGTACGGCTGACGTGGGCTGGGTCACCGGCCACTCCTATGTCTGCTACGGTCCGCTGGCCTGCGGCGGAACCGAGATCGTTTTTGAAGGCGTACCGACCTACCCCGACGCGGGACGTTTCTGGAAAACCATTCAGGATCACAAGGTCACGGTGTTTTACACCGCACCGACCGCGATCCGTTCGCTGATCAAGGCCGGCGGCGACTTGCCGAAGAAATACGATCTGTCGAGCCTGCGTATCCTGGGCACGGTCGGCGAGCCGATCAATCCTGAAGCCTGGATGTGGTACCACGAAACCGTTGGTGGCACGCGCTGCCCGATCGTCGATACCTGGTGGCAAACCGAAACCGGCGGCCACATGATCACGCCGTTGCCCGGAGCCACCCCCACCAAACCCGGCTCGGCAACATTGCCCCTGCCCGGCATCATCGCCGACATCGTTGATGAAACCGGCCACTCGGTCGGCAAAGGCAAAGGCGGCATTCTGGTCATCAAAAAACCCTGGCCATCGATGCTGCGCACGATCTGGGGCGATCCTGAGCGTTTCAAGAAAACCTATTTCCCTGAAGATTTTCACGGCAAGTATTACCTCGCCGGCGACGGGGCGACTTACGATGAAGACGGCTACATCCGCATCATGGGCCGCATCGA
>CAZHFZ010000003.1:23367-94130 GCA_964531455.1 uncultured Bordetella sp.
ACGTGCTGAACGTTTCCGGGCATCGTCTCGGTACCATGGAAATCGAATCGGCACTGGTAGCCAACAGTTCGCTGGTTGCTGAAGCCGCCGTGGTCGGGCGGCCCGACGACCTGACCGGCGAAGCCGTAGTTGCCTTTGTTGTACTCAAGCAGGCACGCCCCGAGGGTGAAGCCGCGAAAAAAATGGTCAAGGAATTGCAGGACTGGGTGAGCAAGGAAATCGGACCCATCGCCAAACCCAAAGACATCCGCTTCGGTGAAAACCTGCCGAAAACCCGCTCCGGCAAAATCATGCGCCGGCTGCTGCGCTCGATCGCCAAGGACGAAGAGATCACCCAGGACGTATCGACCCTGGAGAACCCCGCTATCCTTGAACAACTGAAACAGCCTCAGAAATAGAACTCGCCATGTCCGGCGGGCGGCAGCCGCCGCAATGATCAGACCAACCCTGAAGGGGCAGCGCCTGGTGGCGCTGTTCCTATTGGGCTGCCTCCTATTTAATTACCCCCTGTTGTCGCTGTTTGCCGGTGATACGCGGATCTGGGGCATTCCGCTGATCTATGTCTACCTGTTCTCCGCATGGACCGCGTTGATCGGCGCCATGGCCCTGGTCATCGAGATCCGGGACCGCTGAACGATGATCACCGGCGCACTCATTGTCGTCATCTCGTTCGCCTATGTCGGATTGCTGTTCGCGATCGCCTACTACGGCGACAAGCGTGCCGATGCCGGTCGCAGCATCATCGCCAATCCCTACATCTATACCTTGTCGCTGGCGGTGTACTGCACGTCATGGACTTTTTACGGCAGCGTCGGGCGCGCCGCGACCAGTGGCATCGGCTTTCTGCCGATTTATCTGGGGCCGACACTGATGGCCGCATTGTGGTGGTATGTGCTGCTGAAGATGATACGCATCAGCAAGGCCCATCGGATCACCTCAATCGCCGACTTCATCGCTTCCCGATACGGCAAGAGCCATGTATTGGGTGGACTGGTCACGATCATAGCCGTGCTGGGCATTGTTCCCTATATTGCGCTGCAGTTAAAAGCGATATCCGCCAGTTTTTCCACCATCCTGCAATACCCGGAGAATCTTGTGCCCGTAACATCGGAGGCACTGCCTTTCCTCCAGGACAATACCTTCTATGTCGCCATGCTGCTGGCGGCGTTCACCATCCTTTTCGGCACCCGTAACCTTGACGCTACCGAACGCCACGAAGGACTCGTGGCAGCGATCGCCTTCGAGTCGGTCGTCAAACTGGTTGCTTTCATCGCCGTCGGCATTTTTGTGACCTTCGGCATGTTCGACGGCTTTGACGACCTGTTCAGCAAAGCTGCAGCGGTTCCTGAACTCAATGCCCTTCTTGTGCAGGGAGGCGCTGCAGGCAACTACACCACCTGGGCGTCGCTGACGGTACTGTCGATGCTGGCCGTCATCCTGCTGCCGCGGCAATTCCAGGTCGCAGTCGTGGAAAACGTCAACGAGCGCCATCTGAACAAGGCGATCTGGCTGTTTCCGCTGTACCTGCTGGCTATCAACATTTTCGTGCTGCCCATCGCCCTAGGCGGCCTGATGCATTTCCCGGCAGGCACCGTGGATGCCGACACTTTCGTGCTGACACTGCCGCTTTCGGAACAGAAAACATGGCTTGCGCTTCTTGCTTTCGTAGGCGGCCTTTCTGCGGCAACAGGCATGGTGATTGTCGAAACCATCGCATTGTCCACCATGGTCTGCAACGACCTGGTCATGCCGATCCTGCTGCGCTGGAAATTCCTGCGCCTGACGGAAAGAACCGACCTGTCAAATCTTTTGCTGGGCATACGGCGCAGCGCCATCGTCCTCGTGCTGGCGCTGGGTTATGGCTACTTCTATCTTGCCGGCGAAGCCTATGCGCTGGTTTCCATCGGATTGATTTCGTTTTCTGCAGTGGCGCAGTTCGCACCGGCCATGCTGGGCGGACTGTTCTGGAAAGGCGGCACCCGGCTGGGCGCATTGTGCGGCCTCAGCGCCGGCTTCCTGGTCTGGCTGTATTCCCTGCTGCTGCCCTCCTTCGCAAAATCAGGCTGGCTGCCGATTACTTTTCTGACGGAAGGCATACTCGGCATTGACCTGCTCAAACCTCAACAACTGTTCGGAATGCAGGGCATGGATGAAATCAGCCATTGCCTGTTCTGGAGCATGCTCGTCAATATAGGACTCTACGTCAGCGTTTCACTCTGGCGCCGCCCGACCGCCACCGAACACAGTCAGGCCAACCTGTTTGTCGACGTACTGCGCCATGTCGCAGCCGGCAGCGGCTCACGGTTCTGGCGCGGCAGCGCCACGGTCGCCGATCTGCAGACGCTGCTGGGGCGATTCATCGGCCCTGAGCGCGCCAACGAATCCTTCGCCGCCTATGCGCGCAGCCAGGGACTGAACAGCGTCGAGCAGTTGCACGCGAACGCTGTACTGGTGCATTACGTTGAATCGCAGATCGCCGGCGCCATCGGCAGTGCCTCTGCACGTGACATGGTGGCCTCGGTCGTGGTCGAAGAACCGTTGGCGCTTGACGAAGTGATGTCGATCATCGATGAAGCTTCCCAGGCGCTGGCCTACAGTCGTCAGCTTGAACAGAAGTCCCTCGAACTTGAAGCCGCCACCAAGGAACTGCTCAGCGCCAACCGGCGCCTGCAGGAACTTGACCGCCTTAAAGACGACTTCATTTCCACGGTCACCCACGAATTGCGCACGCCACTGACCTCCATTCGAGCGTTTTCAGAAATCCTCGGCGACAATCCCCAGCTTGAAACAGCGCAACGCGCCAAGTTCATTGGCATCATCACCCGCGAATCAGAGAGGCTGACGCGACTGATCAACCAGGTACTCGACCTCGCAAAGATTGAATCCGGAGCAGCTGAATGGCACCCCAGCGCGCTGGACATGCGCGAAGTCATCGAGGATGCCACCACGGCGCTGAGCCAGATTTACAAGGAACGCGGCATTGAACTGACGATGGATTGTCCAGCCAGCCTGCCCGTGGTCTACGCCGACCGCGACCGCATTTTTCAGGTGGTCCTGAACCTGTTGTCGAATGCCGCCAATTTCTGTGACAAACCCGAAAGCCGGGTAAGTGTCGCAGTGGTTGCGGAAGAGACCGCGTTACGCATCGAGATCATCGACAACGGCATTGGCATCAGCATGACAGACCAGGATGTCATTTTTGAAAAATTCCGCCAGGTCAGCGATGCAGTGGCGGGCAAGCCCAAAGGCAGCGGCCTCGGATTGGCGATATCGCGAGAGATCGTCCAGCACTACAAAGGACGGCTTTGGGTCGTGAGCACCCCTGGAATCGGCTCCACCTTTGCATTCACCCTGCCGCTGCCCCGCAACAAACTGTCTTTTCTGGGGGCCTGAAATCAATGCCCCGCCAAGCTCTCATCGTCGAAGATGAAGAAAACATCCTGCTTTCGCTCGAATTCCTGCTGACTCAGGAAGGTTACGTGGTAACTACTGCCGGGGATGGCGCTGCCGCACTGCAAGCCGTAAACAAACAGACGCCTGACCTGGTGCTACTGGATGTGATGCTGCCGCTGATAGACGGCTTTGAAGTTTGCCGGCAGATGCGCGCAAACCCTGCACTGCGCAATACACGCATCATCATGGTGACCGCGCGGGGCCGTGAAACCGAAATCAAGCGCGGCATGGCGCTGGGGGCCGACGCTTACCTCACCAAGCCATTTTCGACCCGGGAGTTGATGGACATAATCCGCATGCTGCTGGCCGAACCGCTTGGAAAAAATCCGGCTGCCTGAGCCGGATCAGCGAATCATTGCTGTTCGGCGTAGTCGAGGATGTACCCCCGGCCATATAGGGTTCGCACAATCAGTCCCGTGTCGCCGATTTTCTTGCGCAGCCGGTGCACATAGACTTCGATCGCGTTGTGGCTGACTTCCTGATCATAAGTATAGATCTGCTCCACCAGTTGCTCCTTGCTCACCGGCCGGCCGAAGCGCCGGACCAGCACCTCAAGCACACTCAATTCATGCAAGGACAGTGGCAAGGCATGACCACGAATGGAGGCCGTGCGTGTCGCAGGATCAAAACTCAGTTCACGATAGGTCAGCACCGGCACTGCGGAGCCATGGCCTCGCCGCAGCAAAGCCCGCACCCGGGCCTGCAACTCATTGAGGCTGAAGGGTTTGACCAGATAATCGTCCGCGCCAAGGTCCAGTCCTGCGACTTTCTCCTCCGGCTGCTCCCGGCCCGAAAGTATCAGCACGGGCAGTGTCGAATTGCGCCGCCGCAAGCGGCGCAGAACTTCAAGCCCGTCAATTTTCGGCAGTCCGAGATCGAGGATCAAAAGTCCGAACTCAGCGCCTTTGAGTGCCTCGTCCGCATCAACCCCATTGGCAACCCAGTCAACAGCGAATCCTGACTGTGTCAGCGCAAAACGCAGCGCTTCGGCCAGCGCCGCGTCGTCCTCGCTGATCAGAATACGCATGCAAACTCCTCCAAAAGATAATTCATAACTATTTGTTTAAAAACACTATTTTTATATAAACCGCTTCTGGAACCTACATCACAAAAGCAAGGCATTGTAGGGCCATGGTTCAGGATTTTGTAAGCATTTTTAACTAGGATGCCTGAGGGGAAAAAAGAACCAGCGGGGCTTTATGTACCTGCAACTACCCCACGGAATATCAACCAAAGGAGGGAAGCATGGAATTATCCCAAAAGCACCACGACTACTGGCGCAAGAATCTGGTCGTCACGGCCATTCTGCTTGGTATCTGGTTTATTGCAACGTTCGTCGTCGGCTGGAACGCGCGCGCGCTGAACGAAATCACGTTCCTTGGCTTCCCGCTAGGCTTCTACATGTCGGCACAAGGCTCGCTGATCATCTATGTGGTGATCATCGGCGTCTATGCCTTGTACATGAAGAAACTCGACAAGGAATATGACGTGGCGGAAGGAGAACTCGAATGAGCACCGGCACCTTCTCCCAATTGGCATTTAACCGCCAACTGAAAAAAACCTACAGCTGGTATGTCGGCGGTTTCCTGATATTCCTTGTGGCGCTGGCAATCGCCGAACAAATGGGTCTGTCCAAGGCCTGGATCGGATATGTCTTCCTGTTCGCGACCATCGGCCTTTACGCCGGCATCGGCATCATGAGCCGCACTGCAGAGGTGTCCGAGTACTATGTGGCGGGACGCCGTGTGCCGGCGCTGTTCAACGGCATGGCCACCGGCGCGGACTGGATGAGCGCAGCCTCCTTCATCGGCATGGCCGGCACGCTGTTTCTGTCCGGCTATGACGGGCTTGCCTTTGTCATGGGCTGGACAGGCGGTTACTGCCTGGTGGCGCTGTTCCTCGCACCCTATCTGCGCAAGTTCGGCCAGTTCACGATCCCCGATTTCCTCGGCGCCCGCTACGGCGGCAACATCGTGCGCACCATCGGCATCATCGCCGCGATCATCTGCTCCTTCGTCTACGTGGTGGCGCAGATCTACGGCGTGGGCCTGATCACCAGCCGCTTCACCGGACTGGAATTCGGCATCGGCGTGTTCGTCGGCCTCGGCGGTATCCTGGTGTGCTCGATGCTGGGCGGCATGAAGGCGGTGACCTGGACCCAGGTCGCACAGTACATCATCCTGATCATCGCCTACCTCACCCCGGTGGTCTGGCTCGGCATCAAGCACACCGGCATCCCGGTGCCGCAGGTCGCCTACGGCCCGGTGCTGCAGAAAGTCGGCGAGCTGGAGAAGAAGATCAACGCCGATCCGAAGGAACAGGAAGTACGCAAGATCTTCAAGGACCGCGCCGATACCGCCAACGCCAACCTCAAGGATCCGGCCAAGTCCTACGCCGACGGCAAGGCAAAGCTCGAGCAGAACGTGGCCAGCCTGAAAGCCGCCAATGCCCCGGCCGACCAACTCGCCGACGCAGAGAAGGCGCTCGCCGCCTATCCCAAGGACGAAGCGGCAGCCAAGGCGCAGTGGAACAAGGACAAGGGCCTCACGGCGCGCGCGAATCCGGTGCGACCTCACGCCGATCCTTTCCCCGGAAAAGACGAGAAGGCACGTGACATCGCCAGGCTGAATTTCCTCGGCATCGTGTTTTGCATGATGTTCGGCACCGCCGCACTGCCGCACATCCTGATGCGCTACTACACGACGCCAAGTGTTCAGGAAGCCCGCGTATCGGTGTTCTGGTCTCTATTCTTCATTTTCCTGCTTTACTTTACGGCGCCCTGCCTCGCGGTACTCGCCAAGTTCGACATGTTCACCAACCTGGTCGGCAGCAGTTTCGCTTCATTGCCGGTGTGGGCGGCGGCATGGGCCAAAGTTGATCCAACTTTGCTCAACATCACAGACATCAACAAGGACGGCATCGTCCAGTGGGCAGAGGTGGTCATTGGCGGTGACCTGATCGTGCTGGCCACTCCGGAAATTGCCGGCTTGCCCTACGTCGTTTCGGGCCTGGTGGCTGCCGGCGGCCTGGCTGCTGCGCTGTCCACCGCAGACGGTCTGCTGTTGACGATTGCCAACGCGCTGTCACACGACCTGTATTACAAAATGATCGATCCCGCAGCCTCTACCGGGAAACGCGTGACGATCTCCAAGGTTCTTCTGATTGTCGTGGCCATCAGCGCAGCGTGGGTGACTTCGCTCAAACCGGGTGACATCCTGTTCCTTGTCGGTGCGGCATTCTCGCTGGCAGCCTCGGCGTTTTTCCCGCCACTGGTATTGGGTGTATTCTGGAAACGGGCCAACAAGTGGGGCGCCATCATCGGCATGACGGCCGGTCTTTCGGTTTGCCTCTACTACATGTTGCGAACCTACCCGTTCTTCACCAACATGGGCGTGCCGAAGATGGACCTCTGGTTCAACCTGAACCCGATCTCGGCCGGCGTCTTCGGCCTGCCGGTCGGCATCCTGACCATTGTTGTGGTCAGCCTTCTGACCAAGGCACCGGACAAGGAAACCCAGGAACTGGTGGAGCATGTCCGTTATCCGAATCTGAAAGCCGCATAAACAGCTTCGGTCTCAGCACTGCGACAAGGCCCGCTTCGGCGGGCCTTGTTTTTTGCTAAGGCGCTCTGGAATACACCCTCCTCATGATAGAATTCGCGCCCTCGGAGAGGTGGATGAGTGGTTTAAGTCGCACGCCTGGAAAGCGTGTTTACGGTGAAAGCCGTAACGAGGGTTCGAATCCCTCCCTCTCCGCCAGAATCTTGACCGCCAACTCGCTCAGGCCGCGTTGAGGTCCCGCGAACGTTCAAGACCTCTCGATCAAAACTCTTGGGCGAAATCCTAAATACGCACGTTTAGGACTATCAACACGGCATTCGAGGTTGAGAGCGACTCGCAGTAGGCTGCGGCCACAGCCACACTCAGACGAGTTGGGCCAGTTGCCCGGGTTCCAGATGACACCATTGGCCCATGGGCAGGCCCAGCGAATCCAGTGTGAGCTTACCGATCGCGCTGCGGCGCAATGAGACGCAGTGATTGCCCGCCGCGGC
The DNA here is from genome assembly GCA_964531455.1 of uncultured Bordetella sp. Lineage (GTDB taxonomy): Bacteria > Pseudomonadota > Gammaproteobacteria > Burkholderiales > SG8-41. The sequence continues at coordinate 30,872 of CAZHFZ010000003.1, forward strand.
CAGCATGCGCTTCACCTGGTGGTATTTGCCCTGATCTATGCTGAGTTCCAGCAGATGCGTGTCCAGCATGCGCACCTGCGCGGCGATGGGCTTGTCCTCGTCAATGAGCTTCACGCCTTCCTGCAACTGCGCGACCAGTTGCGGCGTCACCGCCTCGAACACGGTGGCCTCATAGGTTTTGCATACATGCCGCTTCGGCGAGGACTGGGCGTGTATGAAGCCGCCGTCATCGGACAGCAGCAGCAGGCCGGTGGTGTCATGATCGAGGCGCCCTACGGGCTGGGTATTGCGGTTGACGTATTCCTGCGGCAACAGGCTGAGGATGCCCGGATGGTGGCTGGGCTTGCGCGAACACTCGTAACCGGGAGGCTTGTGCAAACCGATGTAGAGATGCTGACGAAAAGTCCATTCTTTACCGCCAACGCTGAAGACCAGGCCTTCGCAGGGCAGGTCTTCGTCGGAATCAGTGATTAACCGTCCCGCCACGCTGACCTGCCCATCCCGGATGAGCTGGCGGCACTGCTTGCGGCTGCCGAAGCCCTGGCTTTGAAGAATTTTTTCCAGAGTCATGGCAAAGGCACCGATCCCGATAGGCTGCTGCTGCGGTCCATGCCGGTGAAAAAGCGTTCCTGCAGGGACGTCAGTCCCAGTTGACCGAGCAGCGCATCAATTTTTTCAGCGGCCCGCCGGCGCGGCACATCCTTGTTGAGGCTGGCGATGATGAGCTCGTTCTTCATGGAATGCTCCCAGCCCACCAGTTCGGTGACAGTCACCTGATAGCCGTGCGATTCCAGTTGCAGGCAGCGCAGCACATTGGTGACGTGGCTGCCGAATTCACGGGTGTGGAGTGGATGGCGCCAGATTGCCGCCAGCGGCTCGCCTGACTGGAAAGGAGTCTTATTCTTGCGCAGCACGGCTGCGACTTCAGCCTGACAACAGGGCGCCAGCACGATGAAGCGTGCCTTTGCCGAAAGCGCGAACCGGATGGCGTCGTCGGTGGCGGTGTCGCAGGCATGCAGGGCTGTGACGATGTCCACCCCGGCAGAAAGGCCGGAGCTGGCCATGCTCGAAATGGCCTGATCGACCTGCAGGTTAAGGAAGGACATGGCATCGAAGCCGAGTTGCGAAGCGAGCTCCCGGGACTTGATTACCAGATCATCGCGGGATTCGATGCCCACGACCTGCGAGCCGGGCGCGAGTGATTTGAAAAACAGGTCATAAAGAATGAAGCCGAGATAAGACTTTCCCGCGCCGCAATCCACGAGTCTGATATTGCCTTGCTCCTGCTTGATCTGCTGCAGCAACGGCTCGATGAATTGATACAGGTGATAAACCTGCTTCAGTTTTCGCCGGCTGTCCTGGTTGAGCCGGCCGTCGCGCGTCAGGATATGCAGTGCCTTCAGCAGTTCAATGGACTGGCCGGGGCGGATTTCTGGTTTGTCTTGCATGGTCTACTATTTTAGGAAATGCCTAACCAACGACTCAAGCACGTCGTGAAAAATACGCTATTGATCTTGATCTGTATTCCGGGGCAATAAGGAAACAGTTTTTGAGCGAAGTCCTCAAAATCCTCATTTTTGCCACTGCCTTGCTTGACCATCGCACCCAAGACGCAGGTGGCGAAGAGAGCCCGCCCCATGAACATCTCCATGACTTGCGCCTGCTCGGCAACAACGACCCGAGCTTTAAATTTTGTATTCTGCGATTGCGGAGTGATAAAGATACCAGATCATCCCCCTGCCATCAGAAGGAAAATCAGGAAGACCAGTGCACCACTGATCGCGGCTGAAAAGTTCTAAAGGCTCAAGATTGTCAACCCAACAATTCTGATCCAAGGACTTTCAACCAATGACTTTTACAGTCAAATTACTCAGAAAAACAAATTGGGACAGCCAGAATAAAAATTAACCTGTTGTTTTAATTACGATGTTATCGAAAAACTTTGGCGTAAAAGATGACCTAAACGAGTCTGTTTTTCTCCTGCAAGCCGTCAATGTCCGCACGCTCGCCCCGAACGCGGAAGAATGCGCCCTACGCATCGGCACGTTCCTCCAGCACGGCACAATTGGCAAACAATTCGCCGCGCAAGTGCTGCGCCGACCAAGGCAGGAACAGCCCGGCCTTGACCAGACAACGACTGAAAAAGCACGGATAGACTAGCGAAGCCTGGCAAGCGCATCCATGGCGAAAGCACTTATCACAATGCAATTGGGGAATGGCGCGCGCAACGGTTTTGCGCGCTCAACCTGCACTTTGGCGTCGCCGACCCGGTCGATCTTGTTGAATACACGCAGGCGCAGCACCTTGCCTGCGTCTATTTCCTCAATGATCTTCTCGGTGACTGCGATCTGGTATTCGAAGCCGGGGTCGCTGGCATCAATCACGTGCAGCAGCAATGAATGCTTACGATCCACCCACCCACAGCAGCGCCATGCCGGCACCCACGCCGGCCGGAATGCCGACCCTCTTCAGTGCGCCTGCCGGAGCGCCGGTAATCACCTCGACCGGTACCGTGCAGTGCTCGAGCAAGCGGTTGGTGAGTGAGTTCTCGACGGCTCGCACGAGCGCGCTCTTGCGCGTAGTGCCGATAACGATGCGGTTGCACAGCAGGCGGCGCGCTGCGTTGGCTATGCAGTGCGCCTTGTCGCCGACCTCCGTGTAAACGCGGTATGGAACGCAAGCAGCGTCGAGTAATTGCCGTGCCTCCGCAAGCGCTTCGTGGGCACGTTCACGGTGGAAGTCGGCACGCACTCCTCGGCTGATGTGACGCGCCACGTAAGCCGAGAACGGGGGCTGCACATTCAGCAGATGAACCATCAGCCTGTCATCGCGGCGGAACATATCGATGACATGCCGAACAGCAAGCAGTGCGTTGTGGGTTCCGTCGCAAGGTACAAGTAGCGTGGCCATCTGGATATCTCCCGAAAAAAGTGGGTAGTCGTCCGTCATTCGTTGCCTCTGCAAAAACCAAACAGCGCCAGCATGCTGAAGGACAGGTAGTGCATATTGCGCTGCAACCAACGGGGCGGATCAAAACAACTATGCCTTGGCGGGCGACTACGCGAATCCGGCCGCATCAATACGAGATTCAGCCCGCGCCGCACAAGCGCTGCCAACGCCTGAGTCACTATGGAACCATGACTGTGGAAATCGACAATCACCTTGGGCACACGAATCGCCGTCAATGGCGATGTATAGGATATAGAGCTGGCTAATCCCATGAAAAGCAGATTATTTTGTTGTCATCATCCCAAAAAAACGGATAATTGATCCAGCGCAGTGCGAAATTCTCTTCAACAGCACCCATGAACTACAAACACCTCCACTACTTCCTGCAGGTGGCCAAACTCGGCGGTGTGCTGCGCGCCAGCGAACAGCTGCGCCTGTCGCCGCAGACCATCAGCGGGCAAATCCAGTTGCTGGAGGAGGCGCTCGGCACGCCTCTGTTCGAGAAGAGCGGGCGCGGCCTGGCGCTGACCGATGCCGGGCGCATGGTGCTCGGCTACGCCGAGGACATCTTCTCGATTGGTGCCGAACTCGAAGAGGCCGTGCGTGACCATCCCGGCAGGCGCAAGCTGCTGGAGTTCCGCGTCGGGGTGGCCGATGCCGTGCCGAAGACCATCGCCTGCCGGTTGATCGAGCCGGCCGCGCAGTTGTCGACACCGGTTCGCATCATCTGCCGCGAGTGGAAATTGGATACGCTGCTCGGTGAACTGGCCATGCATCGACTGGACCTCGTAATTGCCGATGCGCCGATCCCTTCCGCCGTAAGCGTTCGCGCTTTCAACCACAGGCTGGGCGGCTGCGGCGTAAGCTTCTTCGCGGCCCCGTCGCTGTTTGAGTCGTACAAGGGTAACTTCCCGGCATGCCTGGACCGCGCGCCGCTGGTGTTGCCGGCCGTGGAGTCGGCGGTCGGCCAGCGCCTGCGGGCCTGGCTGCAGGCACGGTCACTGCACCCCCGGATCGTTTGCGAGTGCGACGACAGTGCCCTGGCCAAGGAGTTCGGACGACGGGGATTGGGCATCTTCATCGGACCCACCGTGCTCGAACGGGACATTGAGAAAAAGTACGGCGTACGTGCGCTCGGCGCGACGCCCGAGGTCATGGAAGAGTTTTTCGCGATCTCGGTTGAGCGCCGCATCACGCATCCATGCGTAACAGCGATCACCGAGGCGGCACGCAACGATCTGTTCGCACCACCTCCTGCCCGAAAACGCGCCAGGCGGGCCACCGCTTGAGCGAAATTGCGCCGGTCCATGCAGCGAAGATCAGACCCAAAAAATCAACGTTGCATATTGAGGTAACGGCCTCTTCAGGCGGAGATTGATTTACCGCTCCCCCTGCCGATTCCCTTGCGCCTGTTCAATGCGCTCGCGCAAACCATCAATGTCTTTGCGTTCACCTCGAACGCGAAAGAATGCCCCTTCTGTCTCAGCGCGCTCCTCAAGCACCTCGCAATTGGAGAACACTTCGCCGCGTAATTGCTGTGCCGACCAAGGCAGGAACAATTCGGCCTTGACCAGGCGCTTGGCGAAAAACGCACGAATTGTTTTGTGCAATTTGGCAACATCGTCCTTATCAACCGCACTCATAACGATGCACTTCGGAAACTGGGCGCGCAATGCCTTGGCGCGCTCTTTCTGAACCCTGGCATCCCCCACCTGATCAATCTTGTTGAACACCAGCAAGCGCGGCACCTTCCCTGCCTCAATCTCCTCAATTACCTTTTCGGTCACAGCGAGCTGGCGTTCAAATCCGGGATCACTGGCATCAATCACATGAAGCAATAACGACGCTTCCGCCGCTTCTTCAAGGGTCGATTTGAATGATGCAACCAGATCATGAGGCAGGTTCTTGATGAAGCCCACCGTATCGCTGACCAGCACCCGGGGTATTCCATCCGGCACCAGCGCACGTACGGTTGTATCGAGCGTTGCAAACAGCTTGTTGGCAACAAGCACCTCGCTGCCCGTCAGCGCACGCATCAGCGTGGATTTACCCGCGTTGGTATAACCGATGAGCGCCACACGCGCCAACCCCTGGCTCTCCTGTCGCCGTGCGCGTTGCACCTGACGCTCAAGATCGAGCGCGATGATTTCCTGTTTCAACTCGGCAATACGGTCGCGAATTTTCGCGCGATCCGCCTCACCTGCGCCTTCACCGGCACCGCGGCCGCCCACACCACTGCGTTGCCGGCCCTGCGGGCCGGCCAGTTTAGCTGCTTCACGCAAACGCGGAGCGAGATATCGCAGGCGCGCAATCTCAACCTGCGCACGAGCCGCATTGGAACGTGCATGGCGGTGGAATATTTCGAGAATGACCATGGTGCGATCAAGCACATCACAGCCGATCTCGTTTTCCAGATTACGGGCCTGCGATGGCGATATTTCATGATCAACCAGAACAAAAGCTGCGCGACGGGAGTCCTTGGCAGCCAAAGCTTTGGCCTCTTCACGCGCGGCGACAGCACCATGGCGCGCCTTTCGCTTTTCCACCAGTTCGCTTGAATTCTGCTCAACGCCATCTGCATCGGATGACGTTCCATCCGCTGCACTGGCGGCCGGCTCGCCCTGCACAAAGCGGCGCATTTCCTCACGCTTGCCGACCCCCAGATAAGCGGTCGAATCAAAACTGGTGCGCTTCTGCGTAAAAGTACCGACCACTTCAAATCCCAGTGTCTTCGCCAACTCGCGCAGTTCGCTCAGCGAAGACTCAAATTCGAGATCGCTTACCCCTGCAAGTTGCACAGCAGCAACGACAGCACGTTTTGGAGCCGCTTTGACTGCTTTTGACATTCGCAAACGCTTTTTCAATAGTTAAGTTCAAATGGTAATGCCAATCCGGCGACGCCACACTTGATCTAAGTCCCGTTTAGTTGATGTTGGACACCATCTGCGTTAACCGGCCATTCCAGTATCATGGTTCGCTTGGCAAACAGGAGAATCCAGATCGTAATCATCGATTCGCAGGTACACGCCTACGCTGCAAATACGCCCCAACGACCGTGGCATAAAGTGCCGAACTGGCCCGATCACGTGACCGGCGACGAGATGGTTGCCGCAATGGACAAGGTCGGTGTTGACGGCTCGATTTTTGTCTCTTCTTTTACGATGTATCAGTACGACGCCAGTTACGCCATGGAAGTGCAGCAGGCTCATCCTGGCCGCTTCGCTTTGATCAAACCGGTTGATCCCTGCAATCCTGCCGTAAACGAAGTCATTGCCGACTGGAAAAAGACGCCAGGCGCGGTCGGCATCCGCCTCATGATGACCAAAGATGCCGGACTTGATCCAGGAAATCCGGGGATTGAACGTATTCTGCGCGAAGCCGCCAGACAGGACATTCCGGTCAATTTTCATTGCCGGGGTAATTTGGATATCGCCATGGCGCTGATAGACCATCACCATGGTACACGATTCATCATCGACCATCTTGGCCTGACGCAACCCCACACGCCGCCTCCTCTACCGCATCCCTGGAGTGACCTCCCCAAGGTGCTTGAGCTGGCCAAGCGCCCAAACGCGGCAATCAAAATCAGCGGCGCCTGCACCTTGTCTCGTGAACCTTACCCCTTCCCGGATATCTGGGACCCGCTTGCACGCGTCTTCGACGCCTGGGGTTTTGACCGCTGCCTGTGGGGCACCGACTGGACGCGCGCCTTCGTGATCGTCAACTATGAGCAGGCTGTCGAGCCTTTCCGCACGACCAACCGCCTTGGTGAAGGCGAACGGGCCATGCTGATGGGAGGCGCTTGCGCGAAAGCCTATGGATGGTCACCGAAAAGAAGCTGAAAAGTCCTGACTGTGGTGATGAGTCACTCCCGACAGGAACACAGGAAATGAAATCCACATGGATTCACAGGAATGGCCGGCAATCCAGAATTGCCGATCATAAATTGCCAACTTCATTCTCTTAACATCCAGATCACATTAACCCCGGCACCATTTTTCCCTCATGTCGGTATCCGGAATAGCGGTATAGAGAATGGCGTAGCTGTCAGCGACAGTGGAACTCGACCATCATCATATGAACAGGATCGAGATGGCGTCGGAAACCTTTTCGCAACAGAAAGCAGCACCATTCAATACGTGATTGGAAGCGGCAGTTAAGCAACCCCCACATCTAATCCAGCTTAAGGCCTGATTCCTTGAAAAACTTCCTTAAACGCGTCACTTCATCCGTAATGTAGGCAGCAAACTGCTGAGGACTATTGGGCTGTGCCGCATCGAGGCCCTGCCGCAGGAGTTTTTCACGCACATCCTGTGCAGCAGTTGCTTTCAGCACTTCCGCATTCAGCCGATTGACAATCGACTTGGATGTTGCTGATCCCGCCGCTACGCCGAACCATTGCACAACCTCAAAACCCGGAAGACCTGATTCCGCAATTGTAGGGATATCCGGTGCAGCGTCCGAGCGCCTGGCGCTAGTAACTCCAAGCCCGCGCAACTTCCCGGCCCTGATATTGGGCAATGAAGTCGATACCGAACCAAACAAGAGTTGCACATGTCCGCCAAGCAACGCCACAGAAGCAGGTCCGCCGCCACTGAACGGAACATGCAGGAGCTTGATTCCGGCAGCATGAGCAAAAAGTTCGCCGATGATGTGGGATGTTGTTCCTGTTCCCGGAGATGCAAACGTGAATTTTCCCGGTGAGGTCTTGGCGAGCTGTATTAATTCACCAATATTCCTTGCCGGCACCGTTATATTGGCCGTCAAAAGATTGGGAACCATCACTGCCAGGGCAATCGGCGAGAAATCATGCTGGGGGTCATACGGCAATTTGGCGCCAAGGCTCGGGGCAAACGTAAAATTGCTCGAAGACGCCAACAAGATGGTGTATCCATCAGGGGTCGCCTTTGCTGCCAGTTCGACACCGATGTTTCCACCAGCCCCGGTACGATTATCGATAATGACCTGACGCCCGAAAGATGCTGTCATTTTCTCGGCGAGCAGCCGGGACACCATGTCTGCGGCCCCTCCGGGTGGAAACGGACAAATCAGGCGAACCGGCTTTTCGGGATACGGCGAGGCATTTGCAAAAGCAGCAAAAGCAGCAAAAGCAGCTGATGCCAGAAATGCGGCTTTAAGAGGCCACTTTTTTACGCCACAAGGCATTCAGTTCTCCTTAAATTTTCTGAATCAGATAACCTGACGATCAACATCGTCAATAAACCCATGGAAGTACAACGGGTTTCACAGCGGTACCAATAACAAGGAGGGTTGGGGATGAGACTTTTATTGTCGAAAAAACACCTTTTTGCCTTGAGCGCCATTTTAAACCTCTTCACAGGAGTCAGTCCTTGTGCAGCGGAAGGTCTTCCTGCAAAACCCGTCCGATTTATCGTGCCGTTTGCGGCAGGTGGTGGAACAGATATTGCCGCCCGGGTTTACGCCGCTACTTTAACCAGGCAAACGGGACAAAATTTCGTAGTCGATAATCGTCCTGGAGCATCCGGAGCCGTCGGCGTCGATATCACGGCAAAAGCACACCCAGATGGGCAAACCATCTGCATCATCTCCGCATCCAATACCGTCAATTCAGCCGTAAATCAGCAGCTTCCCTACAACTTAGCGAAAGACTTGCAAGGCATCACCCAAGTGACTTCAGCATTCTTTATTCTTGTCGTCCATCAATCTTCACCGATTAAATCGACCAAAGAACTGATCGCTTACGCAAAAGCGCAGCCCGAAAAATTAAACTACGGCTCATCGGGCACCGGGGGAATCACGCATCTTGCCGGAGCGCTTTTTTCGCAACTCGCAAGAATCTCCATGGTTCATATTCCCTATCGGGGCGAATCTGCCGCGATCACGGATCTTCTGGGCGGACAAACGCAACTACAGTTCGCGTCACCACTGAATGCCAGCCCGCACTTGAGTAGCGGAAAATTGCGCGCGCTGGGCATCTCATCCGGTAAACGCAATGCGGCCATGGCTGATATTCCCACCCTGGCCGAGTCAGGGGTTCCCGGCTACGACGTCAGCCAGTGGTACGGCGTCATTACTTCTGCGAAGGTGCCTGTGGCTCCGGTTAACCGCCTGTCAGAAGCTTTCGCAGCCGCGGCAAAGGAGCAGGAAATCGTGCAGCGCCTGCGAACCGATGGTGTTGATGCCGTCAGCAGCAAACCAGCGGTATTTCACGCTCACGTCACGGCTGAAATCGGAAAATGGGCAAAGCTCGTAAAGGAAACGGGGCTGCGGCTGCAATAACCATGGTAGGTCGTAATCTTTTCTCTATATGGCCTCTACCCTTTAATGCAGGTCTAAAAGACCACTAGAGCTTAAGTCGCTGCTGAAACATTGCACCTTGTCGGGCGGAAGCTCCTTCCGCCCTCGTAACAGTCACAACATCAAATTACCGATTGCCTTGCGCAATCATTTTGCGTCGCCGTGTATGTTCTGAAGCGGATTTGGCGAAATTCCTGAGCATGATGTCCGCACTTTGCATCAGACAAATCCTGCGCGTGCCAATGCCCGAATCGCCAGCCCCTGTAAAGCGGCAGAAACAGGAATCTACCCTCCGCTCTTCGCGAGCAGCAGTTCAAACTGTCGCTCCTCACCAAGGATGAATCCCGCAAATTCTTCCAAAGCCTCGGGCGTAATCGCCTTGGGTTCAATTTCATGCTCAAGAACACCAAAGTGCTCAACATTGATCGTGCGCAGATGGATGCGTCCGGATTCAAAATCCGCCTGCAGCAGAACACTCGCCCTGACTTCGCACAAAAACATGAAGGTACTGCGCTCAACAAAGCCGCGGGCATTCAACGAATCCTTGGTCGTGTACTCTATCCTGTTCTCAGCCAGCAACTGCTTGAGTCGCTCATTTCTGGGGCTGTCGACAGTCGTCTGGATCTGCTTGTCGCCGGACAGGCGATAACTCAAAGTAACCCGATCAAACAACTGCTTGCCGGGGGCCAATTGGCGCTTCTGGAAATCCACGCTGCCCGCCGACCACTTCAGTCCCGCGAAGTCCGGCACTCCAGTAAGCGGATAACCCTTGTCAAACGCTGGTTTGACCACGTTAAGCTGCTGCATCAATTCCTTCAGATATCCGAATGCGCGCTCCAGCGCCTCGCTGATACGATTGTTGACCTCATCACTGTTGTCCTTTTTTTCCTCCAGCAACCTGGATTGCGCCAATTCCTTGAGGCGGGCCAATCGGCTGTTGGTGGTAATCGACGCAGACGCCTCCATGACCTCTTCATGGTGGACGGCTTGACTGGTTTCCATCTCCCTTATGAGATCCGCCAGAATGGCGAGTTCATCACCCGGTTGACTTACAAAGCTCAACCCCAGGTGGAATCCGGAGCCGGATGGCGACTTGCGTGAGGAAACAACGCGGGCGTGTGCCTTGATCACTTTTGGCCGTTCCTGGTCCTGCTTTAATGGCTGACCAAGCAATACCGTCAGCAACGCCCCCATCTCGCCATCCTTTTCACTGATGATGGCGGCTCCCCCCAAAGACAAATCGATCGTTTGCGTATGCTGGATGATCGGCTTTCCATCAGGCGCAAGAAGCACAATGGCCACCTTCCAGTTTGCCGGATGACGCTTGAAACTTCTCCGATTATTTTTATTGTCCATGGCTTTTTTTGTTTCAAAGAATTCATGAAAGTAACAAATCCCGATGAATTCGGATAGCGCAAATATCAAGACTGTTGCCACTGGAAACCAGCGATACAGCAGGCGGGCCAATCAGTCATGTTTCTAGCTGAAAGTCCTGCCCGCACACAATCCCAGCCCTTTGCCGACACTACCAAGCATGTCGCCGGCTTTTAATGGAATCCCCGGGCCAACAAGGTCTGCAACCGCCGACCTGATCATTGGTGAAAACGCCATGCCCCCGGTCAGAAACACCACATCAGGTTTGCACCCTGCTGCGGCCAGGGCTTCAGCAGCCAAAGCGCCCACCTTGCTGACCAACCGGTCCGTCGCATCCAGAAATGATGCTCTCTTGACGACGACCTCAAGACCGTCCTCGATAAAACCCAGCGGCACAGCACACGACTCCTTTTGTGAGAGGGTTATCTTGGTTTGCTCCGCACCATGGACGATCCGGTATTGAAGCTGCTGCTGACAGACCTTGAGCAGCCTCATCCATTTTTCAGGGAGTTCGGCTTGGGTTATCAATTCGCGGATTTCATGCTCAGCCCTGGCGAAACGGATCTGCGAGGGCAGGTTACGGATCGAAATGGCGTCATGAACCAGTGAATGGGGCAAAGGCCGCCCGCTTTTGGCACAAGTGCTTTTTCCGAATGCAGGCATCAGCGAATGCCACGCCAGCGCCTCGTCAAAGTCGGTACCACCAATGCGGTCGCCTGAAACGCCCAGAATGTCCGCCAGCCTGTTGCGCTGATGCGCACGAGCGGGGCTCACGCGCATCATCACACAATCCGTAGTACCGCCGCCGACGTCGATCACCAACAGCTTCTGTTCGTTGGCAATCGACATTTCATATTCGTAAGCAGCGGATACCGGCTCCAGCTCGAAACTGACATCCATGAAGCCGGCACGTTCGGCGGCTCTTGCCATGACCTGCAGGGCCTGTGAATTACCTTGCTCGCCCATGGTACCGTGGTAACGCACCGGGCGCCCCAGGACTGCCTGATTGATTTCACAAGACGCAACGGCTTCAGCACGCCTTTTGATGTGCCCGAGCATCGCGGTAACGATGTCTTCAAAGCGTGAAAGGTGATTCTCGTGAATATCGCTCCCGAGGAAGGATTTGGGAGAACGCACCAGAACGCCTCCCAGCGGATCACTGAAATAAGCACGGAGCGCTGCGTTACCGTAAATAATCGCCTGACCATTATCCAGCATGGAAAAGAATGACTGATCCCAGTAGGCTTTTTCCGCCTCGTTCAGTGATTCCCGCCGCATCGCATCCTGGATAACGCGCTCCAGTTCCAGGTCATCCAGGGCTGCAACTCCGCTTGCCTTGTTTCTGATCTGCTCTGCACGAGCGATGCGAAAGCGCTTTTCAAACTCCCCATTCTCGATTTGCCCGAGGGCGATTTCACGCCGGGCAGTAAAAACAATTGACGGCATCGTGAGTTCATCGCCATCCAGCGGAACCGGGGAAATCCGGCCTTGATCGGCCACATATGCCGTGCAATTCGACGTGCCGAAATCAATACCTATAGAAGCCACTTTTACCCGTTCCTGTCATTCATCAAAAATTAAATTCAAACGATCGAAGGCAGCACACAGGGACACGATTTATTCCGCAACGGCCTTGTGCCGCTTTGAAGGGATGACCGGATTGCGCATGATTACGGAAGCAATTGCCCGATAGGTCATGCACTGCCCGGAAAAGACTGGTTAATAGCCAATACAGTGAACCGTTAACCAGCTAACGGTTTCACCCCACCGCCGTTGCCAGTCACTGTCGCGCCACACGGAAGCCACGTGCATATACCCGGACAACCACCGGACTTCCTACGCGATAGGCCGAGCGCAGTATCGCGGGTGCATCATCCCAACCGCCACCGCGCACAGCACGAAAATCGCAGTTACCGGTCATCCACGCACTTCCGTCCGAGGGAGCGCCACGATAGTCGGGGTTCCAGCAATCCGCCGTCCATTCCGCAACGTTGCCCAGCATGTCATGCAAGCCGAATTGATTGGCGCGATAACTACCGACCGGAGCGGTATGTGCGTGTCCGTCAGCACAGGCTGCTGCAGGCCAATTGCCTGCCTCGTTGACGGTCGATACCGTGTTTTGATCGGCGCCGTTGGCATGCTGACATGATTGCCGGCTGTCCTGCCCCCAGAACCGTGACTCCGCTGATCCACCCCGTGCCGCATACTCCCATTCAGCCTCCGTCAGCAGCCGGTATTGTTTTCCGGTCTTGACGGTGAGCCAGGATACGTAAGCTTGCGCATCATTCCAGCTGACGCAAGTTGCCGGATGACTGTCGTCCTGTATGTAGGCAGGATCGCGCCAGCTTTTCGCCGCATCCACAACGTAATCGCCATCACGCCAGACAAAACATCCGCTGTCATTGCGTTTTGTTGCTTCTGCAAACGCCCGGTACTGCTCCCGGGTAACTTCGAATTTACCAACGAAAAAAGGCCGGATTTTCACTCGTCGCTGAGGATCGCTGCGATGCCGGAACTCTTGCGGCAGCATTTCACGGTCTTCTTCACCAGATGCCGCACCCATGACAAATTCACCGCCGGGAACCATGATCATTTCCGGGCACTCCGGACAATCCCTGATCGCTCCACCGGGACCGGCCTGTGCATGCGCATATCCACTGAAAATCACAAGGACCATGATTAACGGGCGTACCAGTCGCATCATCACTCCATCCGCTCCCACCAAACCCATCAAATTCTCAAGTTAAACCGACACGGCCGAGGTCGAATCCGTGCAGCCACCGGAATTCACGCTGTTCGCCAGATCAATACACATGTTGGTGATGGCCGACAAGAGACGGAGGCAAGGAGAACTGAAAAAAGCCCGCATCAAGCGGCCGCTAGTCCTTGAATCGCTCCAGTTTCGCTTTCCAGGTGTCAGACAGCAGGCAAGGAAGCCAGGCTTCATTCTCGGCCTGAATGCCCCCCGAAAGCATGGTTTCCTGCGAAGCATTCATGGCGATTTTTGCCTGAATTACCGCCATCCGGGGATTTTTCGAAATTGACTGCGCGAGCGTCAATGTTGATGACATCAAGTCAGCCCGGGAAACCACCTTGAGAACGATGCCCAGGCGTTCGGCTTCGGCCGCATCGACGTGCTTCCCGGTAAGGATCATCTCTTTCGCCTTCTGCAGGCCAATCGCACGCGGCAGGCGCTGCGTGCCGCCAGCGCCAGGCAAAAATCCAAGCGTGACCTCGGGTAGTCCGAATTTCGCATTGTCGGATGCAATGCGTAGGTCACATTGCAGCGCCACCTCAAGCCCCCCACCCAGACAATAACCGTTGATTGCAGCGATGGTCGGCTTGGCAATGTTGGCAATTGCATTGACCCATTTTCCGCGAAAAAAACGTCGTTCGTCATACATTTCCTGCGTGCTTCTCTGGCCACGCTCCTTCAGATCCGCGCCGGCGCAAAACGCTTTGTCACCAGCGCCGGTGAAGACGATAACGCTCACCTCCGGATCCTCATCAAGATCATGAGCCAGGTGCATGATTTCTTCCCGCAACTGGATATTCAGCGCATTCATCACATGCGGCCGATTAAAGGTAACGACGGCGACCCCGTCAACAATCTCTACTGTTTTTACATCCGTGGTTCTGGCTTTCACAAAATTCCCCTGAAAAATCAAATGTCCGTGAATTCCCGCATGACCCAATGGGCTGTTGAACAAAGATCACCATCCCGGTCGCCCAAGCCCAGTAATTGCAATCCGAAAGGCAAGCCTTGTGACTCCAGCAGAGGCAAGGAAAACGAAGGGAAGCCAAGCCATGATCCGTACACGACAAAAGTGCGGCTTCCGCTGTATTCGAAACCGGTGATTGCAGGCCCCGACGATGCCAGTGTCACATAACAATCAGCACCAAGATCAGACAGTAGTTGCCGGCAATGTTGCTGAATGGCGCGACGCTTTTCGAGCAGGCTCCGGTAATCCGCCGCCGTCATCTCCCCTGCACGCTTTATCAACCCGTGTATCCGTTTGCCGATCAGGTCACCAAAACGCGTCAGGTATTCCTCGAACGGCCACTTCATTTCATAAGCAACTATGTCTAGTGCGCCGTCGACATCCCGCTCCAATGCATCCTCGAATGCGGCGATGCGCGGATCATCAGCCTTGCCGACAACTTCGACACCGGCCTTCTGCAGCGCACGGACCGCTGATTCGAATGCTTCGGTGGTCTCTTGATCGATCTCGTTCCATCCCCTTGTATACAGCCTGACCAGCTTGCGTGGCTTGGCCGCAGCGGGTGGCATATCAGAGGCGCCCTGTAGAAAGCCGTAACCCGGACTGCCCATTCTCAACGAGATCTGGGACGCGATGCGCCATGTATCGCCCAGCGTGGCGCCGATGATGCCCAGGTGATCGCTGGTCGCCGACAAGGGATGTATGCCAGCCATCGGCAACGCGCCGAGCGTCGGCTTGAAACCCACCGCGCCGCAGTATGAAGCCGGACGCAGCGTGGAACCCTGGGTTTGCGTGCCCAGCGCCACTGGAAGCATGCCGGCCCCCACAGCGGCGGCTGATCCACTCGACGAACCACCAGGCGTCCGCGTCACGTCAAACGGATTGGTTGTCGGTCCCGAAAAACCCACCGCGAACTCGGTTGTCACCGTTTTGCCGAAAATGATCGCTCCGCCTTCGCGCAGTGCATGGACGCAGGCCGCGTCCTGCTGCGACTGCCAGCCCTTGAATGCCGGACTGCCCATCTGCGTCGGCAAGTCACGGGTGGACATGATGTCCTTGATGCCCACCGGGCACCCGTCCACCGATGACAGGGGTTGACCAGCCTGATAACGGCGCGTTGAAGCGTCAGCGGCCTTGCGGGCCGCATCAAAATCCAGGGTGACAAAGGCCTGAAGCTGCGCCTCGCGTTTTTCGACTTGGGCAATACATTGCTCCAGAAAATCGCGCGGCGTCTGACGTCCGTTCCTGAAATCCGCAATGACTTCTGAAAAAGAAACGATATGCGGATTACGCCATGCCTTCATCTTTTTAGTTCCCCGGTCAAAACAGCTGGTGTGCGGAAAGTGCTTTGTTATACTTAAATCGGCATCCGTAGTTTGGACCCATTACCGCAATCCCAGTACTGCATGTGCAGCATCCGAAATCAATCGCTCGATTTTACCCGAGCTCAAGAGGAACATCCGGCATGAGAACAATCGGCAGGCTCTTCATCATTCCCTTACTCGCGTTTGCCAGCGCTGCATCATTCGCGCAGACCTACCCGACCAAAGCCGTGCGCCTGATTGTCCCGTTCCCGCCCGGTGGCAGCACCGACCTGGTTGCGCGCGTCATCGGACAGAAAATGGCCGATTCCTGGGGAAAACAGGTAGTGATTGACAACCGTCCCGGTGCCAACGGCATGATCGGTTCAGACATTGTCGCCAAAGCCAATCCGGACGGTTACAGCATCGTGCTCGGCACCATCGGCCCGATGGCCATCAATGCGAGCCTCTACAAGATGCCTTATGACATCATCAAGGACCTCGCGCCGATCAGCTACACGGCGAACATTGCAAATGTGCTGGTGGTAAACCCGACACTTGCCGCGAAAGATGTCCGCGAAATGATCGCCCTCGCCAGAACCCGCCCCGGACAACTGACCTTTGGCTCCAGCGGCACCGGTGGCGCCCCGCACATGGCCGTCGAGCTGTTCAAGTTGCTGGCCAAAGTCAACATTGTTCATGTGCCCTACAAGGGCGGTGGCCCCGCCATGGCCGATCTGGTCAGCGGCCAGATCTCCGGCAGCTTCGCAAGCATGCCTTCGGCAATTGGCTTCATAAAATCCGGAAAGTTGCGCGCGCTTGGGGTCAGCGGCAGCAAACGTTCGCCGGCCTTGCCAGAGGTGCCTACCGTGTCCGAAGCCGGTGTCAGCGGATTTTCCGTACTCGACTGGCAAGGCCTGTTCACCACGGCGAAAACACCGCCGGAAATCGTCAACAAACTCAATTCTGAAACCGTACGCATCCTGGCATTGCCGGATGTGGTTGACCGACTCACTGCGGCCGGCGTTGATATTCAGACAACCACGCCCAAGGCCTGGGGCGATTTCGTTGCTGCTGAAATTTCCAAATGGGGAAAAGTGGTCAAGGAAGCTGGCGTCAAGGTTGAATGAGGCCTCGTGGCAAGACCAGTTTTTCAAAATAAATACTTGATTTTATTGATGTATTTTTTTATTGCGCAGCTACGCATTTAGCAATGGCAGCCAAAACAATAAAAACCGAATAATCAGGAGGATTGCAATGATTGAAGGACAGCAACACTTCAAAACATACCTTGCCCGCGCACTGCTGGCTGCAACGGTGCTGATGGCAACTACAGGCAGTGCTCACGCCGCGGAGACATTTCCAAACCGGCCCGTACGTTTCATTGTCACCTTCCCGCCAGGCGGCGGGCTTGACTTAATGTCTCGCATCGTCGGCAGAACCCTCACTGACACCTGGGGACAACAGGTCATCATCGATAACCGCATCGGCGCAGGCGGTACCATAGGCACAGCACTGGCGGCCAAGGCTGCGCCGAATGGCTACACCCTGCTTTTTGTATCGTCATCACACGCCATCAATCCGGCGGTCTACCGCAAACTGCCTTACGACACCGAAAAAGAGTTCGTCCCGATCACCTTGACGACGCTCGCGCCGCACCTGCTGGTAGTGCATCCGTCTTTTCCGGCCAATACACTGAAGGAACTCATTGCACTGGCCAAGGCCAAGCCGGGCACGATTGCCTATGTCTCCGGCGGAGTCGGTTCGTCAACGCATCTGGCAGGGGAATTGCTGAAGTCGATGGCTGGCATTGATCTGCTGCACGTGCCGACCAAAGGCACCGGTCCGGCCGTTACGGAAATACTGTCCGGCCGAATCCCCATTACGATTGCCACAGTTCCATCGGTTCTGAATCACGTCAAAGCCGGAAAACTGCGCGCGCTGGGCCTGACTTCGACACGGCGCTCTGCCAGCGCCCCGGAGTATCTGCCGATCGCCGATCAGGGCGTCACCGGCTACGAGGCTGCAAGCTGGCATGGCGCCCTCGCACCACGCGGGTTGCCGGAGAATCTGCTCAAGCAATTGAACCGCGACATCAACGCCGCGCTGCTCCAGGATGCCAACAAGGATCGCCTGCTGCGCGAAGGGCTCGAAGTTGTGGGCAGTACGCCGCAGCAGTTCGCGACGCAGATCAGCACCGAGATCAAACGCTGGAAAAAAGTCGTTGAAACTGCGGGAATTCCAGTCGAGTAATCCTGCCAAGTTTTTCTGCCGGGCCAGTCAGGCAGTACAGCCGCGATGGAGCCAGCGCAGGCGGCTTTTGATGGGATGCCGGGTGCTGGCACCAATATTGCTAAATCACGGGGGAACTATCCCGTGAATTAACTACTGGTATCCCATCGATGAAACCATCTGCTCGCGCTTCCTGCATCCCCTTGCTGGCCGCAGCCATGCTGTGTGCGGTGCCAGCTCATGCCCAGACCTACCCCGCAAAACAGGTACGCATGATCGTACCGTTTCCACCTGGAGGCATTTCAGACACTCTGGCCCGTGTAACCGCTCAGCAATTGAGTGAGTCGCTATCCCAGCAGTTCGTCGTGGACAACCGGCCTGGCGCCGGTACCACACTCGCAGCGGACATCGTTTCAAAAGCACCGCCTGACGGGTATACGCTCTACTTTACCGACGTGACAACCCACGCGATCAACGCCTCGCTGTATTCAAAATTACCGTTTGATCCGGTGAAAGACTTCACTGCCATCTCCCTGGTCGCGCAAACCCCGTTGGTGCTGGTTGTTCACCCGTCGATGCCGGTGAAGTCGGTAGGCGATCTGATTGCACTGGCCAAATCGAAGCCCGATGCCATCGTCTATGCGTCATCCGGCAACGGCACCATCATTCATCTTGCAATGGAAGCCATACGCGCCCAGGCTGGCATCAAAATGGTGCACGCGCCCTATAAAGGGAGTGCGCCTGCGGCAGCCTCCGTCCTTAGCGGCGAGACTGCGGCCTCCTACACTACAACGCCCGCAGCGCTGCCCTATACAAAAACCGGCCGTTTGCGGGCGATTGGTGTCAGCAGCGCCAAACGCTCACCCATCCTGCCCGATGTGCCGGCGATTGGCGAAACCTTGAAGGGATACGACATTATTCTTTACAGCGGCCTGTTCGCACCGGCCGGCCTTGCACAGGGCATCACCACCAGACTCAACACCGAGGTTGGAAACATGCTCAAACTGCCGAAGGTGCAGGAACAGTGGGCCCGTTACGGCGCAGCGCCGGTAAGCATGACGCCCGCACAAGTCACTGAACACGTGAGGTCCGAGATCAGCAAATTCGCGGTCGTGGTGAAAGCCTCCGGCGCGCGTATCGATTGATTGCAGGCGGCACATTCGTGCCGCCTCTACTTCATACCGTTTCCGGCACCATCTCGATCGCGCCGCAAGGGCATTCCGCTGCACAGACGCCACAGCCCTTGCAGTAGTCGTAGTTGAACTGGAAACGCTTGCCGGCACCGAGCTTGATCACGGCATTGTCAGGACAGACGCCGTAACAGTTGTCGCATTCGAAACAGTTTCCGCAACTCAGGCAGCGCCGTGCTTCGAACAAGGCATTGTCCTCCGTCAAGCCGCCCTGCACTTCGTCGAAGCTGCTGGTCCTGCGGGCAATTTCCAGTTGCGGCCGCACCGTCTTCGGTGCGTCGCTGTAATACCAGGTATTGATGCGCTCAAAACTTGCCGGCGCGTGTTTCGAGGCAAGCACCGGCACCACACCGCGCAGCCACGCGTCGATATGCCGCGCCGCTTTTTTGCCATGTCCCACTGCAACGGTCACATTGCGTTCCGCCGGCACCATGTCGCCGCCCGCAAAAAGCCCGGCATGTCCGGTCATCAACGTTGCCGGATCAACCTGCACCACGCCATCCTTGATTTCCAGCCCGGGCACGCCTTCAAGCAGCGACAGATCGACATCCTGTCCCAAAGCCAGAACCAGCGAGTCAGCCTCCAGCGTTTCGAGCTCACCGGTGGGTTGCGGATTGCCCTTTTCATCAAGAACCATTTTTTCGATGGTCAATGCACCTTCATTCGCCTGACGGATGGTCGACAGCCATTTCACCATCACGCCCTCCTGCAGCGCTTCCTCCACCTCAAAATCATGTGCGGGCATGCGTTCACGGGTGCGGCGGTAAACAATGATGGCCTCAGTCGCACCCAGGCGTTTTGCCGTTCGCGCGACGTCAATAGCCGTATTTCCTCCGCCGTAAACCACTACCCGGCGGCCAAGCATCGGCTTGTCTTCGCCCTCCATTGACCGCAACACCGCAACGGCGTCAAGGATGCGCGAAGAATCCTTGGCCGGTATATACGCCCGTTTGGCGATATGCGCACCGACTGCAAGAAAAGTCGCGTCAAATACGCCTTCACGCATGGCATCAAGGATATTGGCGACACGGGCATTCAATTCAACTTTCACGCCCATCGCCATCACACGCTTCATTTCAGCTTCCAGCACATCCCGCGGCAGCCGGTATTTCGGGATCCCGAAACGCATCATGCCGCCGAGCAGCGGGCCGGCCTCTTTCACTGTGACTCGATGCCCTAACCGGCGCAGATGGTAAGCCGCTGACATGCCCGACGGCCCCGCCCCCACCACCAGCACATGTTTTCCGGATTCTTTTTCGGGTGGCTTGAACTGCCAGCCGCGCTTCAGGGCCTCATCGCCGAGAAAACGTTCCACCGAATTGATTCCGACGGCCGCATCAATCTTGCCGCGATTGCAGGCACCCTCGCAGCTGTGATAACAGACGCGCCCCATGATTGCCGGAAACGGATTGTCACGGGTCAGGTGATGCCAGGCGGCCTCGTAGTCACCACTTTCCGCCTGGAACAGCCAGCCCTGAATGTCCTCACCGGCTGGGCACTGCGCATTGCACGGTGGCAGCCGATCCACATACACCGGGCGTTCGGTGCGCCAGGTTCCGGTCTTGTTGGCCAGTGACGATCCAGGATCCAGGGTAATCGCAAACGGTTTCTGCATGGTCATTGCGCGTCCTCCAGCAATCCGAAACGCCTGATATTGCGATCAGCCTTCGCCTGTATTAATTCCAGTACATGCGGATTTGCTTTGGCAGCAAAAACATGGGCAAAGCGTTTTTGCGGCCGCAAGTATTCTTCAACCGGCACACGGTGACGGATTTTGGTGACTGCGGTAACTTCGCCGCGCTCGGCCTCGAACACCGGGAACAGCCCGGTTTCCCGGGCCAGACGCGCCAGTTTGATCGTGTCCTGGCTCGCCGCACCCCAACCCAGAGGACAGGGCACCAGAATGTGCAGGTAACGCGCACCGTGCATGGTCATTGCCCGCTCGACCTTGGCTTCGAGATCGCGCAAATCCGCAACAGTGGCTGTGGCAACGTAGGGAATTTCATGCGCCATGGCAATCAGCGGCACGTTTTTTCCCTGACCGAACAGCGCACCCGGGTCCGTGCCGACCGCCATGGTCGTTGCAGTACGCGCGGCCGGCGGTGTCGCCGAACTGCGCTGGACACCCGTGTTCATATAGGCCTCGTTGTCGTAACAAATGTAAAGCACGTCATCGTTACGCTCGAACATGCCCGACAGACAGCCGAATCCGATGTCTGTCGTACCACCATCACCGCCCTGCGCAATCACCCTGACGTCGTGACGTCCCTTGACCTTCATCGCGGCTGCAATTCCGGTACCCACTGCGGCGGCGTTGCCAAACAGCGAATGAATCCACGGCAGCTGCCATGAGGTTTCGGGATATGGTGTTGAAAACACCTCCAGACAACCCGTCGCATTGGCGGCGATCAACTGGCCTTTGGTCGCGCGCATCGCCGCGTCAACGGCATATCGGGCACCCAGCGCCTCCCCGCATCCTTGGCAGGCACGGTGCCCGGAGTTCAGCGAATTGCTGCGTTCCAGCGAGGACTGAACGCTGCGTTGCTCCGGCGACAACAGGCGATTGCCGACAGTAAAAGTGCCGGTCTGGTAAAACTTGATGGGGGCAGTCATGTCAGTGCACCTTGGAAGCGACGGTACCGACATCACGCAGCAGATTCTCGGCGATCGGTCCGCTGCGCCGCGTTGCGGCCTCCCGCTCCAGTTGCCGGTTGACGATGCGCCAATCGAGATCCATGAAAGTCAGCGGCTGCAGTTTGTCGGCGATGGCATCGCGCAAGGTCCGGACCAACGAAGCTTTGGTAATGGCGCGACCGCCGAGTCCTGCAACGACGGTGTAACCATGCAAATGCAGACCTGACAGTGCCAGCCGCACATCTGTGGATACCACTCCGCCCAGACCAACGGAAAAACTTTTCTCCAGAACAACTACGCGCTTGGCCCCCTGCAATACGCCACGAACCGCAGCCAGTGGAAACGGCCGGAAGGAATGGATACCCATCACACCGACTTTCTGCCCGTCGTTGCGCAACTCATCCACGGTATCCTTCAGCGTACCCAGCACTGATCCCAGTGCGACCACGATGGTCTCAGCATCCTCACAGCGGTAGCCGCGCACCAGCCCCCCCGAATTACGACCAAAACGCTGGGCAAATTCAGCAGCAATCTCCGGTATGCGCTCCAGCGCCATCGTCTGTTTGGCATGCGCCAGATAACGCACTTCCATGAAGGCTTCGGGACCCACCATGGCACCGATGGAAACCGGATCTGCGGGATCCAGCACTTGACGCGGCTCATATACCGGCAAAAATGCATCCACTTCAGCCTGTGCCGGCATGTCAACACGTTCGTAGGCATGGGTCAGGATGAAACCATCCATGCAGACCATCACCGGCATCGACAACTCCTCACCGAGTTTGAACGCCTGAATATGCAAATCAAGCGCCTCCTGATTGCTCTCGGCAAACAGCTGAATCCAGCCGCAGTCGCGCTGACTCATTGAGTCGCTGTGGTCGTTCCAGATATTGATCGGCGCGCCGATGGCCCGATTGGCCACGGTCATCACGATGGGCAAACCGAGGCCCGATGCGTTGTAGATGGCCTCGGCCATGAACAGCAAACCCTGACTCGCCGTTGCGGTGTAGCTGCGCGCACCGGCAGCCGAAGCGCCGATCGCCACGCTCATCGCGGAAAATTCGCTTTCGACATTGATGAACTCGCAGGGATTGAGTTCACCGCTTTTCACCAGTTCACCGAGCCCTTCGACAATATGAGTCTGAGGGGAAATCGGATAAGCGCAGATCACTTCGGGCCGGCATAACGCAACAGCCTCGGCCACGGCGCGCGAGCCTTCAATCTGCTTTTGCATGGCTCAGCTCCATTAATTCGTTCTTGATGTATTCATAAGCCTCGGCGGCGGCGGCAACATTGCCGTCAGCCACTTTTCCGCTGAACTTGTCGCGTATGGCATGTGAAACGGCATCGAGCGTGATCAATCCCGACAATGCAGCGAACCCGCCCAACAGAACGGCATTGGCCATCGGGCGTCCCAGGTGCTTCATCGCAATCTCAGTCGCAGGCACATTGGTCAGGCGCTCATGGCGGAAACGCTGCGTAATGTCGCCGACACCCAGTTCATCAAAACTGCGCGTACTGTTGATCAGCACATAACCGTCGGGGTTCAATCCCTGGAAAACATCGACCTGATGTAGCAGCGTGGGGTCCTGGATGATCAGCACATCCGGCGCGAGAATGGGTTCACGCAACCGGATCTCGCGGTCATCGATACGGCAAAAGGCAACCACAGGCGCACCTGTGCGCTCCGAACCGAAACTGGGAAACGCCATGGCATGGCGACCCTGCTCGAATGCGGCAATCGACAGCATCTCTGCCGCCGTCACCACCCCCTGCCCTCCACGACCGTGAAATCGCACTTGCAGCATCTGCCGTCACTCCTCCTGTGAACCGCAGACCATTCTTTTCGCTACCGGCAATCCACGCTTTGATCTGAATCAATTCCGACCGTATTGCACCAAGCAGGAATTGCGTCTGTTGACGCCAGCCGGAAGCGGCTGGTGGATATCCGCTTATTTGACCAGGGTGACCGGCACTTTCGCCAGATGGATCACTTTTGTGGCAATCGAGCCCAGAACCAAAGCGCCCAGCATGCCCATGCCACGGGTGCCCATGATGATTGATGAACATTTGAGGCGGCGCGCAGTTGCGGCGATCTTCTCAGCCGTATCTCCGACCACCATATGCACTTTGAATTTGGCCTTGGCCGCCTCCAAGGCGGTCACTCCACGCTTGAGAATGGCATCGGCACGCTTGTTCATGATCTGCCGGCGCTGGTGCTCTGAAATGTAGGCACCCACCATGCCATAGTCATCAAATGCCGGAACCACATGAAGCAGATGAATGGTCGTTTGACCCTGTTCCGCCTCCTGAATCGCGAACTTCACGGCACGCAGGGAATTCGACGATCCGTCTACCGGCACCAGTATATTTTTCAATGTTCCTCCAGAATTTACGAAATATGAGTATCGGGCGTTGACCATCGAATCTAGACGCTGCCAGCAAAACCGGCTTTGACAGTAATCAATAATTACACCGTATCATAACGAAACGAAAACATATCGGGAGACCACGTGCAGGACTACCTGCTGCTGGCCTTGGGTGTGGCCTGCGCCGCGTTTGGCGGCGACCTGTTCGTACGGGGTGCTATCAGCCTTGCGCATGCTGCCCGCGTATCGGATTTGATCATCGGCACCACCGTCGCAGCCTTTGCAACCTCCAGCCCTGAATTTGCCGTCGCTGTCACCTCAGCCATCCAGCAGACGCCGCAAATATCGTTCGGAGACGCCCTCGGCAGCAATGTCGTCAACATGGCGCTGGTTTTAGGTCTGGCACTTCTAGCCTCCCCCATCACTGCCCCGCGCAAAAGCATCCGGCGTGATTTTCCGGTTGCACTAGCCATACCGGTACTTACAGCGTTCGCATGCTCTGACGGCGTGCTTTCATGGATTGAGGCGATGCTGCTGATGATCTTTTTCATGATCTGGCTGGCCAGCGTCATTGTTTCCGCAAGCAGGAAGGGGGATTCCGCAGCGCCGGCATCAACAGTGAAATTGCTGAGTGGACATCATGCCGCAGCCGTTGGCGGCATCGGACTTCTACTGCTGATCCTGGCCGGTGAAATGATCGTCAACGGGGCGCAGGGCATTGCAAGGGAGTTCGGCATCACCGACTTCGTCATTGGCGCAACGATTGTAGCCGTCGGCACGTCGGTACCTGAGCTCGCAACCGCACTCATCGCCAAATGGCGGGGGCATGATGACCTAGGCCTCGGCACCCTGCTCGGCAGCAATATATTCAACGGACTATGGATTGTGCCGGTAGCCGCCCTGATCCACCCGATCCAAATTGACCTGGTGCAGGCCGGAACCGCCTTGGTTTTCGGCATGGCAGCCCTGCTGGTCGCATTTCCGCCCCGGAGCGGCATCATTGGCCGCAAGCACGGCGCAGTCCTGTTGGCTGTTTATGGCGCGTACATCACGACCGTGTTGCTGACCTGACCATCTTGCTCGCGCCCTTTACAGGGTCGCGATGATAAATTCGGGAATGGCCTTCAGTCTGAGGTAACGGGAGACCACGGCAGCAGGAAGACGGGCGACATTGGCAATGACTTGCCGGCAATTGCGTTCTCCGCAGTTACATTTCATGGTCCAGATATCATCGGCGCCGAGCTGGGTCGAATAATCGTGGGTGACTTCCCGGCCAACCGCAATTCTCTTGAGCGCGCGCAACTGCAATCCGCTTGCCGTCCGCACGAGGCGTGAATTCGGATTGCATGAGTGATTGGAAAAAGCGCCAATCTCGCCCTCAGGATCGAGATAGAGTTCAGTGTCATAACGGTAACAATTTGCACCGCGCTGTGGATCCGTTTTCCAATACCCCCAGACGGTTTTCGGCGTAACAATGCGGCCACGAACGCGACAGATCAGATCATCCGGCTGAAAAGCGCGCAAGGCGACAAGGCCGAGTCCGTTGCGTACCGGACGCACGACCAGCGATTTCCCATATTTCAATTGAACCACTCCAGAAGTCAGCAGCCGCGAAGCAGGCTCGGCCGTCAGGGCGCTGATGTTGCCTGCCTTGGCGGCTCAGGTCCAGTTCGCGATCCCGGATTCGAATGAACTCGCAGAACAACAGCTCATTTTCATCGATAACAAAAAACAGGCCGGAGGTTGCGCTCCGGCCAGATAGGGTTGGAACTGATTTAACCAACACAAAAGGTGATAGAAAACTGTCACCCGGCGATCATCAATCCACCTGGATTTTGGCGTCCTTGACCACTTTAGTCCATTTCGCAATTTCATTAATGATGTATTTTTTGAATTCTTCAGGCGGAATACCGCCGATTTCAGAACCCTCAGACAGCAGTCGCCCCTGCAGATCCGGCTCATTAAGAGCCTTCACGATTTCCTTGTGCAGCCGGTCTATGATCGGCTTGGGCGTCTTGGCTGGCGCAACCACGCCCTGCCAGGATGTTGCTTCGTAGCCTGGAACTGCATCGGCTATCGGCGCAGCCTCTTTCCATGAAGCGAGGCGACGCTTGCTTGTTACACCAAGAATCCGCAATTTGCCTGCCTTCGCCTGGGTGATCGTGATCGCCGGCTGCAGGAAAGTCATTTGCACCTGTCCAGCCAGCAGTTCAGTCACCGACTGACCTGACCCCTTGTACGGCACATGAACCATGTCGATTCCCGCCATGGTACGGAACAACTCCATGGCCAGATGCGACCCGCCGCCAGCCCCCGAAGAAGCGAAGTTGAGCTGCCCCGGCCGGCTCTTGGCCAGCGCGACAAACTCTTTGACCGAATTGGCCGGCACCGTCGGATGTACGACCATGAAGTAAGGATTTGATGCCGTCAGGGTGATCGGCGAAAAATCGCGGATCGGGTCATACGGCAGTTTTGCCTTGGTTGCGACATTCGTGGCCAGCGTGCTGATGGTCCCGAAGAAAATCGTGTAGCCATCGGGCGGCGCTTCCTTGGCCATTGTCGCCGCAATCAGTCCGGCTCCACCGGCGCGATTGTCAATGATGATTTGCTTGCCCAGTGTCACGCTGAGTTTTTGTCCAAGCGCCCGGGCCATGATGTCTGTTGGCCCGCCAGCAACAAAAGGAACGATAGCGCGTATGGGCTTGGTGGGATATTCCTGCGAGTGTGCAAGGCCGGAAATCAATGCGCTTGCGGTCAAAGCAGCGAGTGCCCCAAAACTTGAAATGGATGTCATCAAATTACCTGTAAACGGCTTGATAAATATTAAAAAAAAGAATTGCTGAAAAAATATAACTGCAATTGATTGTAACTGAAAACCCCGGGAATACCGCCGCACATCAATGGTGCAACAAGCTCTAATGTGGTGCGATAAATTCAGATCATCTTCACCCCGTGCACCCGTCGTCAGCGTGCAATTCGGCGCCCGCAGATCGCTTAACAACAAGAGCCGCAGCCATCGTTGCAAGCCATGGACTCGCGATATTCCGCGCTCGCAGTCCTTTCTGAGACATTCAAAACATCACTTCAGTTCAAACGCATGAAAGACGAAATGGTGTTGAGCAGGGTTTGAAACCGGAACAATGGAAGCATCAACAAAATGCTGAAGATCCTCATGCGGTTGGTAATACCGAAGTCGCATCACCCACATTTACCGGCGCTGAAACAGCGTGGAATAATCGCGGTAAATTTCGCGGCCTGCAGCACGAGTTTTGCGCCCATGCAGTTTCAGTAATTACCTGTAAATCGTGTCCAACTGCTCAACCCGCTGAAATGACGGTCCCAGACGCTGAATTCACTTTCCGGACCGCTCTATTGCGGGCGACGCCATAAGCAAAACGGTTATCGCCGCAGCGGCGGCCGATCTGCCGTCAGCCCCAAACCGTTTGGGCGCTGAAAGCCCGACACCGAAACCGGCAAGCAGTTCGCCGCGCCGTAACAATCACAACTTGACGATACTCAATCCACTGCGCACCGGGGCCGCGCTGAATGATTTGCCTTAACGCAGATGAATGCAGGGCGAATTTGCAGTCACCACAGATCTAATAAATATAATTTAAAACAATGACTTACAATGCATCTACTATGATTTCCACAAATCACCAACTCAGTCCTTAAGTGCACCGCGGATCTGCTCCAGCGCGGCCGGATCCTCAATTGTCGTCAGATCGCCCGGGTCCCGGCCTTCGGCCAATGCCTGCAAGGAACGCCGGAGCAATTTGCCCGAGCGTGTTTTCGGCAACGAATTCACAAACAGCACGCGTCGCGGCCTTGCGATTGCACCAAGTTGATGATCAACGGCATTCATAATCTCCTTTTCCTGCCGGTCGCGTTCGGCTGCGGTATTCAGCCTGGATGCGTCTTTTACTACAGCGAATGCGAGGGGCATCTGCCCCTTCAATGCATCAGCCACCCCAACAACGGCTACTTCAGCAATATTGGAATGGGATTGCACGGCCTCTTCGATCTCGCGGGTTCCGATGCGATGACCGGCAACGTTGATCACGTCGTCCGTACGGCCCAGGATAAAGGTGTAGCCGTCTTTGTCACGAACCCCCCAATCGAAGGTTGAATAGAGCAGCAGCTTCGGGAAAGTCCTGAAGTAGGTATTGACGAACCGATCATCGTCACCCCACACGGTAGTCATGCAACCAGGTGGCAGCGGCGGTGCAATGGTCAACACCCCCTTCTCTCCCGCTGCAGTTTCGGTCGCATCGCTTTCACGCAACAGTTTCAGGTCATAACCGTAAACCGGAAAACCCGGGCTGCCATATTTGACATCGGCTTTTTCAATACCCGGCGCCAGCGAGAGGATCGGCCAGCCGGTTTCGGTCTGCCAGTAATGATCGATCACCGGTTTGCCGATGGCGTCGTGTAACCAGCGATGCGTGGGCTCATCCAGCGGTTCTCCGGCGAGAAACAGATGACGCAGCGAGGACAGGTCGTATTTCTTGAGGTATGCCGGATCCTGTTTCTTCAACACCCGCGCCGCCGTCGGCGATGAAAACATCACTGTGACCTTCTGCTCCTGCACGATTTTCCACCAGATCCCTGCATCAGGACGGATCGGCAAACCTTCATACAGAATGGTGGTCATGCCATGAATCAGCGGACCATAAACAATGTAGGAATGTCCGACAACCCAGCCCACATCGGAGGTGGTGAACATGGTCTCACCGGGTTTGCCGCAATAGATGTGCTGCATCGAACTCGCCAGCGCGACAGCATAACCACCGGTATCGCGCTGCACGCCCTTGGGCTTGCCCGTGGTGCCTGAGGTATAGAGAATATAAGACGGATCGCTGGATTCCAGCCAGGTTACCGGCACCCGGGTATCGCCATGCAGTTTGATCTGCTCGGCGTAATCAACATCGCGCCCCTGCACCATCCTGAAATCCCTGTCGATGCCGCGATTGACCACCAGCACCTTTTGCGGGGGATATTTGGCCAAGTCTATGGCCTCATCCACCAGAGGCTTATAGTGGATGGCCTTGCCGCCGCGCAAACCGGCGTCGGATGTAATAATCAGTTTCGGCCTGGCATCATCAATGCGCGAGGCGCAACTCGCTGCGGCAAATCCGCCAAACACCACGGAATGCACTGCACCCAGGCGTGCGCAGGCAAGCATCGCAAACGCTGCCTCGGGGATCATCGGCATGTAAATCAGCACGCGGTCGCCTCGTCCCACACCCTGCGCTGCGATTACAGCAGCACAGGCGTTTACCGCTGCATGCAGTTCACGGTAGGTATAACTGCGCTCAGCCCCGGTTTCGCTGGAGATGTAGATCAGTGCAGGCTGGTCGCCACGGACGTCAAGATGCCGGTCAACCGCGTTGTAACAGAGATTGGTTAAACCGCCGACGAACCACTTGGCAAATGGCGGCTTGCTGAAATCAAGCACCTGGTCAAATGGACGGTGCCAGTGAATGCGCTGCGCCTCTTCCGCCCAGAACGCTTCACGATGTTCGATGGAACGACGATGAAAATCGGCGTAAGCGCCCATATCCCCTCCAGTGATTGGCTGGGGCGGCGCAGTTTATTTGGATGCGCTACGTTGAAATGGTTACGTCGCCCGCAGTGGCCATTATCCGCCCAGGGTCTTACAAAATCCTGACCACTGCTCGGCCGCGGATTTCACCTTTGATCATGCGCTCGAAATACCCCGGCAAATCAGCCAGGCCAATCGTATGGGCTATGGATTCAAGATGTCGCGGCTTGAGATCAGTGGCCAGCCGCTCCCAGACTTTTTTGCGTAGCGTCATCGGTGTCGCCACCGAATCAACGCCGATCAGCCGTACGCCGCGCAGGATGAACGGCAGCACATTGGTTTTGAGATCGATGCCGCCGGCATTGCCGAAGCTGCCGATGACGCCGTGAGGCTGCATGGTACGCGTCAGCCATCCGAGCTGATCACCGCCGACGGAATCAAAGGCGGCAGCCCAAAGCGGCTTTTCCAGCGGACGCGTGCCGAAATCCACAGTAGCGCGATCGAGAATTTCCGCAGCGCCCAGTTCGCGCAAATAATCATGCTCCGCGGTCTTGCCGGTAATCGCCGTCACCGCATAACCCTTTGCGGCCAGCATGTCGATGGCAAGACTGGCCACGCCGCCAGTGGCTCCGTTGACCAGGACCTTGCCGCCCGCCGGCGTCATGCCGTTCAACTCGAGCAACTCCACCGCCAGGCCTGCCGTGTAACCGGCTGTGCCCAGGGCCATGGCTTCAAACAGGGACAGCCCCTTGGGCAAGGGCACGACCCAGACAGCAGGAACGCGGCAAAGCCCGGAATATCCGCCGTCATGGGCCACACCCATGTCGTAGCTGGTGCAGAGAATTTCATCGCCGGGCTTGAACCGCGCATCACTGGAACTGAGTACCGTGCCGGCTGCGTCAATGCCGCCGATCAGCGGAAAGTTGCGGATGATTTTTCCGCCGGCCCCAGTCGCGGCCAATGCGTCCTTGAAGTTGACGCTGGAATACGCCGTCTGGAACACCACCTCGCCACGGCCGATATCCGCCGTCGGCACTTCGACGACATCACCTTCTATCTTGTTGTTTTCATTGAATATTCTGTAGGCCTTGCAGTGTTCCATGGCGCCCTCACGGTAAATGGGGTTGAGCGAGGTACTGATGCGTCTGCATTTCAGTCAGGCGACTGGCGAGCCGCTCTTTTAATGACGCATTCAAATGCGCCTGGAAACCGTCGTTGTCGGACGCCGCAGCAACCAGATCATCCACCGGAACCGAAGCACTCAACATCAGTTTCACCCGGCGATCATAGAACTCATCGACCAGCCACACAAACCGGCGCAGCATGTCGCTGTCATCCGGAGTGAAGCAAGGTACCGCGGAGATCAGCACGGTGTGATAACGGCGCGACAGTTCGATGTAATCGGGTTTGCCGCGCGGTCCCGCGCAAAGCTCCTCGAAGTCAAACCAGGCGATCCCAGACGCCTGCCGGCGTACCCGGATCAGGCGGTCTTCGATATCGAGGGGCGCGTTGTCTTCATCGCCGCTGGAAATATGGCTGAAGGCTTCATCAAGGTGCCGGTCGGCGTCCGCGCCGATATGGTATGTCCCCGCCTTTTCCAGTTCGCGCAGGCGGTAATCGGTACCGGCATCGACATTGACCACGGTCATGCGTTCGAGGATCAGATCAATCGCCGGCAGGAACTGCACACGCTGCAAGCCGTGCTGATACAGCTCGGTCGGCGCAAAATTGGAGGTGGTCAGCAGCACCACGCCCTCGCTCATCAATCCTTCCAGCAGGCGACGCATCAACATCGCATCGGTGATGTCGGTGACATGGAACTCATCGAGGCAGAGGATCTGCGCTTCGGCTGCAATGTCGCGCGCAATCAGCAACATCGGGTCAGCCTGCCCTTGATGGCGGCTCAGACCCTTGTGGATTTCCTGCATGAAGCGGTGAAAATGCACGCGCTTCTTGGTGACGTCGGGTACAAAAGCAAAAAAGCTGTCCATCAGGAAGCTTTTGCCGCGACCGACGCCGCCCCAGAGATAAACGCCGCGGATCACATGGCTGCGATTGAGAAAACTCAGCAGGCCGCGGCGCTGCTGGCGGTGATCGAGGTCCTGATGCACCCGCTGCAGTTCGCGTGCGGCGACTTGCTGGGCATCGTCAGGCGCGAAACCGTGCTCACCGGCACGGTCCCGCAGGAACTGGACAAAATCGGCGGACAAAGGCGAACCGGAACCAGGATTACAGGTTCAGCGTCCTGTTGTCGACAGCCAGCGCGGCTTCCTTCATCGCTTCGGACAGCGAAGGATGGGCATGGCAGATCATCGCAATGTCTTCAGACGCCGCACCGAATTCCATCGCCACCACAGCCTCGGCGATCAGCTCGGAAGCCATCGGTCCGATGATGTGCACGCCGAGGATGCGGTCAGTGCGCTCATCCGCCAGGAATTTGACGAAACCGGTGGTATCCCCCAGCGCGCGCGCACGGCCATTGGCCATGAACGGGAAGGAACCGGAGCGGTATTTCACGCCTTCCTGTTTCAGTTGCTGTTCGGTTTTGCCGACCCAGGCGATTTCCGGCGAGGTATAAATGACCCAGGGCACGGTATTGAAATCGACATGGCCGTGTTTGCCGGCAATGCGCTCGGCCACGGCAACACCCTCTTCCTCCGCCTTGTGCGCGAGCATCGGACCGCGCACCACGTCGCCGACAGCCCAGACATTGCCCAGATTGGTTTTGCAGTCGCCGTCGACAGCAATAAAGCCGCGTTCATCAAGCTTCAGGCCGACGGCATTGCCGTTGAGGCCCTGTGTGTTGGGCACGCGGCCGATCGACACAATCAGCTTGTCTACCACCAGCGTCTGGACTGCGCCCGCGTTGTCGGTGTATTCCACAGTAACGTTTTTCTTCGCGCTGATTTTTCCGACCTTGACGCCGGTGTGAATGGCCAGCCCCTGTTTGGTGAAGACCTTCTGTGCTTCCTTGGCAACCTGCTCATCGACCGCGCCAAGGAAAGCCGGCAGAGCTTCGAGCACCGTGACTTCAGCACCGAGGCGGCGCCACACGCTGCCCATTTCCAGACCGATCACGCCGGCGCCGATCACGCCCAGCTTTTTCGGGGTTTCCGCAATCGCCAGTGCGCCGGCGTTATCGAGAATCAGCTTGTTGTCGAAAGGCACATCGGGCAGCGCACGCGGGTTGGAACCCGTCGCGATGATCACGTGTTTTGCAGTCAGCACGTCGGCGGTTTTTCCCGACACCTGGATCTGCCAGGCGCCGGCAGCACCGCCGGCAAAAGCACCCTTGCCATGGAAAAACGTGACCTTGTTTTTCTTGAACAGGTAGAGGATGCCTTCGTTATTCTGTTTGACGACCTTGTCCTTGCGCTTGAGCATCTGGCCGACGTCCATGGACAGTCCTTTGACCTGAATGCCGTGGTCGGCAAACGTATGGCTGGCGTGATCAAAGTTTTCGGAGGACTGCAGCAGCGCCTTCGACGGAATGCAGCCGACATTGGTGCAGGTGCCGCCCGGTGCCGGCTTTCCGTCCGGGGTGCTCCACTCGTCGATGCAGGCCACCTGCATGCCGAGCTGCGCAGCACGGATCGCTGCAATGTATCCGCCGGGACCGGCACCGATGACTACGACGTCAAAATTTTTTGCCATTTAATACCTCAAAAACAGATTTTTTACCGCCAAGGCGCCAAGAGCGCCAAGAGAGTCAAAGCCTAATTTCTGTCGTTCAGCTTGGGTTTTCTTGGCGCTCTTGGCGTCTTGGCGGTGAGAAGCTTTTCGCCCTAGCGTCTTGGCGGTGAAAGGGGTTAGATATCCAGCAGCAGCCGCGCCGGATCTTCCAGCGCATCCTTCATCGCCACCAGCGCCAGCACTGCTTCGCGGCCGTCAATGATGCGGTGGTCATAGGACAGCGCAAGGTAATTCATCGGCCGGATCACGACCTGGCCGTTTTCCGCCACTGGACGATCCTTGGTGGCGTGCACGCCGAGGATCGCGCTCTGCGGCGGATTGATGATCGGCGTTGACAGCATCGAACCGAAGGTGCCGCCATTGGAAATCGAGAACGTGCCTCCGGTGAGTTCTTCAATGGTCAGCTTGCCGTCCTGGGCACGCTTTCCGAATTCGGCGATCTGCTTTTCGATGTCGGCGAGACTCATCTGATCGCAATTGCGCAGGATCGGCACCACCAGACCGCGCGGGCTGCCCACGGCGATACCGATGTCGAAATAACCGTGATAGACGATATCGTTACCGTCGATCGAGGCGTTCACTACCGGATATTTCTTCAGCGCATGCACTGCAGCTTTGACGAAGAACGACATGAAGCCCAGCTTGACGCCGTGCTCCTTCTCGAACTTGTCCTTGTACTTGGCGCGCATGTCCATCACCGGCTGCATGTTGACCTCGTTGAACGTGGTCAGAATGGCTGCGGTGGATTGCGACTGCACCAGGCGCTCTGCAATACGGGCGCGCAAGCGAGACATCGGTACGCGCTGCTCGGGACGTTCACCAAGGTCACCCATATCAACTGCAGGAATTGCCCTTGCCTGAGCCGGTGCGGGTGTTGCTGCCGGAGCTTTGCTGCCGCCCTGAACCGCCTGGATGACGTCACCCTTGGTGACGCGACCGCCGCGCCCGGTGCCGCTGAGGGCGCCGGTATCAATATTCTTTTCGGCGGCCATTTTTTGTGCGGAAGGCATCGCCGGCGAGCCCGCAGCCACTTTCGCCGGCGCAGCAGCCGGAGCAGCTGTTGCAGCAACTGGCGCTGCCTCGCCCTTGCCGCCATCCGGTTGCGCATCGGTATCGATGGTGGCAATGATTTCATTGCTGGTCACCGTGCCGCCGTCGGCCTTGACGATCTTCACCAGCACGCCGGCCTGTGGCGCCGGTGTTTCGAGAACGACCTTGTCAGTCTCGATATCCACCAGGTTTTCGTCGCGTTTGACGTATTCACCGGTCTTCTTGTGCCACGACACAAGGGTCGCCTCTGCGACGGACTCCGAGAGCTGGGGCACTTTCACATCAACGAGCATTATTACTCCATAAACCTATGATTTAATTGATTAATTAGTGCTCTTCGCCTTCGGCCAGCGGGCGCGGTGCCACGCCCTGCCGTTCACGACCGCCGTGCATGGTCAACGCCTGGTCGACCAGTTCTTTCTGTTGTTTTTCATGCAGAGACTTGTAACCTGCCGCGGGAGATGCCGAAGAGTCGCGACCCGCGTAATACAACTTCTGATGCGGTAACAAGTGACGCATCAGGTAATGCTGGATGTGCCGCCATGAACCCTGATTGCGCGGTTCTTCCTGGCACCAGACAATTTCCTTGGCGTTTTTGTAGCGCACGATCTGCGCACGGAATTCTTCGTGTGCAAACGGATAGATCTGTGCGATCCGCACCAGCGGCAGGTTGGGAATGGCACGCGTGCGGCGTTCATTGCGCAGGTCGTAATAAACCTTGCCGCTGCAGAAAATCACCCGCTCTACCTTGTCAGGGTCGATTTCGCGCGAATCCCAGTCCTCGTTGACGGGATTGAATTTGTCGTTGGCGAACTCTTCCAGCGGCGATACCGACTCCTTGTGACGCAACAGGCTTTTCGGCGAGAAGATGATCAGCGGCTTGCGATGCGGCCGCACCATCTGCCGGCGCAGCAGGTAATACATCTGCACCGGCGTAGCCGGCACACACACCTGCATGTTGTAGTCCGCGCACAGTTGCAGGAAACGCTCGATCCGGCCTGATGAATGCTCGGGACCAGCGCCTTCGTATCCGTGCGGCAGCATCATCGTCAGACCGCACATGCGGCCCCACTTCACTTCGCCGGAAGCGATGAACTGGTCGATAACCACTTGGGCGCCGTTGACGAAGTCGCCATACTGCGCCTCCCAGATCACCAGTTCTTTCGGACCGGAGGTCGAATAACCGTATTCAAAACCGAGAACAGCTTCTTCAGACAACACCGAATCGATGACCACAAAGTCACCCTGATTCGGCGAGAGATGCTGCAGTGGCAGGTGGGTGCCCTGATCACCGCGTTCGCGGTTCTGATCGTGGAGTACGGCATGGCGATGGAAAAACGTGCCGCGACCCGAGTCTTGTCCCGAAAGGCGTATCGAATAACCCTCGGTTAACAGCGAGGCGTAAGCCAGCGTCTCCGCCATGCCCCAGTCCAGCGGCAACTTGCCGTCAGCCATCAGCCGGCGATCCTGCATGATTTTCTCAACGCGCGGATGCAGCTTGAAATTGGCCGGCACCTCACACACTTTGCGCGCAAGTTCCTGCAGCCGGTCCAGCGGCATGCGGGTGTCGTCGTTCTGATTCCACTTGGTGCCTTTATACAGACTCCAATCGGTTTCAAACGGCGGCTTGTAGTTCGAGAGAATGGTTTTGTTGGTGTGATAACCGTGATCCAGTGCATCGCGGAATTCAGCCACCATCTTGTCGGCATCAGCCTCGGCAATCACGCCTTCCTTCATCAGGCGATCGGCGTAAACCTTGCGCGGCGTCGGATGCGAATGGATACGGCGGTACATCAACGGCTGCGTAACCATCGGCTCGTCCTGCTCGTTATGGCCAAGACGGCGATAACAGATCAGGTCCAGCACCACATCCTTGCGGAACTTCTTGCGATATTCGAGTGCGATATCAGTGGCGAAACACACAGCCTCCGGATCATCGCCATTGACGTGGAATATCGGCACTTCAAGCATCTTGGCCACGTCCGAGCAATACAGTGTCGAACGCGAATCACGCGGATCAGACGTGGTAAACCCGATCTGGTTGTTGATGATGATATGCACGGTGCCGCCGGTGCCGTAACCGCGAGTTTCGGCAAGGTTGAGCACTTCCTGGATCACACCCTGCCCTGCAAACGCGGCGTCGCCGTGGATCAGCACTGGCAGCACCTGTTCGCCGGTATGGTCTTTACGGCGATGCTGACGCGCACGCACCGATCCTTCAACCACCGGATTAACGATTTCCAGATGCGAGGGATTAAAGGCGACCGTGACGTGCATCGGACCGCCAGGCGTCATCACATTCGATGAAAATCCGTCGTGATATTTGACGTCGCCCGCAAGCACATCCGCCTGCTGCTTGCCTTCGAATGACGAGAACAGATCCTTGGGCATCTTGCCCAGGGTATTGACCAGCACATTCAGGCGGCCACGATGGGCCATGCCGATCACCAGTTCTTGCACCCCGACACTTCCGGCTTTCTGCAACAGATGGTCAAGCATCGGGATCAGTCCGTCGCCGCCTTCCAGGGAAAAACGGGTCTGCCCGACATATTTGGCATTAAGGTATTTTTCCAGCGTCTCAGCTGCGGTCAGCCGGTCAAGCAGATGCCGCTTGAATGCAGCGTCGTAGGTCGGACGACCACGAGTCGGCTCCAGCTTCTCCGACATCCAGCGTTTCTGCGGGATGTCCGAGATATACATGTATTCGACACCGATGGTGCCGCAATAGGTTTCACGCAGCGCCTGAAGGATCTCGCGCAACGTTGCCTTGGCCGGCCCGTGAAGTGTACCGGTGTCGAACACCGTATCCATGTCCTGGTCGGTCAGGCCGTAAAACGACGGATCCAGTTCGGCGATTGCCGGCTGCTCCATACGTTTCAGCGGATCAACGTTGGCAATGCGGTTACCCTGGAAACGATAGGCCGAGATCAGCTGCATCACCGAGAACTGCTTCTGCAGATTGCGCTGGGTCGCCTCGGTGCTGCCACCGCCGGAGCGCCGGCTGCGTGACATTTCAACGAAACGCTGCTGGATCTCGGAGTGATCAACATCGGCCGGACCGTCATCGAGCTTCTGCAGCTCGTCGAAATAGCCGCGCCAGCGCGGCTCTACCGACTGCGGATCCTTCAGATATTGCTCGTAGAGTCCTTCGACAAACGGCGCATTGGCACCAAACAGCAGCGAGCTTGCTCGCGATTCTTTGATCATCTCTTTACCTGATCGTTGTCCAGCCTGTGCCCCGCACGAAGCGGGGCGTCAGGCTTATTTGCGTTTGCCCATCGGCACAAAATCGCGGGTCGTGGCACCCGTGAACAACTGACGCGGCCGGCTGAGTTTCTGTTCAGGGTCAGAAATAAGTTCTTTCCACTGCGCAATCCAGCCCACGGTGCGCGCCAACGCAAAGATCGCGGTGTACATGCTGACCGGAATGCCCAGCGCCTTGTAGACGATGCCCGAATAGAAGTCGACGTTCGGATACAGCTTGCGCTTGATGAAGTAGTCGTCGCTCAGCGCAATCCGCTCCAGTTCCATCGCCAGCTTGATCAGCTTGTTGTCCTTCATGTCGAGTTCTTCCAGAACTTCATGACAGGTTTTCTGGATCAGCTTGGCGCGCGGGTCGTAGTTCTTGTAAACGCGGTGACCGAAGCCCATCAACATGGCCTGGCCGTCTTTTTCCTTCACGCGCTTGATAAAGGCCGGGATGTTCTTGATATCGCCGATTTCGTCGAGCATCTTCAGCACGGCCTCGTTGGCGCCACCATGCGCGGGCCCCCACAGGCTGGCAATACCGGCCGAAATACAGGCAAACGGATTGGCACCGGTGGAGCCGGCCAGACGAACCGTCGAAGTCGAAGCATTCTGCTCATGGTCAGCGTGCAGGATCAGGATGCGGTCAATCGCGCGGGAAATCACCGGGTTCGGCACGTATTCCTCGCAGGGGGTGCCGAACATCATGTGCAGGAAATTGTCGGTATAGCTCAGCTTGTTTTTCGGATACATGAACGGCTGACCCATGTTGTACTTGTAGGTCATCGCCGTAATCGTCGGCAATTTGGCGATCAGGCGGAAAGCCGAAATGTCACGGCTGCGCTGGTCGTAAATGTTGATGGAGTCGTGGTAGAACGCCGACAACGCGCCGACCACACCGCACATCACCGCCATCGGGTGAGCATCGCGGCGGAAACCGCTGTAAAAACGTGACAGCTGTTCGTGCACCATCGAGTGATGGGTGACGATGTCGTCAAATTCCAGCTTCTGTTCTTTGTTCGGCAGTTCGCCATTGAGGATCAGGTAAGCAACTTCAAGGAAGTCACATTTTTCGGCGAGTTGCTCAATCGGGTAACCGCGATACAGCAGGATCCCCTCGTCGCCGTCGATATACGTGATATTGGAACGACAGCTCGCCGTCGACATGAAACCGGGGTCATAGGTGAACTTGCCGGTTTTGCCGTACAGGCTGCGAACGTCGATGACCTCAGGCCCGACGGTACCGCCCAGAATCGGGAAATCAATCGACGGGCTGCCATCGCTGAAAGAGAGGGTCGCGAGCTTTTCTTTCATAAATATCTCCGTATTATCAGTTACTTAAGTTATAAATCTTATGTAGTGCATCAACTTGCAAGTCACGCCGTCACTTTCGTTGCAGACGTCGGATCAGGGCATCGTAGCGCTTTGGCGCCTCCTCCTGCCCCATCACCCACGCCAGCAAGACAGTATCGACTTCTCCCAGCAATTCCTTAAACAAATTGAGCTCTTCCGGATTCAGACTTTCGAAGTCCTCAGCCAAAAAGCGCTGCAAGATGAGGTCCATCTCCAGCAATCCGCGGCGGCATTGCCAGCGGATACGGTCCATGTCCCCCATATCCGCTAATTCCTCAGACCGTCGCCTCCGACCGCTCAAGCATGACATTCATGCCGGGGCGTCGGCGACCGACGGTATTCGCCTGACTGTCGATCCCCCTGCGGGGGCCCCTCGCCAGGTGGCTCATACCGTACGCTTGACCAGCAGATCCTTGATCTTGCCGATGGCCTTGGTCGGGTTCAAACCTTTCGGGCACACATCAACGCAGTTCATGATCGAATGGCAGCGGAACAGCCGGTACGGGTCTTCCAGATTATCCAGGCGCTCGTTGGTCGCCTGATCCCGGGTGTCAGCAATAAAGCGGTAAGCCTGCAGCAGGCCGGCAGGTCCGACGAATTTGTCCGGGTTCCACCAGAACGACGGGCATGAAGTCGAGCAGCAGGCGCACAGGATGCACTCATACAGGCCGTTGAGTTCCTCGCGGTCTTCAGGCGACTGCAAACGCTCTGTTTCAGGACGCGGCGTTTCGTTGACGACATAAGGCGTCACCGAGTGGTACTGCTTGAAGAACTGAGACATATCGACGATCAGATCGCGAATCACCGGCAGACCGGGCAACGGGCGGATCACCACCGGTTCCTTCAGGTCAGCGATCTTGGTGATGCAAGCCAGACCATTCTTGCCGTTGATGTTCATCGCATCCGAACCGCAGACGCCCTCGCGGCAGGAGCGCCGAAACGAAAACGTGTCGTCGGTCGATTTAAGGCGCATCAGCGCGTCCAGCAGCATGCGATCAGTCGGTTCCAGCTGGATGTCATAGTCCTTCATGTACGGCTTTTCATCGACATCCGGGTTGTAGCGGTAGATAGAGAGGCGCATCTGTCTTCCTTGATTCTTAATAAACCCGAGCCTTGGGCTCGAACGATTCCACGGTCAGCGGCTTGAGGTTGACCGGACGGTACTCAAGACGGTTGTTTTCCTTGTACCAAAAGGTGTGTTTCATCCACTTGGCATCATCACGATCCGGAAAATCGCTGCGGTCATGAGCGCCGCGTGACTCCTGGCGGGCATGTGCGGAAACCATCGTCGACATCGCAACTTCCACCAGATTCTCCAGCTCCAGCGCTTCGACACGTGCAGTGTTGAAAACCTTGCTCTTGTCCTTGACATACAGGCTCTCGGCGCGTTTCCCGACCTCTTGCATTTTGCGCACACCTTCAGCCAGGCTGTCGGGGAAGCGGAACACGCCGCAGTGCAGTTGCATGGTGCGGCGCATTTCCGCCCCCACCTCAGCAACGTCCTCACCGGACTTGGCCGAATCCAGCCGCGCCAGTCTTGCGAGTGAACGGTCAGCCGCGTCTTTCGGCAGGTCCTGGTGGACCAGCGCATCACTCGCCAGATCCTTGACCACCTGCTCGCCCGAAGCCTTGCCGAACACCAGCAGATCCAGCAACGAGTTGGTGCCGAGACGGTTGGCGCCATGCACCGACACGCAGGCACATTCGCCCGCAGCGTAAAGACCTTTGACGATGGCACCGCCATTGTGGCCGGCGAGCACCTGGCCATTCATGTTGGTCGGTATACCGCCCATCATGTAATGACAGGTCGGCACCACCGGAATCGGGTCTTTTGCCGGATCAACGTTGGCGAACTTGATCGCGATTTCGCGAATACCGGGCAACCGCTTGTCGATCACGTCAGCGCCCAGATGGTCGAGTTTCAGCAGAATATGATCAGCATCCTTGCCGGCGCCACGGCCTTCCTTGATCTCGGTTGCCATCGCGCGAGACACCACGTCACGGCTGGCCAGATCCTTCACGGTCGGCGCATAGCGCTCCATGAAACGCTCACCATTTTTGTTCAGCAGAAAACCGCCCTCGCCGCGCACGCCTTCGGTAATCAGCACGCCGGCGCCGGCAACACCGGTCGGGTGGAACTGCCAGAACTCCATGTCTTCCAGCGAAATACCAGCGCGAGCCGCCATGCCAAGACCGTCACCGGTATTGATGAAGGCATTGGTGCTGGCAGCGTAAATCCGGCCGGCACCGCCTGTGGCGAGCAGCGTAGCCTTGGCGTGCAGAACGGAGATCTCACCGGTTTCCATTTCCATTGCCACCACGCCCAGCACATCGCCAGCCTGGTTGCGGATCAGGTCAAGTGCCATCCACTCAACAAAGAATTGGGTATTGGCGCGCACGTTGCGCTGATAAAGCGTATGCAGCATCGCGTGACCGGTGCGGTCCGCCGCGGCGCAGGCACGTTTCACCGCTCGCTCGCCATAGTTGCTGGTGTGTCCGCCGAACGGACGCTGATAGATTTTGCCGTTGTCGAGACGGTCGAACGGCATACCGTAGTGTTCCAGCTCGATCACCGCTTCATTGGCCTTGCGGCACATGAATTCAATCGCGTCCTGGTCGCCGAGATAGTCGGAGCCCTTGACGGTGTCATACATATGCCAGTGCCAATTGTCCGGCTCTTCGTTGCCCAGAGAAGCGGAAACGCCACCCTGCGCCGCCACCGTATGCGAACGCGTCGGAAATACTTTGGAAAGAACGGCGACCCGCAGATTGGCTTCTGACAACTGCAGGGCGGCGCGCAGGCCGGAACCGCCGGCACCGACGACAACCGCGTCAAACTGTCTTGTTGTAATGCCCATTGCTTATTTGCCCCACAGAATCTGCACTGTCCAAGCGCCGTAGGCGATCAGTGCCAAAATGACCACGACATACAGCGTCAGCCGCAAGCCGGTAGCCTTGATGTAATCCATGAATATGTTCCGGACGCCAATCCATGCGTGATACAGCAGAGCGACCAGAAAAAGCAGCGCCGCATAACGCATCAACGACATATTCCACAACGCCTGCCAATGCCAGAAGTCGAATTTAGGCAGCGTAACCAGTGCCATCAGAAGTAAAAGGGTGAACACCAGCATGATTACCGCTGTAATGCGCTGAGCCAGCCAGTCGCGCAACCCGTAATGAGCGCCTACCACTTCGCGATTCACCATAGCCGTACCCCTACCGCCAAGGTCAAAACAATGGCACCGATCAGGACGACAATGCTGCTTGCACGTGCAGTTTCCAGTTCCGCACCAATGTGCAGGTCAAGAAACAAGTGCCGCACACCCGCCAGCAGGTGGTGAAGGTAGCCCCACAGCAGCGCCAGCAGGAAAAGCTTCATCAGCGGATTGGAAACCACTGAATGAAAAGCGGCGAAAGATTCCGGAGACTGAAGGCTGGACTGAAAAAGCCAGAGGAGCAGCGGCAACATCAGGAATAGCACCGCTCCGCTGACGCGATGCATGATGGATACGATACCCGGCACCGGCAACCTGATGGTAACCAGATTGAGATGCTTGGGCCTGGTTTTGGCCACTGTTGAAGACACTCGCTACTCTCCTTGATTTACAAATTAGCGTTCAACGTAACGGAGTACCGGCGGTAGCCGACTACACTTTCCATGGCACCGTTTGATGCTCACCGGAACAACCGCGATGCTGCAATGCAAGCAACAACATCAGTTGAGAGTTTTTGGCACAACCGAAATTGTGTCAGAACTGCGTTTAAGCGCATGAAATACTACCAGCTTTTCTCATGCGTAGAAACGCGGATATCGGTCTTCAACCGTAAAAACGGTTCATGTGACGTTCATTGGTTGACGTGCACGTAAAGCATACATCGACACCTTGCTGCACAGGTCATCATGCGCTGCCGCATGATGCAAACGTAAAGGAATGAAAGACTGCTTTATGCAAGGTCGGGAGGGCGGGTTGAGTTCCTCGTCAATTAAGGAATACCAGAAATGACGAACCGAAATTCCTCCTCAATAATCCTCACAATATTCATTTGTCCATGCATCGGGCTATCGTGTTGACCGTAATTCCCCCCGTTCGTTATCATCAACGGAGTCCACAAAGGCAAGCGCCGCAATCCGGATTACCCTCTGCGCGGCAGCCGCCAAATCTCAAAAACCCAGGAAATTCAGGAGCTTCCAGATGAAACAACCCATGCGCGTAGCCGTTACGGGCGCCGCCGGCCAGATTGGCTACAGCCTGCTGTTCCGCATCGCCAGCGGCGAAATGCTCGGCAAGGACCAGCCGGTTATCCTTCAATTGCTGGAAATTCCCGATGAGCGCGCGCAAAAGGCGTTGAAGGGCGTGATGATGGAACTCGACGACTGCGCCTTCCCCCTGCTGCAAGGCATGGTCGCAGCCTCCGATCCGATGGTCGCTTTTGCGGATGTCGATGTGGCATTGCTGGTCGGTGCCCGGCCGCGCGGCCCCGGCATGGAGCGCAAAGACCTGCTCGAAGCCAACGGCAAGATTTTTGCGCCGCAAGGACGCGCTCTGTCTGAAGTAGCAAAGCGCGACGTCAAAGTGCTGGTAGTCGGCAACCCCGCCAACACCAACTGCCTGATCGCGATGAACAATGCGCCCAAGCTCAAGCCGACCAATTTCTCGGCGATGATGCGTCTCGATCACAACCGCGCATTGACGCAGGTTGCCCAAAAAATCGGCAAGCCGATTACCGACATCAAAAAACTGGCCGTTTGGGGCAACCACTCTGCGACGCAATATCCGGATCTGTTCCACGCCACGGCTGGCGGCAAGAAAATCTGGCCGATGATCAAGGATCAGGCCTGGCTGGAAAGTGATTTCATCCCGACCATCCAGAAGCGCGGCGCCGCAATCATCGATGCACGCGGCCTGTCCTCAGCGGCCAGCGCGGCCAATGCAGCAATCGATCACATCCGCGACTGGGTCAAGGGCACCAAGGCCGGCACATGGGTCAGCATGGGCATTCCCTCTGACGGCAGCTATGGCATTCCGAAAGGCATCATTTACGGCTTCCCGGTGACCTGCAAGGACGGCAAATACACCATCGTCCAGGGCCTGAAACAAAGCAAGTTCAGCCAGGAACGTATGCAAATGACATTGAAAGAACTGCAGGAAGAGCGCGACGCAATCAAGAGCCTGCTCGGCTGATCCGGCATGCTCCAAACAAAGCGGACCCTGCACTTCTGCAGCGTCCGCTTTTTTGTTGTCCAGTGAGGAGATAAACATGAGTTCCGACACCCCCGCCGCCGCAAAACCCAAAAAATCCGTGGCCCTGTCCGGCGTTCCCGCAGGCAGCACTGCGCTGTGCACGGTGGGCCGCAGCGGCAACGACCTTAACTACCGCGGATACGACATCCTCGATATCGCCGATACCTGCGAATTCGAGGAAATCGCCTTTCTGCTGGTTCACGGCAAGCTACCGAACAGTGCCGAACTGCGCGGTTACAAAACCAAACTGCAGTCGCTGCGCGGCCTGCCTGCGGTGGTGCGCAACGTTCTCGAAGAACTGCCGCCATCGGCACACCCGATGGATGTCATGCGTACCGGCTGTTCCGCGCTGGGCGCCGCGATGCCCGAGCGCGAAGACCACAATCATCCGGGCGCCCGTGATATCGCCGACCG
The DNA here is from genome assembly GCA_964531455.1 of uncultured Bordetella sp. Taxonomy (GTDB): domain Bacteria; phylum Pseudomonadota; class Gammaproteobacteria; order Burkholderiales; family SG8-41. Next base: position 75,469 of record CAZHFZ010000003.1, read on the forward strand.
GCTGATGGCCTCCTTCGGCTCGATGCTGCTCTATTGGTATCACTACAGCCAGAACGGCAAGCGCATTGATGTGGAAACCGATGATGATTCAATCGGCGGACACTTCCTTCACCTGCTGCACGGCAAGCCCGCTCCCGCGTCCTGGGTGCGCGCAATGCACACCTCGCTCAACCTGTACGCTGAACACGAATACAACGCGTCAACTTTTACCTGCCGGGTCATCGCCGGCACCGGCTCCGACATCTACTCTTCAGTCACCGGCGGAATTGGTGCTCTGCGTGGTCCCAAACACGGCGGCGCCAATGAAGTGGGTTTCGAGGTGATGAACCGTTACGAGACGCCGGATGATGCCGAAAAAGACATCATGGCGCGCATTGCCAACAAGGAGGTCGTCATCGGTTTCGGTCACCCGGTCTACACCATTGCCGATCCGCGCAACAAGATCATCAAGGAAGTCGCGCGCAAACTGTCCAATGAAGCCGGCGACCTGAAAATGTTCAACGTTGCTGAACGCATCGAATCAGTGATGATGCGCGAGAAAAAAATGTTCGCGAATCTCGACTGGTACTCGGCGGTGTCCTATCACCGCATGGGTGTGCCGACGCCGATGTTCACGCCGCTGTTCATCATTTCACGTACCAGCGGCTGGTCGGCCCACGTCATTGAACAGCGCATCGACAACAAGATCATCCGCCCGACCGCCGTTTACACCGGTCCCGAAGGCCGCAGCTTCGTCGCGATCAAAGACCGCAAATAACAACATTCATCAAGGCTCAACATGTCCGCACATATCTCCAACGTCCGTCCCAAACCCGATGCCGTCATCACCGACATCGCCGATTACGCCGCCAAAAGCAAAATCTCCAGCGCCGAGGCCTACAACACCGCACGTCTTTGTCTGATGGACACGCTGGGCTGCGGCTTTGAGGCCCTGTCCTACCCGGCCTGCACCAAATTGATGGGCCCGGTGGTGCCCGGCGCAACGATGGCCAACGGCGCCAAAGTGCCCGGCACCTCCTTCCAGCTCGATCCGGTGATGGCCGCGTTCAATATCGGCTGCATGATCCGCTGGCTGGATTTCAACGACACCTGGCTGGCCGCGGAATGGGGTCACCCTTCGGACAATCTCGGCGGCATTCTCGCCATGGCGGACTACCTGTCTCGTCAGGCCGTTGCCGCCGGAAAAAAACCGCTGACCATGCGTGATGTCCTCACCGGCATGATCAAGGCCCACGAAATCCAGGGCGTCATCGCGCTGGAGAACAGCTTCAACCGCGTCGGCCTGGATCACGTGCTGCTGGTCAAGGTTGCTTCGACTGCAGTCGTATCCAGCCTGATGGGCCTGAGCCGCGAGGAAACCATCAACGCCGTCTCGAATGCCTGGATCGACGGCCAGTCGCTGCGCACCTATCGTCATGCGCCGAACACCGGTTCACGCAAGTCCTGGGCCGCCGGTGACGCGACCAGCCGCGCAGTGCGTCTGGCCTTGATGGCTGCCAAGGGCGAGATGGGTTATCCCTCCGGTCTTTCCGCCAAAGGCTGGGGTTTCTACGACGTACTCTTCAAAGGCCAGCCCTTCAAGTTCACCCGCAAATACAGTTCGTACGTGATGGAAAACGTGCTGTTCAAGATCTCCTTTCCTGCCGAGTTTCATGCCCAGACCGCCGTTGAATGCGCGATCCAGTTGCATCCGCAAGTCAAAAATCGTCTGGCCGACATCAAGAAAGTGGTTATCACCACCCACGAATCGGCGATCCGCATCATCGACAAGAAGGGCCCGCTGAACAACCCGGCCGACCGTGACCACTGCATCCAGTACATGGCGGCCATCGGCCTGATCAAGGGCAATCTGACGGCCGCCGACTACGAGGACGACGTCGCCCATGATCCGCGCGTCGACCAGCTGCGCGACAAGATGGAATGCGTCGAGAACAAGCAATGGAGCAAGGACTACCTCGATCCGCAGAAACGTTCGATTGCCAACGCCATCCAGGTATTCTTCAAGGACGGCAGCAAAACCAGTAATGTCGTTGTGGAATACCCCGTAGGGCATCGCCGCCGCCGCAAGGAAGGCATTCCGCTGCTCGAAGCCAAGTTCCGCACTAATCTGGCCCGCAAGTTCCCGGAAAAACAGCGCACTGCGATCTACGCCCTGTGTAATGACCAAAAGAAGCTTGAAGCGACGCCCGTCAACGAGTTTGTTGATCTCATGGTCATCTGAGGGATTACCCAATTAATTAAGTACTTGTTTTTATTTACTTTTATTGTCGTCTCATGCCGACCCTGGCTTGGGCAGCATTCCGCTGCCCAGGCCTCGCTGGCGGGATGGCCGCCCAAAGCCCGATAACGGCAACCTGGGATGCCCAAACCAACACTTTGAAACCCATACCGGGGATATCAAAGCGGAACCGGGTGACGCAACAGCGGCTGACCCAATAACACCGTCCTTCTGGCATATGGGCAGGGATACGGGCCGGGCTTCTGTTCATCACGCAGGACAACTTGGACCAGGTCGACGCCCATTACCTTTTTCAAGCCATTTATTCAGCTTTATTGTGGATAAACCGAAGCAACTGAAGGACCCTGGCGGTTGCGGCATCACTGAAAAAGCGCAGTCAATTCACAGCCAAACCCACGTTACACCCACCTTCACATTCCACGATATGACGGGCACCGAAATTGTGCGTATAAAAGGTACCGGACGGAATACGCGAGAATTCAAGCCGCTGGGCGAATTTGTCACGAGTGGCCCCTGCAAGCCTTTCCCTTTCGCAAAACGCAAACAGGCAGATCTGATCATTAAGGGTGGATGATTCCGCATGGCGAACCTCGCCAAACCCTGCGTTTTGGATTTATTCCGCCCCTGCAACACCTTATAATCCCGGGTTTGTCTGTACCCCTTCTCCGCATCACTTTTTGTATCTCTAATATTCAAGGAGCATCCGCGTGGCCAACAACGCTTTTAATTCACTTCGCGAATTCAAACTCAAATCGGGCAAGACCGGAAAATACTATTCACTGGCTGCACTTGAAGAAGCCGGTCTGGGCAAGGTCTCGCGTCTGCCGGTGAGCCTGCGCGTAGTGCTGGAGTCGGTGCTGCGCAACTGTGACGGCAAAAGCATCTCCGAAGACCGCGTGCGTGAACTCGCTGGATGGCAGCCGACCGCACCGCGCACCCAGGAAATCCCTTTCGTCCTCGCCCGCATCATGCTGCAGGACATGGCCGGTTTCCCCGCGCTGAACGACTTCGCAGCAATGCGCGCTGAAGCCAAGCGCCAGAATTTTGAACCGACCAAGATCGAACCGCTCGTGCCTGTGGATCTGGTGGTTGACCACTCCGTTGTTGTCGACGTCAGCAATTCGAAAGACGCGCTGCGCAAGAACATGGAAATCGAGTTCGAGCGTAACGGCGAGCGTTACACCTTCCTCAAGTGGGCCAAACAGGCCTTCTCCGGTATTCGCGTCGTGCCCCCCGGTAACGGCATCTGCCACCAGGTCAATCTTGAATACCTGTCGCGCGGCGTCTGGGAAAAGAATGGCGTCTACTACCCTGATTCCACGGTCGGCACCGACTCGCACACCACGATGGTCAACGGCATCGGCATTCTGGCTTGGGGCGTGGGCGGCATTGAAGCCGAAGCCGGCATGCTTGGCCAGCCGTACTACTTCCTGACGCCGGACGTCGTCGGCGTGCACATGACCGGCAAACTGCGCGAAGGCGTCACCGCAACCGACCTCGTGCTGACCGTCACCGAACTGCTGCGCAAAACCAAGGTTGTCGGCAAATTCGTTGAATACTTCGGTGAAGGTGCGTCATCGCTGTCGGCAACCGATCGAGCCACTGTGGCCAACATGTCACCGGACTACGGCGCAACCTGCGGCTTCTTCGCGATCGATGACACTGCGCTCGCCTACTACCGCATGACCGGCCGTGAAGAACATTGCGACGCCATCGAGTCTTACCTCAAGGCGCAGGGCATGTACGGCATCCCCAAAAAAGGCGACATCGATTACTCGCAAGTCGTCGAACTCGACCTGTCGACCGTACGTCCCAGCGTCTCCGGCCCGAAACAGCCGGAAGACCGCATTAACCTCGAAGGTATCAAGGCGCGCTTCACCGAACTGTTCTCGAAGCCGGTTGCAGAAAGCGGCTACAACAAGCCCGCAGCGGATATGGCCAAGCGTTTCCCGGTTGCCAATTCGGCCATCGGTGACGTCGGCCACGGTGACATCGGCATTGCCGCGATCACTTCCTGCACCAACACTTCCAACCCGTGGGTGCTGCTGGCTGCCGGCCTGCTCGCGAAAAAGGCTGTTGAAAAGGGCATGAAGATCCACCCGCGCGTAAAAACTTCGCTGGCCCCCGGCTCCAAGGTCGTGACCGCCTATCTGAAGGACTCCGGCCTGCTGCCTTACCTGGAGCAACTGGGTTTTTACGTGGTTGCCTACGGCTGCACCACCTGTATGGGTCTGGCCGGTCCGCTGGACAAAGACCTCGAAGATTCGATCGTCAAAAATGACGTGATCTCCGCAGCCGTCCTCTCCGGCAATCGCAACTTTGAAGCCCGCGTTCACCAGAGCCTTAAAGCCAACTTCCTGATGAGTCCGCCGCTGGTCGTCGCTTTTGCACTGGCCGGCACGGTCCTGAAAAACGTCGAAACCGATCCGCTCGGCAACGACAAGGACGGCAAGCCGGTATTCCTGAAAGACCTGTGGCCTACCGGGGCCGAAGTGGACGCAGTCATGAAGTTCGCGACCAACCCCGAAAACTTCAAGCGCGAATACAGCAACCTCGATGGCGCCAAAGACCTGTGGGACGCGATTCCGGAAGCCAAGGGCGCGCTGTTCAACTGGGACAACAAGTCAACCTATCTGCTCGAGCCGCCGCTGTTCGAAGGCTTCAAGAAAGAACTGCCAAAAATCAGCGACGTCAAAGGCGGCCGTGCCCTCGGCATCTTCGGCAACAAGCTGACCACCGATCACATCAGCCCGGTCGCCCCGATCCGCAAGGGCACTCTGGCCGGTGACTGGCTGGTCGCTGCCGGCAGCACCGACCTGTCGAGTTTCGGTTCGCGCCGCACCAACCACGAAGTCATGGTGCGTGGCGCATTCGCCAACCCGCGGATCAAGAACCTGATGGTGCCCGGCTCTGAGGGCGGCGTGACGCATTTCCAGCCGGGCGGGGACAAAATGCAGATTTTTGATGCCTCGATGCGCTACCAGAAGGACAAGACCCCCCTGTTCGTGTTCGGCGGCGAAGAATACGGCACCGGCTCCTCGCGCGACTGGGCAGCCAAAGGCACCCAGATGCTCGGCATCAAGGTCATCGTCGCCCGCGGTTACGAGCGGATTCACCGCTCCAACCTCGTTGGCATGGGTGTTCTGCCCTGCCAGTTCAAGGGCAGCGACAGCGTGCAGTCACTGGGCATCACCGGTGAAGAAACCTATGACCTGATCGGCGTCGAAGGCGGCAACGTCAAGCCGATGCAGGACGTAACCCTGGTGATCCATCGCAAGGACGGCAGCACGCAGAACGTTACCGTCACGCTGCGCGTTGATTCGCCGATCGAGGTTGAATACCTCAAGCACGGCGGCATCCTTCCGTTCGTGTTGCGCGAACTGATGGCAGCAGCTTAAATCAAGAAATAACTCAAACGGCGCACCATGCGCCGTTTGAGTGTTCGTCCCACATTAGGAAAATCAAAATGGCAAACGATACGTTCAAGACCCTGAAGGAATTCACGCCTTCCCCCGGCAAGACCGGCAAATACCACAGCCTCGCCGCGCTGGAAGCTGCAGGCCTGGGCAAAATCTCCCGCCTGCCGCGCTCGATCCGCGTGGTACTGGAAGCGCTGGTGCGTCACTGTGACGGCAAGCGCGTCAGCGAAGAACACGTCAAGGCACTTGCCGCCTGGCAGGCCAAAGGCGCGCGCACCACGGAGATCCCGTTTGTGGTCGTGCGTATCGTGCTGCAGGATCTGATCGGCTTTGGCGCACTCAATGACCTGTCGGCGATGCGCGCCGCTGCACAACGCCTCGGCATGGCGCCGGGCAAAGTAGAGCCGCTGGTGCCAGTCGACGTCGTTGTCGACCACTCGGTGGAAATCGACGTTTACAACAGGCCTGACGCAGTGCAGGTCAATCAGGAAATCGAATTCAAGCGCAATGCCGAGCGTTATCGCTTCGTCAAATGGGCGCAGGGCGCATTCGACACCGTGCGCGTGGTTCCGCCGGGCAACGGCATCATCCACCAGATCAATATGGAACACCTGTCGCGCGGCGTCTGGGAAAAAGACGGCGTCTGGTTCCCCGACACCGTGTTCGGCACTGACTCGCACACCACGATGGTCAACGGTATCGGCATCGTGGCCTGGGGTGTCGGCGGCATTGAAGCCGAAGCCGGCATGCTCGGCCAGCCCAATGCCTTCCTGACCCCCGACGTGGTCGGCTGCCACCTCACCGGCAAACTGCGCGAAGGTGTCACCGCGACCGACCTGGCGCTGACCGTCACCGAACTGATGCGCAAAGCCAAGGTTGTCGGCAAGTTTGTTGAATTCTTCGGTGAAGGCGCCACTGCACTGACCGCAGCAGACCGCTGCACGGTCGCCAACATGGCACCGGAATACGGCGCCACCATGGGCTATTTCCCGGTCGATGAAAAAACCGTCGATTATTTCCGCACGACCGGCCGTGAACCGGAACTGGTTTCTGCCATTGAAGCCTACTTCAAGGCACAAGGCATGTTCGGCATGCCCAAATCCGGCGAAATCGATTACACCGAAGTCATCAACCTCGACCTCGACACCATTGTCCCCAGTCTGTCGGGCCCGAAACGTCCGCAGGACCGCGTCAATCTGCCCGATCTCGGCCGCGGCTTCGACACGCTGTTCTCGGCGCCGACCGACAAGAATGGTTATGCCCGCCCTGCTGCAGACCTGAACCGCCGCGTACCCTCGGGTCACCCGGAGTTCGACGTTGGTCATGGTGACGTGTTGATCGCCTCGATCACCTCCTGCACCAATACCTCCAACCCCGCCCTGCTGCTCGCCGCCGGCCTGCTGGCCAAACGCGCCGTGGAAAAGGGTCTGACCGTCAATCCGCGCGTCAAGACCTCGCTGGCCCCCGGCTCCAAGGTCGTCACGGCTTACCTGCGTGACGCCGGCCTGCTGCCGTCGCTGGAAAAACTGGGCTTCAGCGTCGTTGCCTATGGCTGCACCACCTGCATGGGCGCCGCCGGCCCCCTGGATGCCAAGATCGAAGAAGCCGTGGTCTCGCAGGACCTCGTGACCTGCGCAGTACTCTCGGGCAACCGCAACTTCGAAGCCCGCGTCCACGCCAACCTGCGTGCCAACTACCTCGCCAGCCCGGCGCTGGTCGTTGCTTACGCAATTGCCGGCACCGTGCGCACCGACCTGACCAAGGATCCGGTGGGCAAGGACAAAGACGGCAAACCGGTTTACCTGAAGGACCTGTGGCCAACCGATGCTGAAGTTGCAGCGCTGCTCAAATTTGCCGCCAATGCCGAACATTTCCGCCGCGAATACGGCGATCTGTCGGGCAACAAAAAACTGTGGGACGCCATCCCCACCATCAAGGGCGCCGTGTACGAATGGGATGCAAAATCCACATTCATCAAGGAGCCGCCGTTTTTTGAAGGCGTCACCAAAAATCTCGACAAGGTCGAAGACATCAAGGGTGCACGCGCCCTCGCCATCCTCGGCGACTCGATCACGACGGATCACATCAGCCCGTCGACAAAGATCAAACCCGGCACCCCTGCGGGCAAGTGGCTGGAACCGTTCAAGGATCATCCGCCTTCGGAATGGGGCCATTTCGGCGTACGCCGCTGCAACCATGAACTGATGGTCCGCGGCACCTTCGCCAATGTACGCCTGCGCAATGCAGTCGCGCCCGGCACCGAAGGCCCGATTACCAAAGTGCAGCCGACCGGCGAACAGATGACCATTTTCGAAGCATCGGAAATCTACCGCGCCCAGAAAACCCCGCTGGTGATTTTCGGCGGTGATGACTATGGCATGGGTTCCTCACGCGACTGGGCCGCCAAAGGCGTGCAACTGCTCGGCGTGCGTGCAGTCATCGTCAAGAGCTTTGAGCGCATCCACCGCGCCAACCTGATCGGCATGGGCGTACTGCCCCTGCAGTTCAAGCCGGGCGACAGCGTGCAATCGCTGAAAATCGACGGTACCGAAACCTTCACCATCGAAGGCATGAACGGCGGCAACGTCAAACCCCTGCAGGACGTAACCATGGTCATCACCCGTGCCGACGGCAGCACCCAGCGCGTCCCGCTGACACTGCGCATCGACACCGGCATAGAAGTCGATTACCTGAAACACGGCGGCATCCTGCCGTACGTATTGCGCGAATTGCTGGCTGCGGCCTGACGCAGCAACGCCGTCTTCATTGTGACGGACGACGGCGCTCAATCCCGCCTGCTGGAAGCGGCTTTCAACCGCTTCCAGCAAGGCGCTTCATCACCGCTTCAACTTTATCGCGAACTCTTCGACACAGTCCGCCCGGATTCAGCGGATGATGCGTTACAAGCTTCACAACGTTACCGTGCGCTGCTCGATTTCCTCGGAGCCCGTCCCGTATTTTGCGTAATCGCACGTTCGGCATTGCTCCAGCTTTTTGGATCATCAAAACAGCGGAGCTTTTTCGCTGAAAGCGGATTGCTGCCGGGCACCGGCTTTTTCACCGAGCTGTGGCGCAAAATCACCGTCCGTTTGCTGCCTGAGGTCAAGAACCCCGACAGCCTGCGCGATGCAGTCACGCTGGTTTTCCATAACCGCAATGATTACCGCTGGCTGGAACAGGTACCCGAGGAACATGCCCTACAGTTCTGGCATCTGCTGGACATGGGTGAAGTGCGTAATGACCCGGCAATGCTGCAGATGCTCGGCGAGATTCTGGATGCCCTGCAAAGCGTGTCTTACCGGATCGCTGCCACCGGCCTCGACGCCGAACTCGCCCATGCCTGGCCACCGATAGAAAAAGGTGAATCGCCATTCATCGCGCAGAACGTGGAACTGCAAGTGCTGATCCAGGCTTACCTCGGCAGCATCCTCGATCCGCAAGCCCAATCCGTTGACGAAAAGCACCTGCTGGTCCTGATCGATCAGTGCCGTGAAACCGTCAAGAAAGTCCAGAACGCCGCGCTGACGGCCGGTACCAGCCTGCGTCTCAATTTCATGCTGGTGCGTCTGACCCAGCACCTCGACCGCCTCGACACCCTGATTCAATTGGTCGCAGCCCGCTACCATGATCAACCGGACGAATCGTTGATGCGTTCATGGGCAGTGTTGGTCCGCTCTGCGATCTGCGGAGAAATCAGTCGTGGCAGCGTGCGCCGCCACTTCTCGGACCTGTTCGGCCTGCTTGCATTGCGTGTCACCAAAAACGCGAGTCGTACCGGCGAGCATTACATCACCACTGACCGTCAGGGCTACTTCGGCATGTGGGTGTCGGCGATGGGCGCCGGCTTTATCGTCGGATTCATGGCACTGATCAAGATTCTCGCGGCCAAACTGCACCTGCCGCCATTGATCGAGGGGCTGGCCTACAGTCTCAACTACGCGCTCGGCTTCATGCTGGTGCACATGCTGCACTTCACCATCGCAACCAAACAGCCGGCCATGACTGCGGCTGCAATTGCCGAAACGGTCAGAGAGACCGGCGGACGGTTACGGGAGGTTGAACGTCTCGGCCAGTTGGTCATTGACGTGATGCGCAGCCAGTTTGCTGCGATTTGCGGCAATGTGCTGGTCGCCTTCCCCGTCGCCCTTGTCATCGGCGTACTGACGTCGAAGTCAGGCTTCAATCCGGTGACTCCGGAAAAAGCCGCAGTGCTGCTCCACGATCTCAGCCCCCTGCGCAGCCTGGCCCTGTTGCATGCCGCCATCGCCGGTGTCTGGCTGTTTTTCTCGGGCCTGATATCCGGTTACTTCGATAACAAGGCAGCCTATGATCGCATCGGACTGCGTGTTGCAGGACTGGCCTGGCTGCGACGGCTAGTTGGTGACCAACGAGCCAATGCACTGGGGCTCTATATTGACCGCAATCTGGGCGGGCTCGCCGGCAATTTTTTCTTTGGCTTCATGCTGGGCATGACCGGCACCTTCGGTCACCTTCTGGGACTGCCGCTGGACATTCGCCACATCACCTTCTCCACGGCAAATCTGGCCTATGGCGCCGTCGGCCTCGAGTTCGCCATGAGCGCAGGCTTGTGGCTGCACTGCATAATGGGTGTCGTTCTGATCGGAATCATCAACCTGACGGTCAGCTTTGCCCTTGCGCTGTGGACGGCTTTAAGGGCGCACAGTGTCCGCATTGCGCATGCCGGCGCATTGTTGCGATATGTCAGCAGCCAATTCATCTCATCACCCATGCAGTTTTTCTATCCACCGAAAAAACCGGTCGACAGTGGGCTTTGAATTCGCTTCACTGACCTACAATGAGCGGGAGTTTTATCCGCAGGTACGTAAGAATGGCGACAATCAGCACCCGCACCAACACTCGCGTAGTCGTCAATTTATCCAATCTAATCAATAGATTAAAAATCATGCATCCTGACATGCCTGCTTTCCGCAACACACTCCTGATCAGCGTTCTGCTGAGCGTCGGCCTCTCAGGCTGCGGTGGCGACAAACCAGCCCCACAGGTCATACCGCCTTCGGAAGTCAAATTCATCGTCGCCGAAACCACAACGGTGCCGGTCATGCGTGAATACGTCGGCAACGTCGTTGCCTACCGCTCGGTGCAGGTACGTGCGCGCGTGGAAGGCGTGCTCACCAAACGCCACTACACGGAAGGCACCAACGTCAAAGAAGGCCAACTGCTCTACTCGATCGATCCGGACAATTACGAAGCCGCGCAGCGCGATGCACAGGCCGCATTGGCGCAGGCCGAAGCCAATCTCGCCAACGCCAAAGCCCGCGAAGGTCGCTATGCCCCGCTCGCCAAGGAAGATGCCATCAGCAAGCAGGATTACGACGACGCGGTGACGCAACTGCGTCAGGCGGAATCGTCAGTGCAGTCGGCCCGCGCCCAACTGGATCGCGCGAAACTGAATCTGGGGTATACGCAAATCCGCGCCGCAGAAACCGGACGCATCGGTTTCTCCCAGATACCGGAAGGCGCACTGGTCGGCAAAGGTGAACCGACACTGCTCGCCACCATCGAAAAGCTGGATCCAATCTACGTCACATTCACCATGCCGGACCGCGATGCGCTGGTACTGCAGCGCGCCTTCCGCAGCGGTGCCATCAAGGAACAGGGCGGCGAAAACGTTCGCATGATCCTGCCCGACGGCAGTGAATTCAGCCAGGCCGGCCGCATTGATGTCGCCGATGCGCAGATCAACCGCGAAACCGGAACCATCACGCTGCGTGCGGTGTTGCCAAACCGCGGATATCCCAATTTGCTGCCCGGCATGTTTGTACACGTGCGCATGACCGCCGGACAGCGCCCCGGTACCATCGTGGTGCCGCAACGTGCGGTCATGAAAACGCCGGCCGGACATGCCGTTTTTGTGGTCACCGAAGACAACAAGGCAGAGCGCCGGGATCTGGTGGTCGGTGAGTGGATCAATAATGGCTGGATCATCGAAAAAGGCCTCGCCGCCGGCGACAAGGTAATTGTCGATGGCATCCAGAAAGTGCAGCCGGGCGGCCCCGTAAAGCCCACGCCGTTTGGCGCTCAGAAAAAGGGAGAGCCACCGGCAAAACCGGCCGCCAAACCCGCCACCAAACCTGCCACCGAAAAATAAAGCGCAATCATGCGATTTTTCGTAGACCGTCCGGTCCTAGCAACCGTCATTGCGCTGATCCTTACGCTGGTCGGCGCCCTCGCTTCACGCCAGCTTGCCATCGAGCAGTATCCCAATGTCGCGCCGCCGCAAGTCAAGGTAACTGCGGTCTATCCCGGTGCAAGCCCGGAAATTCTCGAAAGCACCGTTGCCGCGCCGCTGGAGCGCGAAATGAACGGGGTGAACGGTCTGCTCTATATGTATTCGACCAGTTCCTCGAGCGGACTGATGGACCTCTATGTCGTATTCGAGGCCGGAACCGATACCGCCATCGCAACAGTCGAGGTCAACAACCGTGTCAAACGCGTCGAAGCGTTAATGCCGCAGCCGGTGCTGCAGAACGGCATCCGCGTCGATCAGACGAATCCGCAGATGCTGCAGATCGTCACCATGTATTCCGAGGATCCGCGCTTTGACCGTGAATACCTCGCCAACATGGCCAACGCCAGCATCATTCCGGAACTCAAACGTCTGGGTGGCGTCGGAGAAGCCACGCTGTTCGGCTACCCCTACGCGATGCGCGTCTGGCTCGACCCCGACCAGTTGGCCAAATACCGGCTCACCGTCACCGATGTCTCCAATGCCATCCGTGAACAGAACCAGAACTACCCCGTTGGCGAAATCGGCAACTCACCGACGCCTCGCGGCCAGGTGCTGACCTTCCCGGTGCAGACCACCGGCACCTACACCCAGCCGGAACAATTCGCCAACATCATCGTACGCGCAGCTGCCGATGGCTCCGTGGTCCGTGTGCGCGATGTGGCGCGTGTTGAACTCGGTGCCGAGGACTACCAGATCAGCCTGAACATGAATGGCAAGCCGGGCACCGGCATCGGTGTCTACCTGCGGGCCGGCGCCAACGCACTGGAAGTTGCCAAATCAGTGCGCGCCAAGATGACTGAACTGGCCCCGACCATCCCGCAAGGGATCGTCTGGGACGTACCCTACGACACCACGGTGTTCGTCAACGCCTCCATCGAACTCGTGTTGCACACCTTTATTGAAGCCTTCATCCTGGTGTTGCTGGTCGTTTACCTGTTCCTGGGCAGCATCCGCGCCACGATCATTCCGATGATCGCCATCCCGGTCTCACTGGTCGGCACCCTCGCCGGCATGCTGCTGATGGGTTTCTCGATCAACATGCTGACGCTGTTCGCCATGGTTCTGGCCATCGGCATCGTCGTCGATGATGCGATTGTGGTCGTTGAATCCGTCGAAAAAATCATGCATGACGACAAACTGCCGCCGGCCGAAGCCGCGCGCAAAGCCATGGACGGCATTGGCGGCGCCATCATCGGTGTGACCGCCGTAATCTGTGCCGTATTCGTACCGATCGCCTTCCTCGGCGGGGTTACCGGAACCCTGTACAAGCAGTTTGCTGTGACCATCACCGTGTCGACGCTGCTCTCAGCCATCACCGCGCTGACCCTGACGCCGGCCCTGTGCGCGCTGATCCTCAAGCCCGGTGTGCACAAACCGAAGCCCATCCTTGCTTTCGACCGCTTTTTCGAGAAAGTCACCTCGCGTTATGTCGGCATCGTCGGCGTGGTGATCAAGCGCGGTGTGCGCTCGATGCTGATCTATGCCGTGATCCTCGCCGGCGTCATTTTTCTGTTCAAGATGATCCCTGGCGGTTTCGTCCCGGAAGAAGACAAGGGCACCATGTTCGTCGCCATCGACCTCCCTGCCGGTGCCTCGCCGGAACGGGTCGCCGAGGTCATGAAGCGCAGTGAAGCCATCGTGCGCACCGAACCCAGCGTCAAGGACATCATCAGCATCCCCGGTTTCTCGATTTTCTATCGCTACGCCAATCAGGGTTTCCTCTACGTCACGCTGAAACCCTGGGAAGAACGCGCCGATCCGCAACAGCATGTCCGACGCATCATCCAGCGCTTGAACGCCAAGTTCTACCTCGGCATTCCGGAAGCACGCGTCTTTGCGATCAACGAACCCCCGATCTCCGGCATGGGCAATATCGCCGGCTTTGACTACCGGCTGCTCGCGCTCGATGGCGACCGCGAAAAACTCGACAAGACCGCACGTGAAGTGGTGGCTGCCGCCGCCAAGGACGAACGGCTTGGGGGCGCACGCAACGTGGCATCACCCAATGTACAGACCCTGTTTGTCGATGTGGATCGCAACAAGGCCAAGGCGCTGGGCGTGCCGTTGTCTGATGTTTATTCCACGATCGGCACCCTGCTCGGCTCCAGCTTCGTCAATCAGTTCAGCGCCTTCGGCACCAACCTCAAGGTCAAAATGCAGGCGGATGAAAAATTCCGTTCTGATCCTGCCTATCTGCAGCGTTTTTATGTGCGTAACTCCAGTGGCAATATCGTCCCGATCGCGACTCTGGCCTCGGTCGAATACCGCTCGGCGCCGATCGCACTGACCCGCTACAACGGCTATCCCGCCGTGCAACTGAGCGGCAATTCGGCACCGGGACGCAGTTCCGGCGAAGCACTGGCGGCGATGGAGGAAATTTCCGCCGCCACCCTGCCTCAAGGCATCGGTTTCCAGTGGTCGGGCCAATCGCTGCAGGAGAAAATCTCCGGCGGTCAGGCCGGGTTCATCTTCCTGCTGTCCTTTATCTTCGTTTTCCTGTTCCTTGCTGCGCTCTATGAGAGCTGGACGCTGCCAATCTCGGTGTTCATGATCGTGCCCATCGGCATTCTCGGCGCGCTGGTCGCCCTGCTCTTGCGCCATTCACCCAACGACGTGTTTTTCCAGGTCAGTCTGATCACGCTGGTCGGCCTCGCCGGCAAAAACGGCATCCTGATCGTTGAATTCGCCAAACAGCGCTACGAGGAAGGCCTGTCTGTCATCGATGCGGCACTTGAAGCCGCACGATTGCGTCTGCGACCGATCGTGATGACCTCGCTGGCCTTCATCCTCGGCGTACTGCCGCTGGTGCAAGCCTCCGGCGCGGGCGCAGCCACCCAGCATTCAGTGGGCACCGGCATTCTCGGCGGCATGCTCGCCGCCACGCTGATCGGCGTGTTCTTCACACCGCTGTTCTACTTCATCGCCATGACCTATCTGGGCGGTGATAAACGCAAAAAATCGACGGATGGCGAAGCCATGAAGGTGGAATCATGAAAACCTTCCGCATTTGCGCCGCCGCCCTGGCACTGTCCCTCGCGGGCTGCATGACCCCGGAATTCAAACGTCCTGCGGTGGAGATGCCTACCGCATGGCGCATAGACAGCAACTCAACCCAATCGCTGGCCGACCTTCCCTGGGGTGAACTGTTTCGCACCCCGGAACTGCAGGCGCTGATCAACACTGCGCTCGCAGAAAACACGGACCTGCGCATTGCCGCTGCCCGTGTGGAACTGGTGCGTGCCCAGTACGGGATTCAGCGTTCCAATCTGTTCCCCACGGTGGCCGCCAGTGGCAGTGTCGAGCGCAACCGCCAGCCCTCCGCCGCCAGCCCCGTAGAAAACCGTAGCAGCGAAGTGCACAGCTTTGGCCTCGCCATGCCAAGCTGGGAAATCGATATCTGGGGGCGTGTGCGTTCGCTGAACGAAGCGGCTTATCGCAACTTCATCGCCAGCGAAGAAAACCGCCGCGCCCTGCATACCAGCCTGATTGCACAAGTCACCGTAACCTACCTTGACCTGATGTCACTCGACGCCCAGCTGGAGACGGCCAAACAAACCGCCAAGACGCGCAATGATTCACTGCGCCTGGTTAAATTGCGTTTCAACAACGGTGTCGTTTCCGCGGTGGACCTGCATCAGTCCGAGTCGCTGCTCGCCGGCGCAGAAAATACCATCGCCGATCTCGAACGGCGTCGCGCGCAGACTGAAAACGCACTTTCCGTTCTGATCGGCCGCAACCCGGGGCCGGTGAACCGTCAGTCGCGCCTGAGCGATTTCACACTGCCGCCACAGTTGCCCGCCGGCCTGCCCTCGCAACTGATCGAACGCCGCCCCGATGTGCGCGCCGCAGAAAACACTCTCGCCGCTTCGGAAGCCAATGTCGATGCCGCGCGCAAAGCTTATCTGCCGACAATCTCCTTGACCGCCTTCCTCGGATTCATCAGCCCTGAAGGCAGTACGCTGTTCGACAATAATCGTCGCGCTTCATCGGTCAATCCGGCGATCAATCTGCCGATTTTTACAGCGGGTCGGCTTGAAAGCAGCGTCGATGCTGCACGAGCCCAACAGACCATCGCACTGGAACAGTATCGCCAGTCCGTTCAGCTTGCATTGCGCGAGGTCGAAGACGCGCTGGTAGCCTATCAGCGCCTGCGCGAACAGCGGGACAGCCAGCAACGCGTTGCCGATGCCGAGCGCAAACGCCTGCGCCTGACCCAGTCGCGATATCGCGGCGGGGTTTCCAGCTACTTTGAAGTACTGGATGCCGAGCGCCAGTCTTTTAGCGCCGATCTGTCCCTGCTCCAAACCACACGCGATGTTTATGCCTCTGTGGTGCAGCTGTATCGCGCCCTGGGTGGTGGCTGGACACCTTCTGTTGCCGAAACGCAGGTCTCACAACAAGGCTCGAGCGCATCCCCCTGAACGGTACCAGCAAAAAAAATGACGCCGGATAAACCGACGCCATTAATACTTTAAAATCAATTACTTATATTATTTTTTCTGGTTAGGTTCGTACATCTGTTTCTCGATGTCCGGTAGCGCACTGGACGCAGCAATCCGACCGGCAATACCACTCTCGTAAGCCGCACCGGCAGTCGCCGCAGCAATCTGCGCAGACACCTCACGGATACGCGGCAGCGCCGGATAAAGACTACCCTGCGCAAGGTCCGATTCCGTCACCAGCTGCGCCAGCGTATGCGCCGATTTCATGAACATTTCATCGGTAATGACCTTGGTCTTGCTGGCTATAGCCCCCAGACCAATACCCGGGAAAATATACGAGTTGTTGCCCTGACGCGGGACAAAGGTCTGACCATTGAGCGTCACCGGGTCAAAGGGGCTGCCACAGGCAAACAACGCACGGCCACCGGTATGGCGATAGGCTTCCTCGGCGGTGCACTCAGCCTGTGAAGTCGGATTCGACAACGCAAACACGATGGGCCGCTTGTTCAGTCTGGCCATTTCCTCCAGCACGTCCTTGGTGAAAGTCCCGCCCACCGCAGATACGCCGATGATCGCCGTTGGTTTCAATGCCTTTACTGCACCCAGCAGATCAGCAACCGGCGCGTGCTCATGCGCGTAGTTCAACTTGTGGTGGGCCAGATCGGTCCGGCTTTTCACGACCAGGCCTTTGGAATCCACCAGCCAGCAGGTTTTGCGCGCATCTTCCAGCTTCATGCCCTGCGCCACCATCGCCGACGCAATCAGGTCGGCAATACCTGTTGCCGCTTCACCGGCACCCAGAAACACGATGCGCTGGTCTGTGAGTTTCTCACCCGTGATGCGCAAGGCCGAAAAGATACCGGCCAGCGCAACGGCTGCCGTGCCCTGGATGTCGTCATTGAAACTCGGCACACGGTCGCGGTATTTTTCAAGCAAGCGGAACGCGTTGTGATTGGCGAAGTCCTCGAACTGGATCACCACGCCGGGGAATACTTCCTGCGCGGCAGTAATGAACTCCTCGATAAAATCATCGTATTCCTTGCCGGTCACGCGTTTCTGGCGCAGCCCGACATAAAATGGATCATTACGCACTTCATCATTATTACAACCGACATCCAGCGTCACCGGCAGACACAGCCGCGGGTGAATGCCGGCACAAGCCGTATAGAGTGACAGCTTGCCCACCGGAATGCCCATGCCATGCGCGCCGAGGTCACCGAGGCCGAGAATGCGCTCACCGTCGGTGACGACGATGATGCCGGCGTCATAGGGCCAGTTGCGCAGCACCTTGGCGATATTGCCGCGATCCTTGATGGTGATGAACATGCCGCGCGGACGCTGAAACACCTGACCGAATTTCTGACAGGCCAGCCCGACTACCGGGGTATAGACCAGCGGCTGCATCTCGTCGATGTGATCGACAAGAATGCTGAAAAACAGGTCTTCATTGCGGTCATGCAAAGCATTGAGCGCAACAAACTTGTCCAGAGGATCAGTCAGTTTGCGAAATGTCGACAGGAACCGCTCCTCCTGCTGTTTCTGGGTATGAACATGCGCCGGCAACAAGCCGCGCAAACCGTAGGCATCACGATCAGCGTCGGTAAAGGCGGTACCGCGATTCAACAACGGATCGCGCAGTACATCCAGACCGCGACGGTCCTTCGGCGTACGATCACCCACACCAGTGGTATCAACTTTATGCATCAGCAAATTACTCCTCAATGAAACCGGTCATGTTGATTGCCGGCATCAATACCGGACGGTATTGATTTTGTAATGGGGTATTTTAAAGCTTTACGCCCGGCATTGCGCCGGGCGTACTGGCTGTCCAGCCAGGATTTGATCCGAATCAAAACTCAGCGCAGGAAATCGCGCATGTATTTCTTGTAATCCTCGCCAAACACCAGCGCATCCATTTCCTTGTTGGAAGCGATGCTGTCTTTCAGTTCAGCCGCTGCACCACCACTGTGCAGATGTGCATAGACCGCGTGCAGCGCCTTGACGGCCGCAGCCACCGGCTGATGACCCTGCAACAACACGCGGGCACCCGCCTTGGCGAATTCCTGACGAGTCGCTGTGGTCTTTCCCGGACCGACAATGATCGGCAATTTTGAAGCGTCGCGCACCGCCTGCACCTGATCTGCCGTTTCAACGCCAATGATGAAAATGCAATCCACCCCGCAAGCCGCATAAGCCTTTACACGCTCCACGGTCTTTTCAGTGCCCTCGACCTTCAATGCTGCAGTGCGGCCGGCAATCACCGTGGACGGATCGCGCCGTGCAGCGACCGC
>CAZHFZ010000003.1:94230-109233 GCA_964531455.1 uncultured Bordetella sp.
CCCAGTTTGTAACCCACGCTTTCCGCCACGCGGGCTGACAACGCGTCATACACACTGGCTGGCGACAGGCACTCGGTGCCGTTGAGGATGGCGCGGAAGCGCTTGCGTTGTTCGGTGTGGCGCAGATGGCTCAAAACGGTTCTCCTGAGGTTTTTGCGGATGCTGAGAGTTCGCAACGTTATCAGTTAGCGGGATCCGCGTAAAATACTGTATTTACCGGAATTTCACGGTTTAACGAGAGCAAGCTGCCTACGGCCGGCCTACCCTGCATGCCCTTTGTAAAACCCATAAACTGCAGAGAAGTTAGGCGCATAAGTTGGCTGTTTTCATTGATTGCAGGCAAAGAGCCGACCAAATTAATGATATTCCCGCGACATTTATGAAGCTGCTGACGAACGGAAACGGAACAGTATGAGCAAGAAACGCATAGCGATCATTGGTTGCTCATCACTGCTTCCCGGCGCACGGCCGGCGGAGTTTTGGTCCGATCTACTTGCGGGAAAGGACCTTGTTACTGAAGTCCCGCCAGATCGCTGGGGCCAGGACACTTTCCTTCACCCCCGCAAGACACACCCTGGCACCAGTTATACCTTTGCAGCAGGCACCATTGGCGACATCTCCGGCTTTGACGCCGAGTTCTTTGGAATCTCGCCCCGCGAGGCCGCCCAGATGGATCCCCAGCAGCGGATCTTGCTGGAATTGACCTGGGAATCGCTGGAAAACGCCGGCATCAAACCATCCACCATACGAGGTAGTTCCTGCGGGGTATTCATCGGCATCGCTAGCGTCGATTACTGCTTCCGCTTCGTGGAAGACATGGCTGCCGCAGAGTCAGCGACTGCAACCGGGACCTCAAACAGCATTGCGGCGAACCGAATCTCGTACGCTCTTGATCTTCGCGGCCCCAGCATGGCCATAGACACTGCCTGCTCGTCTTCACTGGTCGCTTTTCATCAGGCCTGTCGCTCGATTCTCAGTGGTGACTGCACACACGCTATCACCGGCGGCATCAGTTTGCATACGCATCCCTATGCATTCATCACTTTCTCAAAAGCGACAATGCTGTCGCCGCAGGGGCGGTGCAATGTATTCGATGCATCAGGCGATGGTTACGTTCGGTCGGAAGGCGCCGGTGTATTCATTCTCAAAGATTATGAACAGGCGATGCGGGATGGCGACCGGGTACTCGCCATCGTCGCAAACTCGGCGATCAACAGCGATGGCCGCAAATCCGGAATCACGGTACCCAACGTCAACGCACAGGTTGCACTGCTGGAACAGGCCTATGCGGAAGCGGGCATTGATCCATCAGAAGTGGACTACATCGAGGCACACGGCACAGGAACTGCGGTCGGTGATCCGGTAGAAACCCATGCCCTGGGGATTGCACTGGGGCAACGCCGCGACCCAAACAGCCCACTGTTGATTGGATCGGTAAAAAGCAACATCGGCCACCTTGAAGCCGCATCAGGCGCCGCAGGACTGATCAAAGCCCTGCACTGCATTCAGAACCGCATGATTCCGGCAACCATTCATCTCGAGAACCCCAACCCGGGCATCCTCTTCAAGGACTGGAATCTGCAGGTCCCTACGACACCAACAAAATTAAAAGCGGATGGCAGGATCGTCGTGGGTGTCAACTCCTTCGGATTCGGCGGAGCAAATGCACATGTAGTACTGCAAAGTCCGGAACCATCCGATTCCACCAAAACAGTTTCGACGGCAACAAAGCTTCCGCACACCTCGAAGTTTCTACCCATCCTTGTATCCGGAAAAACAGTAGATGCATTGAAGCAATCGGCAGCGGAAATGGCTGCGCTTGTGCGAAATTTCGCCAGCGACGCCACATTGCACGATATTGCCTGGAGCACCGTTTTTCATCGCGACTGGCATGCACATCGGGCAATGATTATGGCAACAGATCAATTGCCCCTCGCAGCCGCACTTGAAACTTTAGCGAATGGTGAAACGGAACCACACTCCTCCGATCAGGGCGCCGCGCTTGATCAGGATGGACAAGTTGCGTTCATCTACTCCGGAAACGGCTCCCAATGGGAAGGCATGGGGCGAGCACTTCTCGCCGAAGACGCAACATTCCGCGAAACCATTTCTGCAATCGACGCCCTGTTCGTTCCGCTGGCGGGATGGTCACTGACAGACGAATTTGCGGGGATAAACGGCAGCGGTCGCTATGCATTGACCGAAATCGCACAACCCGCGCTTTTTGCCTTGCAGGTCGGCATCACCAACATGCTGCGTCAGCAAGGCCTGAACGCATCGGCAGTTGCCGGTAACAGCGTCGGCGAGGTTGCTGCTGCGTGGGCGAGTGGCGCCCTGTCCATGCAACAGGCAGTACAGGTTATTTTCCACCGCAGTCAGTGCCAGTCTCGCACACGAGGTCACGGACAAATGACTGCCGTCGGGCTTGGTGAAGCCGCGATGCAGCAAGTGCTAAAAGAAATCGGCGTTGATGATGCCGTGGTCATCGCAGGGATCAACAGCGCTCAAGCGGTGACCGTCGCCGGCCCAACCGCCGCTCTTGAGACACTTGAAAAGGAACTGGCGACACGAAAAGTTTTCCAGAAAAGACTGGATCTCGATTACGCATTCCACAGCCCGGCCATGGATGTGATTGAAGACGAGGTCATGAATTCCCTCAGCGGCCTCGATCCGGGACCTGCGAACATTGCATTTCATTCCTCGGTCACCGGCGAACCGGTGGAAGGGAATGTTCTGAACGCCTCTTACTGGTGGCGCAATATTCGCGAACCAGTGCAATTCCAAAAATCAATCACCGGTATTCAAAAACGAGGGTGCCGGATATTTATAAAAGTAGGCGCACATCCCGTCCTGCGTAGTTATGTGCAGCAGATCCTGCGTGAAGCGGATAGCCCTGGGATCGTGATTCAAACACTGATGCGTAACGACGGCTCCCTGTCGCGGGTTTGGAGTGCCCTGCGTCAGGCCGCAATCGCCGGCGCGGCAATTGACTGGCATTGCTGGTTTGATCACCGCGGGAAATTCATATCCCTGCCGACCTATCCATGGCAACAAAGCCACTTTTGGCACCAGTCTTCCTCCACATCAGCAAATCGCCTGCAACGGGAAAAACTGCATCCCTTGCTCGGCTACCGCATCGATGCCGGTGAGTGGATCTGGGAAAATGAAATTGATACCCAGTTATACCCTTGGCTCGGCGACCACGTCGTTGGTGATACGACCGTGCTCCCAGGAACCGCATATGCCGAAATGGCTCTTGCCGCAGCATACTTCTGGCAACCTGGCATTTACATAGAAATCGAACGTATAGATATACGCGCTCCATTGATTCTGGGAAAAACACAGTCACGCCTCCTGCGCTGCAGTATCGATCCGACTGATGGCAGCTTTTCAATACGCAGCCGCGACCCCGCCAATGATGAGGAATGGACGACACACTCGACTGGAAGAATTTCAAGCGGATCAGCGGGAGTGCGGCTACTAGGCGCCGCATCTGCAGTTAACAATGCAATTCCAGAATTTCAGGAATCGGAGCACAACCAACTCACCCGGGCTGCAGGTCTTGCATACGGTCCCGCATTCCGGGCAATCGACGGGATCTGGCGTGACGGCGAAACCGTTTACGCACGTTTTGAAAACCCGCAGTCGATCATTGAGGACTTGCCTGCGACCCGACTGCACCCGGCTCTGCTTGACTGTGCTTTCCAGCTGATCATCGAATTACTCCATAACAGCTCTGAAACACCCGAGGGCAATGTCTACGTACCGATTGGCATTGAAGAACTGACCTGGCAATCAGGCATGGGGCAGCCAGCAATGGCGTCAGCAACATTGCTGCGCCGCAATCCCAATACATTGTGTGCATCGTTCACACTGTTTAACTCCGCTGGAAAGCCGATTGCACATATTCAGAATGCAAGATTCCAGAAAATCCATACCGGATCGAATCCTCTGGAACGCCTGAGTTATCTCGAATACCACCAGGTTGCCAGTCCGCATCCAGCCTCATCAGCCCGCGCTCCGCGTCGACTTGTCGATCAGCTACAAAGACAACTGGACAAGGCGTTTAGCGAAATGCGTTTGAAACGTTACTCCGCCGAAGTGGAACCGTTACTGGATGTCCTGTGTGCCCGTTTTTCGGCGACAACTTTGCGCGACATGGCGTCGGACACCGGCTTACTTTCCGGCAGCATCGTCCACGACATTACTCAGCGGAACCCAGCGTTTGAGCCATTGCTGATGCACGTCATAGAAATGCTTTGCGAAGACCATAGCCTTCGTGAAGAAGGTTCTGACTGGCGTTTTACAGGAAATGAAGACTTGCCCGGACCCTCAGTCATTTGGAACAGTTTACTGAGAGACTATCCCGACTACCTTCCTGCAATCCATGCGGTGGGACGGGTGGGCATGCATCTCGGTAATTTGATTCAAGGCCGATTGAATCCTGAGTATGTGCTTCCTCGAGACTGCAATCCGGGTACCATGGCTCATCAGATGCTGATTGATTCTGGCCTGCCTTCCGCACGAAGATCTGTGGTCACAGCCATTCAGGAGACGTTGGACGAATTACCTGCAGGAGCAAGACTTCGGGTTTTGGAACTCTGCGCAGGAAAGCCACTTTTTGCATCTCACATCGCCACATCCATCAATACTGATCGATGCGGCTACACGGTAAGCGTTGTCGGAACGGCAATATCCGAGATCTGCACACAGATTAAAGAACAGTTTCCTGCACTAGAACTACGTCAGATTGACCCAACACAGCCCTTGGACACGCAGTCCCTGCCCGCCAATCAGCGCTACCAGATGATTATCATCAATCCGGATTTCGCTTCTGAGATTGATGCGAAATTTGCCATGAATCAAGCGCGTCATTGGCTGGCCCCGCGAGGAGCAATGCTTGTACTCGAGCAGCACCGAACGCGCTGGCTTGATTTTATTTTCGGAATCAATACCCAATGGTGGTCCGGTTCTGCAGATCAAGGCTGGAGTTCACGACAGAAAGATGCTGGGTATTGGCGCAAAAACATGCAACGCCTGGGCCTCAAACCCGGTAAGGCTCTGGAATTTTCCGGAGAACAAGGAGTCGGACCTTACCTGCTGCTCGGTCAGTCCGATTACATCGAAACTGCTCAACCCGAACTCGAATCCAATCGTAACTGGCTGTTATTCACCGACCGGGAAAACAGCGCCTACTCTACGCGCCTTGCCCGGCAAGTCCAGGATGCTTTAAAAACCCGTGGTGACAGCATATTTACAGTAACACCGGCGAGCCATTTCAACGTCATTGACAACCAACATTACCAGCTCAATTCCTGTGACTCCGCACAAGTAGAAGCACTGCTGGCGCATTTGGAAACCAAGTTTGGCCGTATCGATGGCATTGTGCATCTGCAAGGAATGATGCCCCCCTCCACGGATTTAAATTCGTTACTGCAAATGGAATGTCAGCTCGATCGGTGTACGGCGGCAGCCGCTATAGTAAAAGCGTGCGCATTTATGGCGCTCGACATTCCAATCTGGCTGTTGACGTCGGGGGTTCACCGAAATCCTCATCCTCGCGGCTCCCAACGACACGTTCGAGCGCCCGCAATGGATGCCGCGCTCTGGGGTTTGGGCCGCACCGCGATGAATGAAAACGCAGGATCAATCATCAGACTGATTGATATTGATCCTGCGGCGTCTATCGAAACCATCAGCTACCTTTTAAAACGTGAATTCACGAAACCGGACCGTGAACAGGAAATTGCCTTCACTGCAACAGGCGAGCGCATGGCACTGCGCTTGCAACTGCAACAACCGCCCACCGCACCCACACCTGAAAAATTCCAGAGCAACTACGCACGTCTTGCAATCCGCACACCAGGACAGCTCCGCAACCTGCAATGGCAAGTTTGCCCATTGCCAGCACCCTCCGAAGACGAAATTGAGATTGAGGTCTGCGCCGCGGGATTGAATTTCAGGGATGTGATGTATGCGCTGGGCGCGCTGACTGACGATGCGGTCGAAAGCGGTTTTGCCGGCCCCGGATTGGGACTTGAGTTCGCAGGGGTAGTCACAAGAACGGGATCTGATGCCAACGGATTCAAAACCGGGGACCGCGTACTCGGCTTCGGGGCCAATAGCTTCAGCAACAAACTCATCGCCAGAACAACCAGCATCGCCCCCATCCCGGCTGGCATGTCATTTTCAGAAGCAGCAACGATCCCCAGCGTGTTCCTGACTGTGCACTACGCATTGAATCGCCTCGCACGTCTTGAACAGGGGGAAAAAGTCCTGATTCACGGTGCGGCTGGCGGCATCGGACTCGCCGCCATTCAAATCGCCAAACTCTGCGGTGCTGAAGTTTTTGCCACAGCGGGGTCCAATGAAAAGCGTGATTTTCTGCGCCTCCTCGGGATAAAACATGTTTTTGACTCACGTTCCCTCGCATTTGCCGACGAAATCCTAGCAGCAACCGGTGGCGAAGGCGTTGATGTCGTATTGAATTCTTTGGCAGGCGAAGCCATCAACCGGAATCTCAAAGTACTTCGTCCGTTCGGGCGTTTCCTGGAACTGGGAAAACGTGATTTCCAGGAAAATACGCGAATCGGCTTACGCCCCTTCAGAAACAACATCAGCTACTTTGCTGTGGATGCAGATCAACTCATGAAGGAGCGCCCGGACCTGACAGCACATCTCTTCCGGGAACTGATGGACATGTTTAACGAGGGTGTACTGTCCCCGCTCCCTTACGTAGAGTTTGCCGCCAATGAGGCAGTCAGCGCCTTCCGCTATATGCAGCAATCGCGGCATATCGGAAAAATTGTTATAAATTGCCGCACCAAAGTACACCCGGTCAACTTAACACCCCTGCGGAAACACCTTGAACTGGCGCCCGACGCAACCTATCTCGTCACTGGAGGCCTGCGCGGTTTTGGGCTCAAATCAGCGGAGTGGCTTGCCGCAAAAGGGGCAAGGAATCTGGTTCTACTCAGCCGAAGCGGTAAAATCAGCGCTGACGCCGCATCAACCATCGCAAGAATGCGCGAGACCGGGGTTGAAATCCACACAGCCGCATGCGACGTCGCTGACCGCAAATCACTGTCGCGCCTGCTGGGTGAAATCAGCGTCACAATGCCACCGCTGCGCGGGATCATTCATGCTGCGGCGATAATTGAAGATTCGCTGATTCAAAACACTGATCGCCACAGCATGCAACGTGTCTGGGTGCCAAAAATTATCGGGGCACGAAATCTGCATGACATCACCGCTGATCGCGACCTTGATTTTCTCGTCTTCTACTCGTCAGCAACAACGCTTTTTGGCAATCCCGGCCAAGCCTCCTATGTGGCAGCCAATCTCTGGCTGGAGAACTATGCCGCCTCGCTTAGACTTGAAGGCAAGAATGCCTTTAGTGTGTCATGGGGCGCCATCGCTGATGCCGGTTTCCTGTTTCGCAACAGCCAAATCGGCGAAGCACTCAATAAACGGATGGGCGGTGCACCCATTACTGCTGCATCCGCGCTCGATGTACTCGAACAAATCCTGCTTTCAGGTCGCTCGGGGCTCGGCGTATTGGAACTCGATTGGACTGCGTTGTCGCGCTTTTTACCCGCAGCAAGCACACCAAAATTCAGCGAATTGCGAATTGGCTCCGACGACTTCAGCGGCAACGAAGAGCGCCGCGTCGACATCCATCACCTCCTCGCGACCCTCTCGCCTGCCGACGCGTCCGCCACTATCGCCGGCATGCTCAAATCAGAGATTGGCGAAATCCTGAGAATTGCCCCGGAGAAGATTGACGAGCACCGCATCCTTCACGACCTCGGGTTTGATTCGCTGATGGGCGTGGAACTCGGCACAGCCGTCGAAACACGCTTTGCTGTTCGCCTGCCGGTACTGGCGCTTAATGATGCACCAACAGTAGCCAAGCTGGCCATCATCATTCTGGAGCGCCTCTCAGGAGTTGACTCCCAGGAAAACCTGCTGCAAGCAACAGCGGAAATGGATCTGATGGAGCAAGGTCGCCTCATCGCCGCACAGTACGCCGATAACCATACCCCGCCCAAGGCCCAGCAAAGTCTTCCTGAAACACGCCCTTCATCACTCACGCTTTCACAGCGAATTATTCACTGATATGCCATCCAGGAATTCCGACGCCCTGTCCCCTGCGATCAAGGAGCAATTGATTCAGCAAGCCCTCGAGCGGCGCAAGCTGCGAAGCGGCAGTTCGGGCTTTAGCGCTGACAGCGCTCCCACCGCAAAGGAAATCCCGGAACAACACTATCGTTTCCGGTTGCACCCGGGTTACCGCCAGATTCAGCTAATCAAAGAAGGGGCTGAAAAGATCGGAATTCAGCACCCTTACTTCAAAATCCATGAGGGCAATGCCGGTGTGATGACGATAATCGCCGGTCGCGAATACATCAACTTTGCGAGCTACAACTATCTCGGATTAAGTGGTGACGCGCGCGTCAATAAAGCGGCCCATACAGCCATCGATCAATACGGCACTTCAGTGTCCGCCAGTCGCCTCGTCTCAGGGGAGCGTGACATACACCGCAAACTCGAACGCGCTCTGGCCTACGCCTACGATACGGACGATGCGGTGACCATGGTCAGCGGCCATGCAACCAATGTGACCGTCATTGGCCACCTGTTCGGGCCACGCGACCTCATCCTGCATGACACCCTGGTGCACAACAGCATACTCCAGGGCATCCAGCTTTCCGGGGCGCACCGACTCCCTTTTCCACATCAGGATTGGGCGGCGCTGGATCGGATTCTCACAGATCAGCGCGCCCAGTTTGAACGGGTTCTGATTGTCATCGAAGGCTTGTACAGCATGGATGGTGACTACCCTGATCTTCCCCGCTTCATTGAGATAAAACGTCGACATAAGACATTCCTGATGGTCGACGACGCACACGGATTCGGCGTCATGGGCGCGACCGGACTTGGAATCCGCGAGCATTTCGGTATTTCCGGAAAAGATGTTGATATCTGGATGGGCACCTTGAGCAAGGCACTCGCCGGATGTGGTGGCTATATCGCCGGAGAAAGCGCCCTGATCGAACATCTGAAATTCCTCGCGCCGGGCTTCCTCTACAGCGTCGGTATGCCGCCACCGATGGCTGCAGCCGCCCTGACGGCACTGCAATGCCTGCGCGAAGAACCGCAGCGGGTAAAAGCTTTGCAACACCGCAGCAAGCTGTTTCAGGAAGCCGCACGAGATGCCGGCATCGATACCGGAACCAGCATGGGTTTTGCGATCATCCCCGCAATCACCGGAAATTCAGTCAATGCGGTCAAGCTGTCATCAGCCCTGATGGGACATGGCATCCATGTCCAGCCGATTCTGTATCCGGCGGTCCCGGAGAAAACAGCAAGACTGCGATTCTTCATCAACTGCGGACACACTGAGGAACAGATTCTGGAAACCGTTGATGCATTGCGCAAGGAAATGAAACGGCTATAGACCGGATCAAATCGTTACCACGCGCCATATAACTCAATTAAATATCAGCGTGATTAATCCTGGGAATGGCCAAAACGCTGACGAAATGGCAAGTGATCAGTGGTCAGCGTGAGGTAGTCGTTGGGGACATCCCGTTCGCTGGCCATCAGATACTGAAAATGCATGCGGAAGAGATCCCAGACAGCCACATAATAAGTCCGGGGCATCAGCATATCCTTAAAGCCGCCTGACAGGACCTGAGGACGAATACCGCCTCCCGCGACCAGCCCGGTGGCGACAACCGGATTGACGAGCGGGAAAGACGCCCCGTCCTCATAGGCTGAAATATCAACCCACTCCAGTTCTAAACTGTCGGCCAGTGCTGCGAGCTCACTGCGAAACACCCCAGCCGAAGGCATCAATCCGAGCATGGGAATACTGCCACCCAGCGTCAGAAAACTCACGGGTACGTGATCGCGCCATAAGCCCGGACTACGCTGGAGAGCTCTTGCCAGGGCTGATACGGCGACATTTGCTCCAACGCTATGGCCGACAACAATGATTTCATCATCATCGGAATCCCGCACGTACTGCAAAATGCGTTCGGCAAACATCTCCAATCGTGGCTCGAACTCGGGAATGCGCCCAAAACCGTAGCCCATTACAAAGGCGTAGGTACGCAACAACCACCCAACAGCCAATACCCGTTCCAACCAGATGCCCGCAGCGGCAATAACCGAGAAGCCGAGGATGGCTGCTATGGGTGGCAAAAAATTGACTTGAGGAAACATTATGATCGAAAGCGTATAGGCGATCCAGGCGGCAAGACCAGCAACAGCCGGGATCCCCAAAAAGACCATTGCCGGGACAAAACCCGTGAACACAGGCCATCGTGAGACCGGCCATACCTTCCCCAACAACTTTGCCCTCAACAACATGTCGCGATAGACCGCAGGCAACAATCCGTAAAGTTTGCGAAGTCCGCTGTGCCAGTGTTTGCGCACCAGATCGTCCCAGTGAAGAAATTCAAACGTTGATTCCACCGTGCCATGCGCTGTCTGCCGCTCGGCACGCCAGACCGTAGACAATTCGCTCACACGCTGCCGATTCCCCACCCGCAACTCCAATCCCTGCCGCATCGCCAATTTTTGCGACTCATCGCAAAACATGCGGTGATAGGCGGTAGCGCCTCGGGGATCGAAACCACTGATATAAAAAACCCGGCGCTTGTTAATTACGGTTTTCATATTTTATTATTATAATCAATTACTTAATAAACTTTTCTTGAATGGAGAATCCGGATTGCTGCAGTACAGTCCCTCCGAGGGATTCAACGCGCACATCCAAATTCAAAGGCGCACCCCCACCTTTGCGCCAGATAAAATAATCCGTACGACCGTCCTCAAATCCAGCATCACGGTAGACACGAGGCAGAATCGGAACATGATCACCGTACCAGCAGAACACACCGTCACGCGGATTGTTTTCCAAAACGTCCTGAATCACAGCGATCATCCGGTCCGCATTTGCTACATGCCGCAGATACACCGAGAAGTCATCGAATCCTGGCGGCGGTGGATTGACATAAAGCCGCTCAACATCCCCGGGCGCCGGGCTTTCAAGATGCAGAGGGCCGTGATTTTCCATTGTAATCACGAATAACAGTGTAGGTTCCCTGGCCTCTCGCAACATCGCGCAAATCTGCCGGGTAACCGCCTCGTCACTGATATAAGGACCAAAACGATCGGCCCCGTCAAATGCCGTGACGTCGATGAATTGATCAAATCCCAACGCCGGATAAACCACGTCGCGCGAATTGAATTGCACTGGATAGGGGTGGATGCAGGCTGTTCGATAGCCCGCCTGCCGATACACGCTGGCCACACTGGGCATCGGCCGCCGCGCGAGACGGCGATGCGGATTAAAACGGTGCACTCCAATATCCGCGTCAGTCAATCCAGACAGAAAAGAAAACTCGGAGCGCGTGGTA
Source organism: uncultured Bordetella sp. (assembly GCA_964531455.1). GTDB lineage: Bacteria > Pseudomonadota > Gammaproteobacteria > Burkholderiales > SG8-41. Next base: position 105,660 of record CAZHFZ010000003.1, read on the forward strand.
TTTCCGCCCCAGGCCGGTACGATCAGCGTACCGTGCTGCACCGACTGGCGCTTGATGGCATCAAACCGCGCGTACACCTCCGGCCGAATCTCCGGATACAGACGGCGCGCATCAAAATACGATTCACTTTGAACAATCACAACATGGGGCAAGGCAGCGGACGCACCGCTTGAACGCACCGCTTTGAATGGCGACACATGACTGGCATCAAAAGGCCTGCGTTCCGCAATCGCATAAAACCAGAAACATGCCAGCAGGCCACAGCGTTTCAGATCAGCATCCGCATCAAAATTAACCGGCAGCGAACCTGTCCTTCCAAGCCATAACAGCAGAGATGCCGACACCGCCAATGCCGCGATGATGGCCGCGAATCCCGAATACCCCGCTGAATCCCGCAATGACGGCTCAAGCGCCAAACCAAGAAACAGCACCAGACCAAAAACCACCGCAGTCAGCACTGCGCCCCAAACAGTGAAATAAGGCATGAACAAGCGCGGGTGCCGCAAAGCATCGATAAAGTATTCGAGGTCAGCGAATACAAACGGTTCACGCAATGAATTCCGCTTCGCATTGCTGACCAACACGATAAAACCGAGCTCTGCAAGAACCAGCAATGCCGAAAAAACCGGACGCGCCGTGACCGCCAATACCACTGCGAACGCGAGAATCCACACACCAAAGTGTGCGCCCCATGCGCGCCAAGGCCGATCCTTCAGCGATGGCGCCGGCCGTAACCCCTGTTCGATCGCCAAGGTCGAGAAAGCACCCCCGCATAACGCCAGCAGGAGCATCGTACCTCCGGCTTCAACCACCGTATCCCATCCGCCGCAGGATCCACTGCGCCAAACCCGCAGGCAGAACCGACAGCCACCAAGTGCCCAGTTTCAGCGGAAACGGAAAGCTGATGCGTGCCCTATTCGCGGCGAGACCCGCATGAATCGCAACTGCTGCACGCTCCGCTGACCATAAAAAGGGCTTGGGACCGGGCATGGCACTGCACATGGCCGACTCCACATAGCCGGGCATCACAACATTGAGACGAACCCCTTCGCGCGCCAGTGCACCCCGCAGCGCGTCGCCATAAGCCTTCAGAGCCGCCTTGCTCGCTGAATACGCAGGCACCAGCGGCAGCCCGACATACCCGGCCAGTGAACTGATCAGGGCAATCTGCCCGGACCGGCGTTGCCGCATCGCAGGCAACACCGCATCAACCGTGGCCATCGCCGCAAGCAGGTTGACGTTTATGACCGCCTCAGCGTCCAACCAAGGCTCCAGCCCTGTTGTCGGATCAATATTGGCATTGACGCCTGCGTTGACGATGACCAGATCCAGCACTCGCTGCCCACCGACATGGCCTAGCCACGCAAGCAACGCCGCTCGGTCGCGCAGATCCAGTATCTGTGTCACAACCTTTGCCCCGCGTGCCGAACAACGGGCGGCGATTTCGGCGAGCCGCTCTACGTTACGCCCCTGCAGGAACAATGTGACGCCCTCAGTTGCATAGATTTCCGCCAGCGCGCCACCAATACCCCCGGTAGCCCCGGTGATCAGAACCGATACGGGCTGATGAGCGCTGCTCACAAAAACTCCTCCAACGGCGAACGATCCGCCACCAACCTATCCAAACTATTCTGAATCGCGAGCCCCATACCAGTGTTGGTATAAAAACCACCATTGACCTGCGTGGTATGCAAAGTCACTTTTCGAAATGCATCGAATAGTCGAGGGTCAGGTGGACAAGATTCACGCCAGAATTCATCCAGTGAACCTTGAAATGTAAGTCCAGCAAAATCGTAGACGGCCGTTCCCAATGCAATTGTCGGACACCCCAAACCAAGCGCAGCAGTTCCCGCAGTACTATTGACAGTAACCATACCACTGGCCGACGCCAGCAAGTCAGGCAAATGCCCCGTTTCCAGATAATCCACGCGATCAGAAATATCGAAGTGTTCTGCAAGCTGCCTTACATGATGTGAAAAGTTGATTAATCCGGTATCCAGTGGGTGATTTTTCAAAACCAGCCTGCAATCCGCTGGTGCGTTATTGGCAAACGAGTGCAATACTTGCCAGATGGCATCCTCCATATTTTCTATGGGTGAATGCACCGAAATCTGACTATCACTGTCCAGTTGCAGCGGAAAAACAAAAAAATTAGAACGCTTCGACAAAAGACGATTCACACACGCTTGATCCTTGCGTTTATGAAAAGGCAAAATCGCATACCGTCTCGACCACCCTGAAAACTCAGATACCGAAACTTGAGGTCGATGAGTATGATATCCAGGAAATAAAATTGGATTAAATATATTCGGCAAATGATACAAAGCCTCATGCAAAGCCAGCAACCACAATGGATTCTGGATATTCACTCCATCCCCCAGATCGGGCACATGGGGGGCAACATCAAAAAACCAATCTGGATCCCGAGGTAGACGCGAATAGCCATTAATGCCCCACCGCTCAAGCGTAAGCCAGCTCGGTCTAAAATATCCCTCCTCAAATACATGAACACGAGCGCCACACCGAAGCGCTGCATCATGTGCTGGAACATGAACGGGCCGTGTATCTCCGAGCATAATCACATCAGTAACTTTTCCCGCATGAAACTTCTCATCAAGAAATGCAGGTAGCGCAGTTATTGATTCACGGAAACTCCACGCAGGACGACGCGCCCAGTACACAGCATCACCAACATTAAAGTTAATTCGGCTAATTGCATGGCCACGCGCCCGCAGTGCATCCGCCAATTTTCCAAAAAAAGGGCTTGTGCAGCCCTGCAGAAATAAAAATGATCGCGCTGACATCAGTAAACCCGATCCCGGATCAGGGCAATCAGATCAACGTCACTGCCTGCCCGCTCCACCCACGCCGCTGCGCTTGCAAAACAGGCCATGCGGCGATCATCGTCTTCAAGAAGGCTGATAATGGCATCAACCCAGGCGGCAGGATCATTCGGCAACAGCGCGGCAGCAACATCCTTCAGTGCGGGAACGTATGGCGACACCTGCGTGAAAATGCCTGTAGCACCACAACGGGTGATATCGAAGACTTTCACTTCCGACCGCATCGCGTTGAACCGGCCCGGCAGCAACGGCGCAACGCCAACCGCAATTTCACTGGACTGACAATGGCTCGCGAATTCCGGCCACGGCCGTGGCGCCAGTACGTTCACGCGCGGGATTCGTATAAACCATTTTTCGATCTTTTTGTCTCCGAAAATATAAAACTCGTAATCCGGCGAACGTGCCTGCACTGCCGCAACTATCGGGAGCAGCCACTTGATCTCCTGCTGGTGAATACGTGTGCCAAGGTACGTCCAGCGACGGTTGCCACGCGGCGCGGCAGAACGCGGCGCAAAAGGCTCCAGCGGCGGCAACACCTGTGGCTTTATAACCGCGTAACGGGCCTGCAATCGATTATTGGAAACCCAGACACGGTCGCAGACCTTTTCGAGAGACCGTCTCACCCAGGCATAGCGTCCGGATGTCCACAACCGGTAATCCAGCGGCAATTCCCGGCAAGCCCAAGCCCCGGGAATATCGTCATCCATCAGGAAAGCCACGCCCGACCAGCG
>CAZHFZ010000004.1:0-72065 GCA_964531455.1 uncultured Bordetella sp.
CTGCTGAAACTGACGCTGGACGTCGGCGAACTCGGGACCAAACAGGTGTTTGCCGGCATCAAATCGGCCTACGACCCGGCAACGCTGGTCGGCCGGATGACGGTGATGGTCGCCAACCTCGCGCCGCGCAAGATGAAATTCGGCATGTCCGAAGGCATGGTGCTGGCCGCCAGCGGCGAGGCGCCGGGACTGTTCATTCTTTCGCCCGACTCCGGCGCCCAGCCGGGGATGCGCGTCAAATAAACCGGACCGGCGCAGCAGCGCAGCCATGAGCGGCAACCGCAACTTCATCTGCACGGTCGTCTTCATCGACATCGTCGGATTTTCGAGGAAGGCGGTGGCCGATCAGCTGCGCATCAAGCAGCAGTTGAACCAGTTGCTGGCAACCGCACTGGAACCGGTGCCGCCGAAAGACCGCATCATCCTCGACACCGGCGACGGTGCCGCAGTCAGTTTCCTCGGTGATCCCGAGGACGGCCTGTTCCTTGCACTGGCGCTGCGCGACGCGCTGGCCGCCGAAAACAACACCCTGCAACTGCGCACCGGCATCAACCTCGGCCCCGTGCGCCTGGTCAAGGACATCAACAACCAGCCGAACATCATCGGCGACGGCATCAACGTCGCACAACGGGTGATGGATTTTGCGGCACCGAATCAGGTGCTGTCTTCGCGATCCTACTATGAAGTCATTTCCTCGCTTTCCACAGAACATTCAAAACTCTTTACTTTCGAAGGTTCACGCACAGACAAACACGTGCGTGAACATGAGGTCTATGCGCTGGGCAAAGCACCGGCACCGCAGCGCGCACCGCGCCAGAAAACGGCTCACGCAGTGGCCTTCGAGAAACTTGGCAATACGGCATCAACCGCACGTACCGGCCTCATGCGCCGCCCCCTGCTGACCACCGTGCTGACGGTGATACTGATTCTCTCGACTGCAGTACTGATTCGCACCACGTTCCGCAATCCTGCGGAAGTCGAAGAAACTCCAGCCGCCGCGCAGGAACCCGGACCTTTACGCACAGCGCCCGAGCCGATGCAGCCGCCGGCAGCAGAAGTCAAAACGCCCGCCCCCCGACCGAAAGCCGAGGTTAAATCCGAATCCACGCCTAAAGCCAGGGCCGCGAAGAAAACGGAATCTGCTGCCGCAACAAGTGAGCCCGCCGCGGACACCAACACCGGTCACATCAGGCTTAATGTATTGCCCTGGGGTGAAGTCTATGTGAACGAGCGCAAGTTCGGCGTGGCCCCGCCGTTACGCGATATCGCGCTGAAGCCCGGAACCCACCGCGTCGAGATCCGCAATCCGGGCTTTGCCTCTTATGTACAGTTCGTTGAAATTGAGGCCGGCGAAGAGATTAGAATCGGTCATCGCTTCCGTTGAGAACAAAATGCGCCCACTCGCCATCGCAATGCTGTTACTGCTGCCCCTGCTGACTGGCTGCGAAGCCGTGAAAAAAAGCGTAAACGACATCTCCGACTCGCTGGATTTCGACAAGTCACGCGCCAAAACCCAGGAATCGGCGCTGCCAACGGCCGAACAGAGACTGAAATCCGGCATCGCCCAGTATGAACAAGGCAATTACAACCTCGCACAGCGCACGCTTCAAGGTGCACTTGCCGAGGGCCTTGTGTCGCGCAGCGATCAGGCGCGCGCCTACAAGCACCTTGCATTCATCTATTGCGTGACCGATCGTATCGCGCAGTGCCGGCAGGAATTCAGTAACGCGATCGCGGCAGAGCCCAAGTTCAATCTGACGCCTGCCGAGGCAGGGCATCCGACCTGGGGTCCGGTGTTCCGCAGCGTGCGCGGTCGCTGAGATCCCCGCTGAAATGACCCAGCCCGCGCAACTCGGCCGCTACGACGTCGTCTCCGAGATCGGTCGCGGCGCGATGGGTGTGGTCTATCAGGCGGTCGACCCGATGCTGGAGCGCACGGTCGCAATCAAGACCATCAACATGGCGCTGGATCCGGGCGAGATGGAGCACTATGAAAAACGCTTCACCATCGAAGCCCGTGCCGCCGGCGGCCTGAACCACCCCAACATCGTCATCATCTATGACATCGGCCGCAGCGGCGACCTCGCCTACATGGCAATGGAATTCCTTGAAGGCCGGGAACTGAAGGAACTGATCGCCGCCAACGAACTCACGCCGGACCGGACGCTGGAGATCGTGGCACTGGTCGCCGATGGTCTTGCGTATGCGCATGCCCATGACGTCGTACACCGCGACGTGAAGCCGGCGAACATCATGATCCTCAAGGATGGCCGGGTAAAAATCACCGACTTCGGCATCGCGCGCATGCGTACCGCCGATGTGCGCACGCAAACCGGCGTCGTGCTCGGTTCTCCACGCTACCTGTCGCCTGAACAAGTGCTGGGTAAACGCTGTGATGCGCGCGCCGATACTTTTTCCCTCGGCGTCATCCTCTATGAAATGATCACCGGTCAGGCGCCGTTCAATGGCATCGACGTCAACTCGCTGATGTTCCAGATCGTCAATTTCACGCCGCCGCCGCCGAGCGCCATCAACCCGGCGCTGCCGGCCATGCTGGATCTGATCATCGCCAAGGCGCTGGCCAAAACCGCCGATGACCGCTATGCCGACATCACCGAATTTGCCGCTGATCTGCGTGCCTGCCGCCAACAGGGTTCCGCCGCGTCGCACCCGGCAAATACTGCTGCAATACCACGAATGACGGCAGACCCGGCCGCCCCGCTTGCCGATACCCTGCCCGCATCGCGAGCGGATGACCGCAACTCAGCAACCGTGCCCGATTCATTGCCGGCCAGGGGCTTGGCGAAAGATTTTGATTCGCTGGCAGCCACCATGCGACTCGCAGTGCAAACCGGCGCCATCACCAATCCCGATGCCTTCGCGGCGACATTCGGCGTAAGCCGCCATGCCATTGACGCCATGATCGTCGGTGCGGAAACAGAACCGGAACCGACTCCGTTGCCCGCATCGCAGGTAATGGCCTGGTCGGGCAAAGACCGCCGGATATTCATCAGCGCAGTGGCTACAGCCACTGCGACCGGCGCACTCATTATTTTCATCTGAAGGACACACTATGCGCATTACTGCCGTCGACGCCATCGCCATCGACATTCCGCTGAGCAAGAATTTCGGCGGTTCCACTTACAGCGTGCTCAAGCGTTCAACCGTGATTACCCGGTTGCGCACGGATGATGGCCTGGTCAGTGAAATCTACAACGGCGACAACCGTGCCCACGGCCCGCAGATCGCGCATCTGGTAGCAAACGATTTATTTAATGCAATCAAAGGATTGTCGATTTTCGAGCGGGAATTGGCGTGGCAACGCATGTTCGCCCTGACCCATTCGGCTGGCGACAAGAAGCTGTTGCTCGAAGCCATCGCCTGCATGGACTGTGCTATCTGGGACCTCACCGGCAAGGCCTTGGGAAAAACGGTGCGCGAGTTGATCGGTGGCTACACCGACCGTCTGCCGATTATTTCGATCGGCGGCTACTACATGCCGGGCAAGACCCACGCCGATATCGGCCGCGAGGTCGAGTCCTATCGCGATTTCGGCATGGCCGGCTGCAAGTTCAAGGTCGGCGGCCTGTCACCGGAAGAAGATGCACAGCGTGTCGCCGTTGCGCGCAAAGCCGTCGGCGATGATTTCATCCTTTGCGTCGATGCCAACCGCGGCTGGGCAGCCGAAGACGCCATCCGTTTCGCACGTCTGGTCGAGCCGTACAACATCCGCTGGTTCGAAGAGCCCTGTCACTGGTATGACGATGCCGCGCAGATGGCGCGCGTGCGCCAGGCCATCCCGATGCCGGTGGCCGCCGGTCAGAGCGAAATCACCAGCCACGCGATCCGCCGCCTGATCGACGCGCGCGCGATTGATCTGGTCAATTACGACGCCTCCGAAGGCGGTGGCGTTACCGATTGGCTGCGCACCGCAGGCATGGCGTCGGCGGCAGGACTGTCGATGGCGCATCACGAGGAGGCACAGATCGCCAGTCACATGCTGGCCGCTGTCCCCCACGGCACCTACGCCGAATGTTTTGCTGATCCGCAGCGCGACCCGGTGTGGCAGCAAATGTGGATAAACCGTCCGCAGATCAAGAACGGCATCATGCCAGTGGCCACGGGACCGGGCTTCGGCATTGAACTGGATCAGGAGATGGTCCGCAAATTCCGTTCAAACTGATTTTTTAGCACGCACCAACCGAAGACCAGCCCAAGTGATGCTCAAGGTTCCCGCTTTCCGTCCACGCCTGCTTGAAATGTACGGCGAGTACACCGTTGCACGCCTGCGTACTGACATCCTTTCCGGCATCACCGTTGGCATTCTTGCGCTGCCGCTGGCGATAGCGTTTGCCATCGCCTCCGGGATGACGCCGGAATCCGGCATCTACACGGCCATCATTGCCGGTTTCATCATTTCACTTCTCGGCGGCTCACGCGTCCAGATCGGCGGTCCTACCGGCGCCTTCATCGTCATTGTCTACGGCATCGTCGTCAACTATGGCGTCGCCAATCTGCTGATTTGCACGCTGATGGCCGGCGTGATGCTGCTGGCGATGGGTCTGCTGCGCATGGGCACATGGATCCGTTTCATCCCGGTATCGGTAATCAGCGGTTTCACCAAAGGCATCGCAGTGCTGATCCTGTTGTCGCAGGTCAAGGATTTCCTGGGCCTGACCACCGACAAGCTGCCAGCTGAATTTTTTGCCCAGATCAAGGTACTGTGGCACTCACTGAATACCATCAACTGGCATACCGTCGGACTGAGCATTGCCTGCCTGATCCTGATCCTCGCTTGGCCGAAAAAATGGCGCCTCTTGCCCAGTCCCATCGTTGCGCTGGTCTTCGGCACCCTGGTCGTCGCCGGTCTGGATCTGCCGGTGGAAACAATCGGCAGCAAATTCGGCGGCATTCCGCAGTCGTTGCCGACATTTGCATTTCCGGAATTGTCGCTTGAAACACTGCGTCACCTGGTGGCCCCGGCGATCGCCATCGCGCTGCTCGGCGCCATCGAGTCCCTTCTGTCGGCTACCGTCGCCGACAACATGATCGACGACCGGCACAACCCCAATCAGGAACTGATTGCACAGGGTATCGCCAACATTGTCGCGCCGCTGTTCGGCGGATTCTGCGCCACCGGCGCCATCGCCCGCACCAGCACGAATGTGCGCATGGGTGCCTTCGGTCCGATTGCCGGCATCGTCCATGCACTGACGCTGCTCGGCATCATCCTTGTCGCAGCACCGCTGGCCAAACATGTTCCGCTGGCCGCGCTGTCGGCCATCCTCGTGGTCGTTGCCTGGAATATGGGCGAATGGGGCCACTTCGGTGAAATGCGCCGCTACACCATGAACTACCGCGCCATCCTGCTCGCCACTTTCGTGCTGACAGTGGTGTTTGACCTGACGGTTGCCGTCGAGGTTGGAATGGTGATGGCGGCGCTGTTTTTCATTACGCGCATTTCATCACTCACCGAAATCGTTGATAACGGCCCCGACAGCATTGCCGGCGACCGGGTGCGCTCGTATGAATTTTTTGGATCGCTGTTCTTCGGCTCGGCCAATCGCATCGAACCGTTGCTGGAACGCGCCGCCCCCGCCGACCCGGCGCGGGTGATCGTCCTCGACATGCAGAAAGCCATCAATGTCGATACCACCGGACTCGACATCCTGGAATCACTGCGCCGCAAAATGGAAAAAAACGGCAAGACGCTGATCATCACCGGTGCGGGTGCGCAGCCGATGTCGTTGTTCAAGCGCTCAGGCTTCACGGACCGGCTTGGCGCCGACTCTTTGTTTGCGCACCGCGCCGCCGGCGTCGCACGGGCGCGTGAAATTGCCGGGCACTGAAGTCATGTCTGCGCATGAAGCCGTCACCCGCCGTCTTGTTGCACGCGGACGCGTGCAGGGCGTGGGTTACCGCAAATACATCGAATACAAGGCTGGCCAGCTGGGCATCAAAGGCTGGGTGCGCAACCGGCTTGATGGCAGCGTGGAAGCCCTTGTTCAGGGCAGCGCTGCCGCCGTCGCCGAAATCATTGAATGTGCAAAACGCGGGCCGCGCGCAGCAGAAGTCACCACCGTCGAAATCAGCAACGCCGAGTATGCGCACGACGGCTTTGTCGTGCTGCCCACAGAATAGTCTTTAAAAACAATTACTTGGATTAACTCTTCGGCGCGGGCGTGCCCCGGTGTATGGCAGCCGCACGCTGCGCCAGTTTCTCCGCCTCGGCCTTGCGACCCAGTGCGTCCAGTACCTGGGCGAGATTGTTCAGTGTGTGCGCGACGCTCGGATTGTTCGGTCCCAGCGTTTTTTCCTTCATCGCCAGTGACCGGCGCAGTACGGGTTCGGCATCGGCATTGCGTCCCTGCGCCTGCAGCACCGCACCGAGATTGTTCAGACTCGCCGCCGTTTTCGGATCATCACCGTAGGCCTTCTCGAAAATTGCCAGCACCCTGCGGTGCAACTTCTCGGCTTCGGCAAATTTCTTCTGTGCCTGCACGACATCGGCAAGATTGTTGAGCAGGATGCCGACCGCGGGATCACGCGGCCCCAGCGACTTTTCGCGCAGGGCCAGCGCGCGTCGCAGTTCTTTTTCAGACTCCGGGTATCGCTGCGCAAAACGCAATACCAGGCCCAGCGTCGCGATGCTCTGATCAAAGGCGCGATGACTGCGCCCGAAGCTGCGTTCCGCTTCGCCTATGGCCTCGCGCGCAAACAGTTCTGCCTGCTCGATATTCCCTCGTTGCAAATGCAGATTTGCCTGATCGAAAAGCGTTTTCCATTCGGCCTCGCCGGCACTGACCGGAGGAACGCACAACAACATCAGCAGAAGAACTGCGCGAAAGAAACTATTCGGCACCGCCGCCCTGCTCCATATTGCTGCCATAAAGAACCCTGACGTTTTCCGGACGCAGCCATTCCGACAATGCACGAATCAGATCCTCGTTGATATTCACCTGCCAGGCCGGACCGAGCTTGACCTCGCAGCGAGCGCCGTCACTCGAATATTCGACTGCCACCGGACAAGCGCCCTGGCGGTGCGGCGCCAGCAGCTCCTTGAGTTTGCTGCCTGATGACTGGCCATTGCAAATCAGCTTGATGCCGCGGGCATACCGGTTACGCGCCTCATTCAGATCAAGGACATTCACCGCCTCCAGGCGCAGCGAATTGTCGCCGCCGTTGCCGCCATTTTCACCTTCCGACTCTGCGCTGCGGTAACGCTGTTTGCCGCGGATTTCCATGACCAGCAGTTCATCCTCGCGCAGCTTGTGACGGAAACGGTCAAACGCTTCGCGGAACACCACAATCTCGTGTTTACCCGTATCGTCCGCCAGCAGCACGATTCCCATGCGGCCACTTGCGGTGTTCTGCACCCGCACCGACAGCACAACGCCGGCAACCGTAACCGAGCGTCCGGCGATATCGCTGGCGGTTTGCAGCTCTCCAAGTTTGCGGCCCACCATGCGCCGCACTTCATCGCGGTAAACATTGAACAGGTGGTCGCTGCGGTAATACCCCAGCGCCAGCTTCTCGTTCTGCAACAGCTCCTTTTTGCTCCAGCGCGGAATATTCGACGGCGCCACTACACGGGGCGCATCGGCGGCATCACCGAAAAGGCTGTTCTGCGAAGCTGCGCGACTGGCCTGCTCGGCAGATTCCAGCGCCAGCCCGACACAAGCCATGAGTTCGGCGCGGTTGTCGTTGACGCTGTCGAAAGCACCGGCGCGCACCAGTGACTCGACCACGCGGCGGTTGACCACGCGCTTGTCCAGACGATGACAGAAATCAAAGAGGTCTTTAAACGGGCCACCCGCCTCACGCACTTCGACGATGTGGTTGATTGCACCTTCACCAGTACCCTTGACACCGCCAAGACCGTAACGGATGCGCTTTACGTCGACCGGCGCAAAACGGTAACCGCCGGCGTTGACGTCCGGGGCCAGCACTTCAAGGCCGTTTTCGCGCGCATCGTCGACGAGTTGCTGCACCTTGTCGGTGTCGTTCATCACCGCCGACATGTTGGCTGCCATGAACGCGGCGGTATGGTGCGCCTTCATGTATGCGGTGTGATAAGCCACCAGCGCATACGCTGCAGCGTGTGACTTGTTGAAGCCGTAACCCGCGAACTTTTCCATCAGGTCGAACAGTTCGTCGGCCTTTACCTGGGTAAGTCCGTTCTTCGCGGCGCCCTCGCGGAACAGCCCGCGATGCTCGGCCATTTCCTCGGGCTTTTTCTTGCCCATCGCACGGCGCAGCAGGTCGGCGCCACCCAAGCTGTAGCCGCCGATGATCTGCGCCATCTGCATCACCTGCTCCTGATACACCATGATGGCGTAAGTCTCGGAAAGGATGCTTTCGACGCGGGGATCGGGATAACTGAAACGTTTGCCGTGTTTGCGGGCACAGAACTCCGGGATCAGTTCCATCGGGCCCGGACGATACAGCGCGACCAGCGCGATAATGTCACCGAAGCGGTCAGGCTTCGCACTTTTCAGCATGTCGCGCATGCCGCGCGATTCAAACTGGAACACGGCCGAGGTATTGGCTTGCTGGAAAATTGCGTAAGACGCCCGGTCATCGAGCGGCAGTTTTTCAAGCTTCAGTGTTGATGACGGATCCAGCTGGCGTATGTAACGCAAAGTCCAGTCGAGGATGGTCAGCGTGGTCAGGCCGAGAAAGTCGAACTTCACCAGGCCGATGGATTCGACGTCATCCTTGTCGAACTGACTGACTGCGGAGTTCGATGCATCGGCAACATACAGCGGGCAGAAATCGGTGAGTTTTCCCGGCGCGATCAGCACACCGCCGGCGTGCATGCCGACATTGCGGGTCATGCCCTCCAGCGTGCCGGCGAGTTCCAGCAGTTCGGCAACTTCCTCTTCGTTTTTCTCGCGCTCGGCCAGCTGCGGCTCCATCTTGCGCGCTTCTTCCAGCGTGATCAGCTTGCCCGGTTGGAAGGGAATCAACTTGGCCAGCTGGTCGCAGAAGTTGTAGCCGAGATCAAGCACGCGGCCGACATCACGCACCACCGCCTTGGCGGCCATGGTGCCGAAGGTGGCGATCTGCGACACCGAGTCGGCACCGTAACGCTGCTTCACATAATCGATGACGCGGTCGCGGCCGTCCTGGCAGAAGTCGATATCGAAGTCGGGCATCGACACGCGTTCCGGATTGAGGAAGCGCTCGAACAGCAGGTTGTAGCGCAAGGGATCGAGATCGGTAATGCCCAGACTGTAAGCCACCAGCGAACCGGCGCCCGAACCACGGCCGGGACCAACCGGAACACCGTTGTTCTTGGCCCAGTTGATGAAGTCGGCGACGATCAGGAAGTAACCCGGAAAACCCATCTGCACGATGGTTTTGGTTTCAAACTCCAGCCGGTCCCTATACGCGGGCTCCTGCTTCTCACGTTCCGCAGCATCCGGATACAGCTCGGCAAGTCGCGTCGTCAGCCCTTCACCGGCGCAGGCGCGCAGATGTTCCTCGAGATTGACACCCTCCGGCGTCGGAAAGTGCGGCAAGCGGCTTTTGCCCAGCGTCAGGCTGAGCGTGCAACGCTTGGCGATCTCGACTGAATTCTCAAGAACCTCAGGCACGTCGGCGAACAGTTCCGCCATTTCAGCCTGGGTCTTGAAATACTGTTCGGTACTGAATTTCCGTGGACGGCGCTGATCCGAAAGAATGTAGCCCTCGGAGATGCAAACCCGTGCCTCGTGCGCGCGGTATTCATCAGACTTGAGAAACTGCACCGGATGGGTAGCCACGGCCGGAAGGCCCAACTCACCGGCGAGCTGTAAAGCGCGTCCGACATGGGTTTCCACCGGCACCGATGCAGCACCAACAGTCATGGCCTGCGTGCCCAGCCGCTGCACTTCGAGATAAAACCGCCCGGGAAACAACCTTGACCAGTCAAGCGCCAACCGGCGTGCACTGTCATCATGACCGGCAATCAACGACTGACCGACGTCGCCCAGGTGCGCGCCGGACAACGCGATCAGACCACCGGTGCCAACCTCGTCAAACCAGGCCTTCATCACCTCGGCGCGGCCGCGATACTGGTTGCCGCGATAGGCACGGGTCAACAGCTCACACAACCGCAGATAACCTTCATGGTTCTGCGCCAGCAGCAACAGGCGGAACGGATTGTCGCGGTCGGCCTCGTTGCTCAGCAGCAGGTCGCAGCCGATGATCGGCTTGACGCCCTTGCCGCGCGCCTCCTTGTAGAACTTGACCATACCGAACACATTGCCCAGATCGGTCAATGCCAGTGCCGGCATGCCATCTGCCTTCGCCGCAGCCACAACATCTTCGATGCGCACGATGCCATCAACGATGGAGTATTCGCTGTGCAGGCGGAGATGGACGAACGACGGTTGCATAGGGCGCTATTTTACGGTGTGCTGCCGACCAGAATAATCTGCGCAGGCAGGATTGTTTTACACCAATAAAATCCGCCACATAGCGAAGCTTTCTGCGTACTAACTGTGCAGCCCGCCGGCAGTAACGATAAATGGCACTGAAGAATCCGGAACAGAACTGCCGCGTAACGCAGCAACTTCAAGCCCCCGCCAGGCCTGCCTGCGGAGCCGGTGCCACTTAAAAACCTCGCACCACTATCCACCCCGGGAGTTTTGCGCTGATTACCGGGCACTGGCGGTGCTCACCGGCATCATTTGGGCAGTCGATGTCGAGGTCACCGCCAAGCAATTGTTGCCAGGCAAACAGATATTCACGGTGATCGGGATTTTCCTGTCGGCGCGCCCGCAACTGAGCGCACGACCAATCAGCCGAAACGTTCAGGCGCGAACGGCGCCGGATCGACGAACGGCGCTTCTCCGGCAATCATTTCCGCCAACAGCCTCCCAGTCACCGGCCCCAGCGTGAAGCCGTGGTGGGCATGACCGAAGGCAAACCACAGGCTGGCATGCCGCGGCGCGCGACCGATGACCGGCAGCATGTCGGGCGTGCAGGGCCGCGCCCCCATCCAGGGTTCGGCATCCAGCCGTTCACCAAGCGGAAAAAGATCCCGCGCCACAGGTTCCGCCCGCCCGAGTTGCACCGGCGTCTTGATCGCGTCTCGCATCGCGAATTCCGCACCGGTTGTCAGGCGAATGCCACGCTGCATTGGCGCAAGGAAATAACCGCGCTCGGTATCCAGCAGCGGGTGGTTGAGGCGCGCGACACCCGCTGCCCGATAGTGCATGTGATAACCGCGTTTCACCGCCAGCGGCAGTTCGTAACCCAAGGCGCGTGTCATTACGTCGGACCAGGGGCCCAGTGCGATCACCGCCTGACCTGCGGCAACGGAACCTTCCACGGTGCGCAGGCGCCAGCCCTTGCCGTCCTCCTCAAGGCTGGCCGCATTGCCCTGAACGAAACGGCCACCCAGTGCTTCGAAACGCCGCAGGTAGGCCTGCGCGAGGGCCTGCGGATCATCCACGCTTGCGGGATCAGTCCAGTGCAACGCACCGGCCAGTACCGGAGCAACATGCGGCTCGACCTGCTGCAGCGCGCGGGCATCAAGCATCCGGTAGTTGACGCCAAATTCGCGATGCCAGCGTTCGGCTTCCGCGTAACGCCGGTCGCGTTCGCGCTCGGTGCGGAAGGCCTTGATCCAGCCGCGGCTGTGCAACAGGCCTTGCGCTGCCGACTCCCCGGCGAGCACATGGTGCTCCGACAGGCAGTGCTCGATCAGACGGGCATAACGCCGCGCGACCTCGGCATGGCGCGCCGGACGGGAATGTTTCCAGTACTGCCACAGGAACGGCGCCAGCGCGGGCAACGCCGTGGGATGGTAATGCGCATCAATGGTGCGGTTGAGCGCGTAACGCAACAGGGCACCAAAATCGTGCGGAAAACCGTAGGGATAAACACCCTCACGCTGGATCAGCCCGGCATTGCCGAAGGAAGTTTCCTCGGCGGCTCCACGACGGTCGACGAGCACCACCTTGCGCGACCGTTTCTGCAGGTGCAGCGCTACGCAGATGCCGACCATTCCCGCACCGAGCACGACGGCATCGGCACGCATCATCGAATCGTTACCGGCCATCGCAAGCAGTCCCGATCCACACCAAGTCCGTTTTCTGCCTGTTCATCGAAGACCATTATACTGGCGCCGCCGTTACTTGCCTCAAAGTCTGCGCCTTGCCCACAGCCAACTGAACAACCCCAGCCGAAATGACGAACTCCATGACCGCCGCAGCCGCAAAGCGCAGCCATTCCGAATTTCACGATATCAACGGCCTGCGCCACCACGTGCGCATCTGGGGGGACGCTGCTGCGCCGCCACTGTTCCTGCTCCACGGCTGGATGGACGTTTCTGCATCTTTCCAGTTTGTCGTAGACGAATTGCAGCGGGACTGGCGAGTTGTTGCGCCTGACTGGCGAGGCTGCGGTCACTCCGCTTGGGCGGGCGGAGGATATTGGTTTCCGGACTATTACGCTGATCTTGATGCGCTGCTGGAGATCTATGCGCCGGACGAGCCGGCGCGACTGGTCGGCCACAGCATGGGTGGCGTGATCGCCTGCACCTATGCGGGCATTCGGCCGGCAAGGGTCGCGAAAGTGCTTTCTTTTGAAGGTTTCGGCCTGAAGCGAACCACACCATCCGAGGCGCCGGAGCGATACCGCCGCTGGCTAGACGAACTGTCCGCAGAACCCCGATTCCGCGTCTATGCCTCGTTCGATGCGCTGGCCAAACGCCTGCACGGCGATAACCCGCGGCTGACGCCGGAAAAAGCGCAATTCATCGCCCGTGCCTGGGCACACGAAACTGCAACCGACAAAATTGAGCTGGTGCATGACCCGCGCCACAAACGCAGCAACCCGGTGCTGTTCCGCATTGAAGAGTTAATCGCCTGCTGGCGCGAGTGCAAGGCGCCCGTGTTATGGGTGTTCGCGCGGGATTCCAAAGGCACCGGCTATCTGAGTGATTCGGCGAAAGAACTCGCCGAGCGCAAGGGCGCATTCCAGGACTACCGCGAGGCGTGGATCGATGAAGCGGGACACATGATGCACCACGACCAGCCGGCAGCAGTCGCGCGATTGATCGAGGAGTTTCTGGACTAGGGCTGCCGAAAGTTTCAGCAGAGCCGGCGCGCTACCGCGCGCCGGGCTTTACCGCTCATTCGCCCAAAATGTTCGGGAAGGCGAATCCGAAGGTCAGCAGAAATACGCTGGTTTTACCAATGAAGGTCAGCTTCTGCAAAGTGCCCATATTGGCGAATTTCACCGCATTGCCCTGAGCAGTTTTGGATTTAACGGACATTAGGTAGGACTCCTTGTTGGGTTATATGTCTCGCTCTGCGAGGGGGCGGCCCCGGAATAACCTGGACCGTGGGAGCAAGCCGCCCTGTGCAGTAACAATTGCCAACAACTATGAATACCCCGTCGTGAAGCTTTTGTGAAGCTTGCGTCCCTAACTGCAGCCTGCAACACTGACTCCTCCCCCTTTCCGGATTCTCACACCAGCCCGACCATGCCGCCTATTCCCCCTTCCCCGCTGCTGGGTGTTCTCGGCGGCATGGGCCCTCTTGCTACAGCTGACTTTCTGGCCAAACTGGTCGCCGAAACACCCGCCAGCCGCGATCAGGACCACATCCCCTATATCGCCTATGGCGTGCCGCAGATCCCCGACCGGCCGCCGGCGATCACCGGCAACGGCGAATCACCGCTGCCGCACATGCTGCGCGGCATTGCCACACTGAAACAGGCCGGCGCCCAGGCGGTGGCCATCGCCTGCAATACCGCGCATTTCTGGCACGACGATCTCGTTCGGGAGGGCGGACTGCCCATACTGCACATTGCCGATGCGGTCTGCGACCTGCTGGCCGAACGCGGCATCACCAGCGGCAAGATCGGCTTGATTGGCACTGAAGGCACCATCATGGCGGGCTTTTTCCAGCAACGCTTTGCGGCGCACGGGCTGGACTATTTGATCAGCAGCCGCGCCGATCAGGATGAACTGGTGCTGCCGGCCATCGCCTGCGTCAAAGCCAACGACCTGCAAGGTGCGCATCGCCTGGCCATTCAGGCGGTTGAAAATCTGCTCGACGCCGGTGCATGCACCGTCGTGCTGGCCTGCA
This sequence comes from uncultured Bordetella sp., assembly GCA_964531455.1. GTDB lineage: Bacteria > Pseudomonadota > Gammaproteobacteria > Burkholderiales > SG8-41. Next base: position 14,088 of record CAZHFZ010000004.1, read on the forward strand.
CCGAAACACCGGTCGCTGTTGAATTTGCAGCACATCCGGCATCCATGCACTGTATTGATGCAACACGTGCACTGGCACGGGCCTGCGTGGCATGGCATCGCACAGCGACACAGGCACGCTAACCATTTGTAAATGATCATTTTTTTAGCAGGCATCCGTGCCTGGCTGCTGGACAAAACAGCAGGCTTCCCTTAGATTGCCCATTGCAACGATTCTTCGCCGTGCAACAAAAAACGGCCCCGACTCTCTCAACTGCTACAGGAGATTTCCATGCTTCGCATTTCTCATCTGGTGGCCGCCATTGCCGCCGCAAGCCTGTTCACTGCGCCGGTACAGGCACAGGAACTGACCGGCACGCTGAAAAAAATCAAGGACACTGGCGTCATCAAGGTCGGTCATCGCGACGCCTCGGTGCCGTTTTCCTACCTCGATGACCAGCAGAAGCCAATCGGCTACGGCGTCGATATCTGCATGAAAATCGTCGACAAGGTCAAAGCCGAACTGAAAATGCCGAATCTGAAAGTCGAGTTCGTGCCGGTCACCTCGCAGACGCGGATTCCGATCTTGATGGGCGGCAACATCGACCTCGAATGCGGTTCGACCACGAACTCGGTCGAGCGCCAGAAACAGGTGGACTTCGCTCCGACTTATTTCGTCACCGGCACCAAGATCATCGTCAAGAAGAGTTCCGGCATCAAGGGTTACGACGACCTCAAAGGCAAAACCGTGGTCTTCACCCAGGGCACCACAAACGAGCGCGCGATGAAGGCCTACAACGACGAGAAAAAACTCGGTATCAACTTCATTCCGTCCAAGGATCATGCTGAGTCCTTCCTCGCCGTGCAGACTGACCGTGCCGCCGCTTTTCCGATGGACGACATCCTGCTCTACGGCCTGAAAGCGGGCGCCAAGAACCCGGATGATTTCGTCGTCATCGGCGAGTTCCTCTCAGACGACCCCTACGCGATCATGATGCGTCGCGATGACCCGGCCTTCAAGAAACTGGTCGATGATGCCGTGACCGCGATCTACAAGAGCGGCGAAATCAACAAGATCTACACCAAGTGGTTCGAGTCAAAAATCCCGCCCAAGGGCATCAACCTGGGTTTCCCGATGTCCGATGGACTCAAGGCTGCGATCAAGAGCCCGAACAACACCGGTGTCGGCGCCTGCGGCAAGATGAAGTGCTGATGGCGGAGAACTGCTGAACCCAGCCGGAGAGCCCCGCTCTCCGGTTTTTTTTATCCCGCATTTCCCGTTACACTGACCCCATGGATTTCGGCTTTCTCTCACAACCGGCTTTTTCCGGCGGCGGCACCTACCTCGACTGGGTAATTACCGGCATCAAATGGACGATGCTGGTATCGCTGTGCGCATGGGTCATTGCCTTCATCGTGGGCTCGGTACTGGGCGTCATGCGCACGACCAAGGTGATCTGGCTCAGAGGCCCAGCCACCGTTTACGTCGAGCTGTTCCGCAACATTCCGCTGCTGGTGCACATGTTCATCTGGTACTTCGTCATGCCGGAACTGGTGCCCAAGTCGCTGGGCCTCTGGATGAAACAGGGCATGCCGATGCCCGAATTCTGGAGTGCTGTTTTTGCATTGGGTTTCTACACCGCATCACGCGTCGCAGAGCAGGTGCGTTCGGGGATAGATTCCATCCCCCGCGGCCAGACCCATGCCGCGCTGGCCACCGGCCTCACCATGCCGCAGGTGTACCGCTACCTGCTGCTGCCGATGGGCTACCGCATCGTGGTGCCGCCGCTGACCTCCGAATTCCTCACCATATTCAAGAACTCTTCAGTCGCGCTGACCATCGGCGTACTTGAACTGACCGCCCAGGCCCGGACCATCTCCGAATACACCTTCCGCACCTTCGAGATCTTTACGCTCGCCACCGTCGTCTACGTGGTGATCACACTGGCAGTGGTGGTCATCATGCAGTTTGTCGAAACAAAGATTCGGGTGCCGGGCTACATCGGCACGGGACGCTAAGCCATGTTCAGCGATTTCGACTTCGACGTCATCCAGCGCGCCCTGCCCTATATGGGTCAGGGCATGATGTTTTCGCTGGGCCTCACCGCGCTTGCCATGATTGGCGGCATTGTCCTCGGCACCGTATTGGCGCTGATGCGCCTGTCCAGCATCAAGACGATCAGCCTGCCCGCCAGCGGCTATGTCAATCTGCTGCGCTCGACGCCGCTGATCCTGGTGATTTTCTGGTTCTATTTTCTGGTGCCGATCGCCATCAAGCACATCTCCGGCGACAGCTACGCCCAGGGCATCGGCCCCTTCCATTCGGCGCTGATCGCCTTCACGCTATTCGAGGCTGCGTACTATTGCGAAATCATCCGCGCCGGCATCCAGAGCGTGCCCGCCGGCCAGATCAACGCCGCCTATGCGCTCGGGCTCAATTACTGGCAGGCCACCATCCAGGTCGTGCTGCCGCAGGCCTTCCGCAACATGGTGCCGATCCTGCTGACGCAGGGCATCATCCTGTTCCAGGACACTTCTTTGGTCTATGTGGTGGGCCTCACCGATTTCATGGGTGCGGCCAGCAAGGTCGCCCAGCGTGACGGCCGGCTGGTGGAAATGTACCTGTTCGCAGCATTGGTTTATTTTGTCCTCTGTTTCATCGCGTCGTTAATCGTCAAGCGGCTGCAAATGCGCATCACCCCGCCGCGTTAGGAAGGCATTTCCCCATGGCCATGATTGAATTCAAGAACATCAGCAAGTGGTACGGCAACTTCCAGGTACTGAAAAACTGCACGACCCAGGTCGAAAAGGGTGAAGTCATCGTCGTCTGCGGTCCATCGGGTTCGGGAAAATCGACGCTGATCAAGTGCGTCAACGGCCTCGAGCCCTTCCAGCAGGGTGAAATGATCGTCAACGGCCAGTCTGTGGGCGACAAGTCAACCAACCTGCCGCAACTGCGCGCCAAGATCGGCATGGTGTTCCAGAACTTCGAACTGTTTCCGCACATGAACGTCATCGCGAACCTGAACCTCGCCCAGGTCAAGGTTCTCGGCCGCAGCACCGAAGAGGCCACGGAAAAATCCCGCGCCCTGCTCAAGCGCGTTGGTCTGATCGATCATGCGCAAAAATTCCCGGGGCAACTCTCCGGTGGCCAGCAGCAACGCGTGGCCATTGCCCGCGGCCTCGCGATGGATCCAATCGCCATGCTGTTCGACGAACCGACTTCGGCACTCGATCCGGAAATGATCAACGAGGTTCTGGATGTAATGGTCGAACTGGCGCAGGAAGGCATGACCATGATGTGTGTTACGCACGAGATGGGCTTTGCGCGCAAGGTGGCGCATCGCGTGATCTTCATGGACCGCGGCGAGATCGTTGAGGACGCACCGAAGGCGGATTTTTTCGGCACACCTCGCTCCGAACGGGCGCAGCAGTTTCTGTCCAAGATTCTCCACCACTAAATACCCACCACCGCAGACCGCGCGCAGGTAAAATGCGCGCTTTTTCAGGGAAACGCCGCCGCCGCGGCGCTAACGACAACATGGCCGCAAGCAAGACCACGAAAAAATCCGCTGTTCAATATGATTGCAGCAAATGCCCGGGTTACTGCTGCAGCTACCCGCTGATTGAAGTTGGCAAGCGTGACATCGCACGACTGGCCAAACATTTCGACATCACTTACGCACAGGCAGAGTCACGTTACACGCGATTTGACCGGTCCGAGAAGGTGCGTTCGCTGAAACAGCAGGACGACAAACATTTTGGCAAGATCTGCAAAATGTTCGATACAAAGAAACGGCGCTGCACGGTTTATGAAGCGCGCCCGACAGTGTGCCACTCCTACCCGGACGGGAAACGCTGCGGCTATTACGAGTTCCTGCAATTCGAGCGCGAGCACCAGGACGATCCGAAGTTCGTCGCCACCACCGACAACTGAGTCGGGCGCTCAGGGGTTCCCGGCCACCAGCCGGGTGCCCAGCCGGCGCAGGAAGTTTTCGCACTGTGCAACCTGAGCAAGGGTAACGAATTCATCGGGCTTGTGAGCCTCGCGAATCGACCCCGGACCGCAAACCACCGTCGGCACACCAGCCACCTGAAAATGCGCTGCCTCGGTGCCAAACGACACCTTGGCAATATCGTTATTGCCTGAAAGCTCCTGCGCCAGCGCAGTGATCCCGGCTTCGGCACCGGTATTGAGCGCCGGCATTTCAGACAGCCTCTGAATGCTGAATCCGCTGCGCGGATCGACGGCATGCATCTCCGGCTCGATGACCCCACGCAAATGTGTCTCGAATTCGCGGCGTAACGCATCGGGATCATCACCCGGAAGATTGCGGAACTCGAAATCAAACACGCACTCGTGGGGCACGATGTTCAGCGCGGTGCCACCATGAATCACGCCGGTATGGACAGTCGTGTAGGCCACGTCGAAACCGCGGTCGTAAGGGCCGCGGTCGCGATGCCGTCGCGCCATCTGCTTCAGGAAGGCCACCGCTTCGGCGGCAGCCTCCACCGCGTTGACGCCAAAAGGCGCATAAGCCGAATGCGAAGCCAGCCCGCGCACCGTGCAGCGAAAACTCTGCTTTCCCTTGTGCGCGATTACCGGCCGCATTTCCGTGGGTTCGCCGACGATGCAGGAACGCGGCCGTATGCCCGCCTGCTGCAGATCACTCAGCAAACCGCGCACCCCCAGGCAGCCGACCTCTTCGTCATAACTGAATGCTAGGTGCACCGGCGTGCGCAGCCCCTGCTTCACCACGCCGGGGATCACCGCGAGCACGCAGGCAATGAAGCTTTTCATGTCTGAGGTGCCCCGGCCGTAGAGCCGCCCTTCACGCTCGGTCAGCACAAAGGGATCGGTAGCCCAGTCCTGTCCGTCGACCGGCACCACATCGGTGTGGCCTGACAATACGATGCCGTACTGGTCGCGAGGGCCCAGCGTGGCAAACAGGTTGGCTTTGCGTTTGTCACGGTCGTAGGTCAGCCGGCACCCGGCATCCAGAGGACGCAGATATTCCCGTATGTAGTCTATGAGTTCGAGGTTGGAATCGCGGCTGACGGTTGGAAACGCAATCAGCGTTTTGAGCAACGCCAGCGTTTCTGCGGAGGCTGCGGTTTGGGGCGTCATCGGAACATCCGTTATTAAAGGGCCAGCATAGGCAGGGCTCCATACGCTGTCAACGCAGCAAACCGGCCCTGCATCATGCGGTATGCTTGCACCATGAAAAACAACATCCAGATGCTGTCCGGTCTGCGCCTGCTGTGCGCGGCTCTGGGCTTGGTGGCCGTCTGCGTCAATGCCGCCGAACTGCGTATCGGGCTCTCCGGCGAAGTCACTTCGCTCGATCCGCAATACCTCGCCGCGCAACCCAACCTGACCGTGGCGCGGCATGTCTTCGAATCACTGACCGACGTTGACCCGCAAACCCGGTTGATCCCGGGCCTGGCGGAACGCTGGCGCGCCATTGATGCGACCACCTGGGAATTCAACCTGCGCCGCGGTGTGAAATTCCATGACGGTTCGCCGCTTACCGCGGAAGATGTCGCGTTCTCGCTGGCGCGACCGCTGTCAATCAAGGGCAGCCCCGGTGGCTTTGCAGCCTTCGTACGCGCCATTGCATCCACCACGGTTGTAGATGCTCACACGCTGCGGATCAGAACAAAGTATCCCTATGGCGCGCTGCCCGAAGATCTGAACTCGATCCTTATCGTGTCAAAGAATCACGCGCAAAACGCAGGCCCTGAAGACTTTGACTCCGGTCGCGCAATGGTCGGCACCGGTCCCTACCGTTACCTGCGTTACCAGCGCGGCGACCGGCTGGAACTGATCCGCAACGAACACTGGTGGGGCAAGGCACCGGCCTGGGACAGGGTCACCCTGCGTATCTTGCCGGCCGATCCGTCGCGCACTGCTGCACTGCTCTCCGGCGAACTTGACGTGATTGAACACGTGCCTTCGGCGGACATCAAAAACATTATTAAAAACAATAAATTACACGTTACCCAGACAACATCCTGGCGGACCATCGTGTTGCACCTCGATCAATATCGCACGCAGCCGCCCGGCGTCAGCGACAACAACGGCAAACCTCTGGCTAGCAATCCGTTCATGGACCTGCGCGTAAGACGCGCCCTGTCCAAAGGCATCAATCGCAGCGCCATTGCCGAACGCGTGATGGAAGGCCTCGCCATGCCCGCAGCCAACATCGTGTCGCCGGGTGTATTCGGCCATAACACTGCGTTGAAGGCAGAACCCTACGATCCCGAAGGCGCCAAACGGCTGCTGGCCGAAGCCGGTTATCCGAACGGATTCCGTGTCACGCTCGCAGGCCCGAACAACCGTTACATCAACGATGAACAGGTGCTGCAGACCATCGCGCAACTGCTGGCGCGCATCGGCATCCAGACCCGCGTTGAAGCGGCACCGATGTCTGCCTTTCTCGGCCGCGTGCGCAAGGAAGAAACCAGCTTTTCGCTGCTCGGCTGGGGCTCCTTCGCCGCCGATCTGGCGCTGCGATCCCTGGTCGCCGCACCCAACGCCGACAAAGGTTACGGCGCATGGAACTGGGGGCGCTACGCCAATCCCAAAGTCGACACACTGATGGAGCAGGCACTGGGCAGCGTGGATCGCAGCAAACGCGAAGCGCTGGCACGCGAAGCCAATACGCTGGCGATGCAGGACCTCGCCTTGATACCCGTGCATCACCAGGTGGTCAGCTGGGCGATGCGCGCGAACCTTGCCTATATCGCCCGCACTGACGAGTTCACTTTTGCCCATCACTTCACGCCGCGCTGAGGCCCGGCAGTGCTGAACTACGTGCTGCGCCGGCTCGTCTGGAGCGCAGCCACACTGTTTGTGATGTCACTGCTGGTCTTTGCCGGGGTCTATGCCATCGGCAATCCGGTGGATCTGCTGATCAACCCGCAGGCCGATCAGGCGGAAATCGCACGCGCCACAGCCCTGCTCGGACTGGACCGGCCGCTATGGGAACAATACTGGATGTTTTTCCGTGGCGCGCTGGGCGGCGACCTTGGCATTTCCTTTGCTGCCAGCGTACCTGCCATCACACTGATTCTGGAACGCATGCCCGCAACACTGGAACTCGCGCTGACAGCGATGCTGATCGCCATCGCCCTGGGTATTCCGCTGGGCCTGCTCGCCGGACTGCGCCCGCGCTCATGGCCGGCGCGTATCATCATGACGCTGTCGACATTCGGATTCGCGCTGCCGACCTTCTGGGTCGGGCTGATGCTGATCATGGTTTTTTCGGTTCAACTGGGCTGGTTGCCGACAACCGGCCGCGGCGCAACCATCGACGTCTTCGGTGTTCCGCTGAGCATTTTCACAATTGATGGCCTGCGTCATCTGCTGCTGCCGGCAATTACGCTGGCACTGTTCAAACTCGCGCTGCTGATCCGCCTGACCCGGGCCGGAACACAGGATGCAATGCTCCAGGACTATGTGCGTTATGCCCGTGCCAAGGGCCTCAGTGAAAGTGCGGTCGTGCGCTCACATGTGCTGCCCAATATCCTGATCCCCATCGTCACTGTAGCCGGACTTGAACTGGGCTCGCTGATTGCTTTCGCGATCGTCACGGAAACCGTTTTTGCCTGGCCCGGCATGGGCAAGCTGCTGATTGATTCGATCAACGTACTTGACCGCCCCGTGATCGTCGCCTATCTGCTGGCGACAGTCTGCCTGTTCATCCTGATCAACCTGCTCGTCGACCTGCTCTACGCAATACTGGATCCACGGGTGCAGGCAGGAGACGCACGGTGACTGCGACTGCATTGCCGACCCGGGTGATCGCCGCACATTTCAGTCGCGACCGGATTGCCGTCGTGGCGTTTTGGGTATTGACCGCAATATCATTCGCTGCATTTGCAGCGCCGTGGCTGGCGCCGCAGGACCCTTACGACCTGGCGCAACTCGACATCCTCGACGCCAAACTTGCACCCGGTGCGCAAGGCAGCGCCGGACTGATCTACTGGCTGGGCACCGACGATCAGGGCCGTGACATGTTGTCGGCCATCCTTTACGGCTTGCGCATCAGCCTTGGCGTCGGCATTGCCTCCACCGCCCTCGCACTGGGAATCGGACTGATCGCCGGGCTGGTCGCCGCCCGCGCCGGCGGCTGGATTGACGGTCTGATCATGCGGATCGTTGATCTGCAGTTGTCCTTTCCCGCCATTCTGGTTGCGCTGATCCTGCTCGCACTGACCGGCCAGGGAATAGACCGCATCATCTTCGCGCTGGTGGTCGTGCAATGGGCGTATTACGCACGCACCGTCCGCGCCGCAGCACTGGTGGAATTAAGGAAAGAGTATATCGAGGCTGCAGTGTGCATGGCGGTCGCCGAATCACGCATTCTGCTGCGCCATGTGTTGCCCAACGTGTTGCCTCCGGTGATGGTGGTCGCCACGGTGCAGATCGCACAGGCCATCGCGCTGGAAGCGACCCTGTCCTTCCTTGGATTGGGACTACCGATTACCGAACCCTCGCTGGGCCTGCTGATCGCCAACGGATATGCCCATCTGCTGTCAGGCAAATACTGGATCAGCTTTTTCCCCGGCATTGCCCTGCTGGTAATCATTGTCGCCATCAATCTGGTCGGCGACAGGTTGCGCGATCTGCTGAATCCACGGCTGTCCTGAGCAAGGCTGGACATAGCCTCCTGCCCCGCCTCAATTATCCGCAGGCTGACAACAAAGAACCGGCGGAGTACGTCCACTTTGCGGAGTTTGACCGGCACAAATCAATATGGTGACATTTAGCCAGCAGCTGCAGTCGTTACCCAATACAAGAAACCCGGAGGAGGTCGGTATGGGATTCACGAAAGCCGCAACAGCTTGCCTTGACTGCCCGAAGGCATCTGCACGTCCGTCACCCCGGCACCCCCTCGCCCGCAGCATCTCAGCTGCTCGGCCAAAAACACAACGTCGCCGCACCCTCTGTTCACACCATCACGGGTCTGTTTGAAGACGCACTGATGACCGGAAACCGCTGAAAGCCGAATATGCCCGCACGCCAGCCGCTGATCATCAGCCCCGATGCATGGACCGGACCGGAGATCCAGCAGGATACAGCCTGGACCTGCCGCCTAGACGCCGCAGACATCGAAGAGATCGATGCCGCACTGGAACAGCTCAAACGCAGCGGTGCACGCATTCCTTTTCCGTCCGAAAGCTTTCCGCTTCCGCAACTGAGGAAAAAGCTCGACACTATCCTCGACGAAATCGAAAACGGTCGCGGATTCAAGCTGATCCGCGGCATCCCGCGCGAACGCTACAGCGACAGTGACTGCGAACTGATCTACTGGGGCATCACCAGTTACTTCGGTGTTCCGGTCTCGCAGAACGCACGCGGCCACCTGCTCGGACATGTGCGCGACGAGGGGCGCGTGATCAGTGATCCGAACGCCCGCGCCTACCAGACCAACCAGCGCATGGATTTCCATACCGACATGCTGCCCATCGATGTCCTCGGCCTGTTCTGCCTGCGCACCGCGAAATCCGGCGGGGCCAGCAAGCTCACCAGCGCCCTGGCCATCCACAACGTTTTGCGTGAGGAGCGCCCGGACCTGCTCGATGTGCTGTACTGCCCGTTCCATCTCGACTGGCGCGGCGAGGAGCCTGAAGGAGAGAAGCCCTGGTTCAGCATCCCCATGTTCAGTCAGTACCAGGGCCGCATCACCTCACGCATCTGCAGCCTGGTGTACTACGAATCGGCCGCGCGTTTCGGCGAACAATACCGGCCTACGCCGCTTCAGCGGGAAGCATTGCTCGCAGTACAGGACATCGCCAACCGTCCGGAGCTGATGCTGACCATGGACTTCCAGGAAGGCGACATCCAGTTGATCAACAACCACACCATGATGCACGCGCGGGAAGCCTATGAGGATTACCCTGAACCCGACCGCCAGCGCCATCTGCTGCGTATGTGGATCGCGGTACCCGACGGGAAACGCCGACCGCTCGCCGAATCACTGACTGAACGTTATCGCTGGGTTCAGCGCGGCGGAATACCGGCAAAAACCCCCGCCACAGCCTGAGCCAGGGATTCGAACCTCCGGAGGAAGCATGAGCAACCGCCACCATCTGTATTACCTGTTTGCTGCCGTCTTCGCTGCCGTAACCTTGCCGGCAGCCGCCCAGCCGTATCCCGCGAAACCGATCCGTCTCGTCGTACCCTTTCCCGCCGGCGGTAACGCCGACATCTTCGCAAGGGCCTTTGCGCAGAAACTGGGCGAAGCGTGGAAACAGACACCCATCGTCGACAACCGGGCCGGAGCCGCCGGCATCATTGGCACACAGTTTGTCGCCAAAGCGCCCGCCGATGGTTATACGCTGCTCTTCGGCACCACCGGCACGCACACTACCAATCCAGCGGTTTATGCGAAGCTGCCCTACGATCCGGTCAGGGATTTCATGCCGGTCAGCAATTTCGCCGATTCCCCCTTCCTGCTGGTGGTACATCCGTCAGTGCCGGCCCGCACCTTGCAACAGCTGGTCGCACTGGCCAAGTCGCGGCCGGGCCAACTCGACTACGCGTCCTTCGGTACCGGCAGTTCGGCCCATCTTGCCGGCGAGATGCTTCGCACGATGGCCGGCATCAATATTAACCACGTTGCCTACAAAGGCGGACCGCCGGCGGTCAATGACCTGACCGGCGGCCATGTATCACTGATGTTCAATTCCCTGCCCGCAGTGCTGCCGTTGGTGAAAGCGGGGCGTCTTCGCCCACTGGCGGTGGCCTCGGCGAAACGCACACCGACGCTGCCCGAACTACCGACTTTTGCTGAATCCGGAATTCCCGAATTCGAAGCCGGCTCCTGGTACGGGGTGCTCGCGCCCGCAGGAACGCCGAGAGAATTGATCATGAGACTGCATGCCGAAACCGTGCAAATGCTTGCGCTGCCTGACATCCGGCAAAAACTTGCCGCTGAGGGTGCCGAGGCAATCGGCAACAGCCCCGAGGAATTCGCTGCCCAGATCCGGCGCGATATCGAAAGATGGGAAAAAGTGGCAAGAGCCGCAAAAATCCCCCGGCAATGACTAGAGATATCCGTAAAAAAAGCCGGTGACCACCGGCTTTTTTTACGTAGTCTCGAAGAATTACTGCTGCTGGATGCCGACCTGGGCCGCGACCTTGCGGTAACGTTCCAGTTCACTGCGAATACGCTTGTTGAATTCTTCGGTGCCCATGGTCGTGGTTTCGGCGCCGCCAACCGTGGCGTAACGCTTTTTGATGTCAGGATTTTTCAGTACATCCGCTGAGGCCTGGTAGAGTTTGGCAACCACTTCTTTAGGCGTACCCTTCGGCGCAAACAGGCCGACCCAGATTGACGCGTCGACACCGGGTATCCCGGCTTCCTGCGCCGACATGTAATCGGGCACCTGCGGCGAACGTTTGGCCGTGGTTACGCCCAGCACCTTGACGCGTTTCGCCTGCAAGTGCGGCAACACACCGGGTAATCCGGCGACGGTAAATACCACTTCGTTGCCCGCTACCGCGGATACCGCGGGTGCGCCGCCTTTGTAAGGCACATGCAATGCTTTGGCACCGGCCGCATTCACCAGCCATTCGGTGGCCATGTGATTGACGGAACCCGTTCCCGGCGAACCGAAGGTCAGCTGGCCCGGCTTGGCCTTGGCGCCGGCAATCAGATCCTTCAGTGAATTGAACGGCGAACTGGCGTTGACCACCACCAGCATCGGCGCATCACTGATCATGATGATCGGCGTGAAATCGCGTTCGACGTCGTAAGGCATGCTCTTGAACAGCACCGGGTTAACCGACATCTCGCCGGTGTGTGCGGCGAGCAGGGTGTAGCCATCAGCATTGGCGCGGGCCGTGGTGCCGGTCGCAATAAAGCCGTTGGCACCCGGACGGTTATCGACAACAAACTGCCAACCTTTGTCTTCCGCGATCTTGTTGGTAAGGATGCGCGCCGAAGTGTCGACTACACCTCCAGGTGCGAACGGCACCAGTACACGAATGGGTTTGTTCGGATAGCTGTCGGCAGCTTGCGCCGTCGTCGCAAAGATTGCAGCCAGCACCAGGGGAATAAATGGGCGAATCATAAAATATCCTTTATAAACAATAACTTATATTGTTGTACTTATTTGAATAAATCCTGCCATTTGGCGCGAACCTTGTCCTGCAATTCCTTGCTCGCTTCGGCCACCGGCGGAAATTCATGCAAATGATCATACGGCCGGCAGGCGTCAATGATCGCCTTGGAATTGAACGGCGCGTTGTAGCGATAGGCAACAAACATCGGATCATTCTTTGAACCCATGCCGCGCTTGATGATGTCGATGTCCACCTCGGGGTCGGTGCGTGTCGCCACCGCCCACATCACTTCCTGCAGATTCGACGGATCAATGTCCTCGTCCACCACCACCGTGTAACGCGACATGTACGCGCCGACGCCGCACTGGTTGAGGATATGCCCCGCCTGCCGTGCATGCCCCGCATAGCGCTGGCGGATCGCCACCACGTTGAACATGCGCGCACCGCCGATTTCATGCGCCCATACGCTGTGCACATCGGGCACGCCCGCGGCCAGCAGCGCATCGAACAGCAACGCAGAACGCATCACCGCCTTCGAATACGAATAATCGTTCGGCGGTTTCGCCGGCGGGCTGCCGACAATGATCGGATCATTGCGGTAATACACCCTCTCGATAGTCATCACCGGCGCCTTGCCTTCCTTGCCCGGATAATAACCATGGAATTCACCGAAAGGCCCCTCGGTTCTGACATCACCGGGATGACAATAACCTTCGAGCACGATTTCGGCACCCGCAGGAATCGGCAAACCTGTGAGTTCACCCGGCACCACCTGCACCGGCTCACCGAGAATGGCGCCGATGTAGTTGTATTCACACATGCCGAAAGGCACTTCGATACCGGATATCAGATAACCCAGTGGGTCACAACCGATGACGATGGCCACCGGGAAGGACTTGCCCGCTTTCATGTGTTTGTCGTACTGGATGGCGCCGTGTTTGCCGGGAATCATGTCGAGACCGACATGGTTTTTATCAAAGGCCTGCACACGATAAGTGCCGACGTTGACCCAGTCGGAATCAAAATCTTTGGTCACCACACAACAGCCGGTGCCGATATAGGGCCCGCCATCCTTCTCGTGCCACAGCGGCGACGGAAAGATATTGATGTCGACATCCGTGCCGGACTGGATGTTCTCGAATACCGGCCCGGTCTCCACCGGCACCGGATCGTATTTTGGCGCCTCGGTCTGCCAGCCCTTCGGGCGACCGCGCAGTTTCTGCACCAGCTCGTTATGTTTGCGTTCCACCGGCAAACGCAGAATCGATGACAGACGTGCCGGGCTGGCCGTGCTGCAGGTCAGGATGCGAAAGCCCTTGGGATAACCCTTGATCTCGTCGAACAGCAGTGCCGGCGCGCCGTCAATTTTGACGTTGAGTTCACTGATTGCACCGAGTTCCAGTTTCGCATCTGCGCCCTTGACGTCCTTCAGCTCGCCCAGCGAACGCGCCGTGTCCAGCCAGGCGCGCAGATCGAGCGGGTTACCGGCAGGACGTGTCATGTTCAGCCTTTGCGTTTGGCCGCGGCGAGCCGCACAGCCTTGATGATTTCAGGATAAGCCGCACAGCGGCACAGATTGCCCGCCAGATAGTGGCGGATCTCGTCATCCGTCGGTTGCGGATGCGCATCCAGCAGTTGCCGGGTCATCAGCACAAAACCCGGCGTGCAGAAGCCGCACTGGAATGCGCCGGTTTCGATAAACGCCTGTTGCACGGGATCGAGTTGCCCGTCCGGCTGTGATTCTTCAATCGTGCGCACATCGGCACCGTCGATCAGCGGCGCCAGCGTCAGGCAACCCGACACGGCCGCGCCGTTGACGATCACGGTGCAGCAGCCGCAAAGCCCCTGGGCGCAGCTCTCGCGCGCACCGAACAGGCCCTGCCCCTGCAGCACCTCCACCAGATTCTGGTGGTTGCCGACCTGCGCCGTCACCGGACGGCCGTTCAACATGAATTCAATCGTTCGATGTGTAGTCACTTAAAACCCTGAAATCTGCCACAGAGGACACAGAGAGGACAGAGGACTGCAAAAAGCCAAAAACAGAGCCAAATTCAGGTCGCCGTTTCTGTTCTTGATGTTCTCTGTGAACTCTGTGTCCTCTGTTGCTAAAGTTTTTGAATTTAATCTTCCAGCGGCTTGCCCGCTTGCGCGCGCAGGCCGCGATAAACCGCTTCCGCCGTCAGTGGCAGGCTGGTCAGCCGCACGCCGACTGCATCGTCAATGGCGCTGGCAATCGCCGGCGACACGCCGAAGGTGCCGCTCTCGCCCACACCCTTGGCCCCGAACGGACCCGACTGCTGCACCATGTCCACCGCTTCGTTTTCCATGACCAGCGGCACGTCGCGGATGCCCGGAATCTTGTAATCGGCCAGTGACGCATTGGTGCACTGACCGGCATCAAAGTCCATGCGTTCGAACAGCGTGAAGCCCAACTGCATCATCGTCGCGCCGGAAATCTGCGTTTCGACAATCGCCGGATTCACCGGACGGCCGACATCCACCAGATTGACAAGGCGCGTGATCTTGAATTCACCGGTCTCGGTATCGACTTCGACTTCGGCGCCGGTCGCACCGATCATCCAGAACGGCGTTGCGTTGTCAGTCTGACCTTGAGCATCCGGCGAGGTGTAGGTCGGGATATAGCTGCCGACGCCAACGATATTACCGGCCTGCATGCCGTATTTTTTGCGGAAGATGTCGGGAATCGGCGTGGTTTCTGCGGAAAGACCCACATCCTTGGCCAGTTGCATCAGCTTGTCGCGTGCATCTTCGGCTGCCAGCTTGACTGCATGGCCCATATGGTAGGTCGACCGTGAACCCAGCGTCGCCATGTCATAAGGCGTGACATCGGTGTCGGGATGCACCACGGTGACAGATTCGACCGGAATGCCCAGTGCCTCTGCAGCAAACTGCGCCATCGCGGTATCGGAGCCCTGCCCCATGTCCACGGTGCTGCAATAGACCATGCAGCTGCCGTCGGCGCTGACGTTGACGATGGCTACCGACGTGGTCGGCGAAATGCTCGCCTTGAAACCGATGGCGATACCACGTCCGCGCCGGATCGTACCGCTACCCTTGTCGAAGGCCTTTTCCCAATCCATGCGCTGCGCCAGACGCTCCAGCACCTTTTCGATTCCCGCATCGCGCATCAGCGTACCGGTCGCCTGCGGCCGGCCTTCGCGCAGGATGTTCTTGCGGCGGATCGCCAGCGGGTCCATCTTCAGCGCCTTGGCGATCATGTCGGTGTGGCTTTCGTAACCCCACACCAGCTGCGGAATACCGAAGCCGCGCAAGGCGCCGGCTGCCGGCAGATTGGTATACAGCGCGTAGGAATCAATGCTGACGTGATCAATATCGTACGGTCCCGGCGCGGTAAAGCCCGATTTCTGCGTCACCCGCGGACCGATGTCGGCATAGGCGCCGCCGTTCCACCACACCTCGCACTCACGTGCAGTAATTTTGCCGTCTTTACTGACACCGCTCTTGATGCGCAGCGTCGCCGCATGTTTGGTGATCTGGTAGAACTGCTCTTCCATCGTCAATGAGATTTTCACCGGACGCCCGGCCAGCAAGGCCGCAGCTGCCGTCAGCGCCTCGGTCTTGATATACAGCTTGGCGCCAAAGCCGCCACCGAGGTACGGAACTTTCACCCGCACCTTGTTTTCCGCCCAGCCGAGCAGTCGCGCGATTTCGATGCGCACGAACGACGGACTTTGCGACGCGGTGTGGATCACCAGCTGGTTGGGCGTCGGCTCGGCAACCGTGACAAACGGCTCCAGCGGCACATGCAGCACCTGCTGGGTGCGGAAAGTGTGCTCGAACACGTGGTCGGCTTCAGCGAACGCCTTCTGCGCATCACCGCGGCGCAAATGGAAATCCAGTGCGATGTTGGTGTCGCGTTTGCCCTTGAGATGTTTCAGATCAGGAAAGGTGCCGGCCGGCTTGAGTACGTCATGCACAATCGCTTTTGAAGTCATTGCCTCGACTTCATCGAAGACCGCAGGCAGTTCCTCGTAATCGACGTCAATCAGCTGGGCCGCGGCTTCCGCCACATGCGGATCTGCCGCCAGCACCAGCGCCACCGGTTCACCAACGTGATGCACCTTGTCCACCGCGAGGATGGGCTGATCGTGGAAGGCCGGACCGTAATAAGGCTCCGGAATCAGCTTGATGATGTCGGCTGCAGTGTAGACCGCATACACGCCGGGCAAGGCCTTCGCCGCCGCCACATCAATGCCGCGAATACGTCCATGCGCCACCGTGCTGCGGTGAACCTTGCCGTAAAGCATGCCCGGCAGCCGCAGGTTGTGCACATACTCGGCCTTGCCTGTAACCTTGGCCTGCGCTTCGACTCGCGGAATCGAGCGGCCAAAGGCCGCGCCGGAATTGGTTTTACCCAGTGTTGTCGCCATGAGGGTTTCCTGAATCGGGTTAGGCGGCCAGCGCCTGTTTCACCGCGCGTGCGGCATACACCCGCAGCATTTCGCGCTTGTAAGCGGCGGAACCGCGGGCATCGCCGACCACTTCGGCCTCCGCAGCAGCCGCTTCACCGGCACGGGCGAGCACCGCATCACTGACCGTTGCACCGTTCAGCACCGCTTCGGCATCACGCAGCCGCACCGCTTTTTCGGTCGCGGCACTGACCACCACACGCGCGTCCTGAATGACTTTGCCGTCGGTCGCAAACGATACGGCAACCCCCAGCGCCGGCCAGTCATCCGCGGTGCGCGTTGTGCATTTGAGATAGGCGGAACGACGTCCGGCCTGCGCGGGAATCCGCACTTCACTGATCAATTCATTTTTCTCCAGCGCGGTTTCGTAATAGCCGGTGAACAGGTCGGCCACTGCCAGCGTGCGTTCACCGTTCACGGAAGTCGCAGTCAGCTCCGCGTCCAGCGCAATCATCACCGGCGGCAGATCCATATGCGGATCACCATGCGCGAGATGCCCGCCCAGCGTCGCAACATTACGCACCCGCACATTCGACAGCGTCTGCATCGCATTCACAATGACCGGCGCAGATTTGCGCACCATCGCCGATCCGCCAATTGCAGTCAGCGTCGCCAGCGCACCGATGCGCAGAACGCCGCCGTCGGATTGAATGGCGGCATGCTCCGGCTCAACACCGCGCAGACTGACCAGGCAGGTCGGCTGGAATACGCCGGTTTTCATCATCAGCATCAGCGCCGTGCAGCCACCGAATGCACGCACCGACTGATCGTCGGTGTTCAGCAATTTCAGCGCATCGCGCAGCGAATTCGGCTCGGCAAGTTCAAAAGGCGTCATGCCGCCCCCTGCATAACGCCGGGAAAAGCCGCACCCAGATTTTTCGCGAACTGTTTTTCCATTTCCTTGGCTTTGGCTTTCAGAACAGGTTGCCCGATGCTGCCGAGTTTGCCGGTCAGCGCGGTTTCAATTTCATAATGGATTTTCGTGCTGCCGTCGCCGGCATCCACAAGACGCGTTGATGATGTCGCGGTCAGGCGGCCGACCAGCCCCATCGGCGCGCCTTCAATTTTTGCGGCAATGACTTCCGGCGGCGTTACTTCGGTCAATTCGACAGCCACTTTGAACTTGAATGTCATGTATGCAACCTTGGTTTCAAGAACCGCATCGAAGCACTTGTCATCACGGGGTGTCAGATCGCGAACACCATCGATGCAGGATGCAAAAAAGTGGATGTCCTGCAGTTTTGCGAACACGGCGTCGCGCGTTGCGCCAACCGCAATCTCCCCGGTAAATTTCATTGTATTTTCTGTCGCAGTAAAAGCCGGCTACTGTACTGTCAGCCCCCGCGAAAATCAATGCGCAAACCCATGACGCTGAACGAAAAAATCCCCCGGCGCACACAGGCGGCAGGGGATTGATTCAGGGTGGACTGGATCAGTCGGCGTAAACGCCGGCCTTCTTGATGATCGGGCCCCACTTCTCGATCTCGGCTTTCAGATGTTTGGCCAGAGACTCGGGGGTCGCGCGATCGACAGACACCGCCTCGGCGCCGAGTTTGGCCAGTGAATCCTTGAATTGCGGATCCTTGATCGCAGCAACCAGCGCGGCATTCAACTTGTCGAGCACCGGCTTCGGCGTACCCTTGGCCACATACAAACCGTGCCAGACCGCAACTTCAAAGTCCTTGAGGCCCTGTTCATGCAGCGTCGGCACGTATTGCAGGGATGGCACTCGTTTCTTGGTGGTAACCCCGAACACCTTGACCCTGCCGGACTGGATGGCACTGGTGGTGTTGGTGGTCTGGTCGCACATCAAGTCGACCTGATTACCCATCAGCGCAGACATTGCAGGCCCGGTTCCCGTATAGGGTATGGTCTGGATATCGGCTTCAATGCGCGACATGAACAGCAGACCGCACAGGTGAGAGGCGGCGCCCAGGCCGGCATTGCCCATATTCAGCTTGTCCTTGTTGGCTTTGACGTAGGCAACAAAGTCCTTGTAGTTGTCGGGCGGAAGGCCGGTACGGGCGATCAGCGTCATCGGCACATCGGCCACTTGGCCAATATATTCAAAATCAGTCAACGGGTTGAAGGGCAGCTTGCGATACAGCGTTGGCGCGGTGGACATGCCGATATGGTGCAGCAGAACCTGGTAACCGTCGGGTTTGGACTTGGCCACCAATCCCACACCTAGAGTACCACCGGCTCCGACCCTATTTTCCACGATGACCTGCTGCTTCAGCGTCTTGGTCATGTGCTGCGCCAGATTGCGCGCCAGTGTGTCGGTAGGACCGCCGGCGGCGAACGGAACGATCAGCGAAACCGTACGGGTCGGATAATCCTGTGCTGAAACAGCCCCTGCAAACGCTGCCATCAGCAACGAAGCAATTACTGAAATTACTCTTAACATATTGATTCCCTTATCTAAAAAGAAACCTCAACTGAAATCGCCGCGGAGGCCCGCGGCGATATTCAACCAAACAACTCCCCCTCGGCCCGCATATTAGCGCGGGTTAGCCGCTCCGCGCTTGGCGTTGCCGCCACGGTAAGCCGGACGACCATTGCCGTTGCCGCGAGCCGGCGGTGCACCGCGACGTCCAGCAGGCGCAGGGCGACCGTTGCCGCGACGCGGCGCTTCGCTGCGCATCGGATTTTTTGCTTCAAATCCCGGCACTGACCAGCGTTCGATGGTCTGCCCGATATAACGTTCGATCAACTTCAACTGGCGGATGTCATCGGATGACGCGAAGGAAATCGCGGTACCCATCGCGCCGGCGCGGCCGGTGCGGCCGATGCGGTGCACATAGTCTTCCGCCACTTTCGGCAGATCGAAATTGATGACGTGGCTGATGCTGGCGACATCGATGCCGCGTGCCGCAACATCGGTGGCCACGAGAATGCGGACTGCACCGCTGCGCAGTTTGGCCAATGTGCGATTACGTTGCGACTGGTTCATGTTGCCGTGGAGCGCAGCCGCTTCATGGCCACCGTGGAACAGTTTATCGGCCAGACGATCCGCACCGTGTTTGGTCGCGGTGAATACGATGGCCTGCGCCTGGCATTCTTCGCGCAGCACATGCTCCAGCAGACGGTGCTTGTGGCTGCCGTCATCGACATAGTGCAGGCGTTGCTCGATGTTTTCGTGCTTGGCTTGCGCGCCGGCAACTTCGATCAGCTTCGGCTCGCGCAGCAGTTCGCGCGCCAGCTTTTCGATTTTGCCGTCAAGCGTCGCCGAGAACAGCATGGTCTGGCGTGTCGCCGGAGTCTTGGCGGCAATGCGGCGAACCGGCTCAATGAAACCCATGTCGAGCATGCGATCAGCTTCGTCCAGCACCAGGAGTTCAAGGCGTGAAAAATCCACCTTGCCCTGGTCGATGAAATCGATCAGACGGCCCGGGGTGGCCACCAGCACATCAAGAGACTGCTCAAGCAGACGGCGCTGTTTCGGATAAGGCATGCCGCCAAGCACGGTGCCAGTGCGCATATGGCGGCTGAACTTGCAGTATTTGTCGACCGCTTCGGTGACCTGCATGGCGAGCTCGCGGGTCGGTGTCAGCACCAGCACGCGGGGGCCGCGGCCGTGGCGAGCGGGCGCCAGGCTCAGGCGTTGCAGCGCCGGCAGCACAAAGGCTGCAGTCTTGCCGGTGCCGGTAGGAGCAGAAACCATCAGGTCAAAGCCGGTCAGCGCAACAGGGATCGCCTGCGCCTGCACGGGTGTCGGTTCGGTGTAACCCGCGGCGGCCAAAGCCTGTACGAGGGCGGGATTCAGATTCAGGGATGCAAAAGACATTATTGATACTTTCAAAAAACAAAACGACTGCCGATAAACAGTGGCCGCAGGTTTTTTCAGGCTTCACAAAAGACACACGAAGGCTCAGCGAACGGTTACCCGGCGCTGACGCGCAGGCGTTACGTTCGTTAATCCTTTGTGAACTTTGCGGCCTCTGCAGGCAACAACAGCTCATCAGCAATAAACGCGCAGGAAATGCCACTGCTACAAGGCATGCCGCGACTGAGTCGCGGTGGCGGCCACCGGCGCACGGGTATCGTCGCTAACCGTGGCGGAAGCAGCTTTTCGGAGAAGGGAGCTGAAATCGAAGGGGTCAGGGACAGATGCATCCTGCAGTGCACAAAAATATCTGTGCCCCTGCAAGGTGCGCGCATGATACCCGCAAGTATCGGAAATAGCGAGGTTTTTTCCGGGCCGCCAGAGGAAACCGCGTCTTTCCGCACGTCGCTGGTGCACGGAAAACCCAAAATATTCAAGGTAATAGCGTGTTGTGCATGCTACAATCCGCCCCTTTTTTCCAAGGCCCTTCCCGTGTCCGCCATCGAACAACGCCCGCTACGCAACATAGCCATCATCGCTCACGTTGATCATGGCAAAACCACGCTCGTCGACAAACTGCTGCGCCAGTCCGGCACCTTCGCCGCCCACGAGCAGGTCACCGAACGCGTCATGGACTCCAACGATCTGGAACGGGAGCGCGGCATCACGATTCTCGCCAAGAATTGCGCGGTCACCTGGAAAGGTACGCTGATCAACATCGTCGACACCCCCGGCCATGCCGACTTTGGCGGTGAAGTCGAACGCGTGCTGTCGATGGTCGACGGCGTGTTGCTGCTGGTGGATGCCGTCGAAGGCCCGATGCCGCAGACACGGTTTGTCACGCGCAAGGCGCTGGCACTGGGGCTGAAACCCATCGTTGTGGTCAACAAAGTGGATCGCCCGGGCGCACGCGCCGACTGGGTGGTCAACCAGACCTTCGACCTCTTCGACAAGCTGGGCGCCACGGAAGAACAACTCGATTTCCCGGTGGTTTATGCATCGGCGCTGAATGGTTACGCCGGCACCGACCCCGAAGTCCGCGAAGGTACGCTGGATCCGC
Organism: uncultured Bordetella sp.; assembly: GCA_964531455.1. GTDB lineage: Bacteria > Pseudomonadota > Gammaproteobacteria > Burkholderiales > SG8-41. The sequence goes on from CAZHFZ010000004.1 coordinate 35,479, forward strand.
TGTTTGAAGCCGTGGTTGCCCACGTGCCGATGCGCGCCGACGATCCCAACGGCCCGCTGCAACTGCAGATTTGTTCGCTCGATTATTCCAGCTATGTCGGCAAAATCGGCATCGGTCGTGTCAACCGCGGCCGCATCCGCCCCGGCCAGCAGGTCGCTGTGATGAAAGGGCCGGATTCGACCCCGACGATGGCCAAAATCAACCAGGTGCTGGGTTTCCGCGGCCTTGAGCGCGTCCAGATCACCGAAGCGCAGGCCGGCGACATCGTGCTGATCAACGGCATTGACGAAGTCGGCATCGGCATCACGCTGTGCGACCCCGAAAAACCGGAAGCCCTGCCGATGCTGAAGGTGGACGAGCCGACACTGACCATGAATTTCCAGGTCAACACCTCTCCGCTGGCCGGCCGCGAAGGCAAATTCGTCACCAGCCGCCAGCTGCGTGAACGTCTCAACCGCGAAATCATGAGCAATGTAGCGCTCAAGGTGAATGAAACCGACGACGCCGACGTGTTCGAAGTGTCGGGTCGCGGCGAACTTCACCTGACCATCCTGCTCGAAAACATGCGCCGCGAAGGTTACGAACTCGCGGTGTCGCGCCCGCGCGTGGTCATCCGCGAAGTCAACGGCGAAAAACAGGAACCGTACGAAATGCTGACGGTCGATGTCGACGAAACCAACCAGGGCGCAGTGATGGAAGCGCTTGGCGCGCGCCGTGGCGACCTGCAGGACATGCAGTCCGACGGCAAAGGCCGCGTACGCCTTGATTACCGCATTCCGGCACGCGGCATGATCGGCTTCCAGTCGGACTTCATGACCATGACACGCGGCACCGGCGTCATGAGCCATGTGTTTGACGACTACGGCCCGATGAAACCCGACATGGAAGAACGCCGCAACGGTGTGCTGATCTCGGCTGAAGACGGCGCCGCTGTTGCCTATGCATTATGGAAACTGCAGGAGCGCGGGCGCATGTTTGTCAGCCCGGGTGACCCGCTGTATGAAGGCATCATCATCGGCATCCACAGCCGCGACAACGATCTGGTGGTCAATCCGATCAAAGGCAAACAGCTCACCAACGTCCGTGCTTCCGGCACCGACGAAGCCGTGCGCCTGGTGCCGCCGATCCAGGTCACGCTGGAATCCGCGATCGAGTTCATCGCCGACGACGAGTTGGTTGAAATCACGCCGAAGTCGATCCGTATCCGCAAGCGCCACCTGAAGGAGCACGAGCGCAAGAAGGCGGGTCGTGTCGACCAGGCCACCGCCGCCTGATCAGCTTCACGGCCTGACGCCGGCAGCCTTCACGGTGCCGGCGTTGTTCGTTGTGCTGTGGAGCACCGGTTTTATCGGCGCCCGGCTTGGCCTGCCCCACGCCGAACCACTGACCTTCCTGACGCTGCGCTACGTCGCGGTCATTGCATTGATGCTGCCGCTCGCGATTGCCGTGCGCGCGCGCTGGCCGGCAACGCGAAGCGAACTTCGGCATATCGCAACTGCCGGCATCCTGATTCAGGGGGGTTATCTCGGCGGCGTCTTCTGCGCCGTTCATGCCGGCATGTCCGCGGGGGTGGTGGCATTGATCGTCGGCATGCAGCCATTGCTGACGGCTGCCGGCGCCGGCCCTCTCCTTGGCGAGCGCGTCCTGCGGATACAGTGGTGGGGCCTTGCCCTCGGGCTTACCGGTGTCACCTTGGTGGTCTGGCAGAAAATGTCCTTGCAGGGCATGTCGGCAGGCAGCCTCTCCCTGGCATTGCTTGCCTTGGTGAGCATCACCCTCGGCACGCTTTACCAGAAACGTTATTGCCCCTCCTTCGACCTGCGTACCGGCTCAGTCATCCAGTTTGCCGCGGCACTGATCATCACGCTGCCCCTCGCCTGGATGCTGGAAACGATGACCGTCGACTGGTCCGGAGAATTCCTGTTTGCACTGGGCTGGCTGGTGCTGGTACTGTCGGTCGGTGCCACAACAATGCTGTTTCGCCTGATCCAGCGCGGCGCCGCCACCCGGGTCACCAGCCTGTTCTACCTGACCCCGGCGATCACTGCCGTGATGGCATGGTTGATGTTCGACGAAACGCTGGGTGCAACGGCAGTCTGCGGCATGTTGATTGCGGTTGCAGGCGTGGCACTGGTCAATCGTACGGCAGGAAAATAATGAATCGGCAAAGGACTCGGGAATGAGCGCACCGCAGGAAACACCGGAACAAACCCCATACTTGCTGCTCGGTGGCGATGCCGGCGTACGCCGCCTGGTGGACCGTTTTTACGATTTGATGGACGAAACGCCTGAATATCACGGCATCCGGAAAATGCACCCACAGGACATGTCGACTTCACGGGACAAACTCTACGCATTTCTTTCGGGTTGGCTGGGCGGACCGCCGCTGTACATGGAAAAATACGGCCACCCGATGCTGCGTGCGCGGCACCTGCCCTTCCAGATCGGCATCCCGGAGCGCGATGCATGGCTGGCCTGCATGCTGCAGGCGATGGAAGACAATCACGTCGAAGAAACCCTGCGCATGGCTTTGCTGAAAGCCTTTTATGGCACGGCAGACTGGATGCGCAACAAACCTGAATAGATCGCCAACCGTTTCCGATGAAGCTCCACCGTGCACTGCGCCCGTGCAGCCTTTTTCTGATTCTGGCGCTCTGGGTATCTGCCGCGTTCCCGCAGGACGGTGCTTTGGCGTGGCGCATTGAACTGGACGCAGCGGAAGAAGTCAGGAAACTGCTGGAGGAACACCTTGACGTATACCGCTACCGCGGACGACCCGGCGTAGACGCCGAGATGTTGCAGAGACTGGTTGCGCGCTCCGCACCAGAGGCTGAAAAGCTGCTGGCCACCGAGGGTTATTTCTCTCCGCGAATCGAAGCGGTGCTCATCCCTTCACCGGAAATCACAACAGTACGCATCAACGTCATCGCCGGCCCTGTCGCGCGGGTCAGCACGGCGAATATCAGCATTACCGGTGCGATCACCGCCGATCCGGCGGAAGCTCAACGTGTGACACAAGTCCCCCAGCGTTGGAGACTGCAACCGGGAACGCCATTCCGCCAATCGGACTGGGACAGCGCCAAAGATGCATTGCTGCGGGAATTCGTATTTGACGGTTACCCGTCAGCGCAAATCACCACCAGTATCGCCGAGGTCGATCCCAGGACCGCATTGGTCTTCATTGATATCAAAATCGACAGCGGCCCATTGTTCCGCTTCGGCAGCACCCGGATTGAGGGCCTGCAGCGGTATCCCCGCCAGTTGGTGGAAAACCTGCAGATGTTCCATGCCGGGGAACGCTACAGCCACGAATCGGTTGTTCGCTATCAGACCGAGCTTCAGGCCAGCGGCTTTTTCCGCAGCGCCTCGGTCGCAGTCAATACCGATCCGACGCAGGCATCAGCAGCCACCGTTTTGGTGCGCGTGGTTGAACATCCGGAGAAAAAAATTGATTTCGGCCTGGGCTTCAGCACCGACACCGGGCCACGCGGAGAGGCCCTGTTTACCCACTACAACACACTGCGACCGGGCTGGCAGGGCACAAGCAAGCTGCGCGTCGATACAAAAGAACAGACCTTGAACGCAGAGCTTGCCGTCACGCCCGAATCCAGCGGTTGGCGCAACCGGCTTGGAGCAGAAGCCCTGCACAGCGACATTGAAAACCTGATCACCCGCCGTTACGGCATGACCGCGCAGCGCGCCTGGCGTTCGCCTGAAAAGGAACATGACTGGGCGCTGAAGTTTCAGGTCGAGGAACAGTCGCTCACCGGGGGCCCCGTTGACAATCTGAATGCGCTGACACTCAACTACTCCTGGACATCGCGAAAAGTCGATGACCTGCTGCGCCCACGGCAAGGTCATTTGCTCAACCTGCAACTGGGTGGCGCATCCCAGAGCATGCTGTCGACACGCTCGTTCATCCGTGCCTACGGTCGCGCACTGCAGATCGTGCCGGTCGGCCGGCATGACCGCATTCATCTGCGCGGCGAAGCCGGCGCGGTGTGGGCTGATGGGCGCGATGGCATTCCTTCAGAATTCCTGTTCCGTGCCGGCGGCGACCAGTCAGTGCGAGGTTACGACTACCAGTCCCTGGGGGTAACCCAGGGGGCTTCCATTGTCGGCGGCCGTTTCCTCGGAGTGGCAACCGTTGAATATCAACACGACTTCACCCCACAATGGGGCGGCGCGCTGTTTGTCGACGGCGGCAATGCCGCAGACACACCATCCGCATTGAAGCCGGTCTACGGCTACGGCGTCGGCGTTCGCTGGATCACCCCAGCCGGCGCATTGAACCTCGACATCGCAAAGCCACAGGAAGACGGCAGGATTCGATTGCATTTCACGCTAGGCACAAGGTTCTGAAATGGGGCAACGAAGCCTTCTGATCCGGCTGACCATCACAACCGCTGCAATAGCGGCGTGCGTGCTTGTCCTCGCCTTCACATGGCTGGGCAGCAGTTCCGGTCTTGACTGGGCCGCACAAAAGATCATCTGGCTGGGTGAAGGCGCAATAACGGCAGAGGGCATAGAGGGTTCACTGCTTGATGAGGTGCGGATCAGAAAACTGCAAGTCCGCAACGACGACTTCGGTCTTGAAGCGGAAATTGTCGTTTTACGCTGGCAACCCCTCGACCTGCTGCGCCGCGAGCTTCATCTAAGCCGCGCATCCGCATCATTGCTTCGGTACCGCAACCTGTCGACAACACCATCAAAACTGCCGACATCGCTGGCCCTGCCCCTCGACATCTCCATTGCAGCACTTGAAATCAATCGCCTCGAAATCAGCAATCTTCCGGCCATTGAAAACCTCAAGCTCGGTTATGCAGGCGGTCGCAATCAACATGACATCCGTCTGCTGCAAACACAATCCGAAGGCTGGACCATCGACGGGGTTTTGCAGGTCAATGCACTAAGTCCGTTCCAGACCAACGGACAAATCCAGGCAACACGCGGAACAACAGCACTGGCAATGCAGGCCAAAGCCGGCATTACCGGCACGCTCGAAGCTTTGCAGGTCAAACTGTCGGGTGGCGGACGCGGCACATCAATCGAATCTTCGGCCGTACTGCGCCCCTACGCAGCACAACCGCTAGACCGGCTCGATGCGCATGCACGTGATCTGGATCTGTCGGCGTGGAATGATGCATGGCCGCGGACACGGATCAACTTCGATGCAACGGCCAAGTCCATCGACCAATTGCTCACTGGCACACTACATGCCGAAAACTCCGCCAACGGAACACTGAACAGCGGTCGACTACCCCTGAGCACAGTCGATGCGCGCTTCACCGGGAGCGATAACACATGGAGACTGCCGACTCTTGATGTTCAGCTTTCAGGCGGCGGGCGCGTATCCGGCAGCGCTGCCGTCAGCAATGGTGCGGGCAGCATGGACATCCAGTTCAGAGGGATTGATGCGGCTCGCATCGACAGCCGGTTGCGCTCCATCAAGGTGTCGGGTTCCGCAAAGATTTCGGGGAACCCTGAATCGCAGTCCGCCATGGCAAAGCTCGATGGCGCAGGCGTGCAACTGCAGTTCTCGGCAAATCAAGCCGGCGGCACACTGACCGTTGATCGGGCCCACTTGCAAGCTGGTGCAGGTACCGCCGATATCAAGGGAAGACTGGAACTGAAAAACGCACAGGCATTTGATTTCAGCGGAACCTTCAGCCGCCTTGATCCATCGAAGCTCGCTGCGATTCAGCCGGCAACACTCAACGGCCGCATCTCCGCAAACGGCAAACTGCAGCCGGAATGGCAGGCCCAGGTCGATATTAACCTCGTCGACAGCCGTTTGCGCAACCTTCCGTTTAATGCACATGCGGCATTTGCAACCCGCAAGTCCCACTGGTTCGATGGTAATGCCCAATTGGCAATCGGACGTAACCGGGCAGAAATCAAAGGCGGATATGGCAAACCGCAGGATCAACTCCGCTGGACCGTTGAAGCCGAGGATTTGCGCGCACTGGATACAACGCTTGGCGGACGTATTACCGGCAACGGCTCGGTAACCGGCGCCACTGACGGACCGGCACTCGATTTCACGATTGAAGGTCAGCAACTGGCCTACGGCAATCAACGAATGGCCAGACTCGATGCGCAGGGAATGCTTGGAGCCGGACGCGACGGTGCACTAAGGGTCTCAGCAACAGCATCAGGCCTGCAGATTTCAGAAACCCTTGTTGACAACTTGCGCCTTTCCGGCAACGGCTCGCGTACGCGGCATACCATTGACGGCTCCGTCCAAGGCGCAGACGGAAACGGGACACTGCGGGCGACTGGCGGATTGGACGCACAGGGTCGCTGGACCGGGAGCCTGGATCAACTTGAACTGAAGCGGCCCTGGCCGCTGCGCCTGAGCGCACCGGCACAGATCACAGCAGGCTCCGGAATACTCGTCATTGAACAGTTGCGCGCGAACCTCCTTGACGGCGAATTCGGCCCCGCAACCCTGCGCGCCGAAAAAGGACGCATCAATACGAACGGTGCCTTCCGCGGCATCTCCGTCGCCCGCCTTCTTCCCCGCAACAGCGGACTCGTCGATGCAGGACTGCGTTTGGGCGGGCAGTGGGCACTCGCACTGGAGAATACATGGACAGGAAAAGCCAGTCTTCACCGGGAAAGCGGGGACCTGTCACTGACGGGCGAGCCTCCGGTACCGCTCGCACTGCGCAAAGCCCTGCTGAATCTCAATGCTGCGGACAGCGGCATCGACATCGCAGCCGACATCGACAGCGGCGCAATGGGAACGGCTGCCGGCCAATTGCAGACACGGCTGATCCGCAAGGACGGCGTCTGGATGCTGCCGGGCGAAGCGCCACTCTCAGGCACTATAAACCTCGACTTCCGCTCGATGGCCTGGTTGCGCGCACTGCTACCCGGCCTTGACCGCATCGACGGCCTGATGGCCGCGCGCATACGCGCCGAAGGTACTGTCGCCACGCCACGCTTCAGCGGAACCATTACCGGCAACCAGCTTCTCTTTCGTGCCGTAGGCCCCGGGCTTGACCTGCGCGATGGTCGCCTGCGAGCCACACTCGAAGACACCCGGTTTCGCCTTGACGAATTCGAACTCAAGGCAGGTAAGGGACGCATTACTGCAAACGGCACTGCCGATCTGACTGGCGGTCTGCGCAGTATCGATCTCGCCGCGCGCGCAGAACATGCGCAGATCCTGCTGGCTCCCCAGTGGTCAGCCATCATTGATGGCACGGGACGACTGGGATTCCGTGATCGTCGTGTAACGCTTGAGGGCAGGTTCGGACTTGACGAAGGCCGCTATGACCTTGGTGCCAAACTCAAACCCGGACTCAGTGACGATGTGATTGTGCGCACCGGAAAACCGGAAACGGTTGAAAAAGCGGCGGCACTTCCAATAAAACTGGATATTGGCATTGATCTGCAGGACAAGCTCACCGTACGCGGAAACGGCCTGGATGCCCTTCTTGGCGGATCGCTGCGCATTACCAACCGCGGCGCAGCGCTGTCGGCTGTCGGCGATGTACAAACCGTGCGCGGCAACTACACCGTGTTCGGGCAACAACTGCAAATCGACCGCGGAACCGTCGCCTTTGCCGGCCCGCTGACGGATCCGGGACTGGATCTGCGGGCCATCCGCAAGTTTCAAGCAGTAGAGGTAGGCGTCGAAGTGACCGGATCATTACAGCGCCCCACTGTCAAACTCGTTTCCATTCCAGACATGTCTGACACCGATCGCCTTGGCTGGCTGGCTTTGGGACGGGATCCTGCAGGCTCCGACCGCGCCCAGCTCGCAGTACTTCAAGCTGCCGTCCTTAGTTTGACCGGCAGTGGTGGAAAACCCGTGCAAAAGCAGATCGCCGAGGGGATCGGGCTCGATGAAATCGGATTTGCCGGCGGCGAAAATGGCGCGCTTGGTGTGGTCGCCCTGGGCAAAAAGCTGACTGATAAATTGAGTATCCGCCTGGAACAAACTCTGGGGGGGACGGCTGGAAGTCTGCTGCGCATGGACTACCTGCTTTCAGAACGCTGGCGCCTGCGGGGCACTGCAGGCGCCGAGAATGCCGGCGACATCCTGTTCACAATACGCTTCGATTAAGCAAAAACACGCTGATATACAAGCGCTTGCAAGTTCCATAAAATGGTCGTTCGCAGTCCAAAATAGATCGGAGGAGATCGTGATGAAAAAAACAGGGAAAGTCCTTGCTCTTGGTATCGCAGCCATCACAACAGCCACACTGCCGAGCATTGTTACAGCACAGGAAGTCTGGCCGAGCAGAGCTGTCCGCATCATCAATCCATTTCCTGCAGGCGGCGGCACCGACGCATTCGCCCGACCTCTTGCAGCACGCCTGAACGCGGAATTAGGCCAGCAAATCCTGATTGAAAACATTGGTGGTGCCGGCGGAACACTGGGTGCATCAGTTGCAGCCAAGGCGCCGGGCAACGGCTATAACTGGTTCATGGGCGCCGTTCACCACACGATCGCCGAAACGCTCTACACCAAGCTCCAGTACAGTCTTGAACGTGACTTCATGCCGGTCACCGTCGCTGCCTATGTACCCAGTGCAGTAGTCATTCATCCGTCGATACCCGCCAAGACCGTCAAGGAACTGATCGCACTCGAGAAAAAAAATCCGGGCAAGATCAACTTCGGTTCTGCGGGTTACGGCACGACGCACCACATGAATGGCGAACTGTTCAACCTGATCACCGGCACAAAACTCGTGCACGTGCCGTTCAAGGGCGCGGGCCCGCTGACGCCGGCGCTGATGTCGGGTGAAGTGGATATGGCGTTTGACGGCATGGGCACCGCTGCGCCGAACATCAAGGCCGGTCGACTGCGCGCTCTGGCAGTCACCACGGCCAAACGTTCGGCACTGCTGCCCGAGGTTCCGACCCTTCAGGAGGCCGGCGTCAACATGGACGTCACCACCTGGTATGCACTGTGGGCGGTCAAAGGCACCTCCAAGGCAGTCATCGATCGCATGCATCAGGCCACGGTCAAGGTCATGGCATCGCCGGAAATCAAAAAGGTCTGGGATTCCCTCGGTGCAACGCCCGGTGGCCAGAGTCCGGCAGAAATGGAGAAATTCGTAAAACAGGAAATAGCGACCTGGGGCAAGGTCGTCAAGGCTTCCGGTGCCAAAGTCGACAACTGATACTGCCGCACCTCCGGAAACGGGCCTGCTGGCCCGTTTGTGGAACGGCGTTACGGCGCGCAGCCGCACGCTGCGCGACCGCCGCCGGCAGAACTGGCTTGCTGAAGCCGCTGAAACGCTTTACTCGGAACTGGGTGAAGCTTCCGGTGTCGCTCTGGCGCGGCGAATCCTTGATCGTTATGCCGCACTGCCGCCGGAAGGCAAGCTGGAGTTCCTGAACGTTCTGGCAACACGTTTCGCCGCCAACCCGCAACGGCTGGACGCGGCTATCCGCGCGTATTTTGCCGATCCGCATCCTGCAATGATCCGCCAGGTGCATGAAGCCTCCGATTCGCGCCGGCCCGAACTGCTGCGCCGGCTGAATTTCGCACCGAGCGGCACCGCAAGCCTGCTGCGCATGCGCGAAGACGTGATCGACCAGTTGCGCGATCACCCTGAACTCGGTGAAGTCGACGCCGACTTCGAGCACCTGTTCCACTCCTGGTTCAATCGCGGATTCCTGCAATTGCGCCCCATCGACTGGCATACGCCGGCGGTTGTGCTCGAAAAAATCATCCGCTACGAAGCCGTCCACGAGATTTCCGGCTGGGGCGACCTGCGACGGCGCCTCGATCCACCTGACCGCAAATGCTTTGCGTTCTTCCATCCGACGCTCGCCGATGATCCGCTGATTTTTGTTGAAGTCGCGCTGACCCACGAGATTCCGGACGCCATCGCACCACTGCTCGCCGACGGACGCATGCCGATCAATCCGCGCACCGCCAAAACCGCGGTGTTCTATTCGATTTCAAACTGCCAGCGCGGACTGCGAGGCGTATCGTTCGGAAACTTCCTGATCAAGCAGGTTGCGGCAGAGCTCAAACGCGACTTTCCGCAGCTGCGCATCTTTGTCACGCTGTCGCCGGTACCCGGCTTCATGGGATGGCTCAAACGCACGTATCCGGAGTCACCACTGCTGCAGGACATGTCGCGCCCGGACTGGCATGCCGAGCCGGCACTCGCCACAAAACTGCGTCCGGGATTGCAGGACAAGGCTGCGGAATATCTTCTTGAAGCCAAAAATGGCGCTGGACGACCGACTGATCCTGTGGCCCGCTTCCATCTCGGCAATGGCGCGAGCATCGAAAACATCCGCTGGCTGGGCGATCCCTCACCCAAGGGCCAGCAGAACGCCGCCGGCTTCATGGTGAACTACCTCTACGACCTCGAAAACATCGAGGCCAACCACGAAGCACACATCAAACACGGCACGATCTTCGCATCGCCGCGGGTGCGCACATTGCGCACCCGGACAAACAGCTGATTTGCCCTAACGTTTGCTGCCCAGCAGCGTGCCGCGGCATTTGCGCACGCCACAATGGCAGGGATGCTCACGCTTCAGTTTCGGCGTGTGACGCTCCTCCAGCACCAGGTTGTAGTCGTATGACAGCTCCTGGCCAGTCTGAATCGGACGAATGGCATCAATAAACACGCGGCCGTCTTCTTCATTCGCTTCGCAATTCGGTGCACAGGAGTGATTGATCCAGCGCGCCGGTCCGCCGCGTTTGGTCGCATCAATCACCACCTTGTCGGTTGCAGCGAACAGCATGGTGTGCGAAGAACCGTCATGCAGGTCGCCATAACGCCGGTCCGCCTCGGCGTGTGACATGCGCTCCCCGGTGTATTCAAGGATTCGCGCGCCTTTGGCGATCGTATTGACCGCAAACACACCGCGGCCATGAATCGGCGAGTTACGAACCGCAACGCGCGGTTTTGCTGCCTTGACGGTTTTAGCCGCCGTTTTACTTGGGCCGGACTTTTTTACTATCCTATTGTTTTTTATAGGTTTTTTTGAATTCTTGCGGGATGCACTGCCGGCTTTAGTCTTGGCTTTCGACTTCGTTTTCTTTTGACTCATCGCTTGCGGGGGGCCTGGGTGGTGATTTCAGTTTTCAAAAATGCAAAGTCGCAGCCCTCATCGGCCTGCGTGATCTGCTCCATAAACAACTTGCGGTAACCGCGCGTGTCGTCCTTGCGCGGCTTCGGTGCCTTCCACTTCTTGCGACGCTCGGCCAACTCTGCGTCACTGACCAGCAGTTCCAGCTTGCGTGCCGGCACATCGAGACGGATACGGTCGCCGTTCTGCACCAGCGCGAGTGTACCGCCGACTGCCGACTCAGGCGTCACATGCAGCACAATCGCGCCGAACGCAGTGCCGCTCATGCGCGCATCGGAAATGCGCACCATGTCTTTCACACCCTTGGCCGCGAGTTTTTTCGGGATCGGCAGGTAACCGGCTTCGGGCATGCCGGGCGCGCCGATCGGACCGGCGTTTTTCAGAACAAGAATGTCATCGGCCTTGACGTCGAGGTCGGGATCATCGACCCGCTCAGCCATATCCGGCAATGACTCAAACACCACCGCACGGCCCTCGTGCCTAGTCAGCTTAGGGTCCATCGCCGCCTGCTTGATGATCGCACCGCCCGGCGCGAGATTGCCGCGCAGCACTGCAATACTGCCGCCGGCAAACACCGGATCCTTGAATTTGCGCACCACCTTCTGATCCCAGGCCGGCGGGGCTTCAGCAAGATCTTCGCCGAGGGTTTTTCCGGTGACCGTCAGTGCCTTCAGATTGAGCTGGTGTTTGAGTTCCCTAAGGATCACGGCAAGACCGCCAGCCTTGTAGAGATCTTCCATATAACCCTGACCGGTCGGTTTCAGATCAACCAGTACCGGCGTCTCACGACCCATCTTGTCGAAGGCATCCAGATCCAGCTTGATGCCGAGGCGCCCCGCCATCGCCGTCATATGCACGATCGCATTGGTCGATCCGCCGACGGCAAACAGTACGCGCAACGCGTTTTCGAACGCCTCCACCGTCATGATCTTGTCAGGCGTCAGTTTCTCTTTGGCCATCGCCACGGCGCGCGCACCGCTGGCTTCCGCCTGTCGCAGACGGTCGGCCATCACGGCCGGTACGCAGGAACCGCCGGGCAGCATCATGCCCATCGCTTCGGTGCACAGCGCCATCGTGCTCGCCGTGCCCATCACCATGCAGGTACCGGCCGAAGGCGCGAGCTTGTTGTTGATCTCGCCGATTTCCTGTTCGGAGATTTCGGTGGCGCGGTACTTGCCCCAGAAGCGGCGGCAGTCGGTGCAGGCCCCCAGACGCTCACCCTTGTGGTCACCGGTGATCATCGGCCCGGTCACCAGCATGATCGACGGCACATTGGCACTCGCCGCACCCATCAGCAATGCCGGCACGGTCTTGTCGCAGCCGCCGATCAGCACCACCGAATCCACTGGCTGGCCGCGCATCATCTCCTCGGTATCAACCGACATCAGATTGCGCAGATACATGCTGGTCGGATAGGCGAACGACTCATGCAGCGTGATTACCGGAAACTCCACCGGCAGACCACCGGCGAGCATCACGCCGCGTTTGACCGCCTCAATCAGTTCCGGGACATTGCGGTGGCAGGCGTTGAAACCGCTGAAGGTGTTGGTAATGCCGACAATGGGCCGGTCCAGCGCATCATCGGTGTACCCCATCGCCTTGATGAAGGCCTTGCGCAGGAACAGCGAGAAGCCCTCGTCGCCATAAGCCGTGAGGCCCTTGCGCATGCCGCTTTTCGCTGCGCTTTTCGTTGCGCTTTTTGCCGCGCCTTTTACAGCCTTGCCGCTCTTTTTTTCCATGGAGTCACCTTACTTGATGCTGCGTCATCCGGGATGCGCAGTCACACTGGAAACAACTGTTTCTGGAGTCCGACAAGATAGCGGATGCACCTTCCACGGCGCAAGTAGCTACAGGGCCGCAAAACCTCAAAACGGCAGCAGGCTCTTCAGTCCGGTGTCGCGTGCGATGGAGGCCAGACTTTCCAGCGTATCCGCAGGCAGCAACAGGCCGTCGCGCCGGTTGGCAATATCGTTGTTGGCCTCGATCTCGCCGGGATAAAACACTTCGTCATGGCCCTTGGCCAGCGGCACCGACTTCAGTTCGGCAATGTACTGCTCCATGCGTGCGTTGAACTGCGCCAGCGGCTGCAGCGCCTCGATATTGATCGCAACCATGAAGTGGCCGCAGTTACTCTTCTCCGCCGTCTTGTAGGGGCTGTGGACGCCGGATAAAAAGCCGCTGCCGGTGAGCACACCGGACAGCACATCAACCATCATCGCAATCGCATAACCCTTGTGGCCGGCCATCGGCAGCACGATGCCTTCGATCGCTGCCTGCGGATCGGTGGTTGGCGCACCGTCCTTGTCGATGGCCCAGCCCTCGGGAATCGGCTGCCGCCTGTTGTGCGCCAGATAGATCTTGCCGCGCGCCACACCGGTATTCGCCATATCCATCAGAAAGGGCGGGTGTTTGCCCGCCGGCGTCGCCACCGACCAGGGATTGGTGCCGACGATTTTCTTGCGCCCGCCCCAAGGGGCCATCGCCGGACCGCCATTGGTCGTCAGCAGCATCACGCAGCCGTCGAGCGCGCCGAGTCGGGTGTAATACATGCAGGTGCCGAAATGATTCGACATACGCACACCAACGGCGGCAATCCCGTGCTGTTTGGCCCGCTTTACTGCTTCGCGCGTCGCCAGCATGGTCAGCACATGGCCGACGCCGTCGTGTCCGTCGATCACCGCCATCGCGCCGGCATCCACCACGAATTCGGGTTTGGTCACCGGCGTCATCACCTTGTTGCGCAATCGATCCAGATACCAGCCCAGACGCAACACACCATGCGACTGGTGACCCCACAGATCCGACTGCACCAGCGTGTCGGCCAGCAGGCGCGCATCCGCTTCCGGCATGCCGGCACCGGCATAAACCGCCGTTGCAAATTCGTTCAGACGCGCGGCATCAACACGCACCTCAGCCTTTGGCATCACCGCCTCCACTGCGGAACTGCACAACCAGCAACTCCTCAAAGACCTTGATCATCGCGCCCTTGTCGAGATGACCATGGCCTTTGAGCAAGGCCATCTGATAGGTCGCTGATGCCGCCGCCAGAACCGGCATCGGAATGTTATGGGTGGCACTGACCTTGGCACCCGCATCAATATCCTTGTAAGCATGCTGCAGCGGATAACCGTCGGAAAAATTGTTCTTGAGGATTCGCGGAATAAAAAACTCCGAAGCGTAGCTGCGCCCGGTACCGCTGTTGATGATCCTGCCGATCTTCTCCGGATCAATGCCCAGCTTGACCGCCATCGGCAACACCTCCGCAATCGCTGCGCAGTTGATGTCGAACAGCAACTGGTTGATCAGTTTGGACAACTGGCCGCTGCCCGAATCGCCCATGTGCAGGATGTTGTTGGCCACGCAGGACAGAAAGGGACGGACTTTCTCCAGTGTTTCCGCCTTGCCGCCGCACATCGCCGTCAGCGTGCCTTCGATCGCACGCGCTTCCATGCCGGACACCGGCGCATCAATAAAACCGGTGCCCCGCTCCGCCAGCCGGTTCGCGAACTCGCGGGTCTCCAGGTAATCCATGGTGCTGGTATCAACAATGATCTGGGAGGCTCCCATCATCGCGGCGATGCCCTTCGCACCGAACAGCGTTTCCCGCACCGCCTCGGTTCCCGGCAGACAAAGAAAAACGATGTCGGCACGCGCCACCACAGCGAGGTCACTGGTGGCATGCGCGCCCTTGGCCTCCAATTCAGCATGGCGCTTGCCGCTGGCGGAACTGACCGTCAGCTTCGCGCCGCTTTTCAGCATGTTGATGGCCATGGGCCGTCCCATCTGGCCCAATCCGACAAAAGCGATATGCATGGTGTCCGCCTCTACAGGGCGTTGCCGCCCGGCCTTGTGGTTATGCGCCCTTGAACTGCGGCGGACGTTTCTCGATAAACGCGCGCAACGCCTCCTTCGTGTCCTCGGTGCCCTTGAGCTTGTTGTTCATGGTGTTCTGCAGTTCGAGTTGCTGCTCAACGTCCTGCTGCCAGGCACGACGCAGTGCGATCTTGGTCATCTGCACCGCGATAGGTGCCTTGCTGTTCAGCTTGCGCGCCAGCGCCATGGCTTCATCCATCAGCTTGTCATGCGGCACCACCGAATAAGCCAGGCCCATGGCCTTGGCCTGAGCGGCATCAAAGGGTTCGCCCAGCAGGCACAGTTCTGCCGCCTTGGCATGTCCCACCAGACGCGGCAGATACCAGGTCGCGGTTTCCCCCATCAGGCCGCGCTCGACAAAATTGACGCCGAAGTTGGCCTGTTCACTGAGGATGCGGAAGTCTGCTGCGAACGCCATGTTGCAACCGGCACCGCGGGTCACCCCGTTGACTGCGGCAATCACCGGCTTGGTGATCTGGCTGAAACCGATGGCGTAGTAATACTTCATGTCGAAAAGCGGCTGCGGCGAAGTGCCGCCTGCGCCGGCCTTTTCTGCTTCGGCACGGGCTTTCAGATCAGCGCCGGAGCAGAAACCGCGGCCATTGCCGGTGGCGATAATGGTCCACACATCCGGGTCGGCTTCAGCTGCACGCAACACATGCTCCATCTCATTGCGCATCACGTTGTCGATGGCATTCAGCCGCTCGGGGCGATTGAGTTTCAGGATGCCGATGTGTTCACGCACTTCCCATTGAATGGCTTGATACATGATGTTGCCCTTCCCTGCGCTAGATTGAATGGTGGAAATTTTGTCCGGCATTGCACGATGTGCAAGCTCGTACCGTTACGAACCCGGGAGAATAACTCAAGCGAAATGTCAAGGCCGACAGATTACCTTGCCAAGCTCAAACAGCTTCGCAGAACGGACGCAAAAACAATATGTTGCAAACTTTGATTAAAGTCAAATCACGAGACTTTTCAGACGTACGTACGGAGCGCATACTGCACGCCAAATCGCTCTCACAAAAACATCGGCGCGTTACCAGCGTCGCATACAGAAAGGTCAAGAAGACATGAATGAATCGGCCCTCGGCGCAACCAACGCCGTCGCAGTCTCCGAGCAGGAAATCAGCCGCGACACCCTCCTCGAGAAATATGCCAAGGGCAAGGAAACCAGTATCACCGATGTGCGACGACGGGTCGCACGTGCGCTGGCACAGGCCGAAGCCGAAGACCAGCGTGCCCTGTGGGAAAAACGTTTCCTGCAGGCCCAGGAGGAAGGATTCATCCCCGCCGGCCGCATCAACTCCGCCGCCGGCGTGCAACTCGCGGCCACCCTGATCAACTGCTTTGTCCAACCAGTCGGCGATTCGATCTCCGAGACGGTTGATGGCCGTCCCGGCATCTATATCGCGCTGCAGGAAGCCGCGGAAACCATGCGTCGCGGCGGCGGCGTCGGTTACGACTTCTCGTCGATCCGCCCCAAGGGCGCCGAAGTCAAAGGCACCCAGTCCAACGCCAGCGGCCCGGTGTCGTACATGCGTGTATTCGACCGCTCCTGCGAAACCGTTGAATCCGCCGGCTCGCGCCGCGGCGCACAGATGGCGGTATTGCGCTGCGACCACCCGGATGTCGAAGACTTCATCCACGCCAAGGACAAGGGCGACCTCACCAACTTCAATATTTCTGTCGGCGTCACCGACAGCTTCATGGAAGCCGTGGAGAAGGATCGTGACGTCGAGCTCGTGCACCGCTCCAAGCCCAATGCCAAACAGATGGCGCTGGGCTCCTACCAGCGCGAAGACGGCCTCTGGGTCTATCGCAAGGTGCCGGCGCGCGATCTGTGGGAACAGGTCATGCACTCGACCTATGACCACGCCGAGCCGGGCATCCTGTTCATCGATCGCATGAACAAGGACAACAACCTCAATTACTGCGAAACCATCGAGGCGACAAACCCCTGTGCCGAACAGCCGCTGCCGCCGTACGGCTGCTGCTGTCTGGGTTCAATCGACCTCACCAAGTTCGTCAAGCAACCGTTCCCTGAAAAAGCCGAATTCAATGTCGCCCATGTCGGCGGCAGCGTGGCCGTTGCCACGCTCATGCTCGACAACGTGCTCGATGTCACTGCCTGGCCGCTGAAGCAACAACAGGAAGAAGCCGCCAACAAACGCCGCGTCGGCCTCGGCTTTACAGGTCTGGGTGATGCGCTGATCATGTTGCGCCTGCGCTATGACACACCGGAAGCCCGGCAGATGGCGGCAAAGATTTCCGAAGCCATGCGCGATGCGTCTTACCGTGCCTCCGCTGAACTCGCCCGAGAAAAAGGCGCCTTCCCGCTGTTCAACGCCGATCTGTATCTGAGCGGCAGCAGTTTTGCGGCGCGCCTGCCTGAAGAGATCAAGCAAGTGATCCGCAAAAACGGCATCCGCAACAGCCATTTGCTGTCGATCGCGCCGACCGGCACGATCAGCCTGTCGTTTGCAGACAATGCCTCCAACGGCATCGAGCCGCCGTTCTCGTGGACCTACACGCGCAAAAAACGCATGCCCGACAACACCATGCGCGAATTCGCCGTGGAAGACCACGCCTGGCGCCGTTACAAGGCCGAAGGCGGCAATACTGAAAAACTGCCGCCGTGGTTTGTCACTGCACTGGAAATTTCTGCTACCGCACACGAAGAGATGGTTGCTGCGGTCGCGCCATACGTCGACACCAGCATCTCCAAAACCGTCAATGTGCCGGAAGATTATCCCTACAGCGAATTCCAGGATCTGTATTTCCGCGCATGGAAATCAGGCTTGAAGGGTCTCGCAACCTACCGCCCGAACAGCATCCTCGGTTCGGTGCTGTCAGTGGAACCGACCAGCAAGGAAAAAGCGCCGCAGGATTTCCGCGCCGACGACGTCAATCGCCGCATCCAGATCCAGTCGCTGCCGGCACCCGTGCTGGCCAGCCTGCGCTGGCCCGGCCGCCCGTCGATGACCGCGGGCAATCCGGCCTGGACCTATATGATCGAACACCCGCACGGCGCCTTCGCGGTGTTTGTCGGCCACGTTGAAAGCGAACACAACCACGCCTTCGAAGTCTGGGTGAACGGCAGCGAGCAGCCGCGCGGCCTCGGCGCCGTCGCCAAGACGCTGTCGATGGACATGCGCGCCGATGATCCGGGCTGGCTCAAACTCAAGCTCGACTCGCTGGCCCGCGCCGGGGGCGACGAACCCTTCGACATGGCTTTCCCGCCGCTCGGTGAAGTCAAACGCATGCCCTCGGTGGTTGCCGCCTTCGCCCAGGTCGTACGCTGGCGCGCCGACCAGTTGGGCGCACTCACATCGCCCGGCGCCGCGCTGTTCGGCCAGTCGGCCACGCCGGTACTTGACGCGATGTTTGCACCGAAGGAACCCAAGACCGGCACCGACGGCACGATGTCATGGACCGTGGACGTGCTGAATCCGCGCACCGGTGATGACTTTGTGTTGGGCATCAAGGAAATCACGCTGCCCGACGGCGTCACCCGCCCGTACTCGATGTGGCTCGCCGGTGAATACCCGCGCGCCCTCGACGGCCTGTGCAAGATCCTCTCGCTCGACATGCGCGTGATGGATCCGGCTTGGATCGGGATGAAATTAAAGAAACTTCTGGAATTTCCGGAACCGCTGGGCGACTTCATGGCTTTCGTGCCGGGCGAACGCAAGCAGGCCACTTATCCATCGACAGTCGCATATGTCGCAAACCTGATCCTGCACCGCTACGCGATGCTGGGCATCCTCGATCCAAACGGCGCGCCTTTAACGCAGATGGGCATTCTTGAAGCACCGGAACGCAGCACCGAGCCGAAAATCATGAAAGGCTCCCGCTGCCCCGAGTGCGGCAATCACACGCTGATCCGCAAGGACGGCTGTGATTACTGCACGGCTTGCGGCTTTACCGGGACCTGCGGTTAAGTCTTTTCCTGCAGTCCACATAATCGGATGACTACGCGCCACCAAGTTGGCGCGTAGTAATATCTTCCGCTTAACCGGAGGATATTTATGGCAAAGAAAACACTCGGCAAACTGCCGCGCGAAGCCATCCGCATGCTCGATCTGCCGCGCGTCGCGCCTGAAATCATTGATGGTTTCCGTAACCTCGTTGACCTGACCGGCACACTGTCGGACGCCTGCGACGAACTGGGTCTTGTCGCTGTGATACCGGGTTACGTGCTGCCGCCGGTCAACCTCGGCAAACGCATCGTCGGCCCGGCCCTGACCGTGCGCAATATTGCGCATGCCACGCAAATCCACAAAGCCGCCACCGACAAAACCAGCGGCCAGGGCGAAACCGAAGCACACAACTTGGCCGAACCCGGCGACGTGCTGGTGATTGAAGGCGTGATGGGCTGCTCCAATATGGGCGGCCAGTCGGCCACCATCGCCAAACGCCAGGGTTTCATCGGCGCGATTGTTGATGCCACCGTGCGCGATCCTGATCAATACCGCGGCATGGACTGGCCGGTGTGGTGCAAGGGCTTCACGCCGATCACCGGCAAGTGGCGCATGCAGACGGTTGAAGTCAACGGCACCGTGCAGATCTGCGGCATCCAGGTCAAACCCGGCGACATCATCTGCGCCGATGATGCGGGCGTTGCCGTGATCCCGCACGAAAAAGCCGCACTGGTACTGGAGGCTGCCCGCAAGATCGATGCCGGTGATACCAAACGCAAGGCCGACATCGATGCCGGCGCCAGCGTTGCGGACCTGATCACCAAAAAATACAAGTAAGCAAAATCACTTACCCGGGGGAGACCATGAGCGAAGCCACCAATCTGATTTTCATCATGTCCGACGAGCACAACAAACGCGTGCTCGGCTGCGCAGGACATCCGATGATCAAAACACCCAACCTGGATGCGCTGGCCGCCCGCGGCACGCGCTTCACCTCGGCGTATACCAATTGTCCAATCTGCGTGCCGGCGCGTGCGTCGTTCGCCACCGGGCAATATGTGCACAAGATCCGCTACTGGGATAATGCCATCGCCTATGACGGCAAGATTCCGACCTGGGGCCACCGTCTGATGGCGCAGGGCCATCACGTCGCCTCCATTGGCAAGCTGCACTACCTGGATTCGGAAGCCAAACGTAACGGCTTCGATGAAGAAATCCTGCCGCTGCATATCGTCAACGGCGTCGGTGATCTGCTCGGCCTGATCCGCGAAGAACTACCGCGTCGCTCAGGCTCGGCCAATCTTGGCCCCGAAGCCGGCCGCGGCGAATCCGAATACACCAAGTACGACCGCGACATCGCCACCGAAACAATCAAGTGGCTGAAGACCAAGGCGCCGACATTAAAAGCCAAACCGTGGGCTTTGTATGTCGGGTTTGTTTCACCGCACTTCCCGCTGATCGCGCCGCCGCAGTTCTATGACATGTATCCGGAAGACGCGGTGCCCTGGCCCAATATGTATGACCACGACCAGCGCCCGCAGCATCCCTTCATCGACGCGATGCGCAAGAGCATGTGTTACGACGATCCCTTTGATGCGCCGATGGTGCGCCGCGCGATCACCGCCTACTTCGGCCTGACTTCCTTCATGGATGACAACGTCGGCAAGATCCTGCGCACGCTCGAAGAAACCGGCCTGATGAACAACACCCGCGTGGTGTATTCCTCGGACCATGGCGACAACCTCGGCACCCGCGGCATGTGGGGCAAATCAACGATGTACGAAGAATCCGCCGGCATCCCGATGATCATGGCCGGCCCCGGCGTGCCCGCCGGCAATGTCTGCGACACGCCGGTGACTCTGGCTGATGGTTTCCCGACGTTCATCCACGCGCTTGGCGCAAAATCCAATCCCGATGACGTATCGCTGCCCGGCGTTTCACTGATTGATGTCGCGCAGGGCAAGGTGCCGGCGCGCACGATCCTCTCCGAATACCACGCCGCGGCTTCAATGTGCGGCGCCTTCATGATCCGTCACGGGCAATGGAAGTACATCCATTACGCTACCGTGCCGCCGATGCTGTTTGATCTGAAAAATGATCCGGAGGAACGCAAGGATCTCGGCCGCGATCCGGCATACGCCGCGGTCATCGCCGAATGCGAAAAAGCCCTGCGCAAGGTGGTTGATCCCGAAGCCGCCGACAAACTGGCCAAGGCCGATCAGAAAGCGATGATCAACAAATACGGTGGCGAAGACGCCATACTGAAGCGCGGCACCTTCCGTTACTCGCCGCCGCCGGGCAGCAAGGCAGCCTACTTCGAAGCCAACCAGAACAAAAAATAACAAGATTCAACCGGAGGAGAAGACGATGCGCAGAACACTGATGGTGGCGGCGCTGTTCGCCGCCGGACTTGCACAGGCCCAGGGTTATCCGAACAAACCCATCCGCATGATCGTGGCTTCGGCACCGGGCGGCGCGCCCGACATCCTTGGCCGTGCGATCGCGCAGAAAATGTCCGACAGCCTCGGCCAGCAGGTGGTTGTCGATAACCGAGCTGGCGCCAGCGGCTTGATCGGCGCCGAGATGGCGGCCAAGGCAACACCCGACGGCTACACGCTGTTCCTCGGCACCACAACGCTGTATGCCATCTTGCCCAATCTGAAAAAGAATCTGCCCTACGACATCCAGCGCGATTTCGTTTCAGTCACGCAGATTGCCGGCGCCTCCAATGTGCTGGTGGTCAACGCCTCGGTAGCGGCGAAATCGGTTGCTGAACTGCTGCAGATTGCAAAGACCAAACCCGGTGCATTGAACTACGCCTCCGCAGGCCGTGGCACGCCGGCCCATCTTGCAGGAGAGATGGTCAACGTACTCGCCAACGTCAGCATGACCCATGTGCCATACAAGGGCGCGGGTCCGGCACTGATCGATGTGATCGCCGGCCAGGTGCAACTGATCATCACCTCGCCGATTGCCGCAGGCCCGCATATCAATAGCGGCAAGGTTCGCGCGCTGGCCACGACGGGGGCCAAGCGCAACCCTGCGCTGCCGGACTTGCCGACGGTGGCGGACACCCTGCCCGGTTATGAAATCACCCAGTGGTGGGGGCTGTCGCTGCCCGCCAAGACGCCGCGTGCGGTTAGCGGACGCCTGCAGTCCGAAGCAGTGAAAGCGGTCAACCTCCCGGATGTCCGCGAGCGCATCATCCGCACCGGGGCCGAGCCCGTCGGTGGCACGCCACAGGCTTTTGACGCCCTGATTGCCGCAGAGCAGCGCCGGCTGGGGGATGTCATCCGCAAAGCCAAAATCACTCTGGAAGACTGATTTAATACCTTGCAGAAAAAAAGTGGGCACCCGAAGGTGCCCAAAGGGAATACATGCGTTCGCTCACATTCCACACAGACTGTTGATTTTTCGCAACTTTTGCGATTAACCCGCATCATGCAGAATGTTCACTCTTAAATGACTGCAGGTTTCCGCTAAAGTTCCGACGAAATGACACTCACTGAATTGCGCTATATCGTCGCCGTGGCCCGTGAACGGCATTTCGGCCGTGCAGCCGAAACCTGCTTTGTCAGCCAACCCACGCTTTCCGTCGCCGTCAAAAAACTGGAAGACGAACTCGGCGTGCAGATTTTCGAACGCGGCCCGGGCGAACTGACCGTCACACCCGCCGGCAATCGTGTGATTGAACAGGCGCAGCGTGCGCTGGAAGAAGCCGACAAGGTGAAATCCGTTGCAAAATCAACGGCCGACCCGCTGGACGGCGCACTCAAGCTGGGCGTGATTTTTACCATCGGCCCCTATCTGCTGCCGCAACTGATTCCGATTCTCAGGCGGCGCGCCCCCAAGATGCCTTTGATTCTTGAGGAAAATTACACCGCAGTGTTGTCGGAACGGCTGAAACGCGGCGACATCGATGCCGCCATCGTTGCCCTGCCCTTTGATGAACCCGGCATCACCGTTACACCGCTTTACGACGAGGACTTCGTGGTTGCACTGGCAAAAACCCATGAATGGGCCAAGCGTAAAACCATCTCGTCGGACGCATTGGCGGGCGAAAGCCTGCTTCTGCTCGGCACCGGCCACTGTTTCCGCGACCAGATCCTCAACGCCTGCCCGTCACTGAACCGTTCCAGCGCGACCCCTGGCTCGCTGCAGAAAACCGTCGAAGGCTCCTCGCTGGAAACCATACGCCTGATGGTCGCCTCCGGGCTCGGCCTGACCGTATTACCGGCATCCGCGATACCGGCAAAACGCGCGAGCAACGATCTACTCACCTACATTCCGTTTACCCGCCCGATCCCCGACCGCCGCGTCGTGCTCGCCTCCCGCTCCAGTTTTCCCCGCGCCGCAGCACTGGATGTCATTCGTGACGCCATTGCCGCCTGCGCGCTTAACGGCACCGCCGTCGTTAAATAAAATTCAATAAAAACATTGAGTTACAATTCCCCCTAGTTAATAGCTATTTACTATTAATGAATTACTAACAATCAATTGGATTAATCATCCTCGGATCTCCAGAATGCGACCCATGCGTTGAGAGACGCACAACTTTTCAACCCTCAGGAGATCCAAAAATGAAAGCCGAATCCATCACCATCAAGAACATCGAAGCCGCTTTCGCCGGCGAATCCATGGCGCATATCAAATACATGTACTTCGCCAAGATCTGCCGCGAACAGGGCGACGTTGAAACCGCCAAAGTGTTCGAGGAAACCGCCGCCCAGGAAATTCAGCACGCCTTCGGCCACCTCGACCTGCTTTTCCCGAAAACCGAATTGACCCCGGGCAAGGCGCTCGACATGGCGATCGCCGGCGAGACCTACGAGTACACCGAAATGTATCCGCAGTTCCGCCACCTCGCCGAGCAGGAAGGCAATCACGCTGCAGTCAAGGAAATGGACGAGCAGATCGAAGAGTCGAAAGAACACGCTGCCCGCTTCCAGCAAACGCTCGCCAAGGCCGCCAAGCGCTTCGCAGCACTGGCCAAGGTCGAAGAGCGCCACGCCAACCACTACCGTTCAGTGCGCGCCAAAGTCGCCGCCTGATCAATCAACCAAACACTTAAAGGAGAAATACACATGGCAATCGAATTTCGTAAATGGGAATGTATCGTCTGTGGTTATGTATACGACGAAGCCGCCGGTGATCCGGAACACGGCATCAAGGCCGGCACGCGCTGGGAAGACATCCCGGAAAACTGGGAATGCCCGGAGTGCGGCGTCGCCAAAGCCGACTTTGAAATGGTGCTGAAAGCCGCGTAACAAACTGCAACAAGCACCCGCCGGCAACGGCGGGTGCATCGAATACAAACCGTAATTTTCAGTAGTTCATGTATGGCATCAGGAGACCACAATGGCTGACATGATCATGAATGCACGCCGCATTGCCGCCGAACCCAGCTGGCAGCGTCTGGTCGCATTCATCATTCTGGCCGTTGCGGTTGCCGCTTCCGCCATCTCTTTGCTCGATGCCGCATCAAGCAACGAAACCCTGCGCGCCGCGCTTGCCGCGACGCTGTTCACGGCATTCGCCACCGGCGCTGGTGCACTGCCCGTCGTATTCATACGACAGATCTCCGATGCCGCCCGCGACAGCCTGCTCGGCTTCGGCGCCGGCGTCATGCTCGCCGCCAGTTTCTTCTCGTTGCTCGGTCCCGCACTCGAATCCGCTGCGACGGTGGCGGGCAGCACGGGCGGCGGCACATTGATGGTCGCCATTGGTTTAAGCCTTGGCGCCGCCGTTCTGATGGCGGCCGACCACTGGTTACCACATGAACACTTCGTCAAAGGTCGCGAAGGTGGCGCAGCATCCCAAGACATGGGGCTCTGGCTGTTCGTCATCGCCATTACCCTGCACAATGTTCCCGAAGGACTTGCTGTTGGTGTCGCTCAGGGCAGCGGCAGTGGAGCCCCCCTCACCGCGGGCATCGCCATCCAGAATATGCCCGAGGGTTTGATCGTCGCCATTGCACTGGTCACCCTCGGCATTTCACGCTTGAAAGCAGCCGCACTTGCCCTCGCCACCGGCATGGCAGAACCTGTCGGCGGCTTGATCGGTGCCAGTGCAGTCAACCACGTCGCAGCCATGCTTCCCATGAGTCTGGCCTTCGCCGCCGGCGCCATGCTTTTCGTGATCAGCCATGAGATCATTCCCGAGACCCACCGCAACGGCAACGAACGTGTTGCAACCATCGGCCTCATAGGCGGCTTTGTGCTGATGATGCTGTTTGATACCATGCTGCGCTAATTTTTCGCATACCCCAGGAAAGAACCCCATGCACCCCATCATCATCATCGGCAGCGGTCTCGCCGGTTACAACACCGCCAAGGAACTCCGAAAACTCGATACCGCGACGCCACTTGTCGTGATTGCTTCCGACAGCAGCGCGTTCTACTCCAAGCCGATGCTGTCGAATGCCATCGCCTCGAAAAAAACACCAGCCGCCCTTGCACTGAACACGCCGGAACAGATGTCTGAGCAATTGAAAGGCACGGTGCGCGCAGGAAAGCATGTAGACGCGATCGACACTGCTGCGCATACGCTGAAAATCGGCGATGAAACCCTGCACTATTCGAAATTGGTACTGGCGCTGGGCGCCGACCAGATCCGCCTGCCGATCAACGGCAGCGGCGCAGCAGACATTCAAACAGTCAACGACCTCGACGACTACGCCCGCTTCCGCACGGCGATTGAAGGCAAAAAACGTGTGGCCATCATCGGTGCCGGCCTGATCGGCTGTGAATTCGCCAACGATCTGGCAGCCGGCGGCTATGCCGTCGATATCATCGACATCGCCCAGCAGGCGCTGGGCCGCTTGCTGCCGGCCGAAGGCGGCGCGATGCTCAAGGACAGACTGTCGGCGCTCGGCGTGCAATGGCATCTCGGCACCAGCGTGCAATCTGTAGACTCAGCCGGAGATGGCTACAAGTTGACACTGGCCAATGGCGCTTCATTACAAGCCGACATCGTGCTGTCCGCGGTCGGTCTCAAGCCGCGCACAGCGCTCGCCGCCGCCGCCGGCATCAAGGTCAATCGCGGTATCGTCGCCGACCGTAATCTCGCCACCAGCGCACCCGACGTTTACACGCTGGGCGATTGTGCGGAAATTGAAGGCATGGTGATGCCTTATGTGATGCCGATCATGCACGCCTCACGAGCACTGGCGCAGACGCTGGCAGGGAAACCAACCGCTGTGTCCTTCCCCGCGATGCCGGTGATGGTGAAAACGCCCGCCTGCCCGACCATCGTGGCACCGCCCGCCATTGGCGCCATCGGCACCTGGCAAGTCGAAGCCACAGCCGATGGCGTGAAATCTTTGTTCACCGCTGCCGACGGCAAACTGCTGGGCTTTGCACTCAACGGCGCCGCCACGGCGGAACGCGCGAAACTCGCGCCGCAGTTGCCGGCCGTGCTCGCTTGAATTCCTGCATCCCTTGATCCTTGAATCAATTAACCCATTGGCCACCGCAATTCAGGTAACGGCAGCAGTGTAGTATTCGGTCGATGCTGCCGCCCGTCACCAAAACACTGCTGATCGCGAACATCGCGGTCTTTGTGCTGCAGGAACTCCTCGGCGACATCCTGATCGTCTGGTTCGGCCTGTGGCCCTTGCACACGCCCGCAGCCTACGGCACCGGCTTCATGCCGTGGCAGGTCATTACCTATGGTTTCCTGCACGGCGGGCTGATGCACATCGGCTTCAACATGCTGGCGCTGTACATGTTCGGCGGGCAGCTGGAAATGGTGTTCGGACGGCGGCGCTTCCTGGTGTATTACCTGGGCTGCATATTCTCAGCGGCACTGACGCAACTGGCCGTGTTGTCATTCGTCAGTGGAGATGCCTATCCGACAGTCGGCGCTTCTGGCGGCGTATTCGGCCTGCTGCTCGCCTACGGCCTGCTTTTTCCGCACAACAAAGTCATGCTGCTGTTCCCGCCGATTCCGATGCCGGCATGGCTATTTGTTTCACTCTACGGCCTGCTGGAAATTTATCTCGGTGTCACCGGCACTCAATCCGGCGTGGCGCATTTTGCGCACCTGGGCGGCATGATCGGTGGCTGGCTGTTGATTCGCCAGTGGCGGAGACGGCCGCCGGACCGTTATTGATGAAGCTGCGGCGCGCTCAGGCCCAGCAACGCTGCAGCACGACCCGAATCCAGTCGTCCCCGGCATCCAGCGTCGAATACACCAGCGCTTGGTGCATGTCCGCATTTCCACGCATCCGCTGCAGGCGCGCGACGCGGACATTGGCGTCGCGTACGCTATAACCGTAACGCCCGTAACGGTCGCGCTCGATCGCCGTTTCTGCTGCGGGCGCATCGCGCAACCAGATCCATTCAGCGACAAAGCCCTGCGCCAGCCGCTCCAGATCCTGATACAGATCGAGGTCCAATGACAGCGGCGGCTCGCAACGTTGCGCCGTCACCGCGCCATCAACCCCGCACAACGACCAGATGGCGGCCCACTCCGCAGCGCCTTCCGTCACCTTTAACTCAATCGCTTCGCCGTCACGCTTGAGCTGAAACAGCGCATCACGTTCATGGTTCAGCACATAACCCGACCATAACGACCGACTGCCCCGCACCACGGCAAAAGCAAGTTGCAGCGTGCCGTCCGCAGCGACATCGAAATAACGGTTCGCGGTTTCCGCGCCGCCCGTGACAATGGGATCTTCGCTGTGATCCACAATCTTGCCCTCAGCCATTCGCGCACGCCCGCGGCGCCCTGCAGCAAGATTGACCCATTCGGCAACCACTTCCAGTTGCGGAAACTCCTGGGAAGCCAGTGCAAATGCCGGAAATGGCACGCCGCCACGCACCTTGAAATCATACGAAAGCGCATCATCACCGTGATGCTCCTCGAATCCGCCCTCGAAGATTTCATCGACCAGCAGGGCCTTGATCCTCGCGTCGGCCGCGGTCAGCAGCGTACTGTCTCCGCTGACCGTCAGCGTGGCGTGTATGAGCAGGTCGGCGCTCATTCACCGGGCTTTTTCGGGCGAATGTAAATCACGTAATACACCAAGGCCACCAATACGCTGCCGCCAACGATGTTGCCGATGATGACCGGTATCAGGTTGCGGAACATGGCATACACTGAAATGAATTCGGCACCGGCCGGCAGCGCAACGCCCGATTCCTTCAACAACAGCGCCAGCGGAAAGAAATACATATTGGCGATCGAATGCTCGAAACCGGCCGCCACAAATGCCGATATCGGCAGCACGATGGCAAAAAACTTGTCCACCACGGTGCGTCCGGCAAGCACCATCCATACCGCCATGCACACCAGCACATTACACAACACACCCCGGAAAAAAAGTTCCGAAACCGGCATGGCGCTTTTTGCCGCAGCGATTTTCAGATAAGTCTGCGCCACAGCGCCGGCGTTCATGCCGGTATGGCCTGACAGGTACACCAGCAGCGCCAGACCGGAGGCACCAACAAAGTTTGCGGCGCACACCACGGCCCAGTTGCGCATCACTTCCGCCGTACTCACCTTGCCGTCGGCCCAGGCCATGGCCAGCAGGTTATTTCCGGTAAAGAGTTCTGCGCCCGCCACCACGACCAGCAGCAATCCCAAGGAGAAACAAACGCCGCCCAACACCCGGGCCATGCCGAAGGATAAGCCGGGGTCACTGATGACCAGCGTGTAATAAAGCCCGCCGATACCGATAAATGCACCTGCCAGCATCCCGAGCATTGCCATCGACAGCAGCGGCATGCGTGCCTTGGTGACACCAATATTATCGACCCGCTCCGCGATCTGCTGCGGCGAATAGGCATCCATGCTGAAGTTGTCGGCCATTTCGATTCTCCCGTGATTTTACGATCCGGTCACCTGCTGATAGTGTAAGCGCAGCACACTGAATCAGGTAATCTTGCAGCCCATGAAAGCCCGCAAGCGCATACCAGCCCTGAAGCTCGCCGACTATTACATGGGTCGTGACCGCGAGTACCACGCCGAACTGACGCCAGAACTTCGCGCCAACGCGCGCGAAACCGTAGGCCGGGTAAACCGCCTGCTCAAACGCGCAGGCTTCACTCGACGGGTCACTTCAGGCTGGCGGCCGGCGGCGGTCAATGCGACTGTGCCGGGCGCCGCAAAAGGCAGCAAACACATCAGCTGCATTGCCATTGATCTGGAGGATCGCGACGGTGCCTTGGATGCCTGGTGCATGGCCCATCTCGACGTGCTTGAAGAGCTTGGTCTGTGGCTGGAACACCCGGATGCAACGCCGGACTGGTGTCATCTGCAAACACTGCCACCCCGTTCCGGTAATCGGGTTTTCCAGCCCTAGTTACTATAAGTATTTGATTTTAATAATATTTTATGCAAATGCCAGCCACTCCGGCTTGAACAGCAGCAGGGCCCCAATCAGCAACAGCAACACCCCGCCGATCAGGTGCGACCAGCGCGCATAAGTTCCGCTGAGTCCCGACACCTGCAAGGTCTTCATCGCGATGACGAAAATCAGCAAATCGTCCAGCATGAATATCAGGATGTAGAGCAGCAGATAGGCGTGGTACTGCCAAGTCGGCAACTGGCTCATGGTGAGGATCTGCACATAAACCGCAGGAATGCCCGCCGAGCATACAAACTCGACGAGGTTCACCGCGATCGCGAGCAGAACAATGCCGAGCAGCGCCAGCCAGAATCGCTGCTCCAGAGCGACCGCGCGCAACTGCGTCAGCACACGCTGCCGTGAAGCGCTGCCCGTAACACGACACAAGGCCTCGGGATTCATGAAAAACTCGCGCAGGTAATACGCACCGCCCCCAAGCGCAACCACGGCTACCGCGACACGAATCCATAACATCATGCCAAGGAACAGCAGGACATTCAGCCACGCGGCAAGAAAGAGGTAATACACCGCTGCCGACGTCGCGATGAATGCAGAACCCAGCGTCCACATCCGCAATCGGTCAGGCATGCCGACGAGCAGGCCCACCAGAAAAACCAGTGTCCACATCGCGCAGGGATTGAATCCGTCAATGCCCGCCAGCACCACCGTGAGAACGGGCAAGGACAGTGCTGCA
This sequence comes from uncultured Bordetella sp., assembly GCA_964531455.1. Classification (GTDB taxonomy): domain Bacteria; phylum Pseudomonadota; class Gammaproteobacteria; order Burkholderiales; family SG8-41. The sequence goes on from CAZHFZ010000004.1 coordinate 65,396, forward strand.
ATATTGATCTCTCCGAGCAGCGGAACACGAATCGTCTTCGGCGGCGCCTGCACGGGCGCACGTTGCGTCTGCGGCACTGCGGATTCCGCAAACAACGCCGCCGACAGATCAACACAGGTCCTGCTGCGACAATCCCCGATCGCCGCAACAATCGCCGCCCCTGTCGTGGCATCGTCGTCATAACCCACCCAGTGCCGGTCACCGACAATCACCATCGGCACCGCCGGATTCATCACTGAGAAATAATCAACCGCACGAGAGAATGCTTCGCGATTGCGCGGTGACTCGTTGATTTCATACTCGTGCAGCCGCAGCCCCGGATCACGGGTCGCCGCCGCCTTCAGGAAAGTGCGTGCATTTTCGCAGTGCGGACAACCAGTGCGCCAGAACACCTGCACATCCACTGGCTCCGACTGTGAAACCGGACTCGCGGGTTGCGCCTGCGCCAGCCCCATCATGAGCACACACGGCAACAGCCACAGCAGCAGCAGTAGCAGTAGCCGCCGGAGCATCATTTGCCTAATCCAGGAATGTCGCGTATTCACTCAGCGCAATACGTTCGGGCTGGAAGGTATTGATTACCGCATCTGTGTCGGCATAACCCATGGCCATGCCGCAGATCACCACCCATTCGTGGCCGAGCCCGAGTTCGCGCCGCACCACGTCCGGGTAACTGGCAATCGATGCCTCTGCACAGGTATGCAAACCGCGCGCCCGCGCAGCAAGCATCAGCGTCTGCAGGAACATGCCGTAATCCAGCCAGCTGCCCTTCTCCAGTTTGCGGTCTATCGTGAATATCAGGCCGGCAGGAGCGCCAAAGAAGGTGTAGTTGCTGGCACGATAAGCCTTCGATTTTTCGTGATCACCTTTACCGATGCCCAGGGTTCCGTATAACCCCCAGCCGCAGGCGCGGCGTCGTGCCAAATACGGCTCGAATACCGGGTCGGTGTAGTAGTCGTAATCCCTTTTATGACCGGGCTCTTCATTGAGAAACGCGTTTTGTATCGCCGTGCCGACACGCTTCAGCGCCGCACCGGTCAGCACATGCACGCGCCACGGCTGGATATTCGAACCGCTGGGGGCATGACGTCCGAGCTCGACAATCTCGCGCAGCACCTCCGCAGCAACCGCTTTATCTGCATAAGCACGAACCGAACGCCGCGTAAGTGCAGCATCAAAAACATCCACAGCAGCTTGACTGAGATCGGTCATTTGCAAATCCATTGGTGGCTGTTAACGGAATCCATGTTAACAAACCGCGGCAACGACAACTGATTGACCGTCACGCGCGGCTTCGTCACACTGCTTGAGCCATCATGAATACCCCCACCTTCCGCACCGGACTCGTCTTTGCCCTGCTGCAGCTGTTCTTCACGCTGACATGGACGGTATACGTGATCTTCCTTCCGCGCCTTGCTGCGGAGGCCGGCATCCCGAAATCGTGGATCATCTGGATTCTGGTCGCCGATCAGCTGGTTTTCCTCGTGGCTGACTGGGCCATGGGCGTCAAGGCCGACCGCAGCGCACGCATTGTCGGCAGACTCGGGCCACAGATCGGATTGATCACGCTGATCTCTGCACTGGCCTTTCTGGCGCTGCCGCTGGCTGCACCGAACGGCAGTCCGCTGCTTTTTCTCGCACTCACTTTTGTGTGGACCATCACCTCTTCCGCGCTGCGCGCCCCACCCCTGGTGCTGATCGGCAAATACGCAGCCGCCGGCGCCAAACCCTGGCTGTCGGGGCTGTGGCTCTTCGGCCTCGGCATTGCCGGTGCAATCGCGCCTTATCTGACCGGTGTTTTGCGCGATGCAGATCCGCGCTTGCCGTTTGCGCTGGCCTCCATTGCCGTTGCGGTTGCCGCTTGGGCAATGACCTGGGCGGAACGCAATCTTGCCACTTCAGCCCCGATGGAAACCGCAGCCCCTGCCAAGCCGCTGTCGATACCGTTGTTCCTGATTATCGTTGCGCTTGCCGGGCTCGGCTTCCAGATTCACTTCTCGCTGAACTCGGCACCTCAGTATCTGCGCCATGCCACTCCGGCTGAGCTCGGCCAGTTGATGCCGCTGTTCTGGGTGGGCTTCAATCTGGCCATGCTGCCCTTGACCTGGATCATCCGCCGCCATGGCGATTTCAAGGTGCTCGCAGCGGGCACCGTCGTCGGCGCGGTCGCCGTCCTGTTTTCTGCACAGGCCGGCGCTCTGGGGCCGCTGATTGCCGCACAAGTCATCGCCGGGGCCGCGTGGGCCGCGGTGATGTTCGGCGCTTTTGGTGCGGCAACCACGCTGGGCCACACCGGCCGCGAAGGTTTCAGCGCCGGCGGCATGCATTCGATGTTTGCATTGGCAGCCATGCTGCGCATCCTGGTAATCGCCACCCAGCTCAATCAGGACAAGGAACTCATGCAGGCACTGACTTTGGCGCCGGCGCTGTGCTGGGCTGCCGCGGCGCTGCTGCTGATCGTGCGTTTACGCCACACCTGAACCGTCGATCAATGCCAGCTTTTCCATACGGCTCAACTGTTTGATCCGGTATTCACGTTTGCTGGCCGCAGAACGGTCTGCAGCCGCTTCCTCATACACCAGCGTTACCGGCCGTCGCGAACGCGTATAACTCGCACCCAGTCCGCTGTCGGCATTATGTTCGGCAATACGACGTTCAAGATCGATTGCGATTCCGGTATACAGGCTGCCGTCGGCACAACGCACGATATAAACCCGCCACGTATCCGCCGCCACTGCTGCCCCTTATTTTATGGAACTGCCCGTCGAAGGCTCGTATGATGCCGCCTATGAAAAATTTATGCCATCTGCTGATCAGCCTGAGCCTCATCACCGGGACAGCCTTTGCCGCCGATCCCGCAAAAAATGTTTTTGGTGTCGAACTCGGAGCCCGTTTCAGTTTTCCGGTCTGCGACCAGGGCGAAGACGCACTGACCAAACGCCACTGCTACAACGCGAAACAAACCGTAAAAACAGCCTGGGGCACCGAAGAACAGCAATTGTTCTACCCGCGAGCCTCGGTTGTTCCTTACGCGCGGGGCGAATTGACCGTTGAAGTGGTCAAAGGCGTGATTGAAGCCATCCACATCCACACCTGGGGCATACAGGCGCAAGGAACTGCGCTGGATGCACTCAGAAAGAAATACGGCCCGCCGACGCGCAGCCGCTCCGAAAAAATAACGGGCCTGCGTTCACGGTTACCGGTGGAGTACGCCGAATGGGATGCGAAAGACTATGCGGTACGTTTTGACGGTGTTGTTACCAGCGTAGACTGGGGACGCATTACCCTGGCTTCCCCGCTTTATATGAAACTGCGAAAAGACGAAGCCGCCCGGCGCTGACCGGGTTCCCATGCCGCGTTCATGGCGGCATAATGCCGGCTCATTTTGAACAAGGAAAAGCCATGGCAGCCATTACCACCGCAAGCGGTCTGATCATCGAGGAACTCAAGGTCGGCACCGGCGCCGAAGCTGTCGCAGGCCAGTACGTGTCGGTGCACTACACCGGCTGGCTCACCGACGGCACCAAATTCGATTCAAGCAAGGATCGCGGCGATCCGTTCGAGTTTCCGCTGGGCGCAGGCCACGTGATCCGCGGCTGGGATGAAGGCGTGCAGGGCATGAAAATCGGCGGTTCGCGCAAACTGACGATTCCGGCCGACCTCGGCTACGGCCCCCGCGGTGCGGGTGGCGTCATTCCGCCGAATGCGACACTGGTGTTTGAAGTCGAACTGCTCGGCACCGAATAACCAAGGCTTGAAGGGGGAGGTCATCCGATGGGCAATCACGTCAAAATAAAATCAAGCAGCGGCGCCGGTGAATTCGACTGCTACCTCGCGCTTCCGGCCGGCACCGCCAAAGCACCCGCCGTCGTGATGGCCCCCGCAGTGCACGGCGTCAACGCCGACATCCGCGGCATCGCCGATGAATTCGCGGCCAAGGGTTTTATCGCCGCCGCACCCGACCTGTTCTGGCGCACGCTGCCGGGACCGCTGTCGCGAGATGATGAACGCGCCGGTCAGCGCTCGCAGCCGCGCATGCCCGTCCTTAAAGCCGGTGAAACCGACATCGCCGACACGCTGGCGATGGTACGCAAGCTGCCTCAGCACAACGGCAAGGCTGCGACGATGGGCTTCTGTTTCGGCGGCCCCTACGCCGTGATCGGACCGCAGCGACTGGGTTTTGATGCCGGCATCGGCTGCCACAGCACGCAGATGAAGGACTTCATCGACGAATTCAAGGGATTGACGAAGCCAGTCTGTCTGGTATGGGGCGACCAGGATTTCGCCGCACCGCCGGAGGTGCGGGCCGCCTATGTGGCCCTCTCGAATACACAGCCAAAACTGGCCGTGCACATCTTCCCCGGCGTCTTTCACGGCTACATGATGCGCGAGAACACCCAAGCGTGGAGCCCGGAGACATATGCGTTTACGATGGGAAAAGCGCTGGAAATTCTGCAAGCATTGCGATAGAAGTTGGCTGGCAAATACAGCTGAAGTTCGTGGCCAAGAAGCATGAACTGCGGCTGATGACTGGACCTGTGCCGCACCAAACCCCGCCACTAGCCACCAGCAACTAAGGCGGGTTGCCAAACACATTGGCGCTTGCGCTTCCCTGCTGCTTTCTGATCAGACACTGCACCAAGGCACGTTGCTCCTCGCTCAATGTCGTGCCCGCATCATCCTGCGCCCAGCGGCGCTTGAATGCGGCGATCGCCGCTGGCAGACGCGTTACGTCATAGCCGAGTGCTGCAAGCAAAATCGCATCATCGGCGCCTGAAGACAGGGGTTCGAAAGGCGGTTCACACCACAAACCAAACCCTGCCGCTGCGAGCCGCCGCCAAGGGAAAAACGCACTCGGATCAACTTTGCGGCCGGGCGCCACATCACCGTGTCCGAGCACGTTTGCCGGCGGGATGCGCCATCGCGCCGCCAGGTCAGCCAGCAAATCGATCAGCACGCTGATCTGCACATCACTGAATGGCTCATTGCCGTTGTTGTCGAGTTCGATTCCGATGGATGACGAATTGATGTCCCGGTTGCCGCCCCAGTACGAATCCCCGGCGTGCCATGCCCGTTTCAACTCATCAACCAGGTAAATGATGCGGCCGTCGCGGCCAATCAGGTAATGCGCACTGACCTTAGTTAACCGGTTGGTCAGCGTTGCCACGGCCTGCCCGGCATTGTCATTGGTGGTGTGGTGAAGAATCACATAGTTCGGCCGTCGCTCGCCGAAGTTGGGCGAGGGCCGCACATCAACTGGCAGTGCAGTGTAGCGCGGCAGCGGCGCACAGGCGGACAGCAGCATCAACACCGCCACCATTGCAAAACCCCACGTTGTGCCCTGCCGCATTTCCTGCCCTCCATATACGACATGGTTGCCGGTTAGCACCGGCATTTCTTCGCAGACTTTTCCTGCCGATATCCAACGGCGTCTTTAAACGCTTGTTTGCACTGTACCACGCAGGCCGGCAATCGGTTACTCTCGGCTGATGAATGCAGAGAATGCGAAATCGATTTCCCGCGAGACCCTCAACGAACTGCCGGTGCGACGCTATGAAGGTCCCATCCATTTTGTCGACACGCCCGCGTTGCTGCATGCCGCGCGTCTCGACATCCTTGGCGAGCGCGCAGTTGGATTTGACACCGAAACACGACCGGCCTTCAGCAAGGGCGAGAGTTACCTGCCGAGCATTGCCCAGGTCGCCACCGCAACCGGTGTGCACATCCTCCCGCTACGCTACGCCGACACGCACAGCCTGCTGGGTGAAATGCTGGCGGCCCAGACCATCGCCAAGATCGGCGTGTCGCTGGCCTACGACCTGCGCACCCTCAGGCAGGTCTTTCCATTCCAGGAACGCCATATTGTTGACCTTGGCTTCATCGCCAAACGCCACGGCTGCGAACAAACAGGCGTACGCAATCTGGCCGGATTGTTTCTCGGTTATCGCGTGCCGAAAGGCGCGAAGACCACCAATTGGTCTGCCCCCCGCCTCACCCAGGCGCAAATCACCTACGCCGCAACCGACGCCTGGGTCTGCAGGGAGTTGTATCTGCGCTTCGAGACCCTGGGCATGACGGGCTGATTGCGACAGACACGAAGTACCGCCAAAATCCGCGTATGGTTCCCGATCACGCCACCGCCACCGGTTTCACTCGCACCCGTCCGTTGACACGCGCTTCAGCGATTCTGTGTTCATTGGTGTTGTTGATATTGGTCGGCAGTTGCGCGCAAATGCCGTCCACCGGCATCACCACCATCCAGTTTACCGACGACAAGCAGTCCGGCACCAAAGAACTGCAGAGTGAATCAGTACAGACCCAGGTGGTCGAACGCCGCCTCGGCGTTGACCAGTTCAAGTTGCGCGGCCCCTTCGAAGTCAATACGCGCAACGGTGAGATGATCCGCCTGTCGGCCAAGGAGCGCATCCCGGCAGATTTCTACCTGTCATCACTGGGCAACAACGCGCCCCTGGTAATCCTGCTTCACGGCTATAACAACGGCAAGGCTGACCACGCTTATCAGGGCATGCACCTCGCGACCTGGGGCATCAACTGCGTTGTGCTGCAATTACCGAACCGGGGCTCGTGGATCGGACACGGCAGAACACTGGCACGCATCGTCAACCATATCAAGAAAAAACAAAGTTATCATACTGCTTTTTACCTGCCT
>CAZHFZ010000004.1:72075-98324 GCA_964531455.1 uncultured Bordetella sp.
GCGCCCGGGCGCATTCACCAATATTGATCCCCGACGCGTCATCCTGGTGGGCCATTCCTTTGGTGCGTCTTCGGTGGTTTACGCCATGGGCCAGGGCGCGACAGCTTCCGGCGCGATACTGCTCGACCCGGCATCATTCGGCAGCGGACTGCCTGCAGCGCTCGGACGCGTGAATCGCCCTGTCACCGTCATCGGCGCCGACGAGGAAATTTTCCCCGCACGCGGCCGGGAACTGTTCTTCCGGCACATTCGTGAAAATGTCGGTGAGCTGTCGATCCGCAATGCCGGTCATGAGGATGCGCAGTTCAAACTCAGCGACGACGGCAGCCGCGAAGGACAACTGGCCTTCATTAGCGCACTGACAGCGGCCGTCATCAGCATCAGTTCGACCAACCGCTTCGATTTCGCCTGGCAAAGTTACGAGCCGGCGATCAGCAGCGGCCGGTTTTTCGACGTCAAGAAAAAATAGAATTTTTTCAATACCTTACACCGCCAACACCACAAACAACACCATGCTCACCTTGAACATCCATCGTTATCTCGCCGTGCTAGCAACCACCGCAATGCTTGTACAACCTGCATACGCGCAAACCAAAGACAGCACCAAGATTGACCTTGAGATATCCCGGCAGCAAAGCATCTACCATGGCCGCGGAGAGCAGCGACCGGCGGGTTACACCATAGACCGCACGCTCAACGCCTACGGCGGGGCCCTGGGTCCTACATTTGACCGTGCGCTCGCCAACCTCGGCCCCCAGGACCGCTGGCTCGACATCGGCGCCGGACGCGGGCAGGCAGTTCTCGACTACTTCTCCCTGTCATACGACAAACTTCATCCTGAAGGCCGGGAACGACGCGGAAAAAAAGCCAGCGCGGTCGCCATGTCAATCGAAGACCGGCGCACCGAGGACTGGAACCGGACTGCGGCGCGCCTCGAACCCAAGCAACTGCAGTATCTGTTCAATAAACGCATGGATGAATACACCTCTGAGGAACTCGGCCGCTTCCAGCTGATATCCGACGTCATCGGCGGTTTTTCCTACACCGACAATCTCCACCAGTTCATGGAGAAAGTGCTTTCAGTCCTGTCAATCAACAGCACCTTTCACACTGTTCTGCAGGACGTGCGTTCGGAGCAGGGCGACAACAAGCCGCATTACGCCGGCGCCCCGTTCCTCACGGAAATCCGCGATGCCTCTGGCACAGATGTCGGCGTCTGCGCCTGGCTCAAGCAAATCAGCTGCGTCGAAGTGAGCTGCATGCACAAGACCACATGGGTGCCGCCGATTGAAACTTACCAGGTGCGCAAGACTTGTGACTCAGTCAAAGTACCCCGACTGGACACCATCAGTTACACCGCCGGCACGCCACCGGAGCGCATATTCAGACTGAGCAGTCCTGCGCAGCAAGCGCCGGCCAAGCCCTGAACTTGATGTAACACAAGAGCCGCGGCACTGCGACGCGATACAGTGCCGCCGGCATGAGCAACACCATCGAACAGCCACCCCCGCACCGGCGCGACCGCATTTTCACCGTCTCGCTGGTGATCCTCTGCCAGGTTGTCCACGGCATCAGTTTCAGTGCAATGCCCTTGCTGTTGCCGTTGATCCGTGAAGACCTGCAAATATCTTTCACGCAGGCTGGCCTGCTGTCGGCCGCAGCAACATTCAGTTATGCGCTGGGCCAAATCCCCGCAGGTTTCCTGTCCGACCGTTACGGACCGCGGCGGCTCTTTTTCATCGGACTTCTTGGCTGGTCCGTGTTTTCGGTCTTTCTCGGACTGATTGAGGTGTTCTGGCTGGCTGTCACGACCCAGCTGCTTGCAGGTGCTTTCCGCGCCCTTCTGTTCGCACCGGGCATGTCGCTGCTGGCCTCATGGTTTCCGGCTGAACGCCGCGCTACGGCCATGAGTCTCTACATGCTCGGCGGCTTTGCCGGCACCATCGTTCTGTCGCTCGGCGGCCCATTGCTGAGTGCCGCCTATGGCTGGCGCGCCGCTTTCATGATGATGGCGGCAATCGGCATTGTTGCCGCCTTTATTTACCTGCGTTACGCGCGCGAGAAACCGCGCAACGCCGCTGCGCAGCAGCTGGCCATCACCGACATTACGCAGCTGTTCAGTCATCCGGTCATGTGGGTGTGCAGCGGACTGCAGTTCGTGCGCTTTGCTGTGGTCACGGCGTACATGGTCTGGTTGCCGTCACTGCTGGTTGTCGACCGCGGGCTGAGTGTGCAGAACGCCGGCTTCATCGTTGCGATGGCCGCTGCATTCACAGCGCCGTCCAATACGCTGGGCGGTTACGTTTCCGACCGGCTGCGCAATCCGCCGCTGGTCATCGGCGGCGCGCTCGCAGTACTGGCCTGCACTGCGGCACTCCTGCCGTTCACACATTCATTGCCAATGCTGTTGCTGCTGATCGCGGTGAATTCGATATTCCTGCAGTTTTATTTCGGGCCGCTGTTTCTGGTCCCGGTTGAGGTTCTGGGCTCCCGTGTCGCCGGCACCGCCACCGGCTTCAGCAACCTGTTCGCCAATATCGGCGGCTTCCTCACCGCCTGGGCAATGGGCGCGATCAAAGACCAGTCCGGTTCATTTACCGCCGGCTTCATCAGCATCAGCGCAATCTGCATGGTCGGTGTTGCCTTGGCAGTGGTGCTGGCACGCGTGCGCACGAATGCGCTGAGCCCCCGCACCCGCGCCTGAAATCAGTCAACAGCCCCCTCGCCCTATCGCCTCTACTGCCCCGACCGCCAGTAAGGCGCTTTCTCCGGCAATATCCAGCGCACGCCGCCACGCGGATCTGCGGAATCGCCCGTGTAACGGGGAATCAGGTGCATATGCGCATGCATGACCGTCTGTCCGGCGGCAACTCCGTTGTTGAGTCCGATGTTGTAGCCGTCGGGGGCATATTCGCGATCCAGTCCTGTCCGGATTTCATCCAGCAGCACCAGCATCGCCGCGCGTTCTTCTGCCGTACAGTCAAAAAAAGAAACCACATGACGGCGCGGAATCACCAGACTGTGGCCCTTGCTCAGCGGTGAACGATCCCGAAACGCCAGCGCCAGCGGATGTTCAGCCACGATCTGCGCAGATTGCAGACTGCAAAATGGACAGGACTGCGCATCACTCATCGGAAACGTTCAAACCAGGAATGTATGACGACCGGAAATCCGCAAAGGCACTTACTCTTTCGGAATCTTTGCAGCGTTAATCACCTTGCCCCAGCTCGCGATTTCAGTTTTGATCTGCGCGAGGAATTCCTGAGGCGTATTCCCCTCGGGCTCGATGCCCAGCACTGTGAGGCGCTCTGCAATCTCCGGCTTGCGCGTCATCGCGGCCAACTCGCGATGCAAGCGGCTGATGATCGCCGGCGACGTCCCCTTGGGTGCATGCAGGCCATACCACGACAACACTTCATAACCAGGAACCGTCTCGGCAATTGTCGGCACGTCTGGCGCAGAGGCGATACGCCTGGTGCCGGTGACCCCCAGCACGCGCAACTTGCCGGCCTTGATATGCGGAAACGCCGAGGAATACGCGCTGATCAACATCTGCACCTGACCGGCAATCAAATCAGTCAGCGCAGGACCCGCGCCCTTATAGGCAATATGCACAATATCAACGCCGGCAAGAAACCTGAACTGCTCACCGGCCAGATGCGCCGTTGATCCCGAGCCCGCGGAGGCAAAGTTGATCGCCCCGGGCTTGGCTTTAGCCAGCGCGACCAACTCCTTCACCGACTTTGCCGCCACCGACGGATGCACTACCAGTGCCAACTGGCTCGAACCGACACGACTGATCGGAATGATGTCGCGGGTCGGGTCATAAGGCAGCTTCAACCGCAGGTTCGGCGCAATCACGATCTCGCCACCGGCGGACATCAAAACCGTGTAGCCGTCAGGGGCAGACTGTGTCAGCAGCCCCACGGCCAGCGTGCCGCCGGCTCCGCCGCGGTTATCAACAATGAACTGCTGACCCAGGGCTTCCGAAAGATGCGGCGCGGTCAATCGTGCCGTCAGATCACTGGGGCCACCCGGCGGGTAACTCACCAGCATGCGCACCGGACGCACCGGATACTTGATATCCGCTGCCTGCGCAATGGCGCCCGTCATCAGAGCCATCACTGCCAACAACGTTGCCATGCTCATGGTCATTCTCATTACTCATGCTCCTGCGTCGAGGCGGTAACTCCGCCGATGACGGATATTAGCGCAGACACCGCCGGATTCGCTGCCCCGCCATCATTCCGGCCGGATACAGCATGAAATGACATCCCCGCCTGACCGCGCTTGATGCATGAATTCCTTCTTTAGCCGGGATGACGACAGATTTTTACGGTAAAGTCTGAAAAAACAAAAAACGCTCAGCGTCATCATTCGGAGAGTTTCATGCTTACCCGTCGCCCGACCGCAGGCCAAATCGCCTGTGCGCTTGCTGCCGCCTTTCTGTTTGCAGCGCCTGCACAAGCCCGCGTAACAAAAATCGTAATCGACCAGACGGTATCCCCAGCCTTCTGCAAAGGCGACGCCTGTTCGAGTTATGGCGGCGCAGGCCAGTATGAACAAATTGCCGGACGCGCTTACGGTGAACTGGACCCCAACGATCCGTTGAACAACCTGATACAGGACATTCAACTCGCCAAAGACGCCGATGGCAAGGTGCGCTACGTCGCTACTTTCGTCATTACCCGCCCGGTGGACATGAGCAAGGCCAGCGGCATGTTGTGGCATGAAGTGCCCAATCGCGGTCGTCCTGTGCTGCTCTCCACGCAGGAACGCGGATTCGGCGATATCGGCCTCGCCACTGCCTGGCAGGGCGACAACGCCGGCTTCGGTTCAGCATTGGGCACCACAGTGCGTGAGACCATGACCGTCGACGGCAATCACTGGTTGCAGTTGCCGATCCCGAAAAATGCCGATGGTTCATCCATTACCGGCGCGGTGTTCGCGCGCATCATCAACCGCAGCGGCATCAACGCGCAGCCGCTGATCGTGCAAACCAACCCTGTGCCCTACCTGCCGGCGACACTGGACACCAGTAAAGCCACACTGGTATCGCGCGACCACGAAACCCTTGATGGCAAAGTCAAAGGAGAAGCGCCGATTGCCGCAAGCGACTGGAAATTCTGCGGCGGCGGCACCTTCGACGAACCGCTGCCGCTGACCAAACTCCCCGTACAAATCTGCCTGAAGGGCGGATTCAATGCGGCAAAGCTTTATCAGGTGGTCTATACCGCCAGGGATCCGTATCCGCTGGGCATCGGATTTGCCGCCTGGCGCGACCTCGGCTCTTTCTTCAAATATGCAAAACAGGACGACGCCGGCACCCCGAATCCGATTGCCGGAAAAATCACCCACAGCATTGCCCGCGGTCGCTCGCAATCCGGCAACTACCTGCGCGGCTGGCTGCACCTCGGTTTTAACCAGGTCGAAGATAAACAGATTACAACGGCGCGCCAGCTGCACGACGGCATGTGGCCGGTCATCGCCGGACGGCGCATCGCACTCAACTATCGCTGGGCGCAGCCCGATGGCGTGCTGGAGTTGTACCAGGCCGGCAGCGAAGGCCCGCAATGGTGGCAACCTTACCCGGATCGCGCCCGCAGCCTGCCGACGCGCAGCATCCAGGATCGCTGCATGGCAAGCAAAACCTGCCCGAAAATCATCGAACACTTTGGCGCTGCTGAAATCTGGGCGCTGAAACTCGGCCCGGAATGGGTCGGCACCGATCCGAAAGAAGACATCCCCCTGCCCGACAACGTGCGCCGCTATTACGTTGCCAGCAGCAGCCATGGCGGTGGACGCGGCGGCTTCAATGCCAGCCTTGCCGAATTCCACCAATCTGCCAAACCGGTGCAATGTCCCGGCAACAACTGGGGAACCGGCGTTTTGCCGGCCAATCCGCTGTCGCATGACGAACCGTGGCGGGCCATCACCGTACATTTCCGCAACTGGGTGATGCTCAACACTGCGCCGCCGCCAAGCCGCTACCCGACCATGCGCGAGGGTCAACTCGTTGCGCCGAATAAAACAGCTATGGGATTCCCGACGCTGCCCGGCCTGCGCGCCACCGCACCCGAAGCCGACCTGATCAACCCGCTGCTCGATTACGACTGGGGCCCGCAGTTCGATCCGAATGATGCATCAGGCATCCCGACCAATGCACCGCCCAAAATCAGGCAGACCCTCAGAATGTTGGTGCCGAAAGTGAACGCCGACGGCAACGAAGTCGGCGGCATCCCGGTCATCCTGCTTGAGGCGCCGCTGGGCACCTATCTCGGCTGGAACATCACCGCCGGGGGTGCGCGTCCTTTCCATGCAGGCCAGTTGTGCAACTATGCCGGCGGCATGGTGCCCTTCGCCAGGACCAAAGCCGAACGTGAAGCAAACAACGATCCGCGCCCCTCACTTGAGGAGCGCTACGGAAACCACGCTGGTTTTGTCGATGCAGTGCGCAAGGGCACTGAAAAAGTGAAGGCTTCAGGATTCCTGCTTGAGCAGGATGCCGCTGCGCTGATAAAAGCCGCGGAAGCGAGCAACGTACTGAAATAAGGGTGCCGGACTGCCGCGCTATGGTGACGTCGAATCGAGCCCGCGGATCATCTGGCGCAGCCGTTCGCCGGTGATCAACTCGATGGCGATACGATTTTTTTCGACGAAGCGGCGCGCCTCGTCGGTGAAAGTGCCCGAGGTCACCACAAAAATTCCCGCCGCGCCTTCCGTTTCGGCGATCCGGCAGAGGTCCCGCACGACGGCCACGCCAACGCGCTGCACCCGCCAGTGTTTGCATTGCACGAGATAGCGGTCTTCACCGATGCTGGCGACCAGATCAACGCCGCCCTCCGGCAAGCGGCCGCTGCGCTGCTCAACGGTAAAACCCTTGCGCCGGAAAAATTCACCGACCAGATTTTCGAACTCACGCCAGGACAGATGCTGCAGCAGGAAACGCCCGCGCTCCGAGCCCATGTCGCTGTAGTTTTTACGATGCTTGTAATGCAGCCATGCGGAAAGCGCGGCAGCGGCGAGAAACATGACCGGCAACAGGTACTGACCTGCGGCAGCCAGACCACGCAGTACCGGGACCGCAATGGTCAACGGCGAATCCGCCTGCACGGCTGCGGGCAGCGCATGACTGGCCACACCATACATCGCCATCCACGACAGCAACGCAGCGACAACACCCGCCCACCACGGCAACTGTTCGGCGAACTCGACGATATCCTCAACCGGATTGGTTCTGCGACGCGACATGTGACTCCCCTGTCGCGCAATTCTGTCGACAACTCAGCCGGTACACCAGCGTAATACTGCACACTCGCCGAAGTTACCGTTACCCGCGCAAGCTGCCCGTAACGCGCGCCAATCCGCACTGCGCTGGCTACAGTCATCCGCAGCACCGGCACACACAACTCCGCCGGTCAGTTGCCGGGGAGCCGCCTACGCACGTGCGACAGGCCGCGTTTCACCCCGGCAGGGCAGGAACCGGGGTGCCGCATAAATATTACTAAGTTATTGTTTTTATTATATATTTTAACCAGTAGCCACTGGCAAGAACAAAGGCCCGGCAGGCCACGTCCTTCAGGGCGCCACCAACTCCACCATGACTTCATTGCGCCGGAAAAAAGGCAGCGTCCACGGCGGGTTGTAACGGGCAAGTTGCACTGCGCCCCGCGACTTCAAGCCACGCTGCTTAACCCACGCCAGCAGTTCATCCGACTTCGTCTGTACCTTGTCAGCGCCGGCGAATCCGGAAAACACCAGTACGGCAAAACGCTGCCCCGGCACCGCGCGCAGCATCACGGCGGGATTCACCGGCTTCGGCAAGGTCGCGAGTGAATACTGGCTCGGCATTACAAAGTGGATGCGCCAGCGCGATGCATTCATCCCGGCGGTCTGCGGTTCTGCCAGCACCGGCGCGGTCATCGCGATTTTTTGCGAAACAGGCTCGGCGGCCACCGGCGCGGTCATCGCAATTTTCTCGTTTGTTTTGTCACCCGGTTTGCCGCTGACCGCTAGGTTGTTGCCGAAAATGTAATCGGCAATCAGGCGGAAACCGGCATTCGACGCCGCATCCAGATCGCCTTCGACAAAAGTCTCGGCAACAATGAAAGGCCGGTACTGCCGGATCTCGTAGGGCTCAGCCTTCTCGATCAGTTCAAACGCCGGTTCTTCGATGGCCATGGCGGCTCCGCTGTTGAATGCTGCTGCACAAACCGCGAGCGCTGCGAGCCCCCGGACAAAAACGGAACCATGCACACGGATTGTCATCAATTCGCCTTCGCACCGGATGCCGCAACAACCCTGGTCCACTTCTCGATATCGCGCTTGATCACCGCTGTTAACTCCTCGGGCGTGCTGCCCACAATGTCGCCGCCTTCAGCGGAAATCCGCTTTTTCATGTCGTCGCTGCGCAGCCCTTTGATCAGTTCGCTGTTCAGGCGCGCAATGATGTCGGCCGGCGTACCTGCGGGGGCCAGCACGGCATACCAGGTGCTCGCCTCATAGCCGGGCAGTCCGCCTTCGGCAATGGTCGGGATATCCGGCACGGCCGCCGAACGCGTGGCGGTGCTCACACCCAGCGCCTTAAGCTTTCCGCTTCTGACGTGGGGCAGTGAGGGCGGCAGATTGAGAATGCCCATCGAAATCTCGCCGGTCATCACCCCGATGGCTGCGGCGGGCGCGCCCTTGAACGGCACATGCAACATGTTGGCCTTGGCCAGCACGCGGAACAGTTCACCCGACAAATGCGCCGTACTGCCGTTGCCGCCCGAGCCGAAAGTCAGCTCACCCGGCTTTGCTTTGGCCAGCGCCACCAGTTCCTTGACTGACTTAACAGGCAGCGACGGATGCACGATCAGGATATTCGGCGCCGTCGTCACCAGCGAAATCGGCGCAAAGTCCTTCACTGCGTCATAGGGCAATTTCGGATACAGCGCGGTATTCACCGAATGAGAACCGGCACTGCCCATGATCAAGGTATAACCATCGGGCAGCGACCTGGCCACGATCTCGGCGCCAAGACTGCCGCCTGCACCGGGCCGAGGATCCGTAACCACGGGCTTGCCCAGTGATTCGGTCAGCTTCAGCGCCACCACGCGCGCAATCAGGTCAGGGCCGCTGCCCGGCGCTGACGGCACGACCATGCGAATCGGTTTGGTCGGGTAAGACTGTGCAAGAACCGGCGCACCGGCGGACACCACTGCCAACAGCACAGCACTCGAAATTATTGTTTTCACCGCAATCCCCCTCTTTTCATTCCTGAATTCATTCCTGAAAAACTCAACCCAGCCGCTCATCCAGATTGGCATTCGCCGGTAACCTTCGATAAGGATGCGCGCGCAACACGGCGTCATCCAGTTCAACGCCGATGCCCGGAACATCAGGCAGCTCGAAGCACCCATTCACCAGCTTCGGCCGGTAACCGCCGGCCACGTCGTAAAACAACGGACTCTCCGCCAGTTGGTGCTCCATTACCAGAAAAGCGGGCGCCACCGCGCAAATCTGCATGCTCGCCAGATTGCACACCGGCCCTGTCGGGTTATGCGGTGCGAAATGCACACCGCGTTCCGCACAACGGGCCGCAATACGCAGCATCTCGCCATAACCACCGGCATATTTGACGTCCGGCATCACCACATCCAGCAAGCCGTCATCCACAAAAGGCGCGAAACCGCCCAGCCCGATCTGCCGCTCGGCGCCCGCCAGTTTCATCGCGCTCGCCCGGGCACCGGCATGCAACCTTTGCAACAATGCAAAGCTATCTGAATTCTCCGATACCGGACATTCGATCCAGTACAGACGAACCGCCCTCAATTCGTGTAGCAGGCGCTGCGCACCCCGCTCATCAAAGCGCCAATGACAATCCACCATGATGTCGATGTCGGGCCCCACGGCCTCGCGGATCGCGCGCACCCGCGCAATGCCGGCCTGTGTGCGCCGCAGTTTTTCCGGTTCATCGCTGTCACCCCAGAACACACCATCGAAGGGCGCAATCTTCAATGCGCCGTATCCTTGCTCAACCGCATGGCGCGCGGCACGGGCAATACCTTCCGGCGAACGGTCCCGCGCACCGCGATTGATATTGGCGTAGACACGCACCGATTTTCGCGCTGCGACTGCGCTGCCACCCAGCAACTGATACACCGGCACGCCCGCCGCCTTTGCACGCAGATCGGTCACCGCCTGTTCAGTCGCACTGATGATGGAACTGGCGATCAGGCCGCCGGGAGAATGCGCATAGACCTTCAACAGCGGCAGAAGCTCTGCAACCGTTTTGCCAATCCATTCCTGACGCACGTTCTCTGCAAACGCCACCTGCGCAGGCTCATAACCATTGAGCGATGCTTCACCGATGCCGGTCAGGCCGTTTTCCGCAGTCACCCGTACAAAAAACCAGTTGGTCTTTTCCGATACATTGAATACCAGCGCTTCAATTGCGGCAATTCTCATAACCACCCCTGCCTCCATAGCGTTTCATCCAGCAGCTCACGCCAGCGGATACGACGCACTTTTCGGGAATAAACCGCCTCGATATCGACCCACTCAACCGGAGCCTCGGGCGGCTCCGGCTCAACCACCTTGCTCACCAGAAAATGTTTTTGCCGGGCAAGGGGTTTGACTGCAGTCCATTTCGATAACAGCAGTTTTTTCGGATGAAGAACCGTCATCCCCGGACGAACGGCGGCACGCCGATCAGCCACCGATGCAGGCCCGCAACAAACACCACCCAGAGAATCAAACCGGCAAGCAACGTTAAACCCGTGCCCAGCTTGCCACCCGGCGGATAAACCGTGCCCATACGGCAGTCGCGTTTGCGCGCTGCGATGAAATCCACCACCGCCCACGCCAGAAAAGCGCCGAACAGCACCACGTCCGCCAGACGGCCGTTGGCCAGAAGATGGGAAAAAGCCCAAACCTTCACACCAATGATCATCGGATGACCGAGACTCGCCTTGATGTGATTGCGCGGCACCTTGGCCGCTGCGATCAGTATCAGCGAGATCAGCATCAGCAACCCGGCGATGTGACGGGTGAACACCGGCGGCTCGTATAAGACAATACCCTGCTGTCGCGCCTCACCATAGCCCCAGACCAGCAGCACAAACCCCGCTATCGAGATCAGCGAATAAATACCCTTCCACGGGTTCTCGCCGATGCGCGTGATGGTACGCGTGCGCCAGTCTTCAGCAAAGATGCGCACTGAATGGACACCCAGAAAAACGATCAGCCCTGCAATCAGGTAAATCATGGTCACTCCTGAAAAATTCAGCCCCATTAAATCATGATTCCGCACCCTGTTCTCATGCGGCCGCTGCAGGTTAAGTTAATATAAACGCCATCAAACCATAATGGACGGGCAACCCTGTACTGGACAGCGCCTCCCGCCCGGATCACCGGAGAACCCAGATGAACCAGCCTGCCCCGCAATTTGACCCGATCGCTGATGCCCGTGCGCACTTTCCCGGCACCGAGCGCTGGACCTATCTTGACCTCGGCGGACGCGGCATGCTGTCAAAAGAGGTCCGTGCAGCCATCGACACCCAGCTTGATGACCACATGTTCAACGGCGGCAACAAGGACTTCATGTTCCAGCGCACGCGTGAAACCCGCGAACTGTTCGCCAAGCTGATCCACGCTGCGCCAGAGGACATCGCCTATACCAAGAATATTTCAGACGGCCTTAACATGGTGGCGGCCGCCTTTGACTGGAAGCCGGGCGACAACGTCATCGTCTGCGCCGACCTGGAACACCCCAACAACCTCTACCCGTGGCTGAACCAGCAGCGGCGCGGACTGACCGTCAAACTGATCAAACATCGCGACGGACACATGCCGGTCGACGAGATGATCGCCGCCATCGACGACAAGACCCGCGTACTCACCGCCTCGACTGTCAGCTTCTCGCCGGGATTTCGCACTGACATCGACCGGCTCGGCCGCGCCTGCCGCGAGCGCGACGTCCTGTTCCTTGTCGATGCAGCGCAGTCTGCGGGCGTAGTCGACATCGATGTCGTGCAATCGCAGGTGGATGCGTTGTCGGTATCCACACAGAAAGGCCTGCTTGCCCTTTACGGCATGGGGTTCCTGTATGTGCGCAAGGAATGGGCCGAGCGCATGCACCCCGCCTACCTCGCGCGTTTCGGCGTCGACCTTGGCGATGCCCACGAGTCCGAAGGCGGCGGCACACAATACGCCCTGATGCCCGGCGCGCACCGTTTCGACCTTGGCAATTACAACTATGTCGCGATCGTCGCTGCGCACGCCGCACTGGGCAACCTGCTGCGCCTGGGCGTCCATAACATCGAAGCACACACCACGCGCCTCGGCCACGCCTTGTCGCGGGGCCTGATCGAGCTTGGACTGCCGGTGTGCGGGGGCAATCCCGGCCCGCATATCGCGCATACCGTGACGGTCGGCGATTTCGGTTCCGGCAGCGACAAATACACCAGCAACGAAACCATCAACGGGCTGTATCAGCACTTTGTCGACAACAAGGTCAAGCTGTCGATGCGGCGCGGCGTGCTGCGGTTTTCATTGCACGTTTACAACAACCTCGCCGACGTGGAACGGGTTCTTGAACTCAGCCGCGGCTTTCTGAAACGTGGCGGCTGATTCGGGCAGTCAGATTGCAGTCGCGGGCAGTGAAAGCCCCGCTGCAATCTCCGCAGCGTCGGCGGCCTTCCCCGATCCGTCCCATACCCGCGACGGAATGCAGATCTGCCCCTCGAAGAGCTTGCGGCAGGTACGCAGCAGACTCGCCTCATCCACCATCACGCCATCCGCCGTTTCCCGCAACCTGACCTGAACGTCAATCACGCCGCCGGGATGCTCAATGCTGACGCAGTCAGGATCCGCGACTGAGGTCCTGGCACAATCGTTGGCCACTGTGCCGGTGATCCGGCTTGCCACGGACAATGCCATCGAACCCGTCACCGAATAGGTCGCGTGGCAATTAAAAGGCACAAAATCCCGTGATGCAATCGTCCCCGCGCCGGCAGGAGAAGCCACCAGCACCGGTTTGGGTACGACCAGGCCACTGCAGTCTCCCATGCCCATGCGCTGTCCGGCCTCGACACGCATGCGCTCCAGACGCTGGATCAGCGCACTATCGGCATCCAGTTCAGCTTTTGATTCGTGGCCCGTCCGGCCCACCGCTTCAGCCGGCACGATCACCATCGGCACCGCGACGTCGATACACGTCACCCTGACGCCATCAATCACCTCGGTCTTGTGACCGGTCGGAAACAGTTTGCCGGTCTTGCTGCCCACCGAACCCGCGAAATTCTGCCGCACCGGCGCAGCCGTTCCCGGCACTCCGTCAATGGACGCATCACCGTCATAGCTGATCCCGCCCTCCGGAGTCTGCAGGATGACTTCGATCACGCTGTCGGTATTGATGTTGTAGATGCGGGCCGTGGTCACCGGGTCTTTTGCCGGCACCAGCCCCATCTCCAGCGCGAAAGGCCCGACGGCGCTCAGCATATTGCCGCAGTTGGATGAATAATCGACGATATCCGATTCCGGATTGACCTGAATGAACAGGTAATCGATATCCGCATCCGGCCGCGCAGACTTCGCCACCACGGCAATCTTGCTGGTCAGCGTTTCGGCGCCGCCGATGCCGTCAACCTGCCGTTTGTGCGGAGAACCCATCGCCGCGAGCATCACCCGGTCAAGCACCTCACGCGCTGCGGGCAGATGCCGGGCAAGGATCAGCGGCCCCTTTGAGGTACCGCCACGGTACAGAAATGCAGGAATGCGGGTGATCACGTGATCAGCACCGCGCTGCACCGCAGTTCAGCACGACATCGGCGCTCAAAGCTTGATGTTGGCATGCTTGATCACGCGCTCCCAGCGACTGACGTCTTCACTGACGAAGGTGCCGAAAGCCTGCGGTGTTGCACTCGACTTGGGTTCAAGCCCGGCGGCGGACAGCCGCTGCTTCACATCGGGCAAGCCCGTCACCTTGACCAGTTCACCGTGGAGCCGGTCTATCACCGCCCTCGGCGTACCCGTCGGCGCGAGGATGCCGTACCAGTTGGCCGCCACAAAATTCGCCACTCCCGCCTCTTTCATGTTCGGCAGTTCCGGAAACAGCGACGAGCGCTCGGGGCTCGCAACCGCCAGCGCGCGCACCCGGTTCGCCTTCAGAATCGGGATCACCGGCGGCGCCGTCGAGAACATCAGGTCGATCTGGCCGCTCGCAAGATCAATCGATGCCGGTCCGCTGCCTTTGTAAGGCACGTGGGTAATTTTGGTTCCGGTCTGCAGCTGAAAGAGTTCCAGTGCGAGATGCACGCTGCCGCCGGTCCCGCCGGATCCGCCGGACAGGCTGCCCGGCTTGTTTTTCACCAGCGTAATCAGATCCTTCATGTTCATCGCCGGCACCGAGGGATGCACCACACAGATAATGGGTGTCAATGCAACCAGGGAAATCGGCACAAAATCCTTGAGCGGGTGATAACCGACGTTGTTATAGAGGCTGATGCCGGTGGAGAAGCCCGTGTCGGCCAGCAGCAGGGAATAACCATCGGGGTCAGAGCGTGCCGTCGAAGCCGTGCCGATATTGCCCGCAGCACCGGCACGGTTGTCGATCAGGACCTGCTGGCCCAGGAACTCGCCAAGCTTGGCACCGATAATGCGCCCCGTCACATCGGAACCGCCGCCCGGCGACCACGGCACAACCATGCGAATCTGCTTCTCCGGATAACCAGCGGCGGATGCAGGCAATCCCGCCATCAAAAACAAACTACCCAGAAAACCCGACCACAGCAATTTTTGCATCATGACACTCTCCCCGGTAATTTTGAGCCGCATGTCTGACTCCGAAAAAATTATGACATAAAATAAAAACCTGCCCCATACTCATTCACATCCATTGCAAGATGCATACCTGATAAATTCCTGATGAACACCGATAACCCCGCTGAACGCCTTGCGCAGGCGCGCGCCCTGTTTCCGGGCGTAAATGACAAGATATACCTCGAAACCTCCGCACGCGGCCTGCTCCCGAAAGTGGCACTGGACGCTGCGATGCACTTTTATGAAGCGGCCGTACGCGGCGACGCCAAGGAAAGCGGCGACGTCTTTCTCGCCGCCGAACGCGTCCGCGGGAAATTCGCGCGACTGATCGGCGCTGCGGCCGACGAAGTCACCTACACGCGCAATGTCTCCGAAGGCCTGAACATGATCATCGCGTCGCTGCCCTGGCAGCCGGGTGACAATGCCATCGTCTGCCGCGACATCGAACATCCCAACGGCGTCTACTCGCTCTACAACATGCGCGACCGCCACGGCATCGAAGTGCGCATGGTCGATGCCACACCGGACCTTGCGATGCCGGTGGACGAAATTGCCAGCCGCATCGACAGCCGCACCCGCATGGTGATGATGTCATCGGTCACCTTCGCTACCGGCGCCCGCACCGAACTCGCACGGATGGGCCGGATCTGCCGTGAACGCAAGGTCATTCTGCTGGTTGACGGCGCACAGTCGGTTGGCGCGCTCGATCTGGATGTGCACGCAGCACAGGTTGATGCACTGGCGGTCGGCGCCTCCAAATACCTCTGCGGGCCTTATGGACTGGGATTTCTGTTCGTGCGCCGTGCCTTTGCCGAAACCCTGCGCCCGGCCTACCTCGGCCGCTTCAGCATCGACCTCGGCAACGCCCATGAGGGCGTTCAAGGCAGCGACCAATACCAGTTGATGCCCGGCGCGCAACGATTCGACCTCGGCAGCGCCAACTACCCTGCGTCCAGCGCCATCGACGCCTCACTCGACATCCTGCAATCGGCGGGTGTGCCGGTCATCGAAACCCACGTCACCGCACTCGCCAAACGCCTCGATGCGGGACTGCGCGACCTGGGCATTCCGCTGATCAGCGGCTCGGTAGACCTGCACCGCGCGCACATCGTCGTTGCCGGCTGGAAAAAGCCTCCGTCCGAAGGTGCGTCACTGATTGCCGACCTGTCACGGCATTTCGCAAGCCGGCAAATGCGCGTATCGGAACGGCTCGGCCGCCTGCGCTTTTCGTTTCACCTCTACAACACTGCCGACGAAGTGGACGAAGTGCTTGCCGCGGTACGTCAGTGGCCAAGGCTGCGCGAACTGGCCGCGCTGCGCACATAAGCATCGCGCGCTGTTCTTAAGCTTCCGCCGGCTGCAAGCCGCTGGCGATCAGGGCAGGGTGCGCCTGCGGTGACCGCAGGAACTGCAGCACCTGCCGCGCCATATCCGGGTCCGGTGACAACGTCGCCACGCCGCCCGAAAACAGCGTGATTTTTTGCGCCTCCGGCGGCAGCGGCATCACATGCGCAATACCCGGCACCGGCAACAACTCACTCATCTGCTCGAATCCGATCTCGACCTCGCCGCGGGCCACCACGGCGCCGATGCGCTCATTACCGATACAACGCGCCTTTGGCAGCAAAACGTCAGCAATGCCCAGCCTGGGCCACAGTTCCTGCGCAAGGTATTGCCCGCTGACGCTGGCCGAGTAGCCGATTGAGGAAGTCTCAAGCAAGGTGCGCTTGAAAGACTCCATCGTGGCAATGTCCGGACGGTTCGCTCCTGCGCGCACCGCCATGCCCACCAGCGACTGCACCAGCGGCACGCAACTGCCAGCCAATACCAGCCCATCAGCACTGCACTGCTGCAGCAAATCATCCGCCACGATCACGATATCCGCGACCTCACCGCGCTTCAGCCGGTTGGGAATATAAGTCTCGCCCACACCCACCGAACGTGACAGCAGCACTACAGGCCGCCCGGTCAAACGCTCGAGCGCAGGCAACAGCGACAACAACGCCGCCGTTGATGCGCCGGAAGTCATCACGCCAAACATGCCGGTTTCACCCATTGTTTTTATCGCCTGACGGCCACCGGTGATTGCTGCGGATATTTACAACCCGTGCCGGCCCTGCCGAAGCTCAGCTTTCTGTCGCCGGTGCCGGAGATTCTTCGGCAGTCTTGAGCGTACGCCGGCCCCACATCCAGTAGGCCAGCCACGCCAGAAGGCACAACGCGCCGCCGGCGAGGATCAGCAGCGCTTCGTTGAGCATGTAATTGGATTTGTGTGATTGACGGGGAACCGCGTCGATCCTCGTCGTGTTCTGTCCCTGCACTTCCTGCATCGCCGGTGCCGACGCTACAGTCACGATGGCGACCGGCGCTGGTGTTACGGCAGCAACTGGCGCGTTGTCGACCGCCGCCGGTGCCTGACTTGGCGCAGCAGGAGACTCCACAATGAGCTTTTCAGCAGCAGGTTTATCGGCAACGGGTTTTGCTTCCGGTTTATCACTCACGGGTTGCGGCGCCGTTGCGGCTGCACGCTGCGTGGCAAAATCCTGCCGCAATTGCGCGACCTGACGCTCCATCACGGCGACACGCTCAAGCATGTCAGCAAATGTTTTCGCGCTGGCGCTTAACTGCGACTCCAGTCGTTTGAGTTCACGATCGAACGCGGCATTGTCGACGATGGCTGCAGGCGCAGCTGCGGGCTTTGCAACAGCCGCACGCGGCGCGGATGCGCGTTGCGCAACAACCTTCCCGGCAAGCGGCACAGCCGCTTTGGGCGCTGCGTCTACGGCAGATGGCAACGCAACGGCCGGCACATCGTTCTGCACACCCAGCAACACGTTGTATGTGCGCACGATACGACCACCACGAACCTCGAGTTCGATCAGCAAGGGAATCGACGGCTCAATCACCGGCCGCATGGTCACGATATCGATGACGCGACTACCGTTCGAGCGGTACTGAATGGCCAGACGTGCACCGTTCAGGGCGACGTTGTATTTGAGGCCGGCCGGCGCATAGGCATCGGCGGGTGCAAATCGCGGGGTAACGATTTCGAGTTCTTCCGCGGAAACGAAAAGCTCGATTTCCGCACGCAGCGGTTCACCGATGGCAGACAGCACCGCAAGCCTACCGATGCTTGCCGCGCCTGCCGACGACACGGTTAACAGCAACAGGGCTGCCATTCCACCGCGCAATGTCAGGATGGGACTAACGATGCCACCTCCCGATCTACGAATTAGACGTGAAAGTTACTCCTTTACTGTCAGAATATCAAGTAACCCATTATTAATATTGAATAATTCGGCATTTTCACCAACGAATTACGATCCGGAACCGGTTTGCATAAGCGCCTCTTTCGCCCCCAAACCCCGATCCACCCGGAACGCAGCAGGCACTCCAAACGACGGGTAACCGCCAAATACCGCACATATTCCTGCACGCAGTAATTGAATCCTCCCATGCCCTCCTATTAGCCATCGCCCACCCAAATCGGGAGCATGGTCTGATGTGCAACAAATACCCGGCCGGTATCTTCACAGCCAATGCAAAAGGTCCGCTTTGGATGCGCAGTAACTTTCACAAGCGGCGGGTAAATGGGAACGATCAAGGAATCCACGTGGAAATGTTAGAAGACAAAGCCCAAAACCTTCTGGTCATGACCAGACGCTTCCTGCTGACTGCGTTCGTCATCACCGCCATCGCGCTGTTTGCCAACACGGCACAGGCCGCGACGTTTACCGAAGATTTCGAAGCCGACTTCCCGACTTGGGAAAGCAACTGGCTGGGATTGAACAGCGACCTCAACAACTACTACTGCGGCGGCGCCCGCGGGTGTGAACGTCGGGATAACAATCCGGATGGCCTTTGGGCATACGGTCAAAGTTCGATCACCGTCAATTTCGTCGGCAGCTTTGCCGCAAGCCTGGTATCTCTTTCACTGGACGTTGCCGGATACGTAAATACGAATCTGCTGGCCTATGACATCAGCGACAACCTGATTTTCAACAGCGCCGTCTTGCTGACCGGAGGCGCAACCAGCGACCCCGGCATTTATTCCAACTACACCATCACTTCGAACAATGGCATCAGCCGCTTCGTGTTTGACTCTGCAATCGCCAGAGGCAACACCTCAATCGACAACGTGATTGCCGTGACTTCGGTCGCCGCCCCGGTACCGGAACCCGAGATCTACGCCATGCTCGGCGCCGGCCTCGGCCTGATGGGCTGGGTTGCACGCCGCAGGAAACAGCGCACCGTCTGAGCAGCACTGCTGAAATAAAAAACCCCGCTTAGCGGGGTTTTTTATTGCCGGTGTCGCATGCGCGCGGCACATCAACCATCAGCCCATATAAAACGGCCGCCCGCTGTTGCGGATCCAGACGCGCACCAGATGCCGGCGCATCGCCGGATCTGCATGGTCCGTATAACCGGTACGGCGATGGCCGAGCTGGCGATTGTTGACGATCTGGATCTGCCCGCGCTCGAACGCAAACGACTTGCCGAGTCCCGGTGACTCGGTAATCTCGCGCAAGGCGTCGAGCGCCGCCCTGGCTTCAGCATCCATCTCCACACCCGCCAGTTCATAACCCTGGCGAATGATCCGCGGCGAAAAATTGAAGGCGATGGTTTTACCGTCGTATTCAATCATCGGCTTCTGGTGCGTCAGTACATCGTCAGGCGCGTGCTCGCGCTGGCGATCGTAATAAAACGGCTGATACAGCCGCGGCAGAATGTCCGGATACCGCTCCAGCAACAGGTTATAGACCGTCTCGAAACTGATCAGCCCGGAGATGCCGCCTTCCACTGCCGTCTGCAAACAGAACAGCGCAACAAAATCCGGCGGCAGGTTGAAAGCGTTATCAACGTGATAACCCTGCGCGGCATTGGTCTTGGACGAACGCACGCCGTTACCCGCCGCGGTTTCCATCTTGGTGTCAGTCACGTCATAAAGCAGCGTGCCGTCCCACTTCTGCGCGACCGTGCCGCCGATCATGTTCATCAGAATCCAGTAGAGCTTCTTGCTGGTCTCGACATCGAATTCATCAATCGGCAAACGGTCGATGATCGCGAAGCCCATTCCCGTATTGAGCTGCTCGCGCACCGCAGCCATCAAACGGCGGCAAGCCGGCATCTCGAAATAGTCCGGGCGGATTGCCTCGGCAGAAAGCGGATTGGCAACCAACTCGCACGCCACGGCACGCAGCTCGTCGAGATGCTGCGCCTCCAGCGTCACCAGTCCGTCATTCGGCAACAACGTCTCGGCAACCCAGGTCATCGGACTGGAGAGCCGCTCTTTACGCACCAGCGATGGCCTGCCCGCAGCGGGATGCACTGCGCTGGCGCCTGACGTGGTTTGACTGGTTTGCATCATCATCTCCTCCAACCTTCTTCCGTTCACACTGTGAAAATTTGATCTTATTATTCAATACTATCGCGAACCAATCTCACCGCACAGCCACGTCAAGCCGCACTCCCCGCCGCATGCCCCGACGCCCAGGCCCACTGGAAGTTGTAACCGCCCAGCCAGCCCGTCACATCCACCACCTCGCCGATGAAATGCAGCCCCGGGATCGTGCGCGCCTCCAGCGTCTGCTGTGACAGCGCCGCGGTATCCACACCACCCAGCGTGACCTCGGCCTTGGCATAACCCAGCGTGCCCGAGGGCTGGATCGGCCAACCCTTCAGCGTTTGAGCAATACTGGCCAGCGTCGCATTCGACAACTGCACCAGCGGCTGCGTCCACCCGTGCAATTCCGCAAAGCTCAGCGCAAACCGCCGCGGCAGATGTTCGGCGAGCAAGGCACCCAAGCCCTGCTGGTCGCGACGATGTTCATTCAGCCACGCACCGGCATCAACATCCGGCAGCAGATCCAGCGCCACCGGCCCACGCGCACCATTCGTCTGCCAATACGACGACACTTGCAGGATTGACGGCCCCGACAACCCGCGATGCGTAATCAGCGCGGCCTCCCGGAAGCGCGGGTTCACCGCACCGCGCGGCACTTCCATGCAAGTGGTTACCGCATCAAACGATGATCCGGAGAGCACACCAAATCGTTCCAGCCATTCCGGCGGCGCCGCCAGCGGCACCAGCGCCGGTTTCGGCGGCACCACGGCAATGCCGAACTGCTCGGCGAGACGCAAACCAAAAGGCGTGGCGCCGATTTTCGGAATCGACAGTCCGCCGGTGGCAACCACCAGCGACTGCGCGCGATAGCTGCCCTTCGAGGTGGCGACTTCGAAACCCGGCACATCATGCGCAAGTTTTTCCACGCGCTCGATGCTTACCGGCATCGCCCACTGCACATTCACCGCATCACATTCGGCCTTGAGCATGGCGATGATCTGCATCGCACTGTCATCACAGAACAGCTGGCCGAGATTACGCTCGTGGTAGCTGATGCCGTGGCGCTCGACCAGCGCAATGAAGTCACGCGGCGTATAACGCGCCAGCGCCGAGCGGCAGAAATGCGGATTGCGTGACAGGAAATTTGCAGGACTGACTTCACGGTTGGTGAAGTTGCAGCGCCCGCCGCCGGAGATGCGGATTTTTTCCGCGAGGGTGACCGCGTGGTCCACCAGCAGCACACGGCGCCCGCGTGCACCGGCCACCGCCGCGCACATCATGCCGGCAGCGCCGGCACCCAGCACAATGACGTCAAAATCCATGGGCAGCCTGTGCTTTATGTATTAACCCGGTCTCGCCAATAGTCGGGTTTTCGATGCAAATGCATGACCGCAAGCACAATAATCCCCTCAGGCTCAGTTGCATAAATTACGCCATAGGGAAACCGGCTCAAACGACACCTCCGCAGGGCGGTTCCAAGCGGATGCCACGCATCGGGATAGCGCTTAATGAGATCAAACACGCGTATCGCTTCCAGCAAAAACGCGTCGCCAAACCCGGCGCCTGAGTTTCGTAGTAGTAAACCGCCTCTTCGAGTTCGCGCTGGGCAGGCGCAAGCAGACTGACCGGCTTCACACGCGATACTTGGCCAATACCTGTGCAAGCGGGATCGCCAGGATCTCACCCTTGCGGTAAGCCGCAAGGCGGTCTGCCGCTTCAACGGCCCAAGCAGCATCGACACGTTCATCCGTGCGATCCAACTCAGTCAGCAGAGCCTCGACCAGTTCCAGCTTCTGAGCCGGAGCCAACGCTTTAGCCTGCTTGAGCAATTCTTCAGTCAACATGAATAACTCCCCGGCCCCGAAGTCGGAGACCACTGTTCAGCAGATGAAGTTTACTCCGCACCTACAAACGGCTCAATAAACGGCACACATCGACAATAACAGCGCGGATTACTTCAGCTTGATTGCTTCCAGCGTTTTCGGTTTGGCCAAACCACCGGGTACCGGGACGGCCTTTTTATCCTTCTTGGGTTTCTTCTGTTCCTTGTTGCTGCGGAGCTGGCCTTTGGCCATGGTCGTAGTCCTTGAGATGCTGCGTGAAAAATCTGGATGAAGTGAACAAGCCACTTCGCGACTATCGGCAAGATCTTACCCTGTTGCCTCTCCTTTACGTGAATGGATCGTGCGCTCATCAGACCAAATCACGGACTCCAGCCATTAATTTTCCCCCGACACTAGTCATTCCCCATCCGATGAGAGTATTTTCTGGGCCACAACAACGAGGAACATTCATGAACTTTGCAAAGCCTAACCTGCAGCGCGCGCTGATCGCGGCGCTGCTCATCACCCCGGCCCTGGCCAGCGCCGCCTATCCCGAGCGCCCGGTGCGCATCATCGTGCCGGTCTCCGCGGGCGGCGGCGTCGATGCACTGGCACGATTGATCGGCCAGCATTACAACGCGGTGTGGGGACAGCCCTTCATCGTCGACAACCGGCCCGGCGCCGGCGGCAGCCTCGGCCCCGAAATGGTTGCGCGCTCGACACCTGACGGCTACACCTTGATGGTCAGCAGCAGCAGCTACATCACCAATGCCGCGATCCGCACCGTGCGTTACGACCCGATCGCCGACTTCCAGCCGATCACCAAACTCACCACCAACCCCTATCTGATCGTCGTCACGCCGTCGCTGCCCGTCAAAACCGTCACCGACCTGATCAACCTCGCCAAAGCCAAACCCGACACCATCACCTATGCCTCATCGGGCACCGGTGGTGTGCTGCACCTCGGCGGCGAACTGCTCGCGACCCTTGCAGGCATCAAGATGACCCATGTGCCGTATAAAGGTGTGGCCGACGGTTACCCCGCGGTGATCTCCGGCCAGGTGAACTGGATGCTCGGCAGCCCGATCTCCGCACAACCGCTGATGAAAGCCGGCCGCCTGCGCGGCATTGCCGTCACCACCGAAAAACGCCTCAAGGCCCTGCCCGACCTGCCCGCCATCGGCGAGACCATACCTGGATATGAAGTCAGTGCGTGGTTCGGCCTGTTCGGCCCGGCGAAACTGCCGCCCGCCATCGTCGAAAAGCTCTACAAGGAAGCCTCGAAAGCCGTCACCGAACCCACCCTCGCCGCCAAGATGGAAGCCGGCGGCACCGAAACCGTCGGCAACACGCCGCGCGAATTCACGCAGCAGGCCAAGGCTGAATTCGAGAAGTGGCGCAACGTGGTGAAGAAGGCCAATCTCAAGCTGGAAAATTAATCAGCTGTCAGGCGCGACGCAACCTTGCCTTGTTCACCGACTGCTCAACGGCTAGCGTCGGCTTTACGGACTTGCGCAATGCCCGCTTGCCCTGTCGCGCCGCAGCCAACGCAACCACACCCTCTTCCAATTCAGCGAAGAGATTGCGTTTACCGGATTGCACGGCCTTATTTCTTGAATCGTTCCGTTGACCGTTTATTCCTAACGACACCAGCATCGAAACCGACCCCGCCGCACGCCCGTGGGCCTTCGGGCGGATCACGATCTGCACGTCGCGATCCAGCAGCGTCAGAAACCGCATCAGCCGCTCGGCCGAAAACCGTGTGAGTTTGTAATTTCGCAACTCCGAAACATGCGGCTGCGGAATCCCGAACAGCGCCGACACCTGCGCCTGCGTGAGCGGGCGTGCGGTGATCAATTCATTCAACTGCATGGCAAGTTGCACACGCAATCGGCGTTCGTCAGAGTCCGCGAAACCCAGATCGGTAAACACGTTGCCGCTGCCGGCATCCACTGCATCCGGTTTGCCGGACCTCGCCGTTGCGGCGGTCTGCTTTGTCTTTGCATTCACTTTACTGACCATAACGCACCTCGTAATCTGCACGCGCCGTTTTCAGACGCTCTCGAATCAATCCGACATCCTGCTGCGCAGTACGCACCCCGGAAGGCGATTTTTTCTGGAAACTATGCAACACATAAACTGCCTTCTCAAACCGCACCACAAAAACCAAGCGCCATGTATCACCGCGCCAATCCTCCACCAACTCAAACACGCCCGGTCCCTCGCCTTTCCAAGGCTTAGCGGCGGGTGGCATTCCGCCGGCTTGCACAACGCCCAGCAAGTATCCAAAGCTATCGATCACCAGCGCCGGAAATCCCAGCAAATCTTTCTTTGCTGAGCCCACCCAATGCAAAGGTTTCTCTGATACTGACGGTTTCTTGCTCATAATTATACCTTATTAGGTATATTTGTCATGGGGTGAACCAATCACAAATTGTGACTGGTTAATTTTTTATACAATAAAATCAATCGCTTATGATCTTGAGGTCACAGATTGAGACCCAAAGACTTCCGCGCTGCCCACAACTAGCCACTCGTCATTCCATCCGGAACTTCCATTGACCACCGAACGATCGTTCGGTATCGTAACCCCATGGCTGATGACGCTCAATATCTGGCGAAACTGCAGGACTACTACGCCAAACACCGCATGCTGCCCTCGTACTCGGGGATCGGCGCGCTGGTGGGACTCAGCTCCAAGGCCTCGGTGGCGGAGATGGCGATGCGGCTCAAGGCGGAAGGTTTTCTGGACAGCGCGCCCGACCGCCGGCTGAAACCGGGCAAACGTTTTTTTGAACGCGAAGTTGCCGAAAGCGTGCGCGCAGGCATGCCCAGCCCAGCCGCCGACACGCGGCCAGACGGCATCAGCATTGATGAATACCTCGTCGGCAAACCCTCACGCACCATCCTGATCACCGTCAAAGGCGATTCAATGATCGACGCCGGCATTCACGAGGGCGACCGCGTCGTGGTCGAAAAGCGCGTCGCAGCAGTACCGGGTGACATCGTCGTCGCCATCGTCGACAACGAATTCACGTTAAAACGCCTGGCCCGCGAAAAAGGCCGCATCGTCCTCAAACCGGAGAACAAAGCGTACCCGGTGATTCGCCCGAAGGAAGACGCCGAGATCTATGGCGTGGTGGTGGGGTTGGTGCGGAAATACTGAGAAGTATCCCGGAGCGCCATCCGGGCGACCGCTGCCCGCCGCCCCGCGTTGACACTGCCCAAGGCATGCTCTAACTTGCCTGCAGTCTGTAGCACCCAAAAATTCCAATAATCAATCTGCAAGCGGAGGAGTCACCCATGAACGCAAAAGCCATCACCACGGCCTGTCTGCTGGCGGCCGGCGCAATTGCAATCGCACCGGTCAATGCCATAGCCCAGACCTATCCCGCCAAACCGATCCGCATGATCGTACCCTTCCCGCCCGGCGGCGGCGTCGACATCATCGGCCGCCTTGTCGGCAAAGGCATGTCAGAGCGCATGGGCCAGCAAGTCGTCATTGAAAACCGCGCCGGCGCCAACGCCATCATCGGCCTTGAAGTGCTGAAGAATTCCCCGCCCGACGGTTACACCATCGCCGCGGCTTCCGCCGGCCCGCTCGCCGTCAATCCGCACATCTACCGCAAGCTGGCCTACGACCCGCTGCGCGACTTCACCGCAATCGGGGGGCTGGTCAACTTCCCGCTGCTGCTGGTTGCGCACCCCTCGCTGCCGGTGAAAAACATCAAGGACCTGATCGCGCTGGCCAAGTCGCGACCGGGCGAGATCACCTATTCCTCGCCGGGCGCGGGCAACTCCGGCCACCTCACCGCCGAACTGTTTGATTACATGGCCAAGGTGAAGACGGTGCACATCCCCTACAAAGGCACCGCACCCGCCGTCACCGCAGTGCTCTCCGGCGAAGCGCAACTCACCTGGAGCAGCATCCCGACCATCCTGCCGCATGTCAAAAGCGGCCGCGTACGCGCGCTGGGCATCGGCAACAAGGAACGCCTCACCGCGCTGCCGGAATTCCCCACCCTCGCCGAATCCGGCCTGCCCGGTTACGAAGGCTACGCCTGGGGCGGCATGGTCGGCCCGGCGAATATGTCCAAAGACATCGTCGCGCGGCTGAACAAGGAAATCACCGCCACGCTGGCGCAGAAAGACGTGATCGACGCGATGCTGTCACAAGGCACGGTGCCGATGCCCCTGTCCCCGGAGGATTTCACCGCCTATATGAAATCCGAGCTGCAGAAATGGGGCGCAGTGGTGAAGATGGCCAATATCAAGGCTGA
>CAZHFZ010000005.1:0-7007 GCA_964531455.1 uncultured Bordetella sp.
TCAACGCCAGCGCCAGCGCCAGGAACAGCCACGACGCGAAAAACTTGCCGACAATGGCCTGCCAGCTGGTGATCGGCATGGTCAACAGCAGCTCCATCGTGCCGAGCCGCCGCTCTTCCGACCACAGGCGCATGCCCACGGCAGGCACCAGGAACAGGTATAGCCACGGATGCCAGGTGAAGAAGGACACCAGCGAGGCTTCGCCGCGCTCAAAGAAATTGCCGATGGTGAAGGTGAAGAAACCCGTCAACAACAGGAAGATCACCAGGAACACGTAGGCGATTGGCGACGTGAAGTAGCCGGACAGCTCGCGCTTCATGATGGTACGAATGTTGGCCCAGGCGTTCATGCGCGCACCTCGTGATTAGCCTCGTGCTTGACGGTATCGGGCAGCGTGATCGCGCGGAACACTTCGTCGAGCTTGCCTTCCGGCGAACGCGCCTTCAGTTCCGCCGGTGTGCCGCTGGCGACGATGCGGCCGCGGTCGATAATGATCACGCGCGAGCAGGCCGCTTCAACTTCTTCAAGAATGTGGGTCGAGAAAATCACCACCTTGTTTTCGCCGAGGCGTTTGATCAGGCCGCGCACTTCGTGTTTCTGATTCGGGTCCAGACCGTCAGTCGGCTCGTCAAGAATGAGCACTTCCGGGTCATGGATCAGCGACTGCGCGAGGCAGGTGCGGTGTTTGTAACCTTTGGACAGCGTGTCAATCGACTGGTACAGCACGCCCTCAAGGAAACACAGTTCCACCGCGCGATGTACGGCGCGCTTGCGGGCATCGCCCTGCAGGCCGCGCAGCTCGGCGCAGAAATTGAGAAAGCCGTTGACGGTCATGTCGGCATAACCCGGCGCGTTTTCCGGCAGGTAGCCAATCAGCCGCTTGGCAGCGATCGGATTTTCGACCATGTCGTGGCCGCCAACGAGAATGCGGCCCGAAGTCGGGGGATAGTAGCCGGTGATCATGCGCATCGTGGTCGACTTGCCGGCGCCGTTAGGGCCGAGAAAGCCCAGTACTTCGCCGCGTTCGACGCTGAACGACACATCATTAACCGCCAGTTTCGGCCCGAAAGCCTTGACCAGGTGTTCGACGTTAATCAATGCCTCTCTCCGTAGCGATGCTCGTCCGTCCTGCGGACGCGCGTTTTTGTGGCCTATTAGATAGCGTCGACCTGAAAAAATTCAAGTTTGACGCGACACAACAGGTCACCCGCCACCCGTTTCCGGGTGGATCATATATAACCCATTGATTATATTGGATTATTTTACCAACCCGCCGTTGCCTGCACAGTCTCCGCAGATGCGAAAGTGGTGCCGACAGTCTGAATCGAACAGACGACCTACCGCTTACAAGGCGGTTGCTCTACCAACTGAGCTATGCCGGCGGGAGGCGGGATTATAGCGCCTCGCTAAACGGCCGGCCTCCTATAATTGCGCCTCGGTTTCTTCTCCAGGACATCAGCAAAAATGACCCCTTCTCCCGTTGGCGCTTCCATCGGCGCCTCTGTAGGCATCATCGGCTGCGGCCTGATGGGCAGCGCCTGCGCCAAGCGCCTGCTCGCGGCCGGCCACCCTGTCATCGGTTACGACATCGATCCCGCCAAGTCCGCAGCCCTCGCCGCCATCGGTGGCCGGTCCGCAGCCTCGCTGGATGAACTCGCGCGTAATTGCAGCACGCTGGTACTGGCTGTATTCAATACGGAGCAGGCCGAAACCACCTGCGATGCCCTGCTCGCCGCTTTACCAGCTGACGCCCCGGCACTGACCGCAATCTGCGTCAGTACCTGCGACCCGGATCGCATCTCGGCACTGGCGCAACGCCTGCCCGCTCAACGCCTGCGTTTCGTCGAAATGCCGGTCTCCGGCACCAGCGACCAGACCGCACGCGGCGACGCGCTGGGTCTGGTCGGCGGCGACCCCGCCGCTGCGGAAGCCGTGAGCAGCGTGCTCGACGCCATCTGCCCGCGCCGCCACCACCTCGGCGCCGCCGGCAACGGCGGCCGCGCCAAACTCGCGATCAACCTGATCCTCGGCATCAACCGCGCCGCACTCGCCGAAGGCCTGGTCTTCGCCGAACGCATGGGCCTGCCGCTGGCGCCTTTCCTCGCCGTCGCACGCGATTCAGCCGCTTACTCGCAGATCATGGATGTCAAAGGCGACAAGATGATCGCCGGCGACTTCACCCCGCACGGCAAGATCGCGCAGACGCTGAAGGATTTTTCGCTGATGCTCGAACTCGCGCAACGCCTGCAACAACAACTGCCGCTGGCCGGCACCTATACCGACATTGTCGAAGGCTGCATGAAAGCCGGTGAAGCGGAACTCGATAACGCCGCGGTGATTCGCGAAATCCGGCGCAGAACAAAATAGTCGCCGGTTAAAAACCACGGCGAGTATTCCAACGACATCGCTGCCCCCTTGTAAGCCGCCGAGCAGCACAGCCAAGCCGGGGGCAGTCGGCGAGGACTGTCTGAGCTCTCGCGTTTACGCGAGAGCGAGTTCCGCAGCCGCCCGTCTTGGCGAGCAGCGCAGGGAAGTCCGAAGGACCGGCGAGCCGGGGCGGCTTTTCTTTGGTTACTTTCTTTTGTCCGCACAAAAGAAAGTGACTAGCCGCCGGGCTACCCCCGGCGACGTTAAAGCACTACATTACAAAAGAAAACGGCACAGGTTCGCACCCGTGCCGTCTTCATGTACAGCAACCGACTATCAGGTCTTCTTCACCGCATACCCATAAGCCAGATTAGTCCGGTCCCCGCCCTCACGATCATAAGCCTGCTTCGCCAACGCAAACCGGTCATTCACCAGCGACGCACGATGCTGCGCGGTCACACCATACAGCCGCGCATTGTTGTCACCAAAGATGGCCTTTTTCACCGGACCATCGGCCGCACCCAGCGGTGCAAAACCGTATTTCTTGCGCATGTCTTCGGGGATTTCCAGTCGGCGCAGCGCTTCAATCTGCCATTGCGGCGCGCCGGTCCAGACGGCATCCGTACCCCACACCACGCGATCCGCGCCGAGGCCCTTGACCAGCTGGCCCATCATCGCCGCGCACAGCCGCGGTTCGGCCACCGTGCTTTGCGCAAACAGCTGGCCGACATCGCCATACACATTGCGCACGCCGAATTTCTCCGGGATCTCGCACAGGTCGGTCACCCAGTCGATGCGGCCGGTTTGCTCGAACTGCTCCATGCCCACTTTGTATGCGCCGCCGGTGAAGCGGAAACCCGAGTGGTAACAGATGAAATTGAGCTGCGGCCAGTCCTTCGCCGCCTTGCCGACGTCGCGCACGTCGGCGTAATTCACCAGATCGGGGAACTGTTTGGTGGTCGCAGGCGGATACAGGCCCTTGTGAAAACACACATTGCGCAGACTCGGATTGTTCTTCGAGGCCTTCACCAGTTTTTCATAGAAGGGATACAGCAGCTTCTCGTCATCAAGATGCCAGGGATGTTTGGCGAGATTTTTGTTGGTATTGTCGCCGACGGTGTAACCCTTGAACGAATCGGGCTTCAGCACTTCGAGGTCATGATCGACCTTGTCCAGCCAGCCCGGCATGCCCGGCATGAATATCGCATGCGAATACATGCGCTTGGTGCCCGCTTCCTTGTTCACACGGACGCGCGCATCGTTTTTCATTTCATTGGTAAGGAACCAGTCGCGCGGATCTTCAGAGCCCGAACCGGAGATCAGCGCGATCTTGGTATCGGAGTCGAGGTAGATTTCCTTGAAGTAGTTGGGGAACTTCAGGTCTTCGATGGTCTGCGGCTTGCCCGCCAGCAGCGGGTTCCAGCCGGCCTTGCCCACCGCCTCGCGCTGGCGCACGAAACCCATCAGACGCGTATCGTCGCGCAGGAAGTGGGTGTGCATGTCCATGATGAATTGGCTCTTCAGCGCATTGGCGCGCTCGTTCGCCATTTCCGGAGTTGCCGCTTCGGCTCGGCTCACCGCGTACAGCGGGCCGTAGGTATCGTTCATCGCGACAAATGCCGCGGCCATGCCCGCCGCGCTCTTGAAAAAGCGGCGGCGCGTGATGCCGTGTTTTTTCGCCATCTCGCTGCCGATGGCCTTGACCCGCGCTTCGAACTCGCGCTGCTTCTCGGTCTGCGGCGTCGGCATGTATTCATCGCTGGAAATACATTGCGTCGGGATCGGCGACGGGAAAATGGTGCTTTCCGCGGCGACGACCTGTGCCAGTTCTTCTGGGGTAAGCATGCGCGAATCCTCCTGGAGTGTGCGCTGAGCATCCGCCGTAATGAATATTGCTGTGATACGACCGCTGCGGCGGTTTTTTATGTCGGGAAACGGCGTCGGAGGATTCTGCGACGCGTGCCGGGCAGTGTCAAACCGCGCCGGAAGCAGGCCTATTTGACGATCTGCAGGCGGGGGCGTCCGCCCGGCGCCGGTGCATCCGGCTTGGGATCGTCTGGTGCCGCTGGCGGCGGATCCCCCGCACTTTCCATGGCGGCAGTGCCGCCCGATCCGACCGACTGGGCCTGAGCGTCTTCGGGAAAAAACAGTCCTTGCCCGTTCTCGCGCGCGAAAATGCCCTGCACCGCTGAAACCGGCACCGTACATTCACGCGATACACCGCCAAAGCGGGCGGAAAACTCGATGAAGTCGTTACCAATACTCAACTTGTGTGTGGCGTCGTAACCAAGGTTGAGAACGATTTCACCATTACGCACGTGTTCCGCGGGCACGCGGGTGTTTTCGTCAACCTTCACCGAAACGTACGGTGTCAGTCCGCTGTCGCACGCCCATTCATGGACGGCGCGGATCAGATAGGGTTTGGTGGAACGTTCGGCCACGACGGAACCTGGCTGCGCCGGCTTACTTGCGCATGACCTTTTCGGAAGCCGTAAGCGCGTCGATGTAGGCCGGCCGGCTGAACAGCCGTTCGGCATATTTCATCAACGGCGCTGCCTGCTTGCCGAGCTGGATGCCGTAGTGATCAAGACGCCACAACAACGGCGCAATCGCCACATCAAGCATCGAGAATTCCTCGCCCAGCATGTATTTCTGCTTGGCGAACACCGGAGCGATCTGGGTCAGCGCGTCGCGTATGGTCTGGCGGCCCTTGTCGGCCTGTTTCGGCGTGCCTTTTTCGATATTGATCACATGCGAAAACATTTCCTGTTCAAAACGGTACAGGAACAGTCGCGCACGGGCGCGCATCACCGGATCGGCCGGCATCAGTTGCGGATGCGGGAAGCGATCATCGATGTATTCGTTGATGATGTTCGATTCATAGAGAATCAGGTCGCGTTCGACCAGCACCGGCACCTGGTTATACGGATTCATCACCGCCAGGTCTTCCGGCTTGTTGAACAGATCGACGTCAATGATCTGGAAATCCATGCCTTTTTCATAAAGCACGAAGCGGCAGCGTTGGCTGAAAGGGCAGGTAGTGCCCGAGTAGAGTGTCATCATGATCAGTTATCCGTAACGGAACAGCATCAAAAAATCGGAAGGGGCGGGTGCATCAGCAACGCAGCAATCCAGAAAGCCGGGGCCGTCGCGCGTTCCCGCGCACGGCCCCTGGCAGGCTGAAAACGCCGTCAGTGCACGTCTTTCCAGTATTCCTTCTTCAGGGCATAGGCGAGGATGAACAGCAGGCCGAGCGCAAACAGCACGAACATGCCGATGGTGGTGCGGCTGGAGCGCGCAGGTTCTGCCATGAACACCAGGTAGTTCACCAGGTCGGCAACCATCTGGTCGTACTCGACCGGGCTGAGCTTGCCCGGTTTGTCGAGCTTGAGCACCTGCTCGGTTTTCTCGAAACCGGCGCCCTGCACTTTTTTGTCGGCCAGTACCTGCTCGCCCTGCAGTTCCCACATCACGTGCGGCATGCCGACGTTGGGGAACACGGTGTTGTTCCAGCCGGTCGGCCGCTGAGCGTCGCGGTAGAAGCCGCGCATATAGCTGTAAAGCCAGTCGGCGCCGCTGCCGGCCGGGGATGAGCGCGAACGCGCGATCAGCGAGAGTTCCGGGGGCGCCGCGCCGAACCAGGCCGCTGCATCCTTCGGGTCCATCGCGATCTTCATCAGGTCACCGACCTTGCCGCCACTGAACACCAGATTGTCGAGGATCTGCTGGTCAGTCAGGCCGATGTCACGCAGCCGGTTGAATCGCATGTAGCTTGCGCTGTGGCAATTAAGGCAGTAGTTGACGAAATGCCGGGCACCGCGCTGCTGCGAAGCCTGGTCGTTTTCATCAATCGGCGCACGGTCCAGTTTGACATCACTGCCCGCTGCCAGCGCGAATGCCGGGGCCAGCAGCAGGATTGCGATCAGATGCTTGAGTTTGTTCATGTTTTTGCCCATTACATGGTCACCCGGTCAGGCACGGGCTTGGTCTTGTCCATCGACGAATACCACGGCATCAGCAGGAAGAACGCGAAATAGATCAGCGTGCCGATCTGCGAAATCACGGTACCCGCCGGCGTCACCGTCTGCGTGCCGTAATAACCAAGCACGATAAAGACGATTACAAAGATGGTCAGCGCAGCGCGGGACAACGTACCCTTGTAGCGGATCGACTTCACCGGGCTCTGGTCCAGCCAAGGCAGCAGGAAGAAAATCAGCGTTGCCGCACCCATCATCACGACACCCCAGACCTTCGCCTCGATCGCCAGCGGACCACCTTTCATCAGCACGATGACCACCAGGCCAATGACCGGAGCGACCATTTTGATCAGGGGGTTGCGTGCGGTAAGCCAGATCAGCAGCACATAAGCAGCGACACCGATCGCCAGCACCAGCATGAAATCTTCGGTAATTGCGCGCAGGATCGAGTAATACGGCGTGAAATACCAGACCGGGGCGATATGAGCGGGTGTCTTCAGCGCATCTGCAGGGATGAAGTTGTTGTATTCGAGGAAGTATCCCCCCATCTCCGGCATGAAAAACACCACCATGAAGAAGAAGAACAGGAATACCACTACGCCGACAAGATCCTTCACCGTGTAGTACGGATGGAACGGAATGCCGTCGAGCGGAACGCCCTTG
>CAZHFZ010000005.1:7017-52917 GCA_964531455.1 uncultured Bordetella sp.
CAGTACGCCGCCACCCACCTCCGCCATGAAAAACACAACGAACAAAAAGCCGACGAGCGAAACGCCCTTGGCGTCCTTGTTCTGCTTGATCTCGATGCCGTCAGGATTGTTCGAACCGACTTCATGCAGCGCCATGATGTGCGCAGCCACCAGACCCAGCAGCACCAGCGGGATCGCGATCACGTGGAAGGCGAAGAAGCGGTTCAGCGTGGCATCCGAAATAACGAAGTCACCGCGGATCCAGGTCGACAGGTCGGGACCGATCACCGGCAGTGCATCAAACAGGTTGATGATCACCTGCGCACCCCAGAACGACATCTGTCCCCAGGGCAGGAGGTAACCGAAGAACGCTTCGGCCATCAGGCACAGGTAGATCAGCATGCCGAAAATCCAGATCAGTTCACGCGGCTGGCGGTACGAACCGTACATCAGCCCGCGGAACATGTGCAGGTAGATGACGACGAAAAACGCCGAAGCGCCGGTGGAGTGCATGTAGCGGATGAACCAGCCGCCGGGCACGTCACGCATGATGTATTCGACGGACGCAAAAGCTTCGGCCGCCGAGGGTTTGTAATGCATGACCAGGAAAATGCCGGTGACGATCTGGATGACCAAAACCAGCATGGCCAGGCCGCCGAAGAAATACCAGAAGTTGAAGTTCTTCGGCGCGTAGTACTGCGACAGGTGGTCGCGCCACAGCGACATCAGCGGGAAGCGTTGATCGACCCACGTGAGCACGCCGCTGATCGGCGCGTTAAGCGGGCCGGCGCCGCTGAATTGAACGGGTTCTTTGGGTGCAGATGCCATGTTGATCAGGCTCCCTTGGTGTCTTCGCCGATCACGATGCGCGTGTCGGAGAGGTATTTATGCGGTGGCACCACCAGGTTGTCCGGGGCGGGCTTGTTCTTGTAGACACGGCCGGCGAGGTCAAACAACGAGCCGTGGCACGGGCAGTAAAAGCCGCCTTGCCAATTCGGATCAAAGGCCTCCGCCTGCTTGGCGAACTTGCCTACGGGTGAACAGCCGAGGTGGGTGCAGATGCCGACGACGACCAGATACTCGTCCTTGATCGCGCGCATTTCGTTGGTCGCATAAGCAGGCTGCATTTTTTTCAGCGACTTGGGATCGGCGAGTTGAGCGTCGCCGGAGCGGATGGTATCGAGCATTTCTTTGGTGCGGCGCACGATCCATACCGGCTTGCCCTGCCACTCGACAGTCACCCGTTCGCCGGGAGCGATGGTGCTGAGGTCCACTTCAATCGGTGCGCCTGCAGCTTTCGCACGTTCTGAAGGCATCATGCTCGCCACAAACGGCACCGCGGCTGCACCGGCCGCTACACCGCCGGCCACACTGGTCGCTGCAACGAGAAACTGTCGCTTCCCCTGATCGGTATTCTGCTCGGACATGCCTATAGCCCCCTCTATTGCTTGATGCTGGGAAAAAGGCAGTATTCTACACGGGGACCGGGGTAAAAGTTAAGTAATTAGTGAAATAAGTTAATATAATCAATAGATTAGAATAATTACCCGGACCATATAAAGTCCTAGTCGGCCTTGATTCCGGCATCCTTGATCAGCTTGGTCCAGCGGGACAGTTCCGCCTTGATATAAGCACGGAACTCCTCGGGATTCTTCATCACGTAATCCAGTCCGGATTTCTCCAGAAACGCCTGTGTATCCTGCTGCGCCATCACGGCCTGCGTTTCCTTGTACATGCGCTGGACGATGGCTGCCGGCGTCTTTGCCGGAAACGCAATACCCAGCCAGCCGCTGGCCTCAAAACCCGGATATCCCTGCTCCGCAACGGTCGGCACATCGAGCAGGATCTGCGAACGCTTCGCGCTGGTCACTCCGAGACCGCGCAACTTGCCGGCTTTGACGTGGGGAGCCCCAGACGAAATGATGCCGGCCAGGTGTTCCACCTGTCCGGAAATGGCTGCCGTCGCCGCAAGTCCGCCACTCTTGTAGGGCACATTGACCACCTTGATGCCGGCTGCGCTGCTGAAACGCTCAAACGCAAGATGGCCGACGCTGCCGATCCCGGGATTGCCGACGATCAGCGAACCAGGATCTTTTTTTGCCCGCGAGACCATATCACCGAGCGTTTTGGACACGCTCGAAGGATGCGCCGAAAAAAGTGTTGCCGCATCGACCACCTGTGCAACCGGCAGAAAATCGCGGACAGGGTCATAAGGCACCTTGCCGCGCAACGCAGGCGCCATCGCCAAACCGGTCACGGACGCCAGAATCATCGTGTACCCGTCGGGTGCGGCATTGACCAGCAGTTCATGGGCAAGGATGCCGCCACCACCGGCGCGATTATCGACAATCACCTGCTGCCCCAGTCGCGGCCCGAGTTTGGTAGCCACCAGCCGCGCTACCAGATCGTTGGCGCCGCCTGCAGCGAAACCCACCAGAAAACGGATCGGACGGGACGGATAGGCGTCCGCTTTTTCTGCCGCTTGGGCAGCAGATGTCATCAGCGTCAGCGCTGCGCACAGCAGCGCCCTGGAAGTCAACGAACGTGTCATGTCATGCACTCCTCATTTTGCATCCCGCCTGCGCGCAGACCGGATTTATGATTTGGAACCGGAGTATACAA
This sequence comes from uncultured Bordetella sp., assembly GCA_964531455.1. Taxonomy (GTDB): domain Bacteria; phylum Pseudomonadota; class Gammaproteobacteria; order Burkholderiales; family SG8-41. Next base: position 9,619 of record CAZHFZ010000005.1, read on the forward strand.
TTGCGCGCTCCAGTCCATTGCCAAGGAAATATCCGTGTCCATGATCTCGTTGTCGCAGGCCGAAAAAATCATTGATGCCATTCTGACCCGTGCGCGGGAACTCGAGTGCCGGCCCATTTCAGTGGTTGTGGTGGAGCACGGCGCCGTGGTCAAGGCGTTCAAAAAAGAAGACGGTTCGGCAATGATGCGCTTTGAAATGGCACTGGGAAAAGCACACGCTGCGCTGGCGCTCGGGCGCTCATCCAGCCTGGTACGCCTGCGTACCGAGCAACGGCCGCTGTTCATGGACTTTCTGTTCAAGGCATCCCAGGACCGGATTTTTGCCGAAGGCGGCGGCATGCTGATTCGCGATGGCAACGGGGCATTGCTCGGTGCCGTAGGCGTCACCGGAGACACCCAGGAACGCGATGAGGAGTTGGCCGCGCACGGCATTCGTACCGCCGGCCTCAAGACCGACGAAGACTGCGCCGGCCTTGAACACCACGTACGTCTGAAAAACTGACCGGCTGCGGCGCCGGGCAAACCCGGCGCGCCTTTCGACTGGTTATTGCGGCGGCGGGTGCGGCACAACCCGCTGCCACGGCGATGCGCAGGACTCCACATACGGGAAGTACGATTGCGAATCTGCGCAGTAAAACCATGTCGGCGCCGGTGATGCGGCCTGCGGTGGTGTTTGCACGGGCGCCCTGGCTTGTGTCTGCGGCTGAACCGGCGGCACCGGATTGCCGCGCTCGTCGTAAAACACCAGCGGCTCCCGCACAACTTCGCGAACCACAACCGGCGCGGGCGAATAATAATAGGGATACGGCGCGTAATAAGGACGAGGGCCCCACCATCCGCCTATGGCCAGGGGCGCACCGATGTAGACGCCGACCCGTGCATGGGAATGACCGCGCCCGCCGTGGGCGTCAGCCGGAAGGCTCAGCGCCAGCAGTGTGACGGCGACGAACGAAAAAATGGTTTTGCGCATGCTGCCTCCAGCTGCAACCGTAAAATCCGATGATAGACCTGCCCGCAACAACCGGCGCGCACTAATTTGTTACAGACTGTAAGCGCTTCAGCGCCCGGCGGATGCACTGACTGCATTAGACCGGGTTGTCGATCTCGATGAACCGGTGCGCCACGCCAAAACGCTGCGCCAGGTGCGCCCCAAGCGCCTGCACACCGTAACGCTCGGTCGCATGATGACCCGCTGCGACATAAACCACCCCGGACTCCCGTGCCAGATGCACGGTCTGTTCGGAAATTTCCCCGCTCAGATAAGCGTCTACACCCAAAGCTATGGCCTGCTCAAACATCCCCTGCGCCCCACCGGTGCACCAGGCGATGCGCCGCAGCGGCCGCGCAGCGTCACCAATCACCAACGGCGCCCGCCCGAGTTTTTCACTGATGGTTTGCATGAACGAAGCCACCGTAGTGCCTTCTGCCAGAGTGCCCGTGGCCGCAATGTCCTGTTCGCCAAAACGTGTCGTCTGCTGGATGCCCAGTTGCAGCGCCAGCGTTGCGTTGTTGCCGATTTCAGGGTGCGCGTCGAGCGGCAGATGGTAGGCGAACAGATTCAGGTCGTGCTGGAACAGCAGTCCGAGCCGGCGGCGACGCATGCCGGTAATGCGCGCGTCCTCGCCGCGCCAGAAATAACCGTGATGGACGATCAGCGCATCTGCACCGTCGGCAACTGCCGCCTCGATCAACGCCGCCGACGCAGTCACACCGGTAACAATCCGGTTGATTTCGCCACGCCCTTCCACCTGCAGTCCGTTTGGGCAATAATCACGAAAAACATGCACTTGCAGATAATCCGCAAGATAGGCGTCGAGTATTGCGCGCTCCATTCGTTCACCCTTGATCAGCAAAATTTCATTGTAACCGCGCTGTCGCAGACCACTTCATGCTAAAAATCTGGCTCCTGTTCAGCCAAACAGCGACGATCTGCCTCGCCGCGCTGTTTGTAATCGGCACGCTGCGGCCGGACCTGCTCAATGGCATGCCGCAAAATGCCGTGGTTACCGTCGGCCAGTCCGCCGGCGATACGGGCAGCAGCGCACCACGCGCCGCCTCCTACAGCGACGCCGCCAGGAAAGCGATGCCCGCGGTCGTCAACATTTACACAATGAAGGCGGTCAAGGTACAGCAGCATCCACTGCGCAACGATCCGTTATTCCAGTTCTTTTTTGGTGAACAACCCGAAGCGCAGTCGCAGCCCAACACCAACCTGGGCTCCGGGGTCATCGTCAGCGAGTCGGGCTATATCCTCACCAACAGCCATGTCGTCGAAGCTGCCGATGGTATTGAAGTCGCGCTGACCGACAATCGCCGCGTCACCGCCAAAGTGGTGGGCACTGACCCGGAATCCGATCTCGCCGTGCTCAAGATTGATCTGCCCAAGTTGCCGGCCATTACCTTCGGCGCGCCGGACAGCGCGCGTGTCGGTGATGTGGTACTGGCGATCGGCAACCCTTTCGGCGTCGGCCAGACCGTCACGATGGGCATCGTCAGCGCACTGGGCCGCAGCCAGCTCGGCATCAACACTTTCGAGAATTTCATCCAGACCGACGCCGCGATCAATCCCGGCAACTCAGGCGGCGCGCTGGTCGATGTCAGCGGAAATCTGATCGGCATCAACACCGCAATTTATTCAAGAACACCTGGCGGCGCATCGCTGGGCATCGGCTTCGCCATCCCGGCAGCAACAGCCAAAACGGTGATGGAGCAGATCATCGAAACCGGTTCGGTGCAGCGAGGCTGGATTGGCGTCGGCGTACAGGACATGACGCCGGAAATCGCCGAATCGTTCAAGATTCCCGGCACCCGCGGCACACTGATCACCGAAGTATTCCGCGGAACACCGGCCGATCGCGGCGGCATCAAGCCCGGCGACGTGCTCGTCGCCGTTGACGGCAAGCAGATCACCGACTCGGCAACAATGCTCAATCTGATTGCGGCGCTGAAGCCGGGCAGCGAAGCCACGTTGCGCGTGATGCGCGAAGCCAAAGCCGTCGAACTGCGCGTAACCGTAGGCAAACGCCCGCCGAAACAGGCTCGTAAAGAATAGTTTTGGAGTTGGCGGAAAATACCGCCGGTCAGGCGTCCGTCGGGGGCGTGTAGCCATCCGCATCAGAAGGCGCGCGCGGCGGTACAAAACGTGCGGCAATCAGCCCCACCTCAAACAGCAGACACATCGGCACCGCCAGCAGCAGCTGCGACACCACATCGGGCGGCGTGACGACTGCCGCGATGACAAACGCAATCACGATGAAATAGGGCCGCGCTTCGCGCAGTTGCTCGATTGTCACCAGTCCCATACGCGTCAGCATGACAACGACAATCGGCGTTTCAAAAGTCAAACCGAAAGCGAGAAACATCGTCAGCACGAAATTCAGGTAGTTCTCGATATCCGGCGCCACCGAAATGCTTTTCGGTGCGATCTGGTTGATGAAATGAAACACCGTGTTGAATACAAAGAAATAGCAGAACGCGATCCCGATGATGAACAGCAGGGTGCTCGCAATCACCAGCGGCAGCACCAGGCGTTTTTCATGGTTGTAGAGTCCGGGCGCAATAAAAGACCATGACTGGAACAGCGTGTACGGCAAGGTCAGGATGAAGGCGACCATCATCGCCACCTTGACCGGCACCAGAAACGGCGTAATCACGCCGGTGGCAATCATCTTCGAACCTTCAGGCAAGGCGCTCATCATCGGCGTCGCCATCAGGTCGTAGAGATCGGATGCAAACGGGATCAGCACCAGCAGCACCACCGCGAACGCGATCAGCGCACGCAACAGGCGGTCGCGCAGTTCGATCAGGTGCGAAATGAAGGTGTCTTCAGTCATCAGGAATCAGGTCGGGTGCGCCAGCTCAGGTTTTCTTCACATCACCCGCCGCGGCGGCGGCATCAGCGACGGCCGGCACGGCTGCAGGAGCTGCAGCCGGCTCCTGCACCGCGGACTGCACATCACCCGCAACCTTGTTCAGTCCGGACTCAACCGAGTTCACTTCCTGCTTCATCGACTGTTCAAGAGAATTCGCGGTGTCCTGGATATTGGCCTGCAGCTTGCGCAGATCATCCAGCGCCATTTCGCGGCTGATGTCGGCCTTGACGTCGTTGACATAACGCTGCATCCGGCCGAACAGCAGGCCGACCGTACGCGCCACCTTGGGCAGGCGCTCGGGGCCGATGACGATCAATGCCACCACGGCAATGACCATGAGTTCGGAGAAGCCGATGTCAAACATGGGTAAACCGCGTGAGGGGTAAGCAGTGAGGGGTGAGGTGGACTGTATTACTCCTCGCGCTTCACGCCTGACACCTTACGACTTGGTGGTTTCCTTGCGGGCTTCAACGTCGATGGTCTGCCCCGTCGAAGGCGGAATTTCGGCGTTCTTGTCTTCAGCGCCTTTCATGCCTTCCTTGAAACCTTTCACCGCGCCGCCGAGATCCGAACCAACGTTGCGCAGCTTCTTGGTGCCGAAAACCAGAACCACGACCAGCAACACGATCAACCAGTGCCAGATGCTGAATGAACCCATGACTCGCTCCTGTTGACCCGCACACCCGTGCGGGAAATTTGCAATCTTGAGGCGCCGCTGCCTGCGGCGCTGTTACGGCTTGCGCGCGGCTTTTTCCGCAATGCCCGACTGACCTTCACGCCGCTGCAACTCTGCCAGCACATCTTCCGGACCGACGCCATGCCAGGCCAGCAGCACCAAGGTGTGAAACCACAGGTCGGCCGCCTCGCGGACCACATGCAGTTTATCACCCTCCTTGGAGGCGAGCAGGGTCTCCGTCGCCTCTTCCAGCACTTTGCGCAGAATCGCGTCCTCGCCCTTGGCCATCAGGCTGGCGACATAGGAAGTGCCGGCGTCCGCGCCTTTACGCGCCGCAATGGTCTCCCCCAGCTTCAGCAATATGTCTTTGTCAGCCATGTTGTTCAATCCGTCATTTGCCGTAAATCGATCGCGGATCTTTCAGTACCGCATCAACTTCGACCCAATTACCGTCGCGAAATTCCAGGAAAAAACAGCTGTGGCGCCCGGTATGGCAGGCGATACCGCCGACCTGCTCCACTTCGAACAGCACCACATCCTGATCACAATCGGTGCGGATCGAACGCACTTTCTGCACATGCCCGGACTCTTCACCCTTTCGCCACAGTTTTTTGCGCGACCGCGACCAATAATGCGCCTCAAGGGTTTCCGCCGTGCGCTGCAGGGCCTCGCGGTTCGCCCAAGCCACCGTCAGTACACGACCGGAGCCTGCCTCTTGCGTCACCACCGGGATCAGCCCGTCGGTACTCCAGTGTATGCGGTCCAGCCAATCGGTTGCCATGGTCTCAGCCAGCGCACCCCAAGGCACGCCATGGTAAATTATAAGCCATTGATTTTAATAAATTATTTTGCAATCCGCAAGCGGGACTACAAGCGCACTTCGATACCGCGCTGCGCCATGCGTTCCTTCGCCTGGCGCACAGTAAATTCGCCGTAGTGAAAAATACTTGCTGCGAGCACCGCATCGGCGCCACCGATGGTCACGCCATCAGCCAGATGATCGAGGTTGCCGACGCCGCCGCTGGCGATGACCGGAATATCCAGCGCCGATGAAAACGCATGGGTCAGTTCGAGATCGAATCCGACACGCGTACCGTCGCGGTCCATGCTGGTCAGCAGGATTTCGCCGGCACCCATCGCCTGCATTTTTTTGCCCCACTCGACCGCATCCAGACCCGTGGCCTTGCGGCCGCCGTGGGTAAAAACTTCCCAGCGCAACGCCCCGTCACCCGGTACACGTTTGGCATCGACAGCCACAACAATGCACTGTGAGCCGTAACGGCCGCTGGCATCCGCCACCAGTTGCGGATTCTGTACGGCAGAGGTGTTGATGCTGACCTTGTCGGCGCCGGCATTAAGCAGCCGTCGCACATCTTCGACCGCGCGTACGCCGCCACCTACCGTCAAAGGGATGAACACCTGCGCTGCAACGGCCTCGATGATGCCGAGAATCAGACCGCGGTCGTCGCTGCTGGCGGTGATATCGAGGAAAGTCAGCTCGTCCGCGCCCTGGTCGTCATACCGGCGCGCAATTTCCACCGGATCACCGGCGTCCCTCAACTCGACGAAATTAACGCCCTTGACCACACGGCCGGCGGTGACGTCGAGACAGGGAATGATGCGTTTGGCCAAACCCATAAAAATCAGCCACAGAGGTCACCGGGAACACAGAGAGCGGCGCAACACCTGAAATCTCCGTGCACTCTGTGACCTCTGTGGCTCAGCTTTTCTTTGTCAGTTGATCGGCGAGTTTCTGTGCTTCAACGAAATTCAGTGTGCCCTCGTACACCGCGCGTCCGGTAATCGCGCCCATGATGCCTTCGGCTTCGACGGCACAGAGTTTCTCAACATCCTTCAGATCGGTGATGCCACCGCTGGCAATCACCGGCACCGTCAGTTGCCGGGCCAGATTGACCGTCGCCTCGATGTTGACGCCGCTGAGCATGCCGTCGCGACCGATGTCGGTGTAGATCACCGCTTCGACGCCGTAGTCCTGGAATTTTTTCGCCAGATCGACAACATCATGGCCTGTCATTTTCGACCAGCCGTCGACGGCCACTTTACCGTCCTTGGCATCAAGCGCGACGATGATGTGCCCCTGAAACGCGGTGCAGGCATCCTGCAGGAAACCCGGGGTTTTCACCGCTGCAGTGCCGATGATGATGTAGCTGATGCCGGCGTCGATATAAGCTTCGATGGTGTCGAGGTCGCGGATACCGCCACCCAACTGGATCGGCAGGTCGGTGTCGAGCGCCTTGACGATGCTGCGGATCGCCGCTTCGTTCTTCGGCTTGCCGGCTACTGCGCCGTTCAGGTCAACAACATGTAACCGGCGCGCCCCCTGTGCCAGCCATTGTTTGGCCATGGCGCCGGGGTCTTCGGAAAAAATCGTGGCATCGTTCATGTCGCCCTGCTTCAGGCGCACGCATTTGCCGTCCTTCAAATCGATGGCGGGAATGATCAGCATGGAATTAAACGAATTGCGAAACCGGGTTTGGTCGAAAGTGTGGGCGACGGAAAAACCGGATCAGGGTGTCATCTGCAAATACGCTGGATTGATGGGAAAGATATTACAGGGCTTGCGGTTGCCACGCCACAAAGTTCGCAAGCAGTTGCAAGCCGGCCGTATGACTTTTTTCGGGATGGAACTGTACTGCAAACAGGTTGCCCCGCGCTGCTGCGCAGGCAAAACGGAAAGGATAAGCGCTCCAGCCGGCAATCAGGGCAGGATCCGCCGGCTCGGGATAATAGCTGTGGACAAAATAAAAGCGGCTGCGGTCGGCAATACCTGCCCATAGCGGGTGTTTGATCGCCTGCTCGACCTCGTTCCAGCCCATATGCGGCACTTTGAGCTTTTCGCCTTTGGCGCCCACCATGCGCCCCTGCGGGAAACGCCGGACCACGCCGGGCAGCAGCCCGAGGCCGGGCGTGTCGCCTTCTTCGCTGTGTTCGAACAGCATCTGCAGGCCAATACAGATGCCGAGGAAGGGTTTGCTGCGCGCCGCTTCGATCAGCGCAGGGCGCAGGCCGCGCGATTCCATCTCGCGCATGCAGTCCGGCATCGCGCCCTGACAGGGAAATACCACGCGACCGGCGGATGCGACTTCGTCCGGGTTGCTGGTCACCACGACCTTGCGGCCGGGCGCGACGTGTTCAATGGCCTTGGACACGGAGCGCAGGTTGCCCATGCCGTAGTCAATGACTGCAATGTCGATGGTCATCGGGAGCGTCAACGATTCAGATGATGGTAACGGGGCGCAAGCGCCGCCGCGGAAAGCCTATAACTTTCCCTTGGTCGACGGCACACCCTTCACTCGCGGATCGAGTTCCACCGCCATGCGCAGCGCACGTCCGAAGGCCTTGAACAGCGTCTCCACCTGGTGATGGGCATTGACACCCTTCAGGTTGTCGAGATGCAGCGTCACCAGTGCGTGATTGACGAAACCCTGGAAAAACTCGCGCACCAGGTCAACATCGAAATCGCCGACTCGTGCACGAGTGAACTTGCCGCTCATTTCCAGACCGGGACGACCGGACAGGTCGATCACCACGCGTGACAGCGCCTCGTCCAGCGGCACATAGGCATGGCCGTAGCGGCGCACGCCCTTCTTGTCGCCGATTGCTTTGGCAAAAGCCTGGCCCAGCGTGATGCCGATGTCTTCAACGGTGTGATGGGCATCGATGTGCAGATCACCCTTGGCCTTGACCTCAAGATCAACCAGTCCGTGACGGGCAATCTGGTCGAGCATGTGGTCGAGGAAAGGAATGCCGCTCGCGAGTTTCGCGCTGCCGCTACCGTCGAGATTCAGCTTGACGCTGATCTGCGTTTCCTGAGTGTCGCGGTTGACCTGTGCCTGCCGTGCCATGATTGCCGGTATCCCTGATGACTTCGCTGGTAACTTGTTGATTACAGAGTATAAACGAATTCGCTGCAGCCCGCCCCTGCCTCACGCGGGTTTAAGAATTTCACGCAAGGCTTCGACCAGCCCGGCGCATTGCTCGTCGGTACCGACGGTGATGCGCATGAACTCGGCAATGCGCAGCGGTTTGCGGAAATGGCGGACGATGATGCTGTGTTCGCGCAGTTTTGCCGCGATATCGCCACCATCACGACCGGGCACGCGCGCAAACACGAAATTTGCCGCTGAAGGCAGCACATCGAAACCCAATGTCTGCAGTTCCTGCACCAGCTTTTTCTTGGTGACGATCACCTTGCTGCACATCGCCTTGAAGTAGGTATCGTCTTCAACGGCGGCGGCAGCGCCTGCCTGCGCAAAACGATCCAGCGGATAGGAATTAAAACTGTCCTTGACCCTGTTCAGCGCCTCGATCAGATCGGGATGGCCGATCGCGTAACCCACGCGCAATCCGGCCAGTGAACGTGATTTCGACAGCGTGTGCGAGACCAGCAATTGGGGATAACGCTGCACCAGCGGCACCACCGACTCACCGCCGAAATCGACATAGGCCTCATCGATCACCACCACCGAACCGGTGTTGGCGCGCAGCAGGCGGTCGATCTCGGCCACTTCCACAAAACGTCCGGTCGGTGCATTGGGGTTCGGAAAAATGATGCCGCCGTTGGGTCGCAGGTAATCGTCGACAATGATTTCGAACGACCGATTCAGCGGCACGGGCTCATACGGGATATCGTACAAGCCGCAGTACACCGGATAAAAACTGTAGGTGATGTCGGGAAACAGTACCGGCTTGTCGTGTTTCAGCAACCCAAGAAAGATGTGCGCCAATACTTCGTCGGACCCATTGCCGACAAATACATGCGCCGGCGTCACTTCGTAACGTTTGGCAATCGCCGCTCGCAGTTTGTCACTGGCCGGATCCGGATACAGCCGCAGCGATTCACCGATCTCGGCGCGCAGCGCGTCAAGCACACGACGACTCGGCCCGTACGGACTCTCGTTGGTATTGAGTTTGATCAGGTTGGGCAACTTGGGTTGTTCGCCCGGCACATAAGGCGTCAACCCCTGCACCACCTTGCTCCAGTAGCGGCTCATGAACTGCCCTCGCCACGCAAACGCAGTTCCGCTGATCGCGCGTGAGCCGACAGGCCTTCGCCCGCCGCCAGTTCAGCCGCGATCCGGCCGAGTTTCTCGGCGCCTTCGGCGGATACGCGAATCACGCTCGAGCGTTTCTGGAAATCGTAAACGCCCAGCGGCGACGAAAAACGCGCAGTACGTGAGGTCGGCAGTACGTGATTGGGCCCGGCACAGTAGTCACCCAGCGCCTCGGAAGTGTATTTCCCGATGAAAATAGCCCCGGCGTGGCGAATCTTCGGCAGCAGTGACTGTGCATCTTCAACCGACAGTTCCAGATGCTCCGGCGCGATGCGATTGACCAATGCGCAGGCCTCGTCGATATCCCGCACCTGAATCAGCGCACCGCGGCCGTTCAGTGAAGCTTCAATCACTGCGCGGCGCGGCATCTCGGGCAGCAGCTTCGCAATGCTTACGGACACCGCATCCAAGTACTTGGCATCGGGTGCCAGCAGTATCGACTGCGCGAGTTCATCGTGCTCGGCCTGCGAAAACAGATCCATCGCTACCCAGTCGGGATCGGTGCTGCCGTCACCCACGACCAGGATTTCCGAGGGGCCGGCAACCATGTCGATACCGACCACGCCGAACACGCGCCGCTTCGCCGCAGCCACATAAGCGTTGCCGGGCCCGACGATCTTGTCGACCTGCGGAATCGTCGCCGTGCCGTAGGCCAGTGCCGCCACCGCCTGTGCGCCGCCGATGGTGAACACGCGGTCCACCCCGCAGATCGCCGCGGCCGCCAGCACCAGATCATTTTTCTCGCCGCGCGGCGTCGGCACCACCATGATCACTTCGGTGACACCCGCAACCTTGGCCGGCACCGCATTCATGATCACCGATGACGGGTACGCCGCCTTGCCGCCGGGCACATAAAGGCCCGCACGATCCAGCGCGGTGATCTGCTGCCCGAGTTCATTGCCGTCGCTGTCGGTATAACTCCAAGACTCCGCGCGCTGCCGCTGGTGGTATTCACGCACGCGTGCAGCCGCCGCTTCCAATGCCGCGCGTCGTGCCGCGGGAATACGCGCCAGCGCCGCGTGCATTTCGGATTTGGGGATTTCCAGTGCCGCCAGCGTATCGGCCTTCACGCCGTCAAAGCGTGCGGTGTATTCGAGCACCGCAGCGTCACCGCGAGCTTTCACGTCGGCCAGAATCGCCGCGACCGTAATATCAATCTGCGGATCCTGCGCGGACTCGAAAGCCAGCAACTCGGCCAGGCGCTGTTCAAAATCAGGCTGGGTGGTGGACAACCTGCGCATGGTCAGCCTACGGCGCGCGAGAATGTATCGATCAGCGGCTGCAACTGCGCGCGCTTGAGTTTCAGCGCTGCCTGGTTAACCACCAGCCGCGAACTGATCTGCACGATTTCTTCGACCGCGACAAGACCGTTCGCTTTCAGCGTGCCGCCGGTGCTGACCAGATCGACAATCGCGTCAGCGAGCCCGACCAGCGGCGCCAATTCCATCGAACCGTAAAGCTTGATCAGATCGACATGGACGCCCTTGCCCGCAAAGTGTTCGCGCGCGGTCTGCACGTATTTGGTGGCGATTTTCAGTCTTGCGCCTTGGCGCACGGCATTGGCGTAATCAAAATCCTTGCGCACCGCGACCATCATCCGGCACTTGGCGATTTTCAGGTCCAGCGGCGTATACAAACCGTCGCCACCGTGCTCATCCAGAACATCCTTGCCGGCAACGCCGATGTCGGCGCCGCCGAACTGGACATAGGTCGGCACGTCGGTGGCGCGGACAATGATCACGCGCACATTGCGACGGTTGGTTTCAAGGATCAGCTTGCGCGAGGATTCGGGATTTTCGCGCGTGACGATACCCGCCGCTTTCAGCAGCGGCACGGTTTCATCAAAAATGCGGCCCTTGGACAGGGCAATGGTGATCATGACTGGACGATGACTAAAAACAGGCAAAAACACAGGCGCCAGCAGGCGCACGGAAAGTGATGAATTGTAACGTATTACCGGCGTCGGCCGATGCGCGGACGGTTCACGAAACCCGCCCCAGGCGTTACACTGCGCCTTCACTTTTCCAGATGTCCGCCACCCCCGCAACCATGTCCACCGAAAACGTCGTCGAAATCAAAGATCTTGCGTTCTCCTACGGAAAACGCGAGATCTTCAAATCGGTGAATCTGACCATCCCCAAAGGCAAAGTTGTCGGCATCATGGGTGCCAGCGGCTGCGGCAAAACCACGCTGATGCAGCTGATCGGCGCGCAGCTGCGGCCGTCACGCGGCACCGTCAACGTGCTCGGCCAGGACATCCACAGCCTTGATCGTGATGCGCTGTACAAACTGCGCCGGCGCATGGGCATGCAGTTCCAGCAGGGCGGCCTGTTCACCGATCTGTCGGTGTTCGAAAACATCGCTTTCCAGATGCGCGAGAAGACCAAGCTGCCCGAGGACATGATCAACGATCTCGTGCTCATGAAGCTCAATGCCGTCGGCCTGCGCGGCGCGGCACAACTGATGCCTTCGGAATGTTCAGGCGGCATGGTGCGCCGGGTCGGACTCGCGCGGGCCATCGCGCTGGACCCGGACCTGATCATGTACGACGAACCGTTTGCCGGGCTTGATCCGATTTCCTGCAACGTCGTCGGCAAACTGATCCGCCGTCTCAATGACGCGCTGGGCGTGACCTCGATCGTGGTGTCTTACGATGCGCAGGAATCGCTGAAAGCCATCGACTACGTGTATTTCCTCGCCGATGGCGCCGTCGTCGCACAGGGCACGACGGAAGAAGTGAAAAACTCGACTGACCCGTTCGTGAAGCAGTTTATCTGCGGCCTGCCCGACGGCCCGGTGCCCTTCCACTACCAGCAGAACGCCTACGCTGCCGACCTTGAGTTGTCAGCTTAATTATTTAATAAAAACAAATACTTAACGAGAGTCCGCTTAGCGTTCACGGCGGATGCGGGCACCCAGCCGCGACAGTTTTTCTTCGATGCGCTCGTAGCCGCGATCGAGGTGGTAAATACGCTCGACAGTGGTCGTGCCGCGCGCCACAAGTCCTGAAATCACCAGGCTCGCCGAAGCCCGCAGGTCGGTCGCCATTACCGTCGCACCGTTCAGCTCAGCCACACCCTTGATCACAGCAGTATTGCCTTCAACGGCAATGTCGGCGCCCAATCGCTGCATTTCCTGCACGTGCATGAAACGATTTTCGAAAATGGTCTCAACCACACGAGAAGTCCCCTGCGCGACACAGTTCAGCGCCATGAACTGCGCCTGCATGTCAGTCGGGAATGCCGGATATGGTGCTGTGCGCACATTGACAGCCTTCAAGGCACCGCTGGCTTTGACGTGAATCCAGTCGTCGCCGGCTTCGATTTTCACTCCGGCTTCGCGCAATTTATCGAGCACGGCATCCAGCGTTTTCGGACGCGCACCGGTCAGGCGTACATCGCCGCCGGTCACGGCGGCGGCAACCATAAAAGTCCCGGTTTCAATGCGGTCCGGCATCACCGAGTGGCGTGCGCCGTGTAGGCGCTCCACACCTTCGATGGTGATCACATCAGTGCCGGCGCCGCTGATTTTTGCGCCCATCGCGGTCAGGCAGGCCGCAAGATCGATGACTTCCGGTTCGCGCGCGGCGTTTTCGATCACTGTGGTGCCGTCAGCCAGCGCCGCCGCCATCATCAGGTTTTCGGTGCCCGTCACGGTGATGATGTCCATGCAAATGCGTGCGCCCTTCAGCCGGTTGGCGCGGGCAATCATGTAACCCTGCGCCATCTCGATGGTTGCACCCATCGCCTGCAAACCTTTCAGATGCTGGTCCACCGGACGCAAGCCGATCGCACAACCACCGGGTAGCGACACCCGCGCCTCGCCCAACCGTGCGACCAGCGGACCCAGCACCAGCACCGAGGCGCGCATGGTTTTCACCAGTTCGTACGGCGCTACCGGCTCAGTGATTTTTGCGGCGCGCAGTTCGACGCCGCCTTTGTCGTCGAGCACGGTCGTCACACCCATCTGCATCAGCAGGTTGAGCATGGTCGACACGTCGCGCAGGTGCGGCACGTTGTCGACATGCAGCGGTTCGTCAGTCAGCAGTGCTGCGGTGAGTATGGGCAGCGCTGCATTTTTCGCGCCGGAGATCGCGACATCACCCTTCAACGGGATGCCGCCTTCAATGACTAGTTTATCCATAAGGTCAAAATCTTTTTTTAGCCACAGAGTTCACAGAGAAAAACAAGAACCGGGAACTACAAATGAACGGATTCGCAATTGATCTTCTCTGTGCTCTCTGTGGCCTCTGTGGCCTCTGTGGCTCAAGGTTTTCAGGGTTTCAGGGGCCACTGATCCGGCGTCAACGTCTTCATCGAAAGCGCGTGGATTTCTTCGCGCATTCGATCACCCAGCGTCTTGTAAACCATTTGGTGCTGCTGCACCTTGTTTTTGCCCCGGAACGCTTCACTGACAATCACCGCTTCCCAGTGGTGGCCGTCTCCGGTGACTTCGACATGTTTGCAGTCAAGCCCGGCGATGATGGATTGTTTGATGCTTTCTGGTGTGACCATGCTCAGTTGTCCAATCAGTTTCTCAGTTTGTAGCCGCTGCGCAGCAGCGAAAGGGTCAGCCATGATAAGGCGGCAAAGCTTCCGCCGACAATCGCCAGGCTGAGCCAGGGGGAAGTATCCGCAACGCCGAAAAAGCCATAGCGGAATCCGTCGATCATGTAGAACACCGGATTGAAATGCGACACCGCCTGCCAGAAGGGTGACAACGACTGGATCGAATAAAACACCCCCGACAGGAAAGTCAGCGGCAGGATGATGAAATTGGTGAAGGCCGCGAGCTGGTCGATCTTGTCGGACTGGATGCCGGCGACGATACCCAGCGCACCCATCGCAGCGCTGCTGGCAACACCAAACAACAGCACCCACAACGGATGCGCCAGCGGCAGGTCGACAAACCACAATGTCACCAGCAACACACCACTGCCGACCACCACGCCACGACCCACTGCCGCCAGCAGATAGGCCGCAAAAAACTCGCGGTGCGAAAGCGGCGGCAGCAAGACGAATACAATGTTTCCGGTCATCTTCGACTGCATCAGGCTTGATGATCCGTTGGCGAACGAATTCTGCAGCACCGACATCATCGCCAGGCCGGGAATCAGGAAGGCGGTGTATTCGACTCCGGGAAAAACTTCGACGCGTCCGCTCAGCGCGTGACCGAACACCAGCAGATAGAGCAGCGCGGTCAACACCGGGGCAAGCACGGTCTGCACCCTGACTTTCCAGAAACGCAGCCATTCCTTGTAGAACAGGGTCTGGAAGCCGGTCATGACTCGGGATTCTTTTTCATCAGGACCGCCTCATGATCTGCACAAATACATCTTCAAGATCGGGCTGGAGGATTTCCATTTCAAGAACCGCAACACGCGACTCGCGCAGCGCGGCCAGTATGCCCTCAATCGCTGCGTGATCGGCCAGCGACAGCTTCAACGATCCGTCCTCACGCCGCTCGGCCACCTTCGCCTCGAACGCTTCGGGCAGCGCACCGTCAAGCCGCAACACAACCTGACAGCCACTGTGGAGCTGCAAAAGGTTTTCGGTGCGGTCCAGCGCCACCACGCGGCCCTGCTTCAGCATCGCAATGCGGCCGCAAAGGGCCTCGGCTTCTTCGAGGTAATGCGTGGTCAGCACAATGGTGTGGCCATCGCGATTGAGCCGGCGGATAAAACGCCACAAGGCCTGACGCAGTTCGACGTCAACGCCCGCCGTCGGCTCATCGAGCACGATCACCGGCGGCTTGTGAACCAGTGCCTGCGCCACCAGCACGCGCCGTTTCATGCCGCCAGAAAGCGCGCGCATATTGGTATCGGCTTTGGCGGCAAGGTCGAGATTTTCCAGGACCTCGGCAATCCACGCGCTGTTATCGCGCAGCCCGAAATAGCCTGACTGAAAAGTCAGCGTTTCGCGCACCGTGAAAAACGGATCGAACACCAACTCCTGCGGCACCACGCCCAGCGCGCTGCGCGCACCGCGGTAATCGCTGCCGACATCATGCCCCATGATGCGGGCAACACCGCTGGTCGCGCGGCTCAACCCGGCAAGGATGCTGATCAACGTGGTTTTACCGGCGCCATTGGGGCCGAGCAGGCCGAAAAATTCGCCTGGTTCAACCGTCAGGCTGACGCCGGCCAGCGCCTGCAATTCGCCATAGCGCTTGGTGACATCAATGATTTCGATGGCATGGGTCATCGCCGGATATACAGCGAACGGTCGGCGCAGCGCCGGCCGTTACTCGGCGGCCACCAGTTCCGTGACGCCGTAAAGCCGGGCCAGGCTGGTGAGGTTTTCGGGCAGATTGACGTATCGGATGCGCCGGTTGGCGGCGAGTGCCGCACGCCGCCATTCAAACAACAGGCTGAGTGCAGTGGAATCGACTTCGGTGACGCCGGCGAGATCAAGGGTCACGTCTGCGGCCGTGAACAGGCGCAGACCCTCTTCGCGCAAGGCCAGCGCACTTTCAATGTTCACGGCGCCCTTCAGCGTGCAGCGCCCGTCATTACACTCAATCATGACATTCGGTCTTGAGCGGTCGCTTATTTGTTCTGCGCTACCAACGCACGGTTCTTGTCGCGCAGTGTTTTGATCAGGCCGTCGACGCCGCTTTTCTGGATTTCGGTGTTGAAAGTGCCGCGGTAATTCTCGACCAGGCTGATGCCGCCGATCTTGACGTTGTAAACCTTCCAGCCTTCATCGGTCTTTTCCATGCCGTAGTCAACCTGCACCGGTTCACCGCCGCCTGACGATCTCACCAGCGAGCGCACCACCACGTCATTGTCGTCGGGGGCAATTTTTACCGGGCGGTATTCAATCTTCTGATCCTTGAACAGCGTCAGCGACGCAGTGTAGGTCTGCACCAGCAGCGAGCGGAATTCTCCAGTCAGCGCCTTGCGCTGTTCGGGATTCGCCGCGTTCCAGTTTTTGCCCAGCGCAAGTCTGGTCATGCTGTTGAAATTGAAATGCGGCGCGATCTTGGTTTCGATCAGGTCGCGCGCCTTTTTCTGGTTGCCCGCCTGCAAATCCTTGTCGGTACGCAGAATCTGCAGGACTTCATCGGTGACGTTGCGCGCCAGGGCGTCAGGCGCCATCATGTTTGAGGCTGACGCAGGCGCCGACATCAACAGAAAGTTTGCTGAAAATATCAATAAAAACAATAACTTATTCATAACGCGTCTCTAATCAGGAAAGGCAGGTTTATTTTTTGGCGTCGCCGCCCTCGGCGGCCTTGTCGAACAGGAACTGGCTGATCAGCTTCTCCAGCACCACCGCAGACTGCGTCAATCGAAGACTGTCCCCAGCCTTCAACATCTGGTCATCGCCGCCACCTTCAAGACCGATGTACTGCTCACCGAGCAGGCCCGAGGTCAGGATCGACGCCGTGGTGTCTTTCGGAAACTTGTAGTTCTTCTCGACGGCCATTTTCACCTTGGCGGTGAACCGCTCGTTATTGAACTCGATCGAAGTCACCCGGCCGACGACTACGCCGGCACTCTTGATCGGCGCACGCGGCTTGAGTCCGCCGATATTGTCGAAATTGGCGGAAATTTCGTAGGTCTCGCCGCCGCCCATGCTCGACATGTTGCCGACCTTGAACGCGAGGATCACCAGCGCGGCGATGCCCGCGACGACGAAGATGCCCACCCACAGATCCAGCATTGAACGTCCCATTACATACCCCTGAACATGAATGAGGTCAGGATGAAATCCAGACCCAGAATTGCCAATGAAGAAGTTACCACGGTGCGCGTTGTCGCGCCCGAAACACCCTCGGCGGTCGGCGGCGCGTCATAACCTTCGAACAGCGCGATCCAGGTCACCGCGACCCCGAACACAAAACTCTTGATGACGCCGTTGACGATATCTTCGCGGACATCGACCGCACCCTGCATCTGCGACCAGAACGAACCCTCGTCGACGCCAATCAGCACCACGCCGATGACATAGCCGCCGAATACGCCCATTGCGCTGAACATCGCCGCCAGCAGCGGCATCGAGATCACCCCGGCCCAGAACCGCGGCGCGACTACCCGCGCAATCGGGTCAACGGCCATCATCTCCATCGCCGACAACTGCTCGGTCGCCTTCATCAAGCCGATCTCCGCAGTCATCGCCGAACCGGCGCGGCTGGCGAACAGCAGTGCCGACACCACCGGACCCAGTTCGCGCACCAGCGACAGCGCCACCAGCACGCCCAGCGCGGACTCTGACCCGTAGGTGGTCAGCGTCTGGTAACCCTGCAGCCCGAGAACCATGCCGACGAACAGGCCGGACACCAGAATGATGATCAGGGACAGCACACCGGTGTAATACAGCTCGCGGATGATCAGACGCGGCCGGGCAAAACTGGTACCGGAATGCGCCAGCGTCAGGCCGATGAACCGCGTTGCGTAACCGAGGCGCAGCACCACATCAATCGCATTGGCGCCGATGCTGCGGATGGACGGCAGCGTTCTATGCGGCACGACGTCCCCCCAGTTTCAGGTCCGTGGAGAAGTCCTTGCTCGGATACTGGTACGCCACCGGACCTTCCGCCTCGCCGTGCACGAACTGGTAGACCAGCGGGTCTTTATTCGCGCGCATTTCTTCCGGCGTGCCATGCGCCATCATTTTTCCGTCCGACAGGTAATACACATAGTCCACCACATCCAGCGCCTCCTGCACGTCGTGCGTCACCACCAGCGACGTCGTGCCCAGCGTATCGTTCAGTTCACGCACCAGATTCGCGATGACGCCCAGCGAAATCGGATCCAGCCCGGTAAACGGTTCGTCGTACATCATGATCATCGGATCCAGCGCGATCGCCCGCGCCAGCGCCACCCGCCGCGCCATGCCGCCCGACAGCTCCGCCGGCATCAGCTTGTGCGCACCGCGCAGACCGACGGCATGCAATTTCATCATCACCAGATCGCGAATCATGCTTTCCGGCAGGCCGGTGTGCTCGCGCATCTGGAAAGCCACATTGTCGTACACCGACAGGTCGGTGAACAACGCGCCGAACTGGAACAGCATGCCCATGCGCCGGCGCATGCGGTAAATGCCCTGCGTATCGAGCTTGCTGGTACATTCTCCGTTGATCCACACCTCGCCCGTTGTCGGCTTCATCACGCCGCCCATCAAGCGCAGCAGCGTGGTTTTGCCGGAACCGCTGATGCCCATCAAAGCGACCACCTTGCCGCGCGGGATCGACATGTTGATGCCGGTCAATATCGGACGCTTCGCGTAAGCGAAATTGACATCCTTGATTTCAATGAGGGATTCTGAGGACACGGGTGCGGCAGTTGCTGCCGGAACAAAGCAGCGATTCTAGCCGAGATTGGCAGAGCGACCAAACGCCTGATTCACCCGTATCCGTGCCGGCCGCCACCGTAGCCCGTTGATTCAATTGAATTCCCGGAATCACACCGGATTTTCCGTGCAATTCTCGCAGCAGCCGCGCGTCGGCCAAATACCCTTCTGATATCGCGGTTACGGGGCCGTTCCGGCCTCACCCGGTTGCCGCCGGCTTGCAATTCAAGCGGCGACTAGCTCGGTCATCATTTCGACCGCATTGACCTTGCTGAAAACGAATGATTGGGTGACGCGGAACAGGGCCACAAAAAGCATCGCCTCGACCTTCACAAGGCGCAAGTCGAAAACAAGAAGTCACAACGGCGGGGCAGCAACGCATAAGGACTTTTGCCATGCAACGGCAAAGACGATGTTTACCCCCGTGAAGCTTTACGCTAAGTTACGCCGCATGTCAGCACCTGCATTACGCATCAGCAAACTTGCCAAGTCATATTCAGGCACCGCTGCGCTTAGCGATCTTTCCCTGGAAATCGGCGCCGGCGAATTTTTCGGGCTGGTCGGCGAGAACGGCGCCGGCAAAACGACACTGATCAAATGCGCGCTGGATTTCTGCGACATCGGCAGCGGCGCCATCGAAATTTTCGGCACACCACACCGGCAGACGTCCGCGCGCAGCCGCCTGGCCTTCCTGCCAGAGCGTTTCACGCCGCCGTACTACCTCTCAGGCCGCGACTTCCTGCGCTACACCAGTGAACTGCATCACCGGCCGTATGATGAAAAGCGGGCTCTCGCCATGCTTGATGCCTTGGAACTCGCCTCCAGCGCGCTTGAAAAACCGGTGCGCGCCTACTCCAAAGGCATGACCCAGAAACTGGGGCTCGCCGCCTGCCTGCTTTCGGACAAGGATCTCTTTATCCTCGATGAACCGACCAGCGGACTCGACCCGAAAGCACGCGCCCTGCTCAAGCGCGAACTCAAGTCGCAGCATGCCAGCGGACGCACCGTGGTGATGACCACGCACGCCCTGCACGACGTCGGTGAAATGTGCAGCCGCATGGCCGTGATCCATCGCGGTGAGTTGCGGTTTGCCGGCACGCCTGCCGATTTCATCACCCGCTACGCCGCGCCCGACCTCGAACGCGCATACCTCGCCTGCATCGCCGACACCTGAGTCGCGCCACGCCTCCGCCGTCACCACGCGGCATCGGCAATCTGGCACAATGCCGTGTAATTTCAGCAACTTATCAAAGACTTGGACTGCAACGTGACAGAACCCGGCAAACCGGAACTGCTGATCGTCGACGATGACCCGGTCATCGTCGACACACTGAGCTACGTGCTCGGCGCGGATTTCAATGTAACGACCGCGGAATCGCGCCCACATGCAAAGGCACTGCTCAGGCAACGCGATATACCACCCGCGCTTGCACTGATTGATCTTGGCCTGCCGCCGCGGCCCCACCGTCCGGATGAAGGTTTCCAGCTGATCACCGAGCTGATCGCCATTGCCCCGGCGATCAAGATCATCGTCCTGTCCGGACAGAACGATGAATCCAATGCACGACACGCGCGCACGCTCGGCGCCATTGATTTTGTTGCCAAGCCGGCCGAACCGGTGCAACTCAAGGCCCTGTTGCACCAGGCGCTGGCAGTCACTTCGGCAGACAACACAGCCGACACCTCAGGGCTGCTCGGCAACAGTCCGCCGATGCAGAAGCTGCGTGAACAGTTGCTGCAGTTTGCGGATGCCCCGTTTCCGGTGTTGATTGAAGGCGAATCCGGCAGCGGCAAGGAACTCGTTGCGCAGGCGCTGCACAAACAAAGCCGGCGATCCGGCAAACCATTCCTTGCGCTGAACTGCGCGGCCATTTCGCCTACGCTGGTCGAACCAACGCTGTTCGGTTATGCAAAAGGGGCTTTTACCGGCGCCGTCACCGCACGCGCGGGTTACTTCGAAGATGCAGTCGATTCAACACTGTTCCTCGATGAAATCGGCGAACTCCCGCTGGAACTTCAGGCCAAACTGCTGCGTGTGCTGGAGAACGGCGAATTTCAGCGTGTCGGCGAAACACAAAGCCGCGTTTCTAACGCACGCGTGGTTGCCGCCACCAATCGTGACCTGCGCAGCGAAATCCGCCACAACCGCTTTCGCGCCGACTTGTATCACCGGCTGTCGGTGTTCACCATCGGTGTGCCTGCGCTGCGCGACCTCGGCAACGACAAACTGCTGCTGCTCGACCACTTCCGCGCGTTTTATGCCGGGCAGATCAAGGCGCAACCCGTTGAACTCGACCCAGACGCGCTGCGCATGTGGCGCGACTACCCCTTCCCCGGCAATGTGCGGGAATTGCGCAACGTCGTCATCCGCCTGTGCACCAAATATGCCGGCACCCAGATCACGCCGGCACTGCTGCAGAGCGAATTCGACCGTGATGTGCAGGCTCCGGCTGGATTGACCGAACTCACTGACGAGAACGTACTGCTGGAAGCGGCACGCCGCCAGATCGAAACCGACCCGGATTTCAAGCTCGACGAAGTATTGAGGCGCTGGGAGCGGGGATTCATCGAAGCCGCGCTGGCAATGACCAACGGCAACCTGTCCCAGGCTGCAAAGCGACTGGGCGTGCAACGCACCACGCTATACAGCCGGATGCAATCCCGCGGCGACGCGGGCGAGGAAAAATAGATCATGTATTACGAGCATTTCGGACTCTCGCAACCACCGTTCAAGATCACGCCGAACACCGATTTCTTTTTCGGCGGCGGCAACAGGGGGCCCATCCTTGAAGCGCTGATCTACGCGATCACCCAGGGCGAAGGCATCGTCAAGGTCACGGGCGAAGTCGGCAGCGGCAAGACCATGTTATGCAGCATGCTGCAGGCCCGCGTGCCGGAAAACGTCGAGACCGTCTACCTCGCCAACCCCAGCGTTTCACCCGACGAAATCCTCCATGCCATTGCATTCGAGCTGCAACTCGAGGTTGCGCCCGACACCAGCCGCCTCGCAGTCATGCATGCAATCCAGGCCTATCTGCTGCAGCGTCATGCCGAGGGCAAACGCGTCGTATTGTTCGTCGAGGAATCGCAGGGCATGCCGATTGCGACGCTGGAGGAAATCCGGCTGCTGTCGAACCTGGAAACAAAATCCGACAAGTTGCTGCAGATCGTGCTCTTCGGCCAGCCCGAGCTGGACGAAAACCTGCGCCAGAACCAGATCCGCCAGCTCAAGGAACGCATCACCCACAGCTTCCGCCTGGAACCGCTGACCGGTCCGGAAACCCGTGAATACCTGATGTTCCGCCTGCGCGCCGCCGGCTACCGCGGACCGGATTTGTTCAGCGATGCCATCATCCGTGAAATCACCCGAATTTCCGGGGGACTGACACGACGCATCAACCTGATCGCCGACAAGGCGTTGCTGGCGGCTTTTGCCGACAACACCCACACCCTGCGCCAGAAACATATCGATGCGGCGGTGCGCGACAGCGAATTCGCGCATCAGCAGTATCAGACCGCCCCCGCCGGCCGCTCGCGCCTCGCCTTGGGCATTGGTATTCTGGTGCTCGGCATGGCCGCAGGCGCCACGCTTTATGCGGTGCTCGGTGGACTTCCCAAGGCCGCAGTGACTGTTGACCCGGTTACCGCACCCACCCCAGCCGCACCAGTCGCCCCGGCCACAGAGCCTGCTACTTCTCCAATAAAAACAAATAGTTATGATAATCCAGCCGCACCGGCAGAGATGCCCGCAGCACCGCCGGCCGCAAGCCCTGCCGCGCCTGCAGCAGCGCCTGTTAGTCCACCTGCAGCCACCCTGCCGGCAACACCCGCGCAAGCACCGGCCATCTCCCCGCCAGCCAGCGAAGCCCCTAAACCGACCCCACATCAGAACCCTGCTGCGGCCGGCAAACTACTGCAGCAACGTCTGGACGCCACGACCGCTTGGCTGGCAACAGCACCACCCCGGACTTACACCATTCAATTGCTTGGTGCGCGTAACGAACAACAGCTGAACCAACATCTTAGATTTCTCGCGAATATCATTGAAATAAATAATGTTTTTGTGTATCGTACCTTCGCAAAAGGTGAGCCGGCGCTGACCATTACCTGGGGTGCTTTTGATGACCAACGCGCCGCTCGTGAGGCAATGGCACAATTACCGGCACGACTAAAAGCACACAAACCGATATTGCGTACTGTTCATGGCATCAAAACTGAGGTCGCAGGCATTAACCCGTCGTGACGGCGGCGCATCCCCGTCGCGGCACAAATAACCACCCGTGTAGTCAGGGGAATATGCATAACATGTGTAGTCAGGGGAATATGCATAACATGTCAGCACGGCAGCCCGTCCGCCGATCGTCTACGACACCGTCCATTACTGCGGTGAAGACGCATGGCGCCATATCGGTGGCGCTTGCCCTCACCGTCGTCCTGCTGACCGGTTGCGTGCAATACCAATCCAAAGTCGTACCCTCCGAGGGCCACATTACCGCACCGCCTGCAGCCAAAGTGCCGGCCGCAGCAATTCCTGCGCCCGCTCGCGTACCCACGCTGGTACCCCCGCCTTCGGCCCAGGTCAAACCGCAGACCTATAGCGTTGTCGTCAATGAAGTGCCGGTAAAAGAACTGCTGCTGGCATTGGCCCGTGACACCAAACAGAATATCGATATCCACTCCGGCCTCGTAGGCACAGTAAGCCTCAACGCCATCAACGAAACCCTCCCGGCCATCCTTGAGCGGGTATCGAAACAGGTCAACCTGCGTTACCGCACCGAAGGCAACACAATCATCGTGTCGCCGGACGTGGCCTATGTAAAAACCTATCGCGTCAATTACGTCAATATGACGCGGGACACGACCTCATCAATCGGCGTCACCGGCGAAATCGCCACCTCTTCAGGGTCTGGCGCCAACAGCGCCACAACTTCCGGTTCAGCGACCATGGTGCGCTCAACCTCGAGCAACAACTTCTGGGTCGAGTTGCGCGACAACATTCGGGGAATTCTGAATTCAACCCGCTTGCAGGCACTCAGCGCCGAAGCGCGCGCAGAACGCCGGGAACTGATCAAGCAGGAACAGGACTTGCGGGTACGACAAATCGAAGCGGCGAGCAAAGCCGGTCAGGGGGCCTCCGGCCTGGTGACCTCCTTGCAAACCAATGCCGCTGCCGCAGGTGGCCAGCAGCAGGCTTCACTGGTTCCGGATGACGTGGTTGTAAACCCGGTATCAGGAACCATCACCATCAACGCAACGGATTACCAGCATCAACTGATCCAGAGGCATCTGGACAGTGTGACATCAGCGATCCAGCGACAGGTATTGATCGAGGCCACCATTGTCGAAATCGTGTTGTCCGACGCATTCCAGGCCGGTATCGATTGGAGCCGCCTGCCGATCAGCGGCGGACTGTCGATCACGCAGGCCCTGCTCGGCGGGTTCAATGCCGCGGCAACGGGTGCGGGGGCAGCGGCAGGCAATGCAATGACCATCGCCTACACCAACCCGACCACCAATATCGGCAACATCAGCGGCACCGTTAAACTGCTCGAGGAATTCGGCAGTTCGCGTGTGTTGTCCAGCCCGAAGCTGATGGCGATGAACAACCAGACCGCGCTCCTCAAGGTTGTCGATAACCTCGTTTACTTTGAAATCAAGGCCGACACCACAACGACTTCGACCGGCCCTTCGCAGACCACCTTCAACACCACCGCAAAAAGCGTATCCGTCGGTGTCGTCATGGGTGTCACACCGCAGATCAACGAAGACGGCCGCGTGCTGCTCAATGTCCGTCCGACAATTACCCGGCTGAACAACAGCCAGCCCTTCGTCAACGATCCGAATCCGAGTCTGTGTGACATCACCCGGACCACCTGTATCGCCAATCCGGTGCCGCAGATCCAGGTACGCGAAATGGAATCGGTGCTCCAGGTCGTCAGCGGCCAGACCGTAATCCTCGGTGGACTGATGCAGGACAACTCCAGCGTGGCGAGAGAGCAGATCCCCGGCGCCGACGCGCTGGGCGCTGCAGGCGATCTGCTGCGCTTCCGCAATCAGGGCACGAGAAAAAGCGAATTGGTGATTTTCCTGCGGCCTACCGTCGTGCAGAACCCGTCTCTGGCCAGTGATGAATTGAAATTCTTCCAGCGTTTCCTGCCACAACCTGAGTCTGCTGCCGCGCTCAAGCCCGCCACTCCATGAGCCTGTTGATGAAGGCCTTGGAAAAGGCCGCCAAGGATCGTGGCGAATCGGCGCAGCCAGCGCCGACGCCGGGAACCACTCCGCCTGCTGCTTCACCGCCGGGGACCTCCGCACCTGGCGCTGCGTCATCGCGCGCGGCGACGGCAGCCGCAACATCCGCGGCATCGAAAATGGAACTCGCGCTGGAACCGTTGACGGCTGATACGCCCGAACTCGAACGCGCTCCTGCACCCACCGCCGCCTTGAAACCCGCAGCGGGCGCCAAAAAGACCGGTGATCAGGCCCGCGCTGCAACCGTGCTTCAGGCCACGTCCAGCGCCCCGGAAGCTGCCGTGACTCCGCGCCGGGTTAAACCCGTAATACTCATCGGCGGCCTCGCCGGTATTGCGATCATTGCATTCGGCATCTACGTTTATCTGCAAATCACCAATCCCGGCCTGTTCATCCGCCAGCCGCCGCCTTCACCCATATCTCCGTTGACCCAAACGCCGGCGCCCAAACCCCCGATTGCCACTCAGACACTGGTTGCACCGGCAGAATCGCCGGCAGTTGTCGTCCCTGCGCCGACAGCAACCCCGGCCTCTGTCGCTGCGGAAGCACCGGCAGCGCCCCAAACTGCATCGCCGCCTGTTGCACGCGCCGAGACGCCGCGTGACAGCATCAAGGTCAGCGCCGGCTCCGCCGAACCGCAACTCGATTCCCGGCTGACCAGCGCTTATGGCGCATTGCAATCCGGCAAGATTGACGAGGCCCGGCAACTGTACGCCGATGTTTTGCGCAGTGATGGCAAGAATATTCAGGGGCTGCTGGGTTCAGCCGCTGTTTCGATGCAGCAGAACAACACCGATGAAGCAAGCCGCCTGTATTTCCGGGTGCTTGATCTGGAACCGCGCAATCCTTATGCACAGGCCGGCATTGTGGCCATGATGGGACGTGCCGACCCCGCGGCCGCAGAAGCCAAACTCAAACAACTGATTGCCCGCGAGCCCATAGCGTCGCTGCAC
This sequence comes from uncultured Bordetella sp., assembly GCA_964531455.1. GTDB lineage: Bacteria > Pseudomonadota > Gammaproteobacteria > Burkholderiales > SG8-41. The sequence continues at coordinate 35,743 of CAZHFZ010000005.1, forward strand.
TTCACGCTGGGCAATCTCTATGGCGACCAGTCGCGCTGGGCAGAAGCGCAGCAATCCTACTTTCAGGCGCACCAGCTTGAACCGGCAAATCCCGATTACGCCTACAATCTGGCGGTGGGACTTGAACATATCGGCCAGGCCAAACTCGCGAGCGGTTTCTACCGCCGCGCTGTTGAACTGGCGCAGGCGCGCGGCCGGGCAGGTTTCAATGTGAATCAGGCGCAGGACCGGATCCGACAACTCGCCGCGCTGCCGGAATAAACGGCCGGACGACCGCGATGTCCGAACAACGAAAGAAACTGCGGCTCGGCGAGCTGCTGGTCCAGCAGGGACTGATCACCAAGGATCAGCTCGCCATCGTCCTCGCCGAACAGCGCAACAGCAATGTACCCATCGGACGCTTGCTGGTCAGGCTGGGTTTCGTCACCGAAACCGCCATCCGCGACATCATGGCGCGGACAGTCGGGCAGGAATCGATCGACCTCGCGCAGGTCATCGCCGACCCCGAGGCACTGAGTCTGGTTCCTGAGGAATTTGCCCGACGCAATCACCTGCTGCCGATCGCCTTTGACCCCACCGAAAACGTACTGACCATCGCCACCACAGAGATTTTCAATGTGGTGGCACTGGACCAGTTGCGCGCGATGCTCGGCCCGCATGCGGAACTGAAAACCCAGCTTGCTGCGGAAGCGCAACTCGGCGATTACATCGACCAGTTCTACGGCCACGAGCTCTCGGTTGACGGCATCCTGACCGAGATCGAAACCGGCGAGATTGACTACGACAGCCTCCAGGCCGGCGGCGATGAATACACGCAGCCGATGGTGCGCCTGGTCAACGCCATCCTCGTTGATGCCGTCAAACGCGGCGCTTCGGATATTCACTTCGAACCGGAATATGCGTTCCTGCGCATCCGCTACCGCATCGACGGCGTGCTGGAGACGGTGCGCAGCCTGCACAAAACATACATGCCCGGCATTACGGTGCGCCTGAAAGTGGTCAGCGAGATGAACATCGCCGAGACCCGTGCCCCCCAGGACGGGCGGCTGTCGCTGACGCTGAATGGTCGTCCCGTGGATTTCCGCGTCTCCACCCAGCCGACGATTTACGGCGAGAACATCGTGCTGCGGGTGCTCGACCGCGAAAAATCCATCGTCAACCTCGACCGTATGAATCTGTCGAAGGAAACGATGGGCAAGCTGGATATCATGCTGGCACGTCCTGAAGGCATTCTGGTGGTTACCGGCCCGACCGGCAGTGGCAAAACCACCACGCTCTATTCGCTGCTCGCACAGGTCAATGATGAAACCGTGAACATCATGACCCTGGAAGATCCGGTGGAATACCCGCTGACTCTGATGCGCCAGACCTCGGTCAACGATGTAGCGCGCATGGACTTCGCCAACGGCATCCGTTCGATCATGCGCCAGGATCCGGACATCATCCTGGTCGGCGAGGTGCGTGACAAGGAAACCGCGGAGATGGCGTTCCGCGCCGCGATGACCGGCCATCAGGTATTCACTACGCTGCATACCAATTCGGCACTCGGCGCTTTCCCCCGCCTGCTCGACATCGGCATCCAGCCCGACATCATGGCCGGCAACATCATCGGCATCATCGCCCAACGGCTGGTGCGGATGCTTTGTACACACTGCAAAGAAGCCTATGCGCCTTCACAGGAAGAACGCATATTGCTCGGGCCCGCTGCTGATTCAGTGTCATTCCTCTACCGGCCGGTCGGCTGCAAGAGTTGCGGCAACAAGGGCTATCGCGGGCGCACCCCCATCATGGAACTGCTGGTGATGGATGGCGACATCGATGAACTGGTCGCCCGCCGCGCAACGGCCAAGGAATTACGCGCAGAAGCCGTCTCCAAGGGATTCCGCTCGCTGGCAGAAGAAGGCATCACGCGTGTGCTTGAAGGCACCACCAGCCTCGCCGAGGTCGCCCGTACTGTCGATCTGACCGGCCGTCTGCGGCAATGAGCGCAGGCCTTTTCCGCGCAAGCGACTGATGCCATCCTTCGAATACAAAGCGATCGACAAGACCGGCCAACCGGCTCGCGGCGGCCTCGACGCGGTCAACGAAGTCGATCTGGAACTGCGGCTGCGCCGCATGGGCCTCGACCTGATCACCTGCAAACAGGTCGACCGGCGGTCCAGATCCATCGGCGCCGGCGGCGCCATCACCCGCCAGGATCTGATCAACTTCTGCTTCGACATGGAGCAGATGGTGCGCTCCGGAATCCCCATCCTTGACGGCCTGCGCGACATGCGCGACTCCATCGATTCACCGCGCTTCCGCGAAGTGCTGACCGTGATGGCGGAAGACATGGAGGCCGGCAACGTCCTGTCACAATGCATGTCAACACACCCGGAAGCGTTCGACCGCGTGTTTATCAGCCTGATTCGTGCAGGTGAACAATCCGGCCAGTTGCCCGAGGTATTCCAGAATCTGGCCGAAACCATCCGCTGGCAGGATGAGCTCTTGTCGCAGACCCGGCGCCTTCTGATGTATCCGGCATTCACGCTGGTTGTGGTTCTCGGCGTCATGGCTGCCCTGCTGATTTTTCTGGTGCCGCAAATCGCCCAATTGTTCAAATCAATGGGCATGGCGCTGCCGATGCAGACCAAAGTACTGCTTGCAGTATCCGGGGTTGCCAAAGACTTCTGGCTGCCGATCATCATGCTGCCCACCATTGCCGTCATTACGCTGGTGATCACGGTCAGGCGTTCGACCAAGGCGGCATACCTGTGGGATCACGCGAAACTGCACATCCCGGTGATCGGTCCGATCATCCAGAAAATCATCATGTCGCGCTTTACCAACACCTTCGGGCTGATGTACCGCTCCGGCATTACGGTTCTCGATGCCATCCGCATCAGCGAAGACGTCGTCGGCAACCGTGTAGTCGCGGATGGTCTCAACCGTGCCGTACAGCAGATCGGATCGGGCGAAGGACTCACCGACACCTTCCACAACCTCGGGCTGTTCCCGCCGCTGGTCATCCGTATGCTTCGCGTCGGCGAAAGCACCGGCGCGCTGGATACGGCTCTGGCCAACGTGACTTATTTTTACAACCGCGACGTCAAGGATGCCGTGGACAAGGGCATGAAGATGCTGGGGCCGGCGCTGACGCTGATTCTGGGCGGCATGATCGCGTTTGTGATCTGGGCGGTGCTGGGTCCCGTCTATGATATTCTCGGCAAAATGAAATTCTAGGCGCGCGCCCCGCCTCACGACTGCGACATCCTCCAACCATGGCCGCCAAACTCCTCGTTTACCTCTCCGCAGCCGGCGTCGTAGTGACGCGCACCCGGGGCAGCCGCATTACCGATCCCGAACGTTTCGGCAACGACGAGGCCGGCATAGAGTCCTTCCGCCAATACGCTTTGGCCAACAATTCAGCGCCGGCGTTTCTGCTGGTCGACGCGATCGAAGAAGACTATCGATTCGAAACGCTGCCGCATGCGTCGGGCTCCGACCGCGACCAGATGGTCGAGCGCAAACTGCGCCAGCACTATCGCACTTCACAGTTCAGTTCAGCGCATCTTGTGGGAAGGGACAGCACCAAACGGCGCGATGACCGGTTCCTGTTCTGCGCACTGACCAACCCGGATCTGATCGCACCCTGGCTCGGCGTACTGACCGCAGCCGGCCACCCTATAGGCGGCGTATTCCTGTTGCCTCTGGTGATGCCGCAACTGGCCGCCTCGCTTGAGCCCAAAACGGTCAACCTGCTGTTCGCAGGCACTTTGGACACCGGTGTCCGTCTCGCATTTTTCCGTGAGGGCGGGTTCCGCTTAAGCCGCCTTAGCCGCGCCGACACTGCAGTCAGTGGTTTGCCGCGCGCAATCCTTGACGAAATCACCAACACCCGCCTTTACCTGCATGCGCTGAGGGCAGCCACGCTGGATGAACCGGCAACCGTAATACTGCTGGATCATGCAGACGTGCTTGAGCCGACGGTGCAACTGATCCACTCGGAGAGTCCGGCCCTGACCTGCCGCCTGGTCGGCAGCGCCGAACTTGCACAGCGGCTGAAACTGTCGCAGGAACTGATCAAAAGCACTCCGGAAAGCATCTTTCTGCAGTTGCTGGCCACCAAAATACCGGACAGCAACCTTGCGGCCCCGGCGATTACCGCCGGCTACCGCCGGCTGCGCACCAGACAGCAGATCTACATGTCCAGTGCAGCTGTTGCGGTGATGGGTATCTGCTGGACGGGTTACAACCTGTTGCAGCAATTTACGCTGGACGAAGAGCGCGGGGACTTTATACGGCAAACCGCCCGGGTCAATGCCGAATACGAGGCGGTGACGCGACAGTTTCCGTCGGCACCAACCTCAGCTGAAAACCTGAAACGCACTACCGAACTTGCAGAACAACTTCAGGCCGCAGGGAAAACGCCGGTCCAGTTCTACACCCTGCTGTCACGGGCGTTGGCTCCGGATCCCGACCTTGTGCCTATAGAAATTACCTGGCAGCACTCGCCGAACGAAATTACAGGCACTGATCGCGGGACTGAAGCACCCACCGCCAATCGCACCGGAGGGCCCGCCGCGCCGCCTGCACCGCCGCCCGGAACCCCACCAGGAAGCAGTGTGCGCAAACAAAGCGGACTGATCGCTGGCGAACTGCGCAATTTCCGTGGTGATTTTCGCGATGCCATCAACCGCATCAACCGGCTTGCCGACCGGCTGCGGGCAGACCCGGCAGTTGAACAGGTCCGGGTCACGCAACTGCCGCTGAACGTCAATCCCGGGCTGGCGCTGACCGGCAGCACTGCAGAAACGCCGGCGCAGGGCGGCTCCACTGAATTCCGGCTGATTGTTGTGATGAAACCCGCATCATGAACAGCGAAGAACTCAAGGCCCTGCGCCTGCCGCTGCTCGTGCTTCTGACAGTCATCGCGCTGGCAGCAGGGGCCATTTATTACACCGACCTGCAGGTCAAGCAGGCCGCTACAGCACTGAACCAGCAAAAAGCTGCATTCCAGACCGCACAGTCGCGCATGCGCCAGTCCGGCGACGAAAAAAACACCATTGTCCAGTATGTTGACAAGTACCGTGACCTGGAAAAAACCGGATTTGCCGGGGAAGAACAGCGTATCAACTGGCTCGATGCCCTGCGCAATGCCAACAGCAAGGCGGAACTCTTCGGTGTGAACTACCAGATCGGCGTACAACACCCCTATCCGTATGCCAACGAATTCAACTCGGGCGCCATCACGTTGCAGGAAACCATCATGGAACTCGACATGCGATTGCTGCATGAAGGCGACTTGCTGCGCTTCCTTGATGCCTTGCGCGCGCAGCAGGTCGGCCTTTTTCATGTAAAGGAATGCACGCTCCTGCGCACTGATCGCACCGAAACTCTGCGCAATCAACCTTACCTGAGCGCCAAATGCGATCTCGCGTGGATCACTGCACGGCCGGGCACGGTCGCACCGGGAGGCCGATGATGAGATCCGTGCTGCTCATGCTGGCATTGCTCTTGCCCACCACCGTCTATGGCGCCGAAACGCTCGGCCGCCTGTTTTTCAGCCCCGATCAACGCGCCCAGCTCGACATGCTGCGCACAAAACGGGTAGTCGCCTCACAGACCAAGGAAGAGCCTCCGCCTGAAGTCGTGACCTACAATGGCATCGTGCGCCGCAGCGACGGTAAAACGACTGTCTGGGTAAACAATCAGGCACTGTCTGAAGCAGACCTGCGCGACAAACCAGCCATCGCCGGACGTGTCAGCCGTGATGGAAAAATAGTGCTGCAGGCCACGCAACCGGGTACCGCGAGGACGCAATTGAAGGTGGGACAAAGCGCGGAGTTGTTGTCCGGTCAGGTCGCCGAGTCGTACAACGCGGCAGCCAACACTGCCGCACGCGCCCCCAAACCCGAAGCCGTGCCCAAAACCGCACCTTCAACCGCGGGCAAAGACAGCGAAACGCCCACCAGAGGCGCGCAGCCTGAACGGGCAGGCGACGGCACACCGCCTGCAACGGCGCCGACAACGCGCCCCTGAGTCTGGCCTGATGAAACGCGCCATCGTCCTGCCGAGGCATGCGCCGGCGAAACGGCAGCGCGGAGCAGCCTTCCTCGTACTGGCGTTGATGGTTGGCATTGCCGCAACCGCGCTGATCATCAGTGCTGGCACGACCGCCAATGACAAAACCCGCGCTGCAGAGAAAACCGCGAAGGCACTGGCTACAGCACGTGAAGCGCTCGTCGCATTTGCGGTCAGCGTACCCGATACGGCACGTCCCGGTGATCTGCCCTGCCCGGCAACAGACTACACAACGGGTATTGCCGCAGGCCCGTGCGACTCAATGACTTCGCGGCTGGGCTATCTGCCGTGGAAAACGCTTGGCCTGCCCGACCTTCGCGACGGCAGTGGAGCCCCGTTGTTGTATGCCGTATCCAACGGATTCAAAAACAGCAACCGCCTCCCGGCAAATACCAATCCACTCAACTCGGATACTCCAGGTGAATACTCTGTGAATGGTGAAAATGCCATTGCCATTGTTTTTGCACCAGGCCCCCCCATAGGCGCCCAGGATCGCAACGCCACCACATTCAACCGGGCGAACTTTCTTGAACTCAGCAATGCCGATGTCAACACCACTTTTGAAAACTCGGCCGAGTCGGGCACCATCAACGATCGTCTGATCTGGATTACGCCGCGTGCTTTTTTCCCAACAATCGAGATGCGCGCCATGCGTGTGGCGCAGAACCAGTTGCAGCATTATTTTTCTGTAACGGGCCGCTATCCAAGATCGAATCGCTACATGAGTGACACTACTTGCTGGACCACCGGCGGACGTCTCCCGTACGAACTGCCGATCGCCTCGGGCGGCCCCAATCCCTGTTTGTCCGGAGGCAATGGTGCGACCGCTGGATACTGGACTCAGGCGTGGCCCGCCTGGTTTTTCGCTCATTACTGGGATTACGTCATTCATTATGCAGTGGCAGACGCCTGCACCACGAATCCGGGCACGCCGTGCGACGGGGTCACAGGAACTTATTTGCGTCTCAATGGCATCGACGGAACAAAGGTGCTGATGATCCGCCAAGGCATCCCCAACGGACAGTCCCGACCCTGCACCGCCCCCAGCCAATGCCTTGATGACACCGAAAACCGCGACAGTGACCGGGATTACGTGACACCCGTTGCGGGTAATGACAAACTCACCGTGATCGCCCCATGACCCTACGCGCCGGACAAACAGGTTTTTCATTCATAGAACTCGCAGTCGCGTTGTTCATCATGACACTGCTGCTCGGCAGTATCCTGGTGCCGCTCGCCACGCAGGTCGAGCAGCGACAGAATGCTGAATCATTGCGGATACTCGAAGAAGTCCGCGACGCGATGCTGGGCCATGCCATCGCCAACGGCCGCCTGCCCTGCCCCGATACCGACGGCAACGGCACGGAGAACATCGCAGGCGGCGTATGCACGTCGATTACCAGTGGCATCGCCCACGGCACGCTACCCTGGCAAACCCTGGGTGTCGGTGCAGGTGATGCCTGGGGCAATCGCATCCGTTACGCGGTCCGCTCCGAGTATGCGCAGAGCAGCACATTGTTTTCACTGACATCACCAAACCCCGCAAGCACCACCTATCCGCAGGTGTGCGAAACATCCGCCTGCACCGCGACGCTGACCACTCTGGCTGTCGCCGTGCTGGTGTCCCACGGTAAAAACGGCTGGGGCGCCACCAATGCGGCATCGGCAACGACTTATGCGGCCCCGACCAGTCTTAATGAACTTGCGAACACCATCGTTGACCGCGATTTTGTCAGCCGGATTTCAACATCAGCAGACTCCACCGCGGGCGAGTTCGACGACGTTGTGCTGTGGTTGCCGGTCTACACCCTGTTCAACCGCATGGTGACAGCAGGCAAGCTGCCTTAAAGGTGGCGGCTCAGGAATGACGGCTGAGCTCGAAACAAACACGGCCCTCAGAGTTGTCAGTCAACTCAAGTTGATACCCCGACTTGGCGGCAAAGGCTGCGGCCTGGTATAGCCCCACCCCCAGCCCGCTTTCGGACGGAACCGGGCTGCGGAACAGGGATCGCACAATAGCTGCCGGCACTGGCTCTCCGTTGTCGCAGATCCGCAGCAGCGGCCCTGAATGCAGTGATACATGCACCTGAAGTTCACCACCGGGCCTGACTTTGTAAAGCGCATTTTCGAGCAGGGTGTCCGCCGTGCTGTCAAACAATTCGGCCGGCAGACGCATGTCTTGCGCAAGGTCAGCAGCATCAAAAACCACGGCACGGCCGGCATAACGCGCCTGTAATCCCTGCCACCACAATGCTGCGTCAATATCACTGACCGTGGATACCTCAGGGGCTCTCAGCTTTTCCAGGGTCGCGCTCAGGCGCTGGGTAATATTCGGCAACTGCCTCTGCACCAGCGCGCGAAATGCAGCCTCGTCAGCGCCGCGCATTTCCGCCGCAGCACAGATCGAGCGCAGCGATTGCAGCAGATTCTTCACATCATGCGTCAGGCGCGCGCCCGTTTCGTAAATGGCCTGCGTGTAGGCGGACTGTTGCCGCAATTGTTCGCGGCGCTGGGCCTCATAGAAATGCCCCACCATCTGCATCAGCAACCGCTGGTGCAACAGGATCGCCGGCGACAATGTACGGGATGCATATACTTTCAGATGCATCACTGCAGTTTCATGTTCTTCGGTATGGCCGGTCAACTCACCGACTTCGCCAGAGGACTGCGCCGTGACCCAGCCATAGCCTTTGACCCAGGGCAAATCAAGCATGTCGGTCAGCGCCGCGCGCAGAAAATGTTCAGGCCGGGTCTCCGTCTCGGCAAGACTCGCCAGACGGCGCATGCGTTGCTCAAAAGGCAGGCCCAGACCGAGGAGATAACGCGACAACAGTGCGCCGATTCCGCTGAAGCCGGCGCGCGGATTCCACAGCCACGACAGCCCCAGCATCAATGCCGCCATCACCAGCAGGGCCTGTGTAACCCCAATCAGATACTCGCCGTCACCATGAACAATCTGCTGGTGGAGAATGACAAAACTTCCCAGCGCGAGCACGATGGCCAGCAAAAACAGCATGACCGTATAAATTAGATCGACAACCATCGGTGCGCCGCGCAGACGTTGTCCGCCGGGGATCACCAGAATAATCAACGGCAGCGCAACCATGCCGTAGCGCACAAAATTCTCCACCCTTTGGGTCACGGCAATGTTTGCATCCAGTTGCGGCAGTACCCACATCAGCAGCATCGCGACCAGGTAAACAGCGGCGATCAGCGCACCCAGACGCTCGCCGCGGATCAATGTCGCGGGAACGCTGCCGCCGATCAATCCGAACAGAGCGGCGATCCACACTGCAATGAGCCACCAGTTGCCGGAGAACGCAAAAACAGTGCCCATACCCAGCACCGCCAGCGCATGGACCAGATGGATGCGCTGTTCACCGCGCCATACCGGCTGCCAGATCAGGAACAGGCCGAAATGGGCCATCATCAGGCCGCGCGCCCACCAGTCATTCAAACTCCAGGCCATTGCGCCATGCAGCGTGAGCAGCATAAACGCCAGCAATGCGTTCTGATGCCGCGCCGTCATTGACCCGGCCACACGTAGCGCGGCAGGCTGTTTCTCATCATTCCCCGGGTCTGTGAGCATTGTGATTGGCTATACTCTCGCAACAGTTGAATCAAACATCCGGCAAATATCTTGCACATCACCACCATCGGCAAATACACGGCTCTGGAAGCCCTGCGCACCCGGGTTCCGGCCACAGCGTTGTTGACGCTCGTGCTGCTGCTATGCGCCAGCCTGTTTGTCCGTGAACTCGCGGTCACCGAGGCCCCCCGCTTCCAGATCACGTTCTACGCCGCTGCCGCCCGCCTGTGCGCCGTATTCCTGACCAGCGTGTATGTTCTGGCCAGCATCAGCAGGGAATTCAATGACAAGGGGCTGGAGGTCGTGCTCGCGCTGGACGTACCCCGCTCCCATTATATCTGCGGCAAGCTCGCCGGCTTCATGCTTGCGGCCCTCCTCATCGCAACGGTTGTTGCGCTGCCGTTATGGGTGCTGGCCCCGGCTGCGGCAGCCTCTATCTGGACTGTATCGCTGGTGATTGAACTTGCACTCGTCGCGGCACTGTCGCTGTTCTGCGTGGTCACGTTCAGTCAGTTGCTGCCGGCCGCCGGGTTTGTTGCCGCGTTTTACCTGCTCGCCCGCAGCATCGACGGCATGCGCCTGATGAGTACGCATCCGATCAGCGGCGCCGACACCCCGTCGCAGCAGGTCATGACTGCATTGATCGAAACCCTGGGTTATCTGCTGCCGGCACTGGATCACTGGACGGCCACCACCTGGCTGGTTGATGTCGCTCCGGAACCTTCCGTGCTGGCCGGCATCGCATTGCAGGGCTTCATTTATCTGGCGCTGCTGACCTGCGCGGCGCTGTTCGACTTCCACCGCCGGGGACTTTAAGTTGGCAACACCGTTCCGCAGCGGCGAGGAGCGCTCTCTACGCGCGGTTCCCCTTGGGGTTCCGCTGCTGCTGGTTTTGGCATTGGCACTGCAGCTGATCTGGCACAGCCTTCAAGCACCGCCGGTCGCACGCGCCGATGCCCTGCCGCTGCCGCCCTCAGCAACAACAATTCGTGCAGCCAGCTTCGGCGAATCCATTGCCGCTGCGCAATTGATGCTGCTGCAACTGCAGGCATTCGACAACCAGCCTGGCATCAGTATTCCGTTTGCCGATTTGGATTACGAACGTGTGCTGGGTTGGCTGAACACCGCACTCGTACTCGATCCGCGCAGCGGTTACCCGCTCATGATGGCCTCACAGCTCTACGGTCAGGTTCAGGACATGACCAAGCAACGCCAGATGTGCGAATTTGTGCACGCCCGCTTTCTCGAAGCTCCGGACCTGCGCTGGAGATGGCTGGCCCATTGCGCCATCATGGCCAAACACCGCCTGCAGGATCCAGAGCTGGCCTTGCGTTATGCCACGGAAATCACCCGGCATGCCGGCACAGCTTCAACCTGGGCGCGCCAGATGCGCATCTTCATTCTTGAGGACATGGGTGAAATCGGCAGTGCCAAGATATTGCTTGGGGGGTTGCTGGCTACCGGTGAAGTCACCGACCGCAGTGAATTGAATTTTCTGACTGAACGGCTGATGGCCATGGAATCCTTGGAAAATCAGTCCAGTACGACGAAAAATCGACGTTGATAGTCGTGTACTCGTCGATCCGTACACCTCAAAAACTTCGTATGTGAGTGCATACTTTCTATAGTTAAAACATCCTATAAATTTTTCCTTTTAAATCAAATGCTTATGGCGTTTATTTAATGAGGCGTCCCATACCCCTCCTATCATCGTGTAAAAATTCAAATTGACTACTGATCACATGGTGGTACGGACTTTGCAATCTTACCCACACCAAAGTCCGCCATTACGCGGTAAGGAGACAAAAATGAAACGGCAACAGGGTTTTACACTGATTGAAATCGCCATCGTGCTCGTCATTATTGGCCTGCTGCTGGGCGGTGTGCTCAAAGGCCAGGAACTGATTACCAGCGCCCGGGTGCGCAACATGATTTCCACGCAGGACGGTGTCAAAGCCGCTTATTTCGGCTTCCTCGACCGCTTCCGCGCGCTGCCCGGCGATTACACGCTGGCGACCACCAACATCACCGGTATTTCAGCTAACGGTAACGGTAACGGTAACGGCCGCATCGAAACCGGCGCGACCCCCGTCGCCAGCAGCGTGGTTGAAGAGCACATCCTGGTCTGGGAACACCTGTCCAAGGCTGGTTTCATCAACGGCACCTACACATATAACGCCACGGCTTCGGCAACGACCAGCCCGACAAACCCTTACGGCGTCTACATGCAGGTCATTTATGACGGTGTCTACGGTGCCGGTACCTCAGGCACCCCTGCCGCGCTACGCCACAATATCAAGACCGGCTCGCAAGTCCCTGTTGAGATCATCGTCGAAGTTGACCGTAAGATTGATGATGGCTCACCCAACACCGGTGGATTTCAGTTCTCGCGTTATCAGGGTAACGGTGCTGCAGCCCCCACCGATGGCTCAGCCACAACGCCGGCCTGCACCAGTGCCACAACTGCGGCCGGCATCTGGAACGCGACCAACGGCAGCACCAACTGCGGCGGTGCAAGCCTGCTGTAACGGTTTGCCTGTTCGACAAAAAGCCCGCTTGATGCGGGCTTTTTTTGCCTGTTTGCCGGACTGGCTGGTCGTCACCCCTGAAGCAAACGAATCTCCGCCGCAGCCACGCCGGCCTCCGACCCCAGCAACACAACGATATCGCCCTCCTCGATCAGCATGTCGGGCGCGGGTGCGGCGGTTCTGACATTTCGCCTTCGCACCGCGGTCACCTCGACCCCAGCCTTGGCCAGATCAAGATCAAGCAGTCGCCGGCCGATGGACTTGGCACCGGCCGTCACCAATACCGAATGCAGGCGCGGCTGCAGGGCCTGGTCTTCACCCTCGGCGGCATCGGTCATGCCGCGATAAAAACCGCGGAACAGGTCATAACGGCGTTCCCGGGTTTCGCGGATACGCCGCAACACGCGGGTTAACGGCACACCAACCAGCATCAAGGTGCTTGAGGCCAGCATCAGGCTGGCTTCCATGAGGTCAGCGACGACCTCGGCGGCCCCCGCGTTACGCAGCTTCTCGACATCACTGTCATCAATCGTGCGCACGATCACCGGCAGGCCGGGCCGCGTTTCCTGAACGTGGGCAATGATGCGCAGCGCAGACGGCGTGTCGGCATAAGTGACGATCACGACCTTGGCCCGCGCCAGACCCGCTGCCAGCAACACCTCACGACGCGCAGCATCACCGAACACCACACGCTCGCCTGCCGCGGTCGCATCGCCGATACGCTGCGGATCATTGTCGAGCGCGATAAACGGCACTTCTTCCTGATCAAGAAAACGGGCAAGGTTTTGCCCGCTCCGACCATAACCGCAAATCAGCACGTGTTCATCTGCGCTCATCGACTGCACGGCGATGTTGTGCAGTTGCATGGCGCGGCTCGTCCACTCCGTGGCGCTCCAGCGCCGGACTATGGCTTCGCTGCGTTCCATCACAAAAGGTGTGATCACCATCGACAGCACCATTACCGCAAGCACCGGCTGCAGGATTTCGGGGGAGACCAGCCCGCTCCCTGATGCATGGGCAAGGATGACAAACCCGAATTCACCGCAGGCGCCCAAGGCCAGTCCGGTACGCATGGCCACGCCGCTTGACGCACCGAACAACCGGCTCAATCCGAAGATCAGCGCTGTTTTGGCCAGCACCAAAGTCACCAGCAACACGCTGACCCAGACGTTTTCGATAACGATTCCTACGTTGAGCAGCATGCCGATGGTCACGAAGAACAAGCCAAGCAGGACATCGCGGAATGGCTTGATGTCTTCTTCAACCTGATACCGGTATTCCGTCTCGGAAATCAGCACCCCGGCCACAAATGCCCCCAGTGCAAGCGACAAACCCGCCAACTCGGTGATGTAAGCGATGCCCAGCGTGATCAACAGCACGTTGAGCACAAAAAGCTCAGATGACTTCTGCCGCGCAACCACATGAAACCAGGCGCGCATCAGTCGCTGGCCGAAAAACAGCAACAGCGTGAGCACCACAGCCGCCTTGATGACGGCGTAACCCACAGTCGCGGCAAAATCCTCAGCGGGGGCAGCCAGCGCCGGGATCAGGATCAGCAGCGGAACCACGGCAAGATCCTGGAACAGCAGGATGCCGATGATCTGGCGGCCGTGCGGGGAGTTGAGTTCAAACCGCTCGGCAAGGAACTTGGCCAGTATTGCCGTTGACGACATCGCCAGCGCGCCCCCCAGCACAATACTCGTAGACCAGGGAACACCGATCGCCATTGCAACGCCAACCACCAGCAGCAGCGTGATCAGGACCTGCGCGGTGCCGAGCCCGAAGACAATGCGCCGCATGGTCATCAGGCGGGTCAAACTGAATTCCAGCCCGATGCTGAACATCAGGAACAAAACCCCGATTTCAGCAAGGCTGCGAACTTCGTCGGTCGTGGTGATCCAGCCCAGGGCATGGGGCCCGATCAATACGCCAACGCTCAGATAGCCCAGCAGCGGCGGCAGCCGCAACGAACGGAACACCACCACCACCAGCACAGCGGCGGCGAGCAGTATGAGAACGGGTTGCAGGGTGTTGTGCATGCGCGATAAGAAGAGGTATCGGTCGAATATTGCCTTTTCTTCAATGAATTGCAAGCGCAGACGACCGATTCAAGACAGGGTGTTTGTTATAATTTCCACCATGAGTTCCCCAGCCGAAGGCCCTACAGCCACCGCTTCAATTGCAGCGGCGCGTGAAGTGCTTGCCATCGAGGCACAGGCCGTTACCGACCTGATAGCGCACATCGATGCACGATTCGAGCAGGCGATTCGCATCCTTCTGCAATGTCGCGGACGCGTCGTTGTCAGCGGCATCGGAAAATCCGGTCACATCGCCCGCAAGATGGCTGCCACTTTAGCCAGCACCGGCACGCCGGCGTTTTTCGTTCATCCTGCGGAAGCAAGTCACGGCGACCTTGGCATGATCACCCGCGACGATGTTTTCGTCGCGCTGTCAAACTCAGGGGAAACCGCAGAACTGCTGATCATCATTCCGGTTCTCAAGCGGCAGGGGGCGAAACTCGTGGCGTTGACCGGCAACCCTACCTCGACGCTGGGCAGGGAGGCCGATGTCCATCTTTATGCCGGCGCAAGACAGGAAGCCTGCCCGCTCAATCTTGCCCCTACGGCCAGCACCACCGCAGCTCTTGCCCTTGGTGACGCCATCGCCGTCGCCCTGATGCGCGCGCGCGGATTCACCCAGGATGAATTTGCCCGCTCCCACCCGGGCGGCGCCCTCGGACGCAAACTGCTCACAATGGTCAGGGATGTCATGCGTTCAGGCAACGAAGCGCCGCGTATTGCAGAAACATCTTCGCTGACTGATGCACTGCTTGAAATGTCCCGTGGCCGCATGGGCATGACCGCGGTGGTTGACCCGGCGCAGGTGGTCAAAGGCATTTTTACCGACGGCGACCTTCGCCGCGCCATCAGCAAAGGCCTCGATTTGCGCAAAACGCTGATCAAGGACGCGATGTCTGCCAATCCACGCACCATCGGACCTGACCGGCTTGCGGCTGAAGCCGTCGAAATCATGGAGAGGGGCAAAGTCACCCAGTTGCTGGTTGTCGATGATGAAAGCCGCCTGCTGGGCGCCCTGAACATCCACGACCTGTTCCGCAACAAAGTGGTTTAGCAGCGGCGAGCCAACCGATGATTCCGCAAGCCAGGCAGGTCCGGATCGCAATATTCGATGTCGATGGCGTTTTGTCCGACGGCGGACTGCACTATGCCGAAACCGGCGACGCCATGAAGACTTTCGACGTACGCGACGGCATGGGCATGAAACTGCTGCAGGACTCGGGTGTCGAACTTGCAATAATTACCAGCCGGAAGGCTGGCAGCGTGCGGGAACGCGCCGCCGACCTCGGCATACGGCACGTAAAACAGGGCGTGAGCGACAAATGCTCTGCTTTCGACGCCTTGCTTGCTGATCTGGGCCTTACGCAGGAACAGTCTGCGTTTCTCGGTGACGACCTGGTTGATCTGCCGGTGCTCAAACGCTGCGGTTTTGCGGTAACTGTCGCCGATGCCCCGGCGGTGCTCAAGAGACACGCTGATTACGTGACGCGCGCAACTGGAGGTCACGGCGCTGCACGCGAGTTCTGTGAGGTTATCCTGCACAACCAGGGCGCGCTGGCCGCACAGACAGCGCGTTTCCTCGGCACCGACTGAGGCTCAATACACCTGCAATGAACCGCCTCTCGCAAATTTTCCCGCTGTTGCTGCTGGCTGCACTGGCAACGTTGACCTTCTGGCTGGACCGGGCCGTACAGCAAGGCAGCCCGCTCGCAGAAACCGAGCGCGCTGACCCGGACTTCATCATCGACAACATCGTTGCGCGCCGACTTGATGCCAACGGCAACGTGAAACACACTCTGCATGCCGTGCGCATGACTCATTACCCCATTGACGACAGTACCCGCCTCGTTTCGCCGCGCTTTGTCAGCAACGCTTCGCGAGCCCCTCTGTCCGTCACCTCGCGCACCGCCCGCGTATCAAGCGGCGGCGAAAACATCTATTTTGAGGATGATGTGCGCGTGGTTCGGGCGGCCTATGCTGATCGCAGCGATCTCGTCCTCGAGACCGCTTTTTTGCATGTCATCCCGGATGAAAACATTGCCCGCACCGACCGGCCGGTAAAGATTACCGACGCCCATACCGTTGCCACGGCGATTGGCTTAGAATTGGACAGTGAAGCCCGAACCGTCAAGTTCCTCTCCCAGTTCCGCGGCACCTATCATGACCCCGCCCGTGTCGAAAAACGCCGCTAGTCAACTCCTGCGCTGGCTCGCCCACGCTGCAACCCGCATGCTGGTAGCGGGTATTTTCGTCTGTGGTTCAGCACATGCGGAAAAAGCAGACCGCGAGAAACCGATCAATCTCGAAGCTGACCGGGTGTCGGTAGATGACGCCAAGCAGATATCCACCTTTGAAGGGCGCGTCGTGTTGACCCAGGGCACCCTGATCATCCGTGGCGATCGCATGGAAGTGCGGCAGGACAACCAGGGTTTCAAGACGGGAATCACCTGGGGCAATCTCGCCTATTTCAGGCAAAAGCGCGACGGATATGATGAGTACATCGAGGGCTGGGCGGAACGCATCGAATACGACGGCCGTGCCGACAAAGTACAGATGTTCAACCGGGCGTCCATGAAAAAGGGTGCTGACGAAGTACGCGGCAATTACATTTCGTATGACGCAAATACCGAATTCTTCCAGGTTACCGGCGGCAGTTCCCCGACAGCGACCGGCGGTAACGGCCGGGTACGGGCGGTGTTGCAGCCCAAGCCGAAGGAAAAACCGGCGGCCCAGCCGCCTGTCTCGCTGCGACCCACGGCGGAAGTGGGTGCGCCGCGAGAGCCGCTGCCGACACAACCGCGCTGAGCGGGTCATGGATAATCTGATTCAGGAAAGTCGCAACGGAACTCCGCGTCCGGAAGGTACATACGTGCTGAAGGCCGACGGCCTGAAGAAACGCTATCGCACACGCACCGTC
>CAZHFZ010000005.1:52927-94042 GCA_964531455.1 uncultured Bordetella sp.
TCAGCCGGGTGAATTTTTTGGCCTGCTCGGGCCCAACGGTGCCGGCAAGACCACCTGTTTTTACATGATGGTCGGCCTGGTCGCGATGGACGGGGGCGAACTCTATCTTGACGAAACCCGGCTTACGCACATGCCCATGCATAACCGTGCACGCCTCGGCCTGAGTTACCTGCCGCAAGAAGCATCGATATTCCGGCGGCTGACCGTCGCGGAAAACGTGCGCGCCATCCTCGAGCTGTACCACACAGATTCCGCCACCATCGAAGCCCGTCTCGACACACTTCTGCAGGAACTGCATGTCGGACATCTTCGCAACAATCCTGCAATCAGTCTTTCGGGAGGCGAACGGCGACGGGTTGAAATTGCCCGCGCCCTGGCGACCGAACCCCGTTTCATCCTGCTTGACGAACCTTTCGCCGGAGTTGATCCGATCGCCGTCATTGAAATCCAGAAAATCATCGGCTTCCTGCGTAACCGTGGAATCGGGGTACTGATCACCGACCACAACGTCCGGGAAACACTGGGCATCTGCGACCGCGCCTACATCATCAACGACGGCACCGTACTGGCTTTCGGCAAGCCCGACGAGATCGTCTATAATGAGAGCGTCAGAAAGGTCTATCTCGGTGAGCACTTCCGCCTTTGAGACCACCAGGCAGCGTTAAAATCCACGATTGCCCCTCCGGGACCCGATCTTCCATATCCGGCCCTGAATGAAACATTCTCTACAGCTCAGACTCTCGCAACACCTGACGTTGACGCCGCAACTGCAGCAGTCGATTCGACTGCTGCAGCTGTCGACGCTCGAACTCAATCAGGAAATCGAGCGCCTGCTCCAGGACAACCCGCTGCTGGAACGCGAAGACAGTGGAACGGAATCGCCGCCACCACCGCAAAACGACCCGGCGCAGTCAGCATCCGTCGACACCCCGGAAAGTTCCAGCAACAATGACCAGGAACAGTCGGGCAGCAGTGATGAGCCTGCGTCCTTCGATATCGAGGACGGCCCCTCTTACGGCAACAGCAGCAGTGCCGACAACGACGACGACGAATTTCCGCCGCTGGCCGAGCAGCCCGCATCGCTGCGAGCCCATCTGACCGCACAACTCTCCCTGCTGCATCTGTCCGAACGGGACAAGCAACTGGTCAACCTGCTGATCGACTCCCTGACCGACGACGGTTACTTGCCGCAATCCCTTGAGGAAATCGGCGAGATGCTGCCGCCGGAACTCGACGTGAATCATGACGACCTGTCGATCGCCCTGCAGCATCTGCAACATCTGGAGCCGATCGGCATCGGCGCACGCAATCTCGCGGAGTGCCTGTCGCTGCAACTGGCCGCGCTGCCCGACGACACGCCGCAGCGTGACGCGGCGCTGGAAATCGTCAGGAACCACCTTGACGCACTTGCCGCACGTGACTTTGCCCGACTGAAACGCACGCTGAAGTGTGACGATGCCTGCCTGCGCATTGTACAGAAGCTCATCACCAGCCTTAATCCCAGACCGGGCAGTGGATTCTCCACCGAGGAAACGCGGTTTGTGGTATCCGACGTGATCGTGCGCAAGATAAAGGGCGTATGGGTTGCCGCGCTGAATCCGGATGCGATGCCGCGCCTGCGGGTCAACCGCATGTACGCGGATATCCTTCAACGCAACCGCGGCAGCAGCGCACAACAACTGAATTCGCAGCTGCAGGAAGCAAAGTGGCTGATAAAAAACGTACAGCAGCGCTTTGAAACCATTCTGCGCGTTTCGCAGGCCATCGTTGACCGGCAGCGCAACTTCCTCGAGCATGGCGAAGTGGCCATGCGTCCTTTGGTATTGCGCGAGATCGCGGAAACGCTGGGCCTGCATGAATCGACGGTGTCCCGTGTGACTACGCAAAAATTCATGCATACGCCGCGCGGGATCTTTGAATTGAAGTATTTTTTCGGCAGCCATGTCGCCACCGAGGCCGGCGGCTCGGCATCCAGCACGGCAATCCGCGCACTGATCAAACAGCTGGTCAGCGCGGAAAACACCCGCTCACCGCTCAGCGACGGCCAGATTTCGGAGCTTCTGGGTCAGCAGGGTATAGTCGTGGCAAGGCGAACCATTGCAAAATACCGGGAATCGATGCAGATCCTACCGGTTAATCTGAGAAAAACCCTTTAACAAGGAGAAGACATGAACCTGCACCTGACGGGCCACCACCTGCAAATCACCCCGGCAATTCGCGAACATGTCGCGCAAAAACTGGAGAAGATCACCGCGCATTTTGATCATGTGATCGACATCAACGTGATCATGACAGTCGAAAAACTGCAGCACAAAGTCGAAGCAAAAATGCACCTCAGCGGCAAGGAAATCTTCTGCGAAGCACATGGCGAGGACATGTATGTCGCCATCGATCACCTGGTCGGCAAACTCGACCGTTCGGTGATAAAGCACAAGGAAAAAAATCTTGCCCACCGTCACGACAGCGCTCCGATCAAACATCGCGCCGTCGAAGAGTAAACCCAGCCCACGAACAGCGACTTCCCGCGCGCCATGAACCTGATCGCAAAACTGCTGCCCCTGTCGAACGTTCTGCTGGATGCAGATCTGACCAGCAAGAAGCGCGTTTTCGAACAGGCTGGCCTGTTGTTCGAGAACCACCAGCAAATCGCGCGCAATCAGGTATTCGACAGCCTGTTTGCCCGCGAAAAACTCGGATCAACCGGACTGGGCCAGGGTGTGGCCATCCCTCATGGCCGCATTAAAGGCATCAAGGCGGCAGCGGGATCACTGATCCGTGTTCGTGAAGCCATACCCTTCGACGCCCCTGACGGCCAGAATGTCCGGCTGGTGTTCGTGCTGCTGGTGCCGGAACGCGCCACTGACGAACACCTGCAGATCCTGTCAGAGCTTGCCCAGATGTTCTGCGACAAGGTTTTTCGGGAAAAGCTTTTCAACGCAGCCAGCCCCGAAGATCTTCTGCAACTGATCACACAATGGGAGCCCAATGCCGCAGGTCAGCATAGCCCGACTGTTTGACGAAACCCGCGAAAAACTCCAGCTGACCTGGATCGCGGGCCGTGACGGCACCGACAAGGGTATTGACAGTGAGCTGACCAAGGACTCGTCCAAGGGCCTGGTCGGCCACCTCAATTTCATCCATCCCAACCTGATTCAGGTTCTGGGACAGTCCGAGGTCAATCATCTCAACGGACTGGATCCGGCCGAGTGTCGCGCACTGCTGAAACGCACGTCCACCCGCGAACTCGCCTGCTTCATTGTCGCCGGCGCCAACGCCATACCGCCAGCGCTGCTTGAGGTCGCTGAAGCCACCCATACCCCGCTGTTTTCATCACCCATCGCCAGTGTCGAACTGATGTGGATACTGCGTCCGCACCTTGCACGCGCACTGGCTGATTCGACCACCGTTCACGGCGTATTTCTGGATGTGCTTGGCGTCGGCGTGCTGATTACCGGCGACTCCGGCGTCGGCAAAAGTGAACTCGCTCTGGAACTGATCAGCCGCGGCAGCGGGCTCATCGCCGACGATGTGGTCGAACTCTACCGTGTCGGACCGGAAAGCGTAGAGGGCCGCTGCCCGTCTCTGCTTCGTGATTTTCTGGAAGTTCGCGGACTCGGTGTACTCAACATCCGTACCATTTTCGGCGAAGCCGCCCTGCGCCCGCGAAAGAACGTCAAGATTGTCGTGCATCTCGAACGCCCCACGGGTTCAGACCCGACCTATCTCGACCGGTTGCCGCTGAAACCCGGCACTGAATCGCTGATGGATGTGGAGATCCGCAAGGTAACAATTCCCGTCGCTGCCGGCCGCAACCTTGCCGTGCTGACTGAAGCCGCGGTACGCAATCACGTGCTGCAGATGCGCGGCATCGACAGCACCCGTGAGTTTGTAGAGCGGCAGGCCCAGGCCATGAATAACCGCGACGACTGAACCGGAACACAAACAAGCCATGCAGCTGATCCTGATTACAGGCCTTTCCGGCTCCGGCAAAAGCGTCGCGCTGGCAGTGATGGAAGACGCCGGCTTCTACTGTGTAGACAACCTGCCGGTGAACATGATCGGCAACCTGGTTGAAACGCTGCGCGCCTCCGGCACCGAACGCGTTGCACTGACAATCGATGTTCGTACCGGCGAAGCCATCACGGAGCTGCCTGAGCTGGTGACCTTGCTGCGCAACGATGGCGTCGAAGTCCGAGTTATGTTCCTTGAAGCCAAAGCGGAAACTCTGATCAAGCGTTACTCGGAAACCCGTCGTCGTCATCCACTGGCCTCGACTGGACTGACGCTGCCGGAGTGCATCGCCCGGGAAAAAGAACTGGTCGCCGGCATCTCCGACATGGCACACCACATCGACACCAGCGACCTTGCACCCAATACCCTGCGCGCCTGGGTTAAGGATTTTGCCGCAGCACCTGTTGCCGGACTGACACTGCTTTTCGAATCATTCGGCTTCAAACACGGAATCCCGCTTGATGCGGATTTCGTGTTCGACGTGCGCTGCCTGCCCAACCCTCATTACGACCCGCAGCTGCGTCCGCTGACCGGCTGCGATGCCCCGGTTGCTGAATTCCTGCGCGCGACACCGGACGCCATGCACATGCTGGAAGACATCAACCGCTTCATTTCCGACTGGTTGCCGGCGTTCGAACGCGACAATCGCAGTTACCTGACAGTCGCCATCGGCTGTACGGGTGGCCGGCACCGTTCGGTGTTTTTTGTCGAAACGCTGTCCGCCCGCTTCCGCGAGCGCACCCGTACGCTTGCGCGCCACCGCGAACTCGGCACATGAGCGACTTACGCGAAGTACCGTTGTTCCCGCTGGGCACCGTACTGTTTCCGGGGGGACTGCTGCCGCTGAAGGTGTTTGAACAGCGTTATGTCGACATGACCAAGGCCTGCCTTCGCGACAGCACGCCTTTCGGCGTGTGCCTGATTCGCGAAGGCCAGGAAATCGGTCAGCCGGCGACACCGCAAGCTACAGGCTGTCTTGCGGCCATTGAGCAATGGGACGTGCCGCATCCCAACCTGTTTGCGCTGCTGGCGCGCGGCGGCGAGCGTTTCCGCGTTCTCGACACCACGGTCAACAGCAGCGGGCTGATCATCGGCAAGATCGAGATGCTGCCCGAGGCCACAACCAGCGCAGAAATGGACGAAGCCTGCGAAGAGGTTTTGCGTCTTGCCATCAAACGCGCCGGCGAAGACAGCGTGCCTGGTCCGATACAACTGGATAATCCGGTCTGGGTCAGCTACCGGCTGGCAGAAATATTGCCGATCACGCCGCAGGAGAAGCAGGCGTTGCTCGAAATGACCGACACCGATGCCAGACTGAAAAAGCTGCGGGAATTGCTGCTGGCCCACGGCATCATAGAAAAAATCAATAAAAACAAATAGTTACAATATCTCCGCGACTGCAATCAGATCTTGCGTGACCGTGCAGCCAATTGCTCAAGAATACCGCGCACCGGCGTCGGGATCGCGGCCGTAAGGGCATCTTCAATCGGCAACCAAATCAGCCCGGGCTCGGCGGCGCGTGGCGGCCATGTCATCACCTGCGCGGGTTGCGGCAGGATATCCAGATGGTAATGCGTGAAGCCATGCGCAATCACCGGCAGCGCCTCATCCAACTCCACACGCGCGCCATATCGCTGCGCACAGACCGCAACGGCATCGGCATCGACATCAGTTTCAGGGAAACACCACATTCCGCCCCAGATGCCGGAAGACGGACGTTTTTCCAGAAGCATCTCGCCGGCCCGCTGCAGTACCAGCATCATCGTCCGCCGCTGCGGCAGCGCCTTGCGCGGCTTAGGCGTCGGCAGTTCAGCCGTGCGCCCGGTCTTATGCGCAACGCAAAGCGCCTGCACCGGACACTCAGCACAACGCGGGTTGCGTCGCGCACAGACCGTTGCACCAAGATCCATCAGGCCCTGCGTGTACGCGCGCAGGCCGGTTTTCGGCAACAGCAGTTCGGCCTGCGTCCATAACTGCGCCGCCACGGCGTTTTCGCCAGGATAACCGGCGATACCGCGAACCCGCGCCAACACGCGCTTGACGTTGCCGTCGAGTATGGCGCCGCGTTTGCCGAAGGCAAAAACAAGAATCGCTGCCGCAGTGGAGCGGCCAATGCCCGGCAGCGCCATCACCGCATCCATTGCCTGCGGAAACCCGCCGCCATGTTCTGTAACGATGATCTGTGCCGCACGATGGAGGTTGCGCGCCCGGGAGTAATACCCGAGGCCGCTCCAAAGCGCGAGTACATCGTCCGCCGGCGCCGCGGCCAGCGCTGCGATGGTCGGGAAGCGCTCCAGAAACCGCTGGAAATAGGGAATGACTGCGCTGACCTGGGTCTGCTGCAGCATGATCTCCGACAGCCAGACCGCATAGGGATCACGCGTCTGCTGCCACGGCAGATCGTGGCGGCCATGGCGTTTCTGCCAGGCCACCAGCGCGGGCGCAAATTCCTCGACGGCAGCGTCAGGCCGTGCTGTCATCCCAGCACAACCGAAAGGGAAACGGTTCTGGACATCGGACGCCGGGTCACCAGAGGATCAAGGCAAGATGGAGCGGGTGAAGGGAATCGAACCCTCGTATGCAGCTTGGGAAGCTGCCGTTCTACCATTGAACTACACCCGCAGGGTCCCGGTGATTTTACGCTACCCGCCCCGCTTGGGCGAGAAATGGCGACGAGGCCGGATTACAACTGCCGGCAGACGTTATCCCATTCAGCAGATATGCGCTCCGCCGAGTAGGTCCCGACAATATGCTGTTGAGCAGCCGCGATCCGCGGGACGATCGCCGCAGGATCGTCGATCAACCAACCGATACCTGCAGCAATATCCTCGTCGATCCATGCCCATTCTCTGAACTCCAGATACGAAGGGATGGGCTGCGCCACGACAAATCGTCCAGCCCACAACGATTCGATGATCCGGTTCGGGCTTTTTGCAAGCGAGCGCGGGTGTCCGGCGATGTACGGAATCACCACCAAATCAGCCTCGGCAAGGGAACGCCAGGTCTCCGCGTTGGACCATTCCGCAAAACGCATCGACAGCAAATTGCGGTTTTTCGAATTGAAGTCCTTGCACTGGCGTTCGATGCCTTCGACACGTTCAGTCACGATGCGCAAGTCCATCGGCTTTTTTCGACAGGCCTGCAGCAACGCGGGCAGGCTCTGTTCAAGGCTGGGCAGATTGACCGGGTGCCCGAACCACAGGGCTTTCAGCCGCGGCCCGGGCTGCCAGCGCGGTTCTCCGCGCGGCCCCTCAAAAGGATCACCAACAACAAATGCGTCCTTGCCATATTCATCACGGATCTTCTGCCGCAACGGCTCCGATGTAGTGACCACCGCCCTGGCAAGTTCAACCATGCGCCGCAGATGCGGCCCGACACGGCCGTGCAACCGGTCATCGGAAAGATCAAAAACCGTTTTTACTCCTGCAGCTGCGGTTTCGCCGAGCAGGCTCTCGATGCATTCCGGCTCATCGTAATTGCGGCGGAATATGACGACATCGGCGCCAACGATGGCCTGGCGTGACTGCTCCAGCGTATTCCGGTCATGGCCAATGACCATCGTGTCATGACCCAGCGCACGCAGGCCAGCTGCCGGCATCAGCGCCCGGTAGCGGACACTGGCCACTTTGGAATTCACACCTGACGCGGTTGCGACCAGGTCAGCAGGAACGGTTACCCAGACTATTTTCATCGAATTGCATCCGTGTATTGACTCTCAACCACGGTAAAAGCTGATGCAAATTTCACTTGCGGATTCTCAGCGGCTCCAGTTTGCGGCGCTTCCTTACCGCAATCACGCTATCGAAGAATTCGATAGAGAAAATATCGCGACAGACGTCGGGCGGCACGTTTCGCGGCGGACGCTGCTCCCGCGGAACCTTGTAGCGTGTCTTGCGCAGGTCGGCATCGATAAAGTCGATGTTCAATCGCTCTGACAGTCCCTTGAAATAATCATAAAGTCCGATACCCAGAAAGGATTCCTGGTGCTCCGGCGAATAATTGGTATGCGTGTCTTCGATGATGTAGACGCCGTTTTCGGCCAGCGACGGAAAAAAATTGATGAACGACATGATCATGTGCGCTTGCACATGCGAGCCGTCGTCAATCAGAACATCAATACTCGGCATGAACTGCAGTGCCTCGTCCACGCAACGTTCATCCACCTGCGACCCGATGACGATCCTGTCGGCGACCCCGGCGACTTCCATGCGTTTGCATTTCGGGTCGATGTCGATGCCCATGATTTTCGACTTCGGCCCGAACAGCTTGCGCGCCACTTCCAGCGATCCGCCGTTCTGGACACCGATTTCGAGAAACGAGATGTCTTTGCCATAGAGGTTCGCCAGCAGGTGGTCGTAAATGTCGAAGTAGTGTTCCCACTTGTCCGAATCGAACTTGCGTTCCGAAAAATAGGCTTCACGATAATTTCGAAACATGGCGGTACTTTCGTTCATTGGATGTGTTGCCGGATCAGGCGCCGGTCTGGTTCGCGACTTTTGAAAAATCGGCGAACAGCTTCTGGTAAACCGCCTCCGACCGGGTGCCGGTCATCAGGCTCTGCAGATAGGGCAGATACTTCCGTTTGTCTTCGTTGTAATACGCCAGCTTGTTATCCACGCCATCGTCGTCGGAGAACGAAAAAAACTCGCCCTGAATGCTGGAAGCATAAAACATCGGCAGCCAGTGTTTGAGTTCCGGGAATATCGCCATGATGCCCTTGGGCGAAAACCGGAAATAGTCGTCAGGGTACTTGTGATAACGCCATACCCAAGGGTGACAGCTCATCAACGCGCCGTCCTCCGACACCACCGACTGGATGTTCTCCGCCAGTATCCACGGCCGCGGCGAATGCTCAAGCACGGAACAAACGATGACCAGGTCGAATTTCTGCCCGGTCAGCGGACCCAGGCCTTTTTCAAGGTCGACCACAAAGTCGACGTTGGCTCCGGCTTCCAGGTCAATGCCGACATATTCCGATTCCCGGAACAGATCGCGAAACGGCTGGGTGTTGCCGTAATCCTTGGAACCGATTTCCAGAACACGGCCCCGGAAATTCCGGAAAACGGCTTGAGCGTAAATCAGCTGGTTGATATCACCCATCGTTGCGATAACTCATGTTCTGGTATTTGGAAGCTGCGGTTTTCAGTTGAACTACAGTGGAATGACACTGATTTTACTGCAGATAAAGACGTGTAGCGCGGGTGCATATCCATCCGGCAACTGCGCAAGTCTCATGGTTGCCAAATCGGCCGGGCCGGCAACGGCCGGTCCAGCAGCGACTGGTCAAAGAAAAAATAGGCATCGAAATGATCGCGTGGCACCAGTTCGATGCCGTTTTCAAGACCGATTGCATTGCCATTCTGCATCCACCACCGCGGGTGCGCAGAAAGAAAACCGGCATCAGCATGAAAAAACGCCAGTCGATGCCCTGCTTCATACAACACCTTGTCGATCGAATTGGCCGCCGTCGGTAACATCCACTCGCCTTGGGTGCCACTCGCCTGGTATGCCGTCAGCGCAATATTGAACACGCGTCTGCCACTGAGTTGCTGGTAGAAATAGGCCCCGGATTTGAGGTCGCCATAGCCCCACCAGTTGGCCGGCGATCGGTTATGCGAAACATGGCTGATATGCGCCGACAGGATTGCTCGCTCTGCGCCGTGCTGCGCCATGATCAGCATCAGATTTCGCCCCTGGGCGATGTCGCGCTCGTTCCAGCTTCGGATATCGTCAACACCATCGTAAAAGTGGAAACCCAGCCAGCCCAGCAGGGTGGATGCCGACAATGCCGCTTCAAACGCAGTTCCGGCACCGGCAGGATTCGCCCCCTGCAGTTGCTTCGCCCGCTGCCGGGCATGGTCGATTACTCCCGACAACGCTACGCGGCAGCGTTCATGGCCGCTTTCGCGCAACGTACTCCCCGGACGTTGCAGTTGCGCAATAACCCCATCCATTTGCGCCCATTCCGTGGCGCGATAACCCGGGCAATTTGCAGATACGGCATCAAGTACCTTACTGTCGATTGCAGCGGCAGCAGCAGCCGACTGGAGTTGGGCGTAATGCAGCCATGGCCGATCCCAGACATCCATGCCGCGAAACACCACCGGTGCGCCGGGGTTTGCGCGGTTGTAATCGCAAATCCATTCCCATAACGGCAGGTCTGCCGCAGTGGGCATATACAGCACTTCGATCGGCGGCGGCGTCCGGGTGTTTGCACAGGCAGCCACCCAGCGGCTCAATTCAAGGCTGCGCAACACCCCTGTTTCCCAAACCAGCAAACGTATACCGTGATTGACCACCAGATAGCGGATCAGCCGGGTTTGCATATGCAGCATGGCGGCAGAACCGTGCACGCTTTCGCCGATGGCCACGACAGCGGCCTGGGTCAGACGCCCATCGATCAGTGCCGCGAGTTCGCGATCAGTGACGGCCTCGGGTGTTTTGCCCAACTCGGTCACGCCCGGCAATGCCGCGCTGGCCCAGTTGCAGAACAACATCACGAAGATCAGCAACCCGTGCCGCATGGTCACTGCGTCACCTGAAATCATGGATCACCAACAGCGCATGCCCAAGACATCCAGCTGCCCGGCAGAAGACGCTCAGGCGCGCGACACCCGGCACAGCAGCACCTTGAGGTTGGTCTGGTCAGAGACCGGATCGCGCTGAGTGTTGTCGGTCAGGAAATTCACCGGTCGCCACGGGTTGTACGGCTGGCGTTCGCCCCAGCCGATCGGGATGAACACGGCGGTCGGACGAATACCGGCATGCACCCAGGCCATCGCTTCGATGCAGCCATGCGCGGACTCAACCTTCACGCGTTCGCCATCCTTGATGCCGAGCTTCGCCGCCTTGTCGGGATGGATCTGGCAAAACAGGTCCGGCCACATTTCCTGCGACTGCCAGAAATAATGTGTCCAGCTGTGGAAATGCGCCGCTGACGGACGCCCGGTGACCAGTTCAGTATCAAAACCCTGCTCGCGCAATTTCAGGCCCGGGTGATCGGGTCCCGGCGCAACGATGCGCCCACGCGCGCTGCCGGTAGCTGGCGAGCAAAACGGTGATATCACCCCGGCTTCGCCATCGTTTTCCAGCAACTCCATATACGGCAGATCAATCAGCTGCTCACGCTCCGAATAAAACTCGGGCAAGGCCGAGAGGCCCAGCACATTGAACTTGGCTTCAAGTTCATCAGTCCAGAATTCAAGCTTGCCTGATTTTGTCGGAAAACGTCGCCCCGGTGCCCCGCCCGGTACAGTGGTGCCTTCCAGAAACAGGGTTTCGATCTCCGGTGCATCCTCGGTCGCAACCGGCTGTCGTACCCAGCGGTACGGCACCGAATGCAAACGTTTCTGCGTACAACCGCGAAGGCCGGGACTGTCGATGCAGACTTCGTCCCAGAACACTGCGGGGTCCTTGTATTTGTCTTTCAGCACATCATCAAAACCGAAACGTTTGCCGAGTTCGATCCAGATCCATGTATCCGACTTCGCCTCGCCCGGCGGATCGATCATCTTGTCGATCCACACAATGCGGCGGTCGTCGTTGGACCTGCCGATCTCGCCTTTCTCGATGCCGCTCGCCGCCGGCAGCAGGTAGTCGGCAAAGGCCGAGGTTTCGTTGGCAAACAGTTCGATATGCACCATTAAATCGAGCGCGGCAAATGCCTCACGTGCCTTGGCCTGACCCGGCCATTGCGCCATCGGATTGTTGCAAGTGATCAGTGCGCGGATCGGGTAAGGCTTGCCGTGCAGCATCGCCTCGGTCCAGCCCGCAGGACTGCGCCGCACCCGTTGCTTATTGATTTTCGGCGCACGGTGTTCCGGAACCTTCGCGGCAATCGGCGTGCCCGCGCTCATATTGAAGAAGGCACCACCGCGCCGTCCCCAGTTGCCGGTGATCGCCGCGACGAACATCAGCACGCGGTTGGTCTGCGTGCTGTTAGTGTGCTGGTTGACGCCGCGACTGGCGAAAATCACGCAGCCGTCGGCCGCTGCAATTTCTTCTGCCAGTCGTTTGATATCCGCCGCGGCAATGCCTGTACTGTGCTCGGCCCATTCCGGCGTGTAGTTTTTCTGCAGAATGAAATCGCGCCACTGCTCGAAGCCGAGCACCCAGTCCGCGCAGAACTTCGCGTCATGCAGATTGTTGGCCAGTATGTGCTGCGCCAGCGCCAGCCCCAGCGCCATGTCGGTGCCGGGACGGATCGGCAGCCAGCGATCCGCTTTGGATGCCGTCGCAGTCAAGCGCGGATCAACGGCCACCATCTTCGCGCCGTTCCTGATGCGCCAGTCATTGATCATCCCGAAATACACTGGCCGGGTTTCTGCCTGGTTGTCGCCGATGTACACATACAACTCTGCGGAACCGAGATCGTTTTCGGTATAACTGTTACCGCTGCCGATGCTGCCCAGCGTAATTTCGAAGGCAACGTTTTTGCCGCTGGCGCAGAAGGGATCGGTGCCGTCCTTGTTCGGCGTGCCGAACATCTGGGCAAACATCTTCGTGGTCGCGCGGTAATCCAGAATGCCGGTTCGCGTGCCGATGAACATCGCCAGCGCTTCCGCGCCGTACTGATCGCGAATCACCTTCAACTTGTCGGCAATTTCATCCAGCGCCTGATCCCAGGAAATACGTTCAAATTTTCCTTCACCGCGTGCGCCGACGCGCTTTTGCGGAAACAGCAGCCGGTGTTCGCTGTGATACATCTGCAGCGTCAGTTGCGACTTCGGGCACACACGCCCCTTCAAGAGCGGATCGTCTTCATTCCCGGTGATTTTTATTAACTTGTTGTTTTTAAAGTGAAATTTAACCGTGCAGCAGTTGAAGCAGATATTGCAGCCGCCGGGAACGACACGGTCCGGTGCAGTGTCTTCACGCGTTTCGCCATAAGGGAACGACGGCTGTTGCGCCTGCACAGCAGCCTGAGCGGCCAATCCATCCATGAACGAAGGCCGCTGCGATTCGCCGGGATGCGCACGCGCCGGCGTGATTGCCGTCGGTGTCGCTTCATTGCGCGGTTGGGTTCGTTCCAGATAAATCGTTGCCGGTCCGAGCAGGAAATGATCGTTGTCTCGCGGCAGCCGCCCGGACTGTTTGGCTTCAGCCAGCAGTTCCTCGCGTTTACCAAAACGGATGGCTTGCGTCGGGCAAACACTGGCGCACGCGGTCGTTGTCGAACCTTCAGCACGACGCTCCGAGCACAGGTCGCATTTCACCGCATGATGACCCTTCGCGTCATACCCCATCGCGCTGTACGGGCAGGCGATGACGCATTCACCGCAACCGGTGCAGCGCGATTCATCCACACGCACGACACCGGTCACCGGATCCTTGGCAATCGCTTTCGGGTTGACCGGGCAGGCGCGCAGGCAGGCCGGACGTTCGCAGTGCTGGCAGGTGAGTGTCAGAAAAGCGAGGCCCGCCTCCTCCAGCGCACTCGCCCACACCACCTTGTTGCGGTACTCGCCCGGACCAAGGCGGTGTTCGGTCTTGCACGCGGCTTCGCAGCTTTTGCACCCAGTGCAGCGCTCAAGGTCGATCAGCAGCGCAACGCGTTCGGAAGGTCCGGTATTCAAGCCATCCATGTCAGCCTCCCCATGCCCGCAAATGCCACCAGGTAATCGGTCCGCCATCAGCGACGTAACCGGCGAAAAAAGTCACGGTGATCACATGAATCACCACACCCAGCACAAACAGCCACGCCAGCGCCATGTGCAAGGGTCGCCACCATGCCTGTTTGGCCGAAACCGCTGCACGGGTTCCCAGAAGAAGCGATTCCTCACGCGCCAGTTTGCGATAAGCCATAGCCAGTCCGGGACTGCGAATGAAATGTGGAAGGTTGACAGAAAACGTGCCTTCATTTGCCTGTGGGTCCAGTTGCATGAGCAGCCGGCGTTTCTCGGCGATCAGCGTCCGCAGCCTGTCACGGGCTGCCGCATCAGGCACATTAAACCCCGGCGCTTTCGACGCAAATGTTCCGGCCATGCGCCGTGAACCACGTACCCGCCCCCAGACACCCAGCACCGCCAAAACGATCAGCGCCAGCAGTAACAACGCGGGGGGACGGCGCAGAAATCCACCCGAGTGAATGGCGATCAGTACCATACCCAGCAGGGAGCAGGCGACGTGGGCATTGAACCAGTTGACCGGATTGGCGCCGCTGCCGCCGCGTTTGGCAATGACAAATGCCACCGGCACCAGCAGCAACAGGATTCCGGCGACGCCGGTCAGATACAACTGCGGACTGCCGGGCGAGCGCCATGCTTCGGGCAAAATACCGCGCACTGCAAACCAGATAACAATGGCCGCCAGAGCAGCAAATGTCAGTTGCAGAAGTCTCGCGTCAGGTAGATCGTGTCGTGGCAAGATGGTTGCGATCTGAGGAATGGAATCGGCAGTTTACATCGACTACAGCCGCTGCTGTCACGCGCATCCACAACGTGATCACCCCCCGTCTCAACTGCCGTTCAGCGTCAGAGTCACCCGCTTCACCTGCGGGTCATCGCTGCTGTCGGAAACCACAAAGCCCATGTCCTGGCAGAGCTGCAGCATGCCGCGGTTGCTGCTCATCACATGACCGACCATTGCATCCAGGCCGCGGCGGCGCGCAACCTCAATCAACTGCGCCATCATGCGCCGGCCAAGTCCGCGGCGCTGCCAGTCATCGGCGACCACGATCGCGTATTCACAGGTCACCGCATCCGGGTTGGTAATGTAACGACAGACGCCAACCTCGACCTCCTTGCCTTCACGCTTCACGATTGCGACAAATGCCATCTCGCGGTCGTAATCGATCTGCGTAAAACGAACCAGCATCGTCGGGGTCAGTTCGCGCAGCGTATCCATGAAACGAAAACGCCGGCTTTCGGGCGACAATCCACGCACGAATTCCTGTTCGAGTTCGGCGTCCTCGGGGCGAATGGGACGTAAAGTCACCGTCTCACCGTCAGGTGGTTGCCAGGTGCTGACCAGCCGCGCCGGATACGGGTGTATGGCCATGTGGCCATACCGTCCGCGCACCGGCGCGTGCTGACCGACGACAATGCGCGCATCGGCAACAATGGCACCGTTCTCGTCGACGATCAGCGGATTGATGTCGAGTTCTTCAATCCACGGGAGTTCGCAGACCATCTCTGACACACGCAGCAACACCTCCTCCAGCGCTTCCATATTGACCGGCGGCATTCTGCGGAACGACCCAAGAAGCTTTGATACCCGAGTGCCGCTGATCATTTCCGAGACCAGAAAGGAGTTCAGCGGCGGCAGCGCGACAGCACGATCCTTGTGCACCTCAACCGCCACCCCGCCGGCGCCAAAAGCAATCGCCGGACCGAATACCGGGTCCCGGATCACCCCCACCATCAATTCGCGGCCGTTGCGGCGTATCACCATCGGCTCGACCGCCACTCCGGTGACACGCGCCTGCGGCTGCTTGCGGGCAACCGACTCGATGATCTCCTGATAACCGGCGAGAACGGCCTGCGCGCTATTCAGATTCAGCAAAACGCCACCCGCATCGGTCTTGTGGGTGATGTCCGGCGAATCAACTTTCAGCGCAACCGGGTAGCCGAGTTCTCCGGCTATCAGCATTGCCTCGTGAGCACTGTGCACAATGACGGTTTTGGCCACTGGCAGGCGAAATGCGGAAAGCAGGGCTTTCGATTCAATTTCGTTCAGCACGCTGCGTCGGTCGTTCAGCACTGATTCGATGATCAGTCGCGCGGCTTCGATGTCCGGCGCCGAGCGCAAGGCCTGGGGTCCGGGTGTCTGCAACAGGGCGCGCTGGTTACGGTAGAACGACGACACATGCGCAAACATTTCGACAGCAGGTTCCGGCGTACGGAAAACGGGGATGCCAGCCTCCACAAGCCGGCGCCGTCCATCAATCACCGATACATCCCCCATCCAGCAGGCGAGAACAGGTTTCGAATGCCTCTTTGCCGCCTCGATCACGGCATCAGCAACAGCCGAAGGTTCAGTCATGGCTTGCGGTGTCAGCATCACCAGCGCGCCATCGACATTCTCATCTGCGAGACAGGCCTTCAATCCGGCACGATAGCGTTCCGCATCGGCATCGCCGATCAGATCCATCGGGTTGCCGTGCGACCAGTTTGACGGCAATACTGTCTGCAGGGATTCGATCGTCGTCGTTGACAACTCCGCCAGCGGAATGCCCAGGTCTGCCGCTCGATCAGCGGCCATCACCCCGGGGCCGCCACCGTTGGTGATGATCGCCAGCCGGTCACCCCGAGGCCGCACATGGGACGACAGCGCCTGCGCTGCAGCGACCAATTGACCGATGGTCGTCACCCGCACCGCACCGGCACGATGGATGGCCGCATCGAATACATCATCTGCACCGACAATCGCGCCAGTATGCGACACCGCGGCACGAGACCCTACCGGGTGCCTGCCCACCTTCATCAGAATCACCGGCTTCAGTCTTGCTGCCGCCCGCAGGCTGGACAGGAAGCGCCGCGCATCGCGCACGCCCTCGATGTAAAGCAGGATGTGCTCCGTCTTCGAATCATTGACCAGAAAATCGATGATCTCGCCAAAGTCAATATCGCGCGAGCCACCCATCGAAACGACACTGGAAAATCCGATCTTGTGCGGAGCAGCCCAGTCGAGCATGGCCGTGCACAGTGCTCCGGACTGTGACACCAGCCCGAGGGAGCCGGGCAGCGCATTGCCGCGGGCAAACGTTGCATTGAGCCCGATGCCGGGACGCATGATGCCGAGACAGTTCGGACCGATCACGCGGACCCGATGGCGTCGTGCGTTTTCCATCAGTTCCCGTTCCAGACGTGCGCCATCGGCTCCAATCTCGGAAAACCCGGCAGTTATGACAACCACGGAGCGCACGCCAGCCATGCCGCATTGCGCAATCAACTGCGGCACGGTCTCCGGCGGTGTCGCGATGACAGCAAGGTCCACGCGCTGCGGGACCTTGTCGATGCTTGGATAACACGGCACACCCTTGATGTTGCTCTGCCTGGGATTAACGGCATACAGCGCCCCGCGGTATCGGGCCGCAAGCATGTTTTCGATCAGCACGGCTCCGATGGAGCCCGCCCGGGTGCTGGCACCAATGATGGCCACCGACGCAGGCTCGAACAGCGGGGTCAGGTAATGACAGTCCAGCAGATTTGAAGACATGGGCGATCCGACTCCGGTCGAAAATACATGCGCGGAACGGTAAAATGCCATTCTAGTCCCAACCCGGGATCATCCCGCCCCCGACCTGACTCAAACTTGATTTGCCACAAACGACCCGCATGATTGCCCTGACCATCAACGGCACCCCTCGCACATTCGACCGCCCGCTGAACTGCGCGGAACTGGTTGGCGAGCTGGATCTCGCCGGCAAGCGCATCGCCATGGAACGCAACGGCGAAATCGTGCCACGCAGCCAGTTTGTCCAGTGCATGCTGCAAGATGGCGATCGTCTCGAAATCGTCGCCGCCGTCGGCGGCGGCTGATTCAATGGCTTGAATGCGTGGCTTGACTGCGGTCATTGCCCGATACCCCTTGCCAGTGCACACTGAAAACTCCAACCCCGTCTGCTACCCTGCTTACCCATGAAAACCAACGAAAACCTCGATCCGCTGGTCATCGGCGGCAAACCCTACGGTTCCCGACTGCTGATCGGCACCGGCAAATATAAAGATTTCGCGGAAACCCAGGCTGCGGTAGAAGCCAGCGGCGCGCAAATCGTCACCGTTGCCATCCGCCGCACCAACATCGGCCAGAACCCGGGTGAACCGAATTTGCTTGACGCTATTCCGCCTTCGAAATACACCCTGCTGCCCAACACCGCCGGCTGTTATACCGCCGATGACGCGGTGCGAACGCTGCGGTTGGCGCGCGAACTGCTCGACGGTCACGATCTGGTAAAACTGGAAGTGCTGGGTGACCCGAAAACACTGTACCCGAATGTCGTCGAAACCATCAATGCCGCCAAAACGCTGGTCAAAGACGGCTTCAAGGTCATGGTTTACACCTCGGACGATCCGATCATCGCCAAACAGCTCGAAGACATCGGTTGCGTAGCGATCATGCCTCTCGCATCGTTGATCGGCTCCGGCATGGGCATCCTCAATCCATGGAATCTGCAGATCATCATCGAAAGCGCCAAGGTACCGGTGGTGGTTGACGCCGGCGTCGGCACGGCATCCGATGCCGCGATTGCGATGGAACTGGGTTGTGATGCCGTATTGATGAACACTGCAGTGGCTGCAGCGAAGAATCCGGTTTTGATGGCGACCGCCATGTGCAAGGCCGTTGAAGCCGGCCGTGCCGCCTTCCTCGCCGGCCGCATGCCGAAAAAACTATATTCAGCATCGCCAAGTTCACCTACCGGCGGCATGATCGGCAAACCCTGAGTTCGCCGATCACCCTGCCACCCGCCGCATCATGACCACGGAACTACCGCGGATACGCAGCTATGTGCTGCGCCAGGGCCGCGTCTCCAATGCCCAGCGCCGCGCCCATGAAACGCTGCTGCCGCTCCTGGGCATTGAGTTCGGCGAAACCACGCTCGACCTCGACGCGGTGTTCGGCCGCAGGGCGCCGCGCATCCTGGAAATCGGCTGTGGCATGGGGGAAACCACAGTCTCCATTGCCGCAGCGCATCCCGAATGCGATTACATCGGCATTGAAGTGCATACGCCGGGGGTCGGCAGTCTGCTCAAGCAAATCGACGAACTCCGTCTGACCAACGTGCGCGTGATCCAGCACGATGCCGTCGCCGTGCTGGAAAAAATGATCCCGCCTTCCAGCCTCGACGGCCTGCACATTTTTTTTCCGGATCCGTGGCCAAAAAATCGCCAGCAGAAACGCCGGCTGATCCAGGCACCTTTTATTTCGCTGGCCACATCGCGCCTCAAGCCTGGAGCTTATCTTCATGCTGCCACTGACTGGCAGGAATACGCTGAACAGATCCTTGCTGTGTTCAGCGCAGAACAGTCACTGGTGAACACTGCCGCCGCTTATGCTGAAAAACCGGCCTACCGGCCACAGACCAAATTCGAGACCCGCGGCCTGAAACTCGGTCACGGTGTCTGGGACATCGTGTTCCGGCGCAAAACATAAAACAACGGTGGCCCGCAGGCCGCCGTTAGCGACAAACTTCGAATAGCGTTACTGGATACCGGCGATCTTCGCCTCGCGAATCACTTCGCCCCAGCGCTTGCGCTCCGACTGGATGAATGCCGCAAACTGTTCCGGCGGGCTGTACACGGCCTCAATCGCCAACGTACCGAGGTTCTTCTTGACCTCGGCATCCGACAGCGCCTTGCCGAGATCGGTCGACACCTTATCGACCATTGTTTTCTGCACGCCGGCCGGGAACATGATGCCCCACCAGTTGGAGGCATCAAAACCCTTCACGCCCTGCTCCGCCAATGTCGGCAGTTCCGGTGTGAATGGTGTGCGTTCGGCGCTGGTCACCGCAAGCGCCTTCAGCTTGCCGGCCTTCAGGTTACCCATCACCGGTGGAGCATCGGAGAACATCATCATGATATGGCCACCCTGCACGGCAGCGATCGAAAACACGCCGCCCTGATACGGGACGGTGGTGATATCCACCTTGGCCTCCCGCCTGAACATTTCACCGATCAGGTGTGACATGCTGCCAGGGCCGCTGGTGGCATAGGTCATGCCCGGATTCTTTTTCGCCAGGGCTACGAGCTCCCTGACGTTTTTCACCGGCAAGGTATTCGGTATCACCAGGATGTTTGCGGCACGCGTAATCTGCGAAACCGGCACGAATTCCTTGTCGACATCATATTTGACCTTGTTCAGCAGCGGATTGGCCAGCACCGGGCCAAAATTGCCCAGCAAAAAGGTATAACCATCGGGGGCCTGCTTCGCCGCAAATTCCATACCCACTGCGCCAGCCGCACCGGGACGGGAATCCACCAGCACCTGCTGCCCCCACATTTCGGTAAGTTTCTTGCCGATGATGCGCGCCATCACGTCGGAACTGCCCCCGGCTGGGTAAGTCACGACAAAACGAACCGGCTTGCTGGGATAGGCCTGCGCCTGGACAACACCGCTGGCCAGCGCAGTTACGGCCAGACAGGACGCAATAAGGCTGTGTTTGATACTCATCGATCTCCTCCCATCATGATGAATCTGGTTGTGTGCCCGTCAGGTGCGCGGTTGAATCCGACGCTACCAGCCGGGAAGCGAAGCTATTCTAGCCCGACAACCGGCAAACGCAACGGGCGAAACCCGGAAGCAACACGCTCAGTCGAAAAACAATCCAATCAGGTCGTTGAGGAAACGCCGCCCCAGAGCCGTGGGCAGCACGCGGCGATGATCGCGAGTCAGCAAGCCGCGGGTTTCGGCGGCATCCAGTTGCGGCAGGATGCAAGTCAAATCAAGCCCGGTACGCGCACTGAAAAGGTCAAGATCGAAACCATCGTTCAGCCGCAACGCGTTCATCATGAATTCGCCGGGCAATTCCGCCACTGTGATGTCACGACGTTCGCTGAACACCGCATCACTGCCGGCACGTTCCAGGTAAGCCTTGGGCTGTCGCGTGCGGGACTCCCGCAAGATATTGTTCTTAAAAGATAATTTTACATGCGCGCCAGCACCGATGCCGAGATAATCACCGAACATCCAGTAATTGAGGTTGTGCCGGCTGCGCAGCCCCGGGCGGGCAAACGCCGAGGTTTCATAGTGTTCAAAACCGGCTGCAGCGAGTTGCGCCTCCACAATTTCCTGCATCGCAGCCGCAGTGTCGTCGTCAGGAACGACCGGCGGATAACGATGAAACCAGGTGTTTGGTTCTATGGTCAGATGATAGGCGCTGAGATGTTGCGATCCCAACGCGATGGCCGCCGCAAGATCAGCCTCGGCCTCGGCCACGGTCTGTTCCGGCAAACCGTACATCAGGTCCAGGTTCACGTTATCAAACGTCCCCAGCGCAAGCTCTGCAGCCCTGCGCGCCTCATCGGCATCATGTATGCGACCAAGCGCTTTGAGGTGCCGGTCATTCAGGCTCTGGATGCCCAGCGACAGCCGGTTGACGCCAGCGGCACGGAATCCGGCGAACTTCTCCGCTTCAACCGTACCCGGATTCGCTTCCAGCGTGATCTCGGCATCAGCAGCGAGCGGCAACCGCGCGCGGACACCGGACAGCAGCGCATCGAGCGCAGACACCGACAGCAGGCTTGGCGTGCCGCCGCCGATGAATACCGTCAACACCGGCCGCCCCCAGACCTGCGGCAGCGTCATTTCTAGATCGGCGAGCAGTGCAGCCACGTAAGCGGCTTCCGGCAATTCGCCGCGCGCTTCATGCGAATTGAAATCGCAGTACGGGCATTTGCGCACACACCACGGCACATGGATATACAGCGACAACGGCGGCAGAACATCGAAATGCGGCGCCGGCTGCAAGCTTGCAGAAGGAATCAGCGGCGACACGGCGTATCGAAAAGGATGGGCAATCTAGACAGCCTGCATCGCACGCAAACGCGCAACCAGTTTGACCAACGCTCGCCCGCGGTGGCTCACCGCGTTTTTTTCATGTGCGGCGAGCTCTGCGCCGGTTTTGCCCAGCTCGGGTATCAGGAACAGCGGATCGTAGCCAAAACCGCCGCTGCCGCGCGGTTCACGCAGGATCTCGCCGTGCCACTCTGCTTCCGCGATCAGCGGCTGCGGGTCCTCGGCACGTCGTACCAGAACAATCACGCAATAGTAGTGAGCCGTGCGATCAGCAGCCCCGGATAACGCCCGCAGCAGTTTCTCGTTGTTGCGGCGGTCCTGTTCATCACGTTCCGATGTGCTGCCTTCCGCGTAACGCGCCGAATGCACGCCGGGCTCCCCACCAAGCGCATGCACGCAGACGCCGGAATCGTCAGCCAGCGCCGGCAGTCCGGTGAGTCGGCTGGCATGCCGCGCCTTCGCCAGCGCATTTTCAATGAAAGTGCAGTGCGGCTCTTCCGCCTCGGGCACATCCAGCGCACCCTGTGTCACGACCTCGATCGCCAGCGGCGCGAGTATGGCCTCGATCTCGCGCAGCTTGCCCGGATTGTTGGATGCGATGACGAGTTTGTCCATCGCAATCTGCCTTATCCGAGCGCGGTACGCTGCGCAGCAATCAGCTGCTTGATGCCGCTCTGCGCCAGATCGAGCATGGCCTGCATCTCGGTACGACTGAACGGCGCACCTTCCGCCGTCCCCTGCACTTCGATGATGCCGCCACCCTCGGTCATCACCACATTCATGTCGGTGTCGCAGTCGGAGTCTTCGGCATAGTCGAGATCGAGTACCGGGGCACCCTTGTAAACGCCGACCGATACTGCGGCCACGGCTTCGCGCACCGGTGTTGCGGTCAGGCGCTTTTCGCGAATCAGGAAATTCACCGCGTCGGTCAGCGCCACATAGGCGCCGGTAATGCTCGCAGTGCGCGTACCGCCATCGGCCTGCAGCACGTCACAGTCGAGATGAATGGTGCGCGGACCCAGTTTCTCGAGGTTCACTACCGCACGCAGCGAACGTCCGATCAGACGCTGGATTTCCTGGGTGCGGCCGGACTGTTTGCCGCGCGCCGCCTCGCGGTCGGTGCGGGTATTGGTCGAACGCGGCAGCATGCCGTACTCGGCGGTCACCCAGCCGCGTTCGGTGCCGCGCAGATGCGGCGGCTGCTTCTCGAGTACGCTGGCGGTGCACAGCACCTTGGTCGCGCCGAATTCGATCAGCACCGAACCTTCGGCGTGGCAGGTGAAATTACGGGTAATGCGGATGGCGCGAAGTTCATCGGGCCGGCGCTGGCTGGGTCGCACGGGACTCCTTCAATATGCTATGTTCAACGGCCCCCAATTATAAAGCCCCGCCACAATGGCCCGCAGCACATTGATCTGCAGCATGACCGGCTATGCCACCGCCGCACGTGAACTTGCCTGGGGTTCGGTCAGCATCGAGCTCCGCTCGGTCAACCACCGCTACCTTGATGTCTCCTTTCGCATGCCCGATGAACTGCGGGTCGCGGAAACCGCGCTGCGCGAAGCCATTGCCGCGACAGTGACCCGAGGCAAGGTCGAGTGCCGCGTTGCCTACGCCCTGCGCGGCGGGGCACAAAAAAGCGCCGAACTGGACAGTACGCTGTTCGAGCAGTTGCTGGGCCTGAATTCAAAAGTCCGCAGCGCGCTGCCCGATGCACGCACACTGGGCGTAGCCGACATCCTGCGCTGGCCGGGCATGCTGGGCACGGACGAACTGCCGGTCGAGGACCTGCGCGCAACCGCCAACGAATTAATGCCGGAAGTGCTGCGCGAATTCACCGCTGCGCGCGTCCGTGAAGGCGAAAAACTGGCCACGGTGATTCTCGAACGTGCCGCAGACATGCGCACCCGCATTGCGGTGGTGCAGCCACGGATGCCGGGGATCATTGCCGCATTCCAGGACAAGCTCAATGCCCGTCTGCAGGAAGCGCTGGTATCCGCCGACGATGAACGCGTGCGCCAGGAAATCGCGTTGTTCGTCAACAAAATCGACGTTGACGAGGAACTGTCGCGGCTGGCCACCCATCTCGACGAACTCGAGCGCATACTCAAAAAAGGCGGTGCCGCCGGCAAACGCCTCGACTTTCTGATGCAGGAACTGAACCGTGAAGCGAATACCCTCGGGTCCAAATCGGCAGACATCGAAGTCACCCGCGTCGCTATGGACCTGAAACTGCTGATTGAGCAGATGCGCGAGCAAATCCAGAACATCGAGTAGGCAACGAATGAGCGGCAACCTCTACATCGTCAGCGCGCCCTCCGGCGCCGGCAAAACAAGCCTGGTGGCAAAACTGCTTGACACCGATACCCGCATCCGCAAATCGGTGTCCTATACAACCCGCGGGCCGCGTTCAGGCGAGATTGACGGTAAGCATTATCACTTTGTGCCGCCGGAAACCTTCGAAACCATGACCCAGGCCGGGGATTTCCTTGAATCCGCGCTGGTTCACGGCAACCGCTACGGCACCTCGCGCCGCTGGGTTCAGGAGCAGCTCGCCGGGGACACTGACATCGTGCTTGAAATCGACTGGCAGGGTGCCGCCCAGGTTCGCCGCCTGATGCCTGCGGCGATCAGTATTTTCATCCTCCCGCCCTCGTTTGAGGCTTTGCTGCAGCGCCTGAACGCCAGAGCCCAGGACGCCCCGGAGATCATCGCGCGCCGATTGGCCAACGCCCGCGAGGAAATCAGCCATGTCCATGATTTTGATTATGTTATTATCAACAGCGATTTCAAGGCTGCGGCAGCGGAATTGCAGGACATCATCCGTGCAGAAAGATTGCGCACCGCACATCAGCTGGCACGGCACACCGCGTTGATCAACCGACTCAAGTAGGAATTCCATGGCCCGTATTACCGTAGACGACTGCATGAAGATCATTCCCAACCGCTTTGATATGACGCTGGCTGCGACCTACCGCGCCCGGCAACTGGCCAATGGCGCACAGACAATGATTGAAGCCACCCGCGACAAACCGACTGTTGTTGCTCTGCGCGAACTCGCTGCATCCAAATTCGGCGTTGAAATCCTCAACAAAAGCCCGACGTAACAGGCGCATGCGCCCGTGGCTGAGGCGCGGCCCCTGATTGTGGACGGCAGAGTCAACCGTACGCATGAGCCCCTCAGCCCCAATACCC
This sequence comes from uncultured Bordetella sp., assembly GCA_964531455.1. GTDB lineage: Bacteria > Pseudomonadota > Gammaproteobacteria > Burkholderiales > SG8-41. Next base: position 77,591 of record CAZHFZ010000005.1, read on the forward strand.
ATTACAGAAATCGCTGCGCCGCCCTCGGCGCCGGCGCTGTTTCTGGAGTGGTCGGCTTACCTGAAGCCCGAGGATCTTTCGCAGATTCAGGCGGCTTACCATTTCAGCGAGAACGCCCACGAAGGCCAGTTCCGCAAATCAGGTGAGCCTTACATCGCCCACCCGCTGGCCGTAGCCAGCATCCTCGGGAAATGGCATCTTGATTCACAGGCGCTGACCGCCGCGTTGCTTCACGACGTCGTCGAAGATACCGAAGTCACCAAAAACGAGATCGCCGAACAGTTCGGACGCCCGGTCGCCGAACTGGTGGACGGCGTATCCAAACTCGACCGCATCCAGTTCGATACCCAGGAAAAAGCGCAGGCGGAGAATTTCCGCAAGATGCTGCTGGCAATGGCGCGTGACGTACGTGTGATGCTGATCAAGCTTGCTGATCGCCTGCACAACATGCGCACTCTGGATGCCGTGCATCCGGAGAAACGCCAGCGGGTTGCACGCGAAACCCTGGAAATCTACGCACCGATTGCCAACCGTCTCGGGTTGAACAGTATTTATCAGGAGATGGAAGATCTTTCCTTCCGTCATCTTTATCCTGACCGTTTTCGCGTGCTGGCCAAAGCCGTACGCACCGCGCGTGGCAACCGTCGCGAAGTCGTCAGCAAAGTGCTGGATGGGATTGAGCGCAAATTGCGCGAACACAACATTGAAGCGCAAGTACAAGGACGCGAAAAGCATCTCCATTCGGTCTATCGAAAGATGCGCGAAAAACACCTATCGTTTGCCCAGGTGCACGACGTATTCGGCTTCCGCATTGTCGTGCGCGACAACATGGCGTGTTACGTCGCCCTGGGCCTGCTGCACAGCCTGTACAAACCCATCCCCGGCAAATTCAAGGACTACATCGCGATTCCCAAGGCCAACGGCTACCAATCGCTGCACACCACGCTGTTCGGCCCCTTCGGCAGTCCAATCGAGATCCAGATCCGCACCGCCGACATGCACAAGATCGCTGAAGCCGGCGTTGCCTCGCACTGGCTCTACAAGAGTTCCGACACCTCCCTGTCGGAACTGCAGCAGAAAACGCACCAGTGGCTGCAAAGCCTGCTTGAGATGCAATCAGAATCGGGCGACTCCATCGAGTTTCTCGAACACCTCAAGGTAGACCTGTTTCCGGACGAGGTCTACGTATTCACACCCAAGGGCAAGATCATGTCGCTGCCGCGCGGAGCCACTGCTGTGGACTTTGCTTACGCGGTGCACACCGACATCGGCAACCGATGCGTTGCAGTCAAGATCAATCAGGAACTGACCCCCCTTCGTACTGAACTGCGCAACGGCGACCGTGTTGAAATCATCACGGCATCGCACGCAAAACCCAACCCGCTGTGGCTGAATTTCGTCGCGACAGCCAAGGCTCGCGCCCACATCCGCCATTTCCTCAAGACCATGCATTTCTCCGAGTCCGTCCAGCTCGGCGGCCGTCTGCTGCAGCAGGCACTGGCCAATTTCAAAATGATGCCGGCCGATGTCGGTGATGCGCAGTGGGACAAACTTGTACGCGATTCAAGTGCGCGCTCACGCGACGAAATCCTCTCCGATGTCGGCCTTGGCAAACGCCTTGCCGTTGTGGTCGTTCACCAACTGCTCGCGCTCGGCGAACCGCTGCAGGCTGAAGCAAGACCCAACGGTGCCGTTATCGTTCGTGGCTCCGAAGGTTTTGCCGTGCAATTTGCCCGCTGCTGCGGTCCGATTCCAGGTGATCCGATCATCGGCATCATCAGCAAAGGCCAGGGCATGGTCATCCACACTCACGACTGTCCGATTGCCGCCAAGGGCAATCGCGACCCGGAGCGCGTGCTGGACGTGCAATGGGATGCCAACCCGACCAAGCTGTTCGACGTTGGCATCCGGCTGGTTGTTGCCAACCAGCGCGGCGTGCTCGCCAAAGTCGCGGCGGAAATAGCCGCTGCGGAATCAAACATCCAGAACGTTGCAGTCGATCCGGATGACGGCGGCACCTACACGGTGATGCGTTTTACCGTGCAGGTGATGAATCGCATGCACCTCGCGCGCATTGTTCGTGACCTCCGCAAGATTCCAGAGGTCGTACGTATCGGCCGCATCAAGGGCTGAGCCTGGTTTTCGCCGGAATTGCTCATGAACAATTCAACGCCGGTCACCCGCCTGCTCCTGGTCGAGGACGACGAAAACGACGCGATATTGATTCTCGCCTCTTTGCGCCATGGCGGACTGCAGATCAGTCATCACCGGGTCTGGAGCAAGACTGAACTTGAAAAAGCACTGATACAGGAACAATGGGGCGTGGTGCTGTGTGACTACAACCTGCCGCAGTTTGACGGACTTGCCGCGCTGCGGATGGTTCGTTCCCGTGACGCCGACATCCCGTTCATCATCGTTTCCGGCGCCATTGGCGAGGAAACAGCGGTGGCCGCAATGCGCAGCGGCGCACAGGATTTCGTAATGAAGCAAAGTCTTGGACGGCTTGGTGCAGTGCTGGTGCGTGAACTGGGTGAAGCGGAGATCCGCCGCACCGCCCGCCTTGCCAACAGCCAGCTCCAGGCCAAGGAAGCGCTGCTCGACTCCATCGTGACGACTGCGGCAGACGGTATTGCCGTGGTAAATGCCGCCGGAAAAATCGAATTCGCCAATCCGGCACTTGCCGTGCTTACCGGAAACGCGGCAACCGCCCTGCAGGGCATGCCGGTCCAGCAGTTGCTGCGCGCCTCGGCGGACATTGAATTCTGGAATGTCTTGTGCGCCTCCACCGGCGATATCCGCGGCGACATGACCAACCTGCAGATGCACGCCCACACCAGAAACGGCGCAATCATACCAGTGGAAATCAAAGTCAGCCGGATGACGCTGGACAACTCCCCGAAACTGACCGTGGTGGTCCGCGACGTCAGCGAGCGGGCGCGCTCCGAAGAACGGATGTGGCGGCTGGCGCATTTCGACGAACTTTCGGGATTGCCCAACCGGCTGCTGTTCCGGCAACTGCTTGAACAGGCCATCCGCGACGCCAACCGTGAACGCAAATCCATCGCCGTACTGTTCATCGACCTGGACCGCTTCAAGCTGATCAACGATACCGCCGGACACGACAGTGGCGACATGGTGTTGCGCCAGGTCGCCGGCCGGTTGCGCCAGTGTCTGCGCGAGGCCGACCTGCTGTCGCGCTTTGGCGGAGATGAATTTGCTGCCCTGTTGCGCGAGATCGATGACCCGGAGGCAGCGCGGGCGACGGCACAACGGGTGCTGGCCGCAGTGGCCCAGCCTTACGACATCAACGGCGAGACTTATCACCTCTCGGCGAGCGTCGGCATCAGCATCTATCCCGGCGACAGTCCGGACGCGACGGCACTGCTGCGCAATGCCGAAGTGGCCATGTACCGCGCCAAGGATCAAGGCAAGAACAATTTCCAGTTTCACTCGCCGCAGATGAATGCGCGCTCTCTCGAGTATGTGGTTCTTGAGCGCTCGCTGCGCAGGGCCATCGAACTCGACGAATTCCTGATTCACTTCCAGCCGCAGTTCGACTTGAAAGATGGGCGCATCGTCGGCGCGGAAGCGTTGCTGCGCTGGAACCTGCCCGAAGTCGGCATGATTCCGCCTGTAAAATTCATTCCACTGGCTGAAGAAACCGGATTGATCGTTCCGATCGGCCAGCTGGTGCTGCTGCGTGCCTGTGTCGCCGCAAAAGAATGGCGTGCATCCGGCCATGTTGATTTCCGTGTCGCCGTGAATCTGTCGCCGCGCCAGTTCAACCAGAGTGAACTGGTCATCGACATCATCAACATTCTTGAAGATACCGGCCTGCCACCGGAAAACCTTGAACTCGAAATCACCGAGAGCATGGTGATGTCCAATCCGGAACGCGCCACGGCGATCCTGCGCGAGTTGCGCGCGGTAGGCGTCCATCTGGCCATTGACGATTTCGGTACGGGTTATTCATCACTGGGCTATCTGAAGAGCTTTCCCGTGCATACGCTCAAGATTGACCGCTCGTTCATCCAGGACGTACCGGCAGATCCCGACGATGTGGCGATTACCCATGCCATCATCGCAATGGGCCACAGCCTGCGCCTCGACGTCGTCGCCGAAGGCGTGGAAACAGCCGAGCAGCTCGCCTTTCTGCGCGAACACGGCTGCGACTACATGCAGGGTTTTCTGGTCGGCAAACCGATGCCTGCGGAGGAACTCAGCCGCCTCCTGGCTGAACGCACGCACTGGTCCCTCTGAACAATCTCCGGGGACCTGCAACATGAACGATACGCGCATACTCATCGTTGAAGACAATCCTGACGACGAATCACTGACTCAGCGCGGACTGCGCAAATCGGCAGTGGAGGTAACCGTCGCCAGGGACGGTGCACTGGCGCTGGAAATGCTTGAGGCAATGGAGAATCTTCCCGATCTCGTGCTGCTGGATCTGAAGCTGCCGAAAATCGATGGCAGTGAGGTGCTGCGCCAGTTACGTAACGATGCGCGCACCAGCAAACTGTGCGTCGTGGTGTTTACATCGTCCAGCGAACCGGCAGACATCGCCCGCTGTTATGGACTGGGCTGCAACAGTTACGTGATCAAACCGGTCACTTACGAAGATTACATCGAGGCGGTGCACGGCATCTCCGCGTACTGGCTGACACTCAACGTATCGCCCGCGCGTCCGCGCTGACCGTTCAGCGCCGGGATTTCGCGCAGGCGCTGCGCCCGTCGTTCCAGCCCATCATATAGTCACCCTCATTGCGATAGAGCCGTTCATCACGGCGTTGCGAGCAACCATCGGCATGACCGCGCTTGTACTGCGCGGAATACCCGGCCAGGTTGAATATTGGCGATGGCACCGGCGATCCTGATGCAGGGGGAGCAGAACCACTGCCGGTCGTGCCGCAGGCAGCAAGGATTATTGTCAGCATCACCGCAAAGGCAACGTGCAATACCGGTGTTGCCACGCCTTCAGCCGGTAACGACACGGCGTCCACCACGCAACTTGACCCGCCGTCCGGCACCGACTTCGGGGCTATCCGAATGGAAGGTACGGATGCTGCTGTCGATGCGCACACCAATTTCATAAATCGCTCTGCGTTTCATGTTTTTCTCGATTCCATGTCCTGCGTAAGCACCTGGACCGGTACCCGCCGCGGTCATCGTATTTGAACCATTGCCGACGCCAATCTGATCGCACGGTTCACCACCAACGACAATACCGGCGACCGCGCCTGCACCCGCAACTGCCTTTAGGATTCCATAGTTCGCTCCAATTGAACCATGCCACAATCTGCACAGCGCGCCGCATCGGTTTTGGCATCGCTGCTGCGCTGCGCCGTCGGTTTTGCAGTTATCGCCTTGTTCGGCACCTGATCTGCAGTGTGAGGTTGCATTACCGCCTTGCCGGTCGCCGCCGCGGTCACTGCGGGCTGTGACTGCGCCTGTGGCAGCAGCGCGGTCATCGCTGCGATGCCCAGCAGGCTGTCGATAATCACACTGATGCCGGCAATGAGCAGCGTCGGGTACAGCAATGGTGATGCTGCAGACGCAACAGACTGTGCTGTGCCGAGCTTTTCGGGTAACTTGACGGTCAGACCCATGGATAGTCTCCGATACAAAATAACAAATCGGCTGCCTCGTTCCAGGTCGCCGGTCAGATGACTATCGCAATTTCGATGCCATAAATATTCAATTTATAAACAATCGGTTATAAAATTTTCTTGTCACGATTTGTCGTTACTCAACGACGCCACTCCGGACGCCGGGCACAATCCACTGTTTCTGATGGAATTTTTCGAGTCTGCAATCAACGACGTGAAGCGAGAGTTCACGCCCGCTGCGGTTTGAACAATCGCGGATCCAGCTGATGGCGCTGCAGTAACTTGTAGAACTCGGTGCGGTTTCGTTTGGCCATGCGCGAAGCCTGAGTCACATTGCCATCGGTAATCTTCAGCAGTTGTGCCAGATACTCACGCTCAAATTTTCGCCGCGCCTGCTCAAACGGCGCGAGTTCGGTTTCTTCCCGCTGGATGGCCTGCTCCACCAGGCTCGCAGGAATCAGCGGCGTAGTCGCCAGTGCCACAGACTGCTCGACAACGTTGTACAGTTGACGCACATTGCCGGGCCATGCCGCCGTCACCAGCCTCTCGACCGCTTCCGGCGCAAAGCCGCTAATGACCTTCTTGTAACGCGTAATCAACTCACCGAGAAAATGGCCGGCAAGCAGCGGTACGTCTTCTCGTCTCTCGGCCAGAGACGGCAAGCGCAACGACACCACCTTGAGACGGTAATACAGATCTTCGCGGAAATTACCTGCCGCCAGCTCTGCTTCCAGATCGCGATGGGTTGCCGAGATCACCCGCACATCAACCGGCGTGTGCTGCAAACCGCCAACCGGTCGTACCTGCCGTTCCTGCAGGACACGCAACAACTTGACCTGCAGTGCAGCGGGCATGTCGCCGATTTCGTCGAGTAGCAGGGTGCCTCCATCTGCGGACTGAAAAAGGCCGCGGTTCTCACGGATTGCACCGGTAAATGCACCTTTGACATGCCCGAACAGTTCGGACTCGAGCAACGGTTCGGGAATCGCACCGCAGTTAATCGCTACAAACGGACGGTTGCTGCGTGGGCTCGCCGCGTGGATCGCCCGAGCCAGCAGTTCCTTGCCGGTACCCGACTCCCCCTGGATCAGGATCGAAGCATCACCCGTCGCAACCAAGCGCGCTTTGGCCAGCACTTCCTCCATTGCCGGATTTCGGGTGATGATCGCCGAGCGCCAGAGACCATCGTCTTTACCGGCGGTGCCGGGAACCCCGGAAGTGGCCAGCGCACGCTCAATTTCTTCGAGCAGTACCTTCGCATCAAAAGGCTTGGTCAGATAACCGAAAACACCGTTCTTCACTGCTGCAACCGCATCCGGAATGGTGCCGTGGGCCGTAAGGATAATCACCGGCAACGCGGGATTCTCTGCACGAATGGCTTCGAACAACGCGATGCCGTCCATGCCGCCCATTTGCAGATCGGTAACCACAGCCTGCGGTCGCGACACCGCCAGCTGCGCCAGCGCACGTTCGCCGCTGTCGACCGCCGTTACGCCGTAACCAGCCGCCTCCAGCCGCAATTGCATCAACCGCAACAGGCCGGGATCATCATCAACAACCAGTACACGGGCATTACGCTGCATTTTCAGACTCATCATCATGGTATTCACCGTTTCCGTTGAACGCCGCTATCGCGTCCGGTCATGTTCCGCTCCAGTTCAAGCATCGCGTCGAGTTTCTGCTGCAATCCCTGCGCCTGCGCATCCAGCCGGCGCTGCTCCTGCAGCGAGGCCGTCATCAACAGCGCCAGCCCGTGCAGTGGGCTCGCCGCATTGCGAGTCAGCGGCTCCAGAGCGTCCAAGGCACGGTTTTCATCTGCGGCCTGTGCGCCGGGAACCGCCAATGCGAGCGCATACCGCATGCGATTGCCGTCACTACGCGAGCGCACCAGCGCGCGCCGCGCCGTATCCTGTTCGCGCAACAGCTCGGTGCTGCCCAGTTTGCGCAGTTTCGCGTAATACGCCAGCACCCCGGCCGGCTCCGTTGTATCGCTGCGCAGATCGGCAACTGCCGCCGGATCATCAACGGTCTCGCCGACGCGCAATGCGCCGCAGCCGACCAGCAGGAGCAGCATAAGCCCCGCTCCCAACCGCTTCATCCCAGCCCCCCCTGCAGCAACGGCAGCGTCACCCGCAAACGCGCGCCGGCGTGCGCCGGACCATCCACCACCTCGACGCTGCCGCCATGCGCCTGCGCATAATCGCGCACGATCGACAATCCGATGCCTGAACTCGGCAGGCGACCGCCCGATGTGTTGCGGCCCCGGTAAAAGGGATCGAACACACGCTCTCGATCTGCCGGCGGTATGCCCGGTCCGTCATCAGCCACTTCGAGCAACAGCTGGTCGCCAAGGGCACGGGCCTCAATCACAACAGTACTGCCCTCCGGCGCAAACTTGGCGGCATTCGACACCAGGTTGTCGAGCATGATGCGCACCTTTTCAAAATCAGCCTCGATGACAACATCATCGATATGCGGCGCAATGCGCAAGGCCCGCGCCCGCAGCGCCAGATTCTGGTCGTCGAGCACCCGCGCCACTACCCTGCGCATCTCCACCTGCGCATACCGTACCTCGCGACGGTTGAATTCCGCGGCACCATACGACAACAGGTCTTCAATCAGTCTCTGCAGCTCGATGCTGTTGGCGCGGAGTATGCCCGCCACCTCATGCTGCTGGGGCGTGAGTTTGCCGAGCGCTTCTTCAGACAATAATTCCGAGCCTTCGCGCAAAGCCGTGAGCGGGGTTTTCAGTTCGTGGGATACCTGACGCAAAAAACGGTTCTTCTGCTGTTCCAGCTCCGTCAGCCGGTGGCGTAACCATTCGATTCGGCGGCCAAGCAACTGCAAATCGCGCGGACCACTGACGCCAACAGGGGCATTGAAATCACCACCGCCCATGCGGCGCAGCGCGGCATCAATCTGGCGTATCGGCCGTGCAATCAGCACCGTGAACCCTGCAGCCAGCATCAAAGCCACCGGCACCAGCGCCAGCATCTGCCAGAAGGTGATGCGCTGCGCTCGCGCCGCCATTTGTTGCATGGCCTCGATTTCGCGATCGATCAGGCGATCCCCGTGCGCAATGATTTCGGCCGCATGGGTGTTGAGCCGGGCATAGGCGCCGGCAGCACGCGAAACTTCTCGCATCCCCGACCGCGCTTCGCGCAGAACTGCGTAGTTTTCCGCCTCACCAGCAACAATCGCGACCAGTGCCGCACGTTGAACACTATCCAGCGGCAGTGCGCCGAATTCGGAAACCGCCCCCAGAAACAACGCGCGATTGGCCTCGTAAGCCGCGAGGGGGGTGCGGTCGCCAAGAATCACAATCTGGCGGGCATTGCGCTCCAGTGCGACCAACAGTTCCGCGAGGCGCCGGCTGGATTGCGTCGACTGCACGGCCTGATGCACCGCATTCTGGCTGCGATTGACGAACTGATCGATCGAAATCGCGTTGTTGACCAGCGCAATGATCAGCGGCAACGCCACCATCGAAAAACCGATGACAAGCAGCTTTGGAAATGAGTCCGGCTGCAGCAATCGCATAATCTGTTCTTGTTGAAATGATTTCGAACGTTACGCCACGTGAACAGTCGTCACGGGGATGCATAACGGAAAAGGCAGGGTCAGGCGCCCTGCTTGTTCTTGTCTTCAAGGACCTTGATCAGTCCATCAATGCCGGTACGGGTGATTTCACTGTTGAACGTGCCACGGTAATTAATCACCAGACTTGCATTTTCAGCCACGATATCCGTGACTTTCCAGGTCTTGTCGACCAGAGTCATCCTGTAATCAATGCTCAACGGCTGGCGCCCGGGCTCCTTCACCACGGTGCGTACCGTGGTGTAATCTTCCCCGGGTTTTAATTGCACCGGCTTGACCTCCACCCTGCGCTCTACTCCCCCAGTCTCGGCCAGAGCTGTGGTGTAGGTTCGTACCAGCAAAGTACGGAAAGCATTTTCCAGCGCCTTCTGCTGCGCCGGTGTCGCATCGCGCCAGGCCTTGCCCATTGCCAACTGGGTCATCGAACGAAAATCAAAATGAGGCAGTACTTTCCTCTCGACGACGTCCTGCAAGGCACGGCGATCTTTGTTCTGCTTGAGGATACTGAGCACATCTTCGACAGTGGTCCGCACCAGAACATCAGGCGCAGTCTGTGCATGGGCTGCAGGAAGTGCCAGCGTTATCGCAGCCATCACCAGCGCAACGATCAGATTTTTCATGATGGGCACTCCCCCGTATTTTCATTCAAAGATACGCGGGTTAGGCAATTACTCAACATGAAATGTTCCACACGCCGGGAAAAAGACTTGCCCCGGACGTGCGGATTGTCACGGAATAGTCCGACTGACGGGATCTGCGTGTTGAAGAGTGTCGCCAACCGGCAACACTCTGCACTCAACGTGAGAGTTTGTCGATTTTCAGCTCACTGGCAAGCTGATCCAGTACCGCGAGCAAAGCTTCCGGCATCGGGATGCCGTTCTTCTCATTATCATTGCGTGCGGTATGCGTGCCCTCGCCAGGCAGGCGAATGCGGTCAACATTGGGCAAACGCTGTGAATTGCGGATGTCGCGAATCAGCGTGTCCATGCCCTGCTTGAATTCCTGCAGATCCTGGAATGCTTCAACATTGATCGCAACAATCGTGTGACCGGTGTTGGTTTCGGTGGTGTCGTCGTTGTTGAAATCAACGACATCCTTGCCCATCGCCGCGGCATTGAGGTTGCCGGCAAGCAGCCCCATGACCAGTGCGAGGCCGTATCCCTTGTAGCCGCCGATCGGCAGCAGGAAACCTTCGTTGGCGCGTTTCGGATCGGTCAGCGGATTGCCCTGACGATCCATCATCCAGCCTTCGGGCATCATTTCGCCACGCTGCGCCTTGGTCTTGACCTTGCCGTAAGCCGCCACCGTGGTCGCCATGTCGAGAATGATCGCGGGCTCTTCGCCCGCCGGCACCGCCACAGCAATCGGATTCGTCGACAGCAGCATGTCGAGTCCGCCCCAGGGCGGCAGATGGTTGGCGCTGCCCACGGCCATGTAAAGACCGATCATGTTGTGCGCCAGCGGCATGCTCGCGTACAACGACGCCGGACCGGCGTGGTTGCTCCAGCGGGCGCCAACCCAGGCCACGCCTGCGGTCTTCGCCTTCTCGATCGCTTTTTCGGTGGCGAACTTCATCACCAGATGACCCATGCCGTTGTCGCCATGAACCAGTGCCATGCCGGCCATCTCGCGCTCGACGCGGATATTGGGCTTCACGTTGACCGCACCACCCTTGATGCGGCGGATGTATTGCGGCAGACGAAACACGCCGTGACCTTCAGACCCGTTGATGTCGGCCTGCGCCATCAGTTGCGCGATGGCTTTGGCATCTTCACGAGAGACATCAACGGCTTCGAACGACGCTGCGATGAAGGCGCGCAGTTTCTCGCCGGAAATCCGCTGTTTCTGCTCAGCCACCGTCTTCCTCCAGTTCGATCAATGCCCCGAGAAAATCCTTCGGGTGCACAAAGGCGATGCGTTCGCCATGGACATTGAGTTGTACTTTGCCGGCACCGAGGACCTGCACGCCAGCAGCGGTCAGCGTGTTCGTGGTCTGCTCGACGCTGTCAACGCCGAGGCAGAAATGATGGATGCCGCCTTTCGGATTGCGTTCGAGAAACTTCGCAATCGGAGAATCCGGGCGTGACGGTTCCATCAGTTCGATCTTGGCGTTGCCAAGATCGATATAGGTCATGCGTACGCCCTGCTCTTCATTGACCTTGATCTCGCCGGCCGCGAGCCCGTAGGTCGTGCGCATCTTTTCCAGCGCTGCCGCGAGGTCAGGTACCACGATTGAAACATGACTGAGTCCGGTAATCATTTATAAGTATTTGTTTTAAATCACTTTTTCTGCGCGCAATTCGGCAATGCGGGTATCACTGAAGCCAAGTTCTTCACGCAACACGGCTTCAGTGTGCTGGCCCAGCAGCGGCGGCGCGCGGCGGATGCTGGCCGGCGTATCGCTGAAGCGGAAAGGAATGCCGAGCATTTTGACAGGGCCGGCGGTCGGATGCTCCACCGTGGTTACCATGTCACGCGCAATCGCATGCGGCGCTGCCAGCGCCTGGGCGACGTTGTTGATGCGGCCGCAGGGAATGCCCGCCGCCATCAGCTGCTCAATCCAGGTTTCCGCACCCTGGCGTTTCAATTCGGTTTTGATCAGCGCATCCAGCGCATCACGGTTGCCGATACGATCCGGATTTTTGATGAAGCGCGGGTCAGCCACCCATTCGGCATGGCCAAGCACCGCGGAAAATTTCGCGAACTGTCCGTCATTGCCCACGGCGACGGCGATCATGTCATCGCGAGTCGGGTAGGCGGTATAGGGCACGATGTTCGGATGACCGTTGCCGAAACGTCCGGCGTTTTTGCCGGAGACCAGATGATTGGCCGCAACATTGGCCAGCATCGCCAGTCCGGAATCAAACAGCGACACCTCGACATGCTGACCGCGGCCCGTGCTGTGGCGCGCGTTCAGCGCAGCCAGCACCGAATTGCAGGCAAGCATGCCGGTGCATACATCGACGATCGCCACGCCGTATTTCATCGGCGTGCCTTCGGGCTCGCCGGTGATGCTCATCAGACCGGATTCGGCCTGCAGGATGAAATCGTAGCCGGGCAGGCCGGCCTTGGGTCCGACCGAACCGTAGCCGGTGATCGAACAACGCACGACGCGCGGCGCATTCGCCTTGAGCCATTCGTTGTCGAAGCCCCACTTCTCCAGAGTACCGACCTTGAAGTTCTCGACCAGCACGTCGGATTTCCTGATCAGCCCGGCCAGCACCTCCTGACCGGACTTCACCGCCATGTTCAGCGTGATCGACCGCTTGTTGCGGTTCACGCCGAGGTAATAGGCCGATTCACCGGCCGCAAACGGCGGGCCCCAGCTGCGCGTGTCGTCTCCCGCCCCGGGTGGTTCGACCTTGATCACATCGGCGCCCATGTCGCCGAGCATCATTGTGCACAACGGACCAGCGAGAATGCGGGTCAGATCGAGCACACGCACGCCGGCCAGTGCGCCTTCACGGTGATCAGAACTCATCAAAACCCCTTAAAACAGGAAATCAACCGCCAAGACGCCAAGGACGCCAAGGACGCCAAGAAACCAAACCTACTGCGCTTATATTTGACGCACTTACAACCGAATCAACAGCGACGCTCAGTGACCAAAGTTGGGAAGTCACTATTGTTGTTCCGATCTTCTTGGCGCCCTTGGCGTACCCGTCTGGCGGGTATTAAAAAGAATCTTGGCGGTACCGCTTTCTCTTTCTCAGTCCTATTTCTTCTTGCGGCGCATCGAAGGCGGCGCGTTGAGGTCACGCTCAAAACCGTCAACATATTTCTCCAGTTCCTTCTTCGCCTGCATGCGGAATTTCTGGAAGTTCGGCTTGCGGCCGGCGAGGAAGGCATCCATGCCTTCATTCGCTTCGGGCGAGCCCCAGACATGCGCCAGCAGTTCCATGCCCTGCTGCCAGGACGAATACAGGTTGTCGGATTCGAAGTTCAGCGATTTCTTGGTCATGCGGATGGTCAGCGCGCTGTGGCCCTTCATGGTTTCACACCACTTCAGCGTTTCCTTCAGCAGATCCTTCTGCGGCACGCACTTGTTGATGAGGCCGACTTCGACGGCTTCCTTGGCCGGGAAACGGCGGGCGCAGAAAATCATTTCGCGCGCCAGGCGCTCACCGATGATGCGCGGAATGTACTGCGTTGCACCCACCGTCGGGCAGGCGCCGACTTTCGCGCCGGTCTGGCCGAGCACGGCGTTTTCGGAAGCGATCACCAGGTCGCACCACAGCGCCAGTTCGTGTCCGCCACCCATGCACCAGCCGTTGACCATCGCGATTACCGGGATCGGCAGGCCGCGAATAGTCATCGCCAGGCCGAGCATGCGGTCATTCCACATATAGGCGTTGGTGAAGTTGAGGCGTTTCATCGCATAGAAATCACCGCCTGCCGAGAACGACTTGTCGCCCTTGCCGGTAATCACGGCGCAAACAATGGACGGATCTTCACGCGTCGATTTAAGTGCGTCGATCATTTCATCGAGGGTCTGTTCGCGGAAAGCGTTCAGCACTTTCTCGCGGTTGATGGTGATCCAGGCCACCTGATCTTTCACTTCAAACAGGATGTCTGTGTATTTCCGCTTTGCGGACTTTTTCAATTTTGCAGCCATGGTTTCCCCCAGTTGAAAGAAGACTCGAAAGCAGATGATTTTAGCAGATGCCAGCCGGAAGATTGACAGGGGGCGGGCGGCTAACTAAGGTGCTGAAACAAGCATACACAGTGATCACTGAGCCTCTGTTCACCATGTGACATGCAAAACTCTGGAGGAGCCCATGAAACCCGCAATCCTGGCCGGCGTCCTGGCGTCAGCATTCTTTGTGACACCGGCCGCAGCACAACCCTATCCCTCGAAACCGGTACGCATCATCGTGCCCTTTGTCCCCGCCGGCCCCACCGACAATCAGGCGCGTTGGGCGGCGCAACAACTTACCGCCGCCACCGGTCAGCAGTTCATCGTCGACAACCGCCCGGGGGCGGGTGGGGTTCCCGGCACCGAAGCCGTGGTCAAAAGCGCACCCGATGGCTACACCCTGCTTGCAGGCAACCCCGGGCCGTTGACCATTGCGCCCAATGTTCGCAACACGATGCCCTACGATACGCTGCGCGACCTCATACCCATCGTGCTGATTGCACGCAGTGCCAGTTGCATCTGCCTGCATCCCAGCCTGCCCGCACGCAACGTCAGGGAGTTCGTTGCGCTGGCCAAGGCCCAGCCCGGCAAGATCAACTACGGCTCTCCCGGCGTCGGCACCGTCGGCCATTTCGCCACCGAACTGTTTGCCTTCCAGGCCGGCGTGAAGCTCAACCACATCCCGTACAAGGGCGCGGCGCAGTACACCATCGATTTGATCGCCGGCAACATCGAGCTTGCGATCAACCAGTTCGCCATCGCTACGCCACACGTCAATTCCGGCAAACTGCGATGCCTCGGCGCAACATCGCGCGAACGCTCGCCACTTCTGCCTAACGTGCCGACCATTGCCGAGCAGGGCATCAAGGATTTCGAAAGTTACAACTGGAACGGCGTGCTGGCGCCGGCAGGCACTCCGCCCGCCATCATCAGCCGCATCGCCGAAATCGTCTCCAAACAGCTGGCAACACCGGATGCTCGGGCGCTGTACTCCGGACAGGGCCATGAAGCCAGCGGCATCGTCACTACGGCCTACGTCGACTTCATCAAGGCCGAAACCGAAAAATGGGCAAAAATTGCCCGCGTCGCCAACATCCCGAAACAATAAGGAACCGTCATGACCGTGAAGAAGGAATCCACCTATTTCATGTACTTCCCCGGCAACTACCGGTGGTCGTCTGCATTCATCAACATGATGAGTTCCGCACCGTACGGCGGCTCGGAAATCAGCGAACTGCACAAGATCGGCGTGCAGCTGAAAGACAAGGATCCGGAAGACGACGATGCCTGGTTCCACGCCTGCGTCAATGTCGCCGACAAGGTGCGCGCGCATGCCGAACGCTTCGAAGCTTCCAAACATGCGACTTCCGCTGCGCACGCCTATCTGCGTGCCTGCAACTACTACCAGATGGCCGAGCGTTTCCGCACGCCGAAGGATGAGATCGCACTGGCTGCCTACAAGAAAGGCGTCGACTGTTTCCATCGCCATGTCGCGCTGACTGACGTCAAGATCGAGATCGTCGAGATCCCGACCGCAGCGGGCCCCATCCCCGGTTATTTCGTCCATGCACAGAATGCCAAATCGAAAAAACCGCCCTGCGTGGTGTATTTCGACGGGCTCGACGTCACCAAGGAAATCCAGTACGTGCGCGGCGTGCCCGACCTGATCAAACGCGGCATCTCGGTGCTGGTGATGGACGGCCCCGGTACCGGAGAAGCGATCCGCTTCCGCGGCCAGTACCTGCGTCATGACTATGAAGTCGCGGGCTCGGCCTGCGTCGACTGGCTGGAAAAACGCGATGACGTCGATGCCAAAAAAATCGGCGTAGTCGCGATCAGCCTCGGCGGTTATTACGCGCCGCGCATGGCTTCGATGGAACCGCGTTTTGCCGCCTGCATCGCCTGGGGCGCGATCTGGGATTACCACGCGACCTGGAAAAAGCGCATTGAGGCAAAGTTCAAGACCTCCCTGTCGGTGCCGGGCCATCACATCACCTGGATCCTCGGCGTCGATACGCTCGACGAAGCGCTGAAAAAGCTCGAACCCTTCAAGCTCGACGGCGTCGTTCAAAAGATGAAATGCCCCTTCCTGATCGTCCACGGCGCCGAAGACGAGCAGGTGCCGCTGGCCGATGCCCAGGCGCTGTACAACGCCTCCGGCTCGCCCGACAAAACGCTGCGGGTATTTACCGCGGAAGAGGGCGGCGCGCAGCACTGCCAGCGCGATTACCTGACGCTGGGTGTCGCGGAAATGTGGAACTGGTTTGAGGACAAACTGCTGCGGTCCTGATGCGGTATTGCGAGCTGCGCCGCTGCCACGAATGCAACCAGCCCGTAGGCAGCAAGGACAAATTCTGCGTGCGTTGGGGGGCGAAGCTGCCCCGCGAGCCGCGCGGGATTAGAATCGGGCCTAAAGCTCCGGCAAACCCTGCCGTTAGTACGTCATAGCCCAGTCCAACATCAGACAAGCCATGCTTTACGCCAAAAGAAATATCGAAGGCCGGATTGAAAGCCTGTACAGCCAGCCGCTTGAAGGCGGAGAGGCGCTGGCGGCGGATCACCCGGACGTTTTGGCTTTCCTTCAGGCCGGCGGCGCGGCACAGGGCGCAT
>CAZHFZ010000006.1:0-55977 GCA_964531455.1 uncultured Bordetella sp.
TCTTCCAGTGCGGCACGTTGGTAGACGGTTTTCGGCGTCAGCGCGCGCAGGTCACTGGCGTTAAGCGCGGCTTTGAGTTCCGGCGCGGGCAGTGCAGCGAGCAGCACGCGGCCCATCGATGACACATAGGCGGGCAGGCGCATGCCGGCGAGCGAGATGCCGGGCGAGTTGAGCAGGTTGCGCTTGGGTACGCGCAGCAGGTAAACCACCTCGGTGCCGTCGAGCGCGGCCACCGACACCGAATGATTGAAGCGGTTGCCGAGTTCGACCATCACCGGCTGGGCGAGGCTGGCCAGCGGCATCGATGACAGATAAGAGTAACCGAGGTCGAGGATGCGCGGGGTCAGCGCAAAGTCGCGGCCTTCCTGCGATACATAGCCCAGTTCGAGCAGCGTGAGCAGGATGCGCCGTGCGGCGGCGCGGGTGAGTGCGCTGCGTTCGGCCACTTCGCTGAGCGTCATGCGTTTGCTCTCGGGGCCGAAACTGCGGATCACCGAGAGGCCTTTGGCAAAGGACTCGACATAGGCGTCCGAACGCCGCGGCGCAGCAGTGGCGGCAGCCGTCTCCGTTGTGGACTTTGCGTTGACTTTGCGGGGCGTCGTGGCCATGATCGATTTCGTTTAACGAATACTTGTTCGTTAAACGAACAAGCGTGCGCTTACCGTAAATGATCTTTGTGCCGCGTGCAAGTAATCCGCGGCTGCCGTGAAAGGGTTTGTGATGGATTTCAGATTCACCGAGCAGCAGGAGATGTTCCGCGACTCCGTTCTGGCGTTCGCGCGCAAGGAACTGGCCGATGGCGCACTGGAGCGGGCGCACAGCGCGCAGTTTCCGCATGAAGTGGCAAAAAAAATGGCCGAGGCCGGGCTGCTCGGCATCACCATTCCGGAAAAGGACGGCGGCTCCGGCGGCACGCTGATGGATGCAGTGATCGCCATCGAAACCGTGGCCACGGTTTGCCCGCGCAGCGCCGACGTGATCCAGGAAGGCAACTTCGGCGCGATCCGCGTGCTCGCGCATTTTGCCAACGACGATCAGAAGAAACGCTACCTCGCACCCATCCTGAAGGGCGAGGAAGTCATCGCGGTGGCGATGACCGAACCCGAGGCCGGTTCGGCGACGACGGATCTGGTGACCAGCGCAACGCCGGACGGCGCCGGTTACCGCATCAACGGCCGCAAGGTGTTTCCGAATCCGCATGCCGACCAGTACCTGGTGTACGTGCGTTACGGTCCGGGTGTCGGCGGCATCGGTTCGGTGATGCTGCGCCGTACCGCGCCGGGATTCAGCACCGGCAAGCCGGCGAAATTCATGTCGGGCAATGACTGGGCGACTCTGTATTTCGACAACGTCTATGTGCCGCCCGAGGATGTGTTGCTCGGGCCGGGCGGGTTCAAGAAACAGATCGCCGGCTTTAATGCCGAGCGCATCGGCAATGCCTCGCGTTCGCTGGCCTACGGCCGCTACTGCTACACGCTGGCGCGCGAGTATGCGATGACCCGCAAGCAGTTCGGTCGCCCGTTGTGCGAGTTCCAGGGCCTGCAGTGGAAGTTCGCTGACATGAAAATGAAGCTCGATGCCGCGCAGTTGCTGCTGTATCGCGCGGCAGTCAATGCCGATCGCGGTTTCCCGGCCGCGGACGAGACCACGGTGGCCAAGCTGATGTGCAACCAGGTCGGCTATGACGTCGCCAATGAATCGATGCAGGTGATGGGCGGGCTGGGTTACACGCAGGAGACGCT
Organism: uncultured Bordetella sp.; assembly: GCA_964531455.1. Lineage (GTDB taxonomy): Bacteria > Pseudomonadota > Gammaproteobacteria > Burkholderiales > SG8-41. The sequence continues at coordinate 1,743 of CAZHFZ010000006.1, forward strand.
GGTGGAATACTGCCTGCGCCGCAGCCGCGGCTGGATGCTCGCCGGCGGTTCGATCGAGATGCTGAAAAACCGGATGGCCGAAATCATTTTCGAGCGGCGGTTTTCACAGCGGCCGCCGCGAACTTCGGATTCGGCAAAAGGCGCGGCCTGATAATAAAAAAACCGGCTGGGCGCGCCGGGTTCCGGTGGTGCATGATTGATGAATTGATGGAGGAGACCATAAAAATGAAGAAGTTGATTCGAAGCGCGTATCTGTTGTGCGGGGTCATGCTCGGTGGTGAACTGGTACAGCCTGTAAATGCGCAAACGCAGGCGCCAACCGGAACCTATCCGACTCGCGTAGTGCGTATGGTGATGCCATTCCCGCCGGGAGGTCCGACGGATATCCTCGGCCGCCTGCTCGCGCAACGGCTTTCCGAGTCGTTGGGGCAGAATGTGCTGGTTGACAACCGGCCGGGCGGCGGTGGCGCCATCGGTGGTCAGGTTGCGGCAAAGTCGCCGCCCGACGGCTACACCCTGTTCCTCGGCGGCATCACCACGCTGGCCACCGGCCCCTTCATTCACAAGAACCTGCCGTTTGACCCATTGAAGGATTTTCAGACGGTGACGCAGGCGACGCTGCAGCCGCTGCTGCTGATGGTGCATCCGTCGTTGCCGGTGAAGAACGTCAAGGAATACATCGCGCTGGCTAAAAAGAACAAGGGCCAGATCAATTACGCGACCTCCGGTCCTGCCGGTTCCGGTCATCTCGGTGGCGAACTGTTCAACTACATCACCCAGGCCGGCGTCGTGCATATCCCGTACAAGGGCGCGCCGCCCGCGCTGCAGGACCTGGTTGCGGGCCAGGTGCAGTCAATGTTCGGCACCATGCTGGCTGCGGTGCCGGTGGTGCGTACCGGCAAGATCCGTGCGGTGGCCATCACCGGACCGAAACGCTCGATTGCATTGCCGGATGTGGTGACTTTCGCCGAAGCCGGTCTGCCGCAGTACGACGCCAGTTCCTGGAACGGTATCCTGGTGCCGGCCGGCACGCCGCGGCCCATTGTTGATCGTCTGAATCTTGAGCTGGTAAAGATTTTGAAAGATCCGAAGGTGCTGGAGCGCCTGGTCAACGACGGCCCGATTGCGATCGGCAACACGCCTGAGGAATTCACCGCCTTCATCAAGAGCGAGCAGGCGAAGTGGAGCAAGGTCATCAAGGCCGCCAACATCAAGATCGAATAAGCAGCAGCGAACAAAGGACAGAGCACAACATGAGCAACGAGCAAGACCGCATGGAACTGGGCAAGGCGCTGTTTTCACCGCGCACCGTGGCATTGGTCGGGGCATCTGCGGATGCCGCGAAGCTGGCATCGCGCCCGCAGCGTGTGCTGCGCAAGCATGGGTTTACCGGAACCATCATTCCGATCAATCCGGCGCGCAGCGAGATCAACGGTGACAAGGCCTATCCCGACATCCGTTCGGTGCCGCAGAAAATTGATCACGCTTTCATCATGGTGCCGGCGAAGGCCGTGCCCGGCGTGATTGATGATTGCGCGGCGGCTGGGGTCAAGGCAGCCACCATTTTTTCCGCGGGCTTTGCCGAAACCGGAGAAGAAGGACGCTTGATCCAGCAACGCATGGTTGAAGCCGCGCGTGCCGGCGGTGTGCGGCTGATCGGACCCAACTGTCTGGGTATTGCCAACGTCACCGGCAAGACCGTGCTCTCGGCGAATGCCGTGCTCGAAAGCCAGGTGCTGATACCGGGCAACCTGAGCCTGGTGTCGCAGAGCGGCTCGATGATGGGCGGCACGGTGTCGCGCGCGCAGGAGCGCGGGCTCGGCTTTTCGAAAATGGTTTCCGTGGGTAATGAATGCGATGTCGGTGTCGGTGAAATCGTCGACTGCATGGTCGATGATCCGGATACGAAGTGCATCCTGCTGTTCCTTGAGGCCTTCCGCGACGCACCGCGTTTGGGTGCCGCCGCGCGCCGCGCCTTTGAACTCGGCAAGCCGGTGATCGCCTTCAAGCTGGGCCGTTCGGCCGTGGGCCGTGAAATTGCAACCACGCATACCGGCGCGATTGCCGGGGCGGATGATGTGGCGGAAGCTTTTTTCCGTGACCACGGCATCATCCGCGTGAAGACCTATGAGGCGCTGTTCGAGGCGCCGCAGCTGGTGATGGGTTTCAAACCGCCGAAGGGCAAGCGGGTGGCCGTGTTTACCGGCACCGGCGGGGCCGCTGCGATGGTGGTGGACCAGTTGGGGCTGGCCGGCATCGAGGTGGTGCCGCCGCCGCAGAAGATCATCGATGAACTGGGTGGCAAAGGCATCCACATTAATGACGCGCCGCTGACGGACCTGCCGATGGGCCGCGCCGAAGGCGATGTGTATCCGACCATCATCCATGCACTGGAACGTTCGGACCACTGCGATGTGATCATCGCGGTGCAGGGTTCGACTGCGACGCAGCGGCCGGACTCGGTGCGTGAACGCATTCTCAATGCCGGACGCGTGTCCAAACCGATGGCCAGCTTTCTCGGACCGGCGGCGAACGAGGCGCTGGGCATCCTGCAGCGCGGGGGTGCAGCGGCTTTCCGTACGCCGGAAGCCTGTGCCGATGCGGTGCGGGCCTATTGCGAATGGCGTGCACCGCTGCGGCATCCGGAGGTGGATGCTGCGCAGGCCGCCAGTCTGGATGCGGCACTGAAGACCGTTACTGCGGCGACTCTGAATGAGCGCACGGCAGCGCAGGTGCTGGGCGCGCTGGGCATCCCGTTTGCAGCGTCACAGGTCGTCAAGAACGGCAGCGAAGCGGTAAGCACCGGTTTCCCCGCAGTGGCGAAAATTCTTTCAACCGACATTCCGCACAAGACCGAAGCCGGCGGTGTGGTGCTCGGTATTCAGAACGCCGCAGAGTTGAAGACTGCGGTGGATGACATGCTGACGCGCATACGCGGCGCATTGCCGCAGGCGAAGCTCGATGGCGTGCTGGTGCAGCGCATGGAGCAGGGGATCGCGGAAGTGATCGTCGGTTTCCGTCGGGATCGCGATGCCGGACCGCTGGTGATGGTGGGTGTCGGTGGGATCTTGGCCGAACTGGGCGGCGGTCATGCCGTGCGTCTGGCGCCGGTGAGCCTGGACATCGCCCGTGAGATGATCAGTGAAGTAAAAGCGTTTGACGTGCTGCGCGGTTATCGCAACAAGCCGAAGGGTGATCTCGATGCGCTGGCGCGCGTGGTGCAGGCGATGTCGAATCTGGCCTGCGCTGAAAACGTTGAGGAGGCGGAAATCAATCCGCTACTGGTGAAGACCGACGGCGTCGTCGCGGTGGATGCGCTGCTCAGTCTGACAAAACAACAGCCCTGAATCATCAGCGGCGAGGAGGAATCAATCATGCGCAACATCCGTTTCATGGCGGCAATACTGGGTGCAAGCTGGGTCATGTCAGCAGGCGCTGCATCGACTGACTATCCGGTCAAGTCGGTGCGGTTTATTTCTCCGTTCTCGCCCGGCGGCGGTACCGACACGGTGGCTCGTGCGCTGGCGCAGCGTTTGGGTGATGCGCTGGGGCGGACGGTTATTGTCGATAACCGTCCGGGCGCGGAAGGCATCATCGGCACCGAGCTCGGTGCGAAATCACCCCCCGACGGTTATACGCTGCTGGTCGGCAACCTTGGTACGCTGGCGATCAACCCCAACCTGCGCAAGGTGCCGTATGACCCGCTGCGCGACTTCGCCCCCATTGTGCAGACCACTGCGTCATCGACGGTTCTGGTTGTTCATCCTTCGCTCCCGGTGAAGAACGTGGCTGAACTGGTGGCGTTGGCAAAAACACGGCATCTGAACTATGGCGCCAGTTCATCAGGCACCTTTCTGCCGATGGAGCTGTTCAAGCAGATGGCGAAAATCGACATGACGCACATCCCTTATAAAGGTACGGCCCCTTCACTCACCGGCATCCTCAGCGGTGAGGTGCAGGTGATGTTCGGCGGGTCGATCAACACCACGCCGATGGTCAAGAGCGGCAAACTGCGTGCACTGGCGGTGGCCGGTGATCGTCGGGCGAAAGCCCTGCCCGATGTGCCGACGGTGGCCGAATCCGGTTTCCCCGGTTACGAGGCGAACACCTGGAACGGCATGCTCGCACCCGCGGGCACGCCGCGCGCCATCGTGCTGCGTCTCAACAAGGAGATGCTGAAAATTCTCGGCACGCGCGAAGTCATCGATTACATGACTGCGGACGGCGCCGAACCTGCGGGCGGTACGCCGGATGAATTCGCCGCGTATCTGCGCAGTGAACATGCGAAGTGGGCGAAGGTGATCCGTGACGCCAAAATCAGTAAGTCAAATTAATTAATTAAATCAAATACCTATGAACTCTCCTGCGAATGTGCCCGTGATTCCGGAAGTTGCGCGTGACGCCAGCCGCAAGTTGGCCCGTTATGTCGCCGAACTGGATGCCCGCAAGTTGCCCGACGCGGCGGTGCATGCCTTCCGTCGTGCCTTGCTCGATTACCTGACCTGCGCCGTGGCCGGTTCGGGTACCGATGCGGCGCGCATCGTGCTCGATTACCTGCAGTCCTGGGACCAGTCCACGGAGGCCAGTGTGATCGGCACTTCGCACAAACTGTCTGCGCAGAACGCGGCCTTCGTCAACGGCGCAGCGACGCATGGTCTGGATTTTGATGACGGCATGACGCGGGGTTCGGTGCATCCCGGGGGTTCGGTTTTTTCAGCTTTGCTGGCCATGGCGGAAAAACTCGGTTCATCCGCCGAAGATCTGATCGCTGCCGGTGTCGCCGGTTATGACGTGACGCTGCGCATTGCGGCTACGGTGCACCCGCATACCTCGCGGCGCGGATTTCACAACACGCCGACCGCTGGCGTATTCGGTGCGACTGCGGCTGCTGCGCGGTTGATGCGCCTCGATGCTGCAACGACGTTGAACGCGCTGGGACTGGCCGGCAGTTTCTCCGGCGGACTGCGGGCCTATTTGCAGGACGGTGCTGAGGTCAAGCGCATCCATCCGGGCAAGGCCGCACGTGACGGCATCGTCTGCGCGGAACTGGCCAAACGCGGCCTGACCGGACCCGGCGAAGTGATCGAGGGTCGCTACGGATTCATCCAGGCTGCGGCTGGCGGCAATGCGGAGTGGGCCTTGCTGACCGATGCGCTGGGTGAACGCTTCGAGATCTGCAATGCCTATTTCAAACCTTATCCGGCCTGCCGCCATTTCCATGCTTCGCTGGATGCGGTGCGCACCATCGGCCGTCGTACGCCGTTCAAGATCGATGATGTCGCCAGCGTGCGCATCGGCATGTATGAAGCCGGCGCAGCCGGGCACGACCAGAAAACCGCGGAAAACCTGCTGGATGCGCAGATGAGCGCACCGGTGACCACGGCACTGGCGATGGCCTTCGGCAATGTGACCGTACCGAGTTTCGACCGTGCGAATCTGGATCGCGCCGACATTCGCCGCCTGATTGATGTCACTGATGTGTATGTCGATGAAGAATGTGAACGTATTTATCCCGGACGCCGCTCCGGTGTCGCACGCATCGAACTGCGCGACGGGCGTGTGTTGGAAGAGCGCGTACTGGACCCGAAAGGGGAGGGTGAAAACCCGATGACGGATGACGATCTGTCGACGAAATTCTCGTCCAACTGCGCACCGCTGCTCGGCGAAGCGCGCACGGCCAGGCTGCTGCAACTGGTGATGGGCATCAAACCGGGCAGCGCGGTGGACGAACTCTATCGCTGGTCCTGATCCGGTAGTTCATGATCTGGGCGCCGCTGCGGCGTCTTTGTCCTGCTACAACAGGCGCTACAGGCGCCGAGCGGCGCGTATTCGCCCATTATGTGGCCGTGCGCCGTTTCGCCAGGTGGGCCGATGCGCTAAAATCAGCGTTCTGCACAGGTGTATTCCCGTGCCGAATTCCCTGAATTCCTTTCCGGAGCATTCATGAAGGTTCTAGTGACAGTCAAACGTGTCATCGACCCGTACGTGAAAGTGCGCGTCAAGTCGGATGGCACCGGCGTGGAGACCGCCAACGTCAAGATGGCAATGAATCCCTTTTGCGAGATCGCGGTCGAACAGGCGGTGCGCATGAAGGAAGCCGGCATCGTCACCGAAATCGTCGCGGTGTCGGTCGGTACACAGCAGTCGCAGGAAACATTGCGCACGGCGATGGCAATGGGTGCTGATCGCGGCATCCTCGTCGAGGTTGCCGGTGAGGTGCAGCCGCTGGCCGTGGCCAAGCTGGTCAAGGCCATTGTCGACAAGGAGCAGCCCAAGCTGGTGATCATGGGCAAGCAGGCGATTGATGACGATTCCAATCAGGCAGGCCAGATGACTTCTGCGCTGCTCGGCTGGCCGCAATCGGCCTTTACCTCGGCGATTGCCGTCAACGGTGATACCGCCGATGTGACGCGCGAAATCGACGGCGGTCTGGAGAAGCTGACGATCAAGCTGCCGGCGGTGGTGACCACCGACCTGCGTCTGAACGAGCCGCGTTATGTGACGCTGCCCAACATCATGAAGGCGAAGAAAAAGCCGCTGGAAGTGCTCAAGCCCGAAGCGCTGGGTGTTGATGTCACGCCGCGGCTGAAAACCGTCAAGGTTGAAGAGCCGGCCAAACGCAGCGCCGGCGTCAAGGTGGCGGATGTGCAGGAACTCGTTGCCAAACTCAAGAATGAAGCGAGGGTGATCTGATGTCCGTACTCGTCATTGCCGAACACGACGGCAAACTGCTCAAGCCCGGCACCACCAACACCGTTACCGCCGCTGCCAAAATCGGCGGCGACATTGTGGTGCTGGTGGCCGGTCATCAATGCGCGGATGCAGCGCAGGCTGCTGCGAAGATCGCCGGTGTCAGCAAAGTGCTGCTCGCCGACTCGCCGCTGTATGCCGGCGGTGCCGCCGAAAATCTGACCGCGCTGATCCAGACGGTTGCTGCCCAATACAGCCACATCCTTGCTCCGGCCACCGGCTACGGCAAGAACTTCATGCCGCGCCTGTCCGCGTTGCTCGATGTCCAGCAGATTTCGGATATCAGTGCCGTGGTCTCGGCCGACACCTTCGTGCGGCCGATTTATGCCGGCAACGCGATGGCCACGGTGCAGTCCACGGACAAGATCAAGGTCATCACGGTTCGCGCCACCGGTTTTGATGCGGCTGCTGAAGGCGGCAACGCTGCGGTCGAGAACCTCGCTGCCGGTCCGGATACCGGCCTGACGAAATTCAACAGCCAGGAACTGTCGAAATCCGACCGCCCCGAACTCACTGCGGCACGCATCATCGTGTCCGGTGGTCGCGGCATGGGCAGCGGCGACAACTTCAAGATTCTTGAAGCGCTGGCTGACAAGCTGGGTGCTGCAGTCGGTGCTTCACGCGCGGCTGTGGATTCCGGTTACGTGCCCAATGATTATCAGGTCGGTCAGACCGGCAAGATTGTGGCGCCGGAACTGTATATCGCGGTCGGTATTTCCGGCGCGATCCAGCATCTGGCCGGCATGAAGGACAGCAAGGTGATCATCGCCATCAACAAGGATCCGGAAGCGCCGATCTTTGCGGTGGCGGATTACTGGCTGGTGGAAGATCTGTTCAAGGCCGTGCCGGAGTTGACGCAGCAAATCTGACCCTCGGCCACATGCGGTAACATCAAAGGGCGCCTGCATGGCGCCCTTTGTTTTTGTGGATGATCCATATGTCGACCTATGCCCCACCGCTGAAGGACATGCAGTTCGCCATCGCCGAGTTTGCCGGACTGGACTCGGTGGCTGCGCTGCCGGGCTGTGAAGACGTCAATGCGGAACTGGTTGAGGCTGTGCTCACCGAAGCCGGCAAATTCGCGCAGGGCGTGCTCGATCCGCTGAACCGCGTTGGCGACAAACAGGGCGCGCAGTGGCGTGACGGCGCGGTGACTGCGCCGGACGGGTTCAAGGAGGCTTATCGGCAGTTCGCCGAGTCTGGCTGGAACGGATTGGGCGGATCGACACGTTACAGCGGACAAGGCCTGCCGCATGTCATTGCGATGCCGCTGCAGGAAATGTGGAACAGCGCGAACATGGCGTTCTGTCTGTGCCCGATGCTGACCACCGGCGTGCAGGAGGCGCTGCTGCATCACGGTTCACAGGCGCTGCTCGATACTTATATGCACAGGCTGGTCTCGGGCGAATGGACCGGCACGATGAACCTGACCGAGCCGCAGGCCGGTTCCGACCTGTCAGCCGTACGCGCGCAGGCCATACCGGAAGGCGATCATTACCGCATTCGCGGCACCAAGATCTTCATCACCTGGGGTGAGCACGACATGGCGGCGAACATCGTGCATCTGGTGCTGGCGCGCCTGCCCGATGCCCCGGAGGGTGTGAAAGGCATTTCGCTGTTCGTCGTGCCCAAGTTCATGGTCAATGCGGATGGCAGCCTCGGCGCACGCAACGACATTCGCTGCGTATCGATCGAAAACAAGCTGGGCATACACGGCAGCCCGACCTGTGTGCTGGCCTATGGCGACGGTCCGGGTGCTGTGGGGTATCTGGTGGGTGCGCCGCATCGCGGTCTTGAATACATGTTCACGATGATGAACCACGCCCGGCTCGGGGTCGGCATGGAAGGCATTGCGATTGCCGAACGCGCCTATCAGCATGCGCTGGAATACGCGAAGACGCGGGTGCAGGGCCGTGCGATCGGCCAGCGCAGCGGTGACCGGGTCACCATCATCCATCATCCGGATGTACGGCGCATGCTGATGACCATGAAGGCGCAGACGGAAGCCATGCGTGCGCTGGGTTATTACGCAGCAGGCGAGCTCGATCGTTCGAAGCACCATCCGGATAAGCAGCAGCAAGCGCAGCATCAGGCGCGGCTGGATCTGCTGACGCCGGTGGTCAAGGGCTGGTGCACGGAAGTTGCTGTGGAGATCGCCTCGACAGGGGTGCAGATTCACGGCGGCATGGGTTTCATTGAGGAGACCGGCGCTGCCCAATATCTGCGCGATGCGCGGATTTCGACCATTTACGAAGGCACTACCGGCATCCAGGCCAATGATCTGATCGGGCGCAAGGTCGGTGCGGAAAAAGGGGCAACAGCGATGGCGCTGATTGCGGAGATGCGCATGCTCGATGCCGGTCTTGCCGCGGCGGGGGAATCGTATGCGCTGATGCGCCGCAGTTTTGCGCAGGCTGTTGATGCTCTGGAAACGGCGACAGTGTGGCTGGTCGAACATTACCGTCAACAGCCGGAGACGGCGGCCGCCGTCGCGGTGCCGTACCTGAAGCTGTTCGGAACGGTGGCGGGCGGCTGGCTGATGGCGCGTGCGGCATTGATCGCACAAGATCATCTGGCGGCCACCGATCCTGAACATGAATTCTTCAAGGCCAAACTGGCCACTGCGCGTTTTTATCTGGAACATCTGCTGCCCCAGGCTGCGGCGCTGTCGCAGACGGTTACTGCCGGCGCTGCAAGTACGCTGGCGCTTGATCCGGCGGCGTTTTGAGCAGGACAATGCCATGCTGATCCGCGTTTTGTTGCTGTCCGCAGCGGCTTTGGCCGCCACGCCGGCTCGTGCCGAACTGACCTGTGAGCAGTTGGTGGGCAGCGCGCAGGCCGCCATCGCGTTGCGCGACCAGGGCACTCCGCTGAGCCGCGTACTGGCGGAAACCGAAAAGGCCGAGATGCGTGAACGGTTTCGTCCGGACGAACTGGGTATGATCCGCCAGGCGATCCGCCTGACTTTCACTGGCGAGGTATCAGTCTACGAACTGGCGAATACCTGTGCCGAAAGCCGGGGCGGCAAAAAGCGCTGAATGCGTTATATTGGCGCGCGTTTTTCGCAAAGCATTTAATCGAGAGGATGGACACATGAGCAGCGGCATTCGATGGGCATCGGTATTGTTGGGCTTGTTGTTTTCGTTTTCAGCTCTGGCGCAAAAACCTCCGGCGAAACAGCCGCATGTGCCGCCGGAATACGAGCGCAGCGGCGGACCTTATGTGCCGACGCCGACCGTTGTGGTTGACCAGATGCTGGGCATGGCCAATGTGGGCTCCCGTGATTTTGTGATGGATCTCGGTTCCGGCGACGGCATTATTGTGCTTACAGCAGGGCACAAGCTCAAAGCCAGCGGTTATGGCGTGGATATCGACGAAGAACTGATCCGCCTGAGCAATGAACGCGCAAAGAGCCTGGGTATTTCCGACCGTGTGCGTTTTGAGGCGAAAGACATTTTCAAAACGGACGTCAGCAAGGCGACGGTGATTACGCTGTATCTGCTGCCCGAGATGATGCGCAAATTGCGTACAAAGCTGTTTACCGAACCGAGTCCGGGCACCCGCATCGTTTCCCACGATTACCACTTCGATGAGTGGATGCATGATTCGGAAATCAGTTTTGACGTTCCGGAAAAGGAATTCATCTCCGGCGTGCCGAGAGCGACCCTTTACCTTTGGGTTGTGCCGGCGAAAATCAACGGCAACTGGCGCATGCAGGTTGACGGGCAGGGCGAGTATGGCCTTGCGTTGAAGCAGACTTACCAGCGTTTCGAGGGCAGGGCTGAATCCTCAACGCAGAAGTTGGGGCTGGCGGAGCCGCAACTTAACGGCAGCGAAATCCGTTTTGTGATGCCCCAGGGTTCGAGTCGTGCGCGCTTCCAGGGCAAGGTCAACGGCGACCGCATGGAAGGCACTGCCAATTTCGGTGACGGCAAGGTCCTGCGCTGGCAGGCAACACGGGTGAAGGGCTAGTTCATCAACAGCGCGGGAGGCGAGTTCTCCAGAACACTCTGGCGGAAACCCGACTGGCTGGCGGCAATGTCGAGCGTGGCGGCGTTCCATGCGTCATGGATGATGATGCCGCCTGCTGTCAGTTCTCCGCCGACCGCGCGCGGTTTTGCCAGCATGTCCCATAGCGTTGTTGAATGACGTTCCGGCACATCCGGCATCGTTACGCGCTGCGGTGCCGCGAGCGGTGTGGCTGAGGCCACCAGAAAACTGTTGATCCGGCGCGCGCCCGGCCAGTCCGGTCGATACATCACCGCGTGCGGCAATTCGCTGGTCAGCGTGGCGAGCAGATGGGCATAGGTGCGCGGATCCTCGACGTCGGCGAAGGTGTTGAACACCGCGATTCCGCCGGGGCGCAGGCAGCGTTTCAGGTCGCTGAAAAATTCGCGGGTGATCAGGTAATCCGGTGTGCCGTCGCCGTGGAAAAGGTCGACCAGCACAACGTCGTGGCGCGGCGTGCACTGCCCGACGTAGGTGCGGGCATCGGCCTGATGCGTGGTGACGCGGCTGGCATCAAATCCGAAATATCGCTGGGCAACGGTCACTGAAGAAGGATCAATTTCAACGACTTCCACGCTGCTGCCGCTGGCGGCAAAACGCGTGGGCACAATGCCGGCGCCAAGGCCCAGCATCAGCACTTGCTGCGGTTCGGGCCGGTACGCACGGGTAAGCGCTTCCAGTGCATAGGTGTAGAACGATACCGAGCGCTGGTTCGAGTCGACCATGTTCTGGATCAGGCCGTCGTGAAAATAAACCCGCAGGAACCTGCCTTCGCCATCGGCCTCGCTGCGCAGCACCTTGACCGTACCGAACAGCGAACTGTGTACGGCTTCGATCTGCCACTTTGCGCCGCTGAAGGCCAGGGGGCCCTGCCGGCCGGTGTAACGGTCGCCCTGCCAGGCGAGCAGTGCGGCGCTGAGGATTGCGACCATAGCGCAGGCGGTAACCATGCCGCGGAGACTCATTGGCAGTTTCAAACTGGCAGCAACCAGCGATAGCGCGCCCAGCAGCATCGCGACCATCAGTGTTGCGGTGTAGTTGCTGATGAACGGGATCAGGCCGAAGGCGGTGATCAGTACGCCAGCAACAGAGCCCAGGGTGCTGACAAAAAACACCAGTCCCGCGCCAGCATCTCCCTGGCTGCCGCTCTGCTTGCGCTGCAGCAGCAGGGCGACCAGCAGGGGATTCATTGCCGACGTCGCAATCAGCGGCAGCAGGAGCAGGATGAGGCATGCTGCAAAGGCGCCGCCGACAAGGCTCCAGCGCGCCAGCGGGTGAAAGGCAAAGGGATAAAGCAGGCAGGCGGCGACGATGGCGATGCCGGCCAATGCCGGCATGATCGAAAACAGCAGGGCCAGGCGTTGCGGCGTCGCGGTCTTGCTGCGGCCGGCAAGGCGGCCGCCCCACCAGTAACCGAATGCCAGTGAGACCAGGGTGATCGACAGGATGCCTGTCCAGATGTAAAGGCTGACGCCGAAGTACGGGGTCATGATGCGCGAAGCGAGCAATTCCAGCGCAAGTGTTGCGCCGCCGGAGATGAAAATCAGGACGAATGGCATGGGAGTGTCAGAGGGCTGTCGGTTATAATTCGCCGCCAATCTACCACACGCGCCGTTGCATCCCGGTGACGACAACAAGGCCTGTGGTGGTCTCGGGTTCCCGTATGTTCGGGCACCGGCCGTTCAGCCGTGGAGACAATCATGCAGCGTCTGATGAAGGTGTTGAAAGCAGCCCTGTTGCCGTTGGCATTTGTTGCGGCGGTGCCGAATGTTCAGGCTTCAGAAGTGCGACCCAGTGTTCCTTATGTGCCCACGCCCCAGGCCGTCGTGGACCGGATGCTGGCCATGGCCCGTGTTACCGGCGAGGATTACCTGATTGATCTCGGTTCCGGCGATGGCCGCATTGTGGTCACCGCGGCGAAAAAATTCGGCACCCGCGGTTTTGGCGTGGACCTCAATCCGGTGCGCATCACCGAAGCCAATGACAATGCCCGCCGCAACGGTGTGGTCGACAAGGTCACGTTTTTCCAGCGCGATCTGTTCGAGACCGACCTGACGCAGGCGACCGTCATCACGATGTATCTGCTGCCGCGGGTCAACCTTGCCTTGCGACCGAAACTGCTGGAGCTGAAACCCGGAACGCGTCTGGTGTCCCATGATTTCGACATGGGCGACTGGAAAGCGGATGAGTACGTGAGGATGGATGCTGCCGACAAGTTCTCCGGTGCCGGTGGTGACAGTGACATCTATTTGTGGATCGTGCCGGCAAAAATCGCCGGTGCATGGCGCGTGGCACTGCCGGTGTCCGGGAAGGCGCAAACCTACGAGATCAGTTTCGAGCAGCAGTATCAGCAGATTTCCGGTGTTGCGCGAATCAATGGCCGTGCGGTGAAAATCGAAGGCGCAAAACTGCGCGGCGATGATTTGACCTTTTCGCTGACCGCTGATGTGAACGGCGCAGCGGTGAAGCATCAGTTCAGTGGTCGTGTCGCCGGAAATGCCATCACTGGCCAGGTCGCTCTTTCCGGCAGCCGCATGGCGGCGCGCGTGGAGTGGACGGCTGAACGTACGGCGCGTACCGCCGCAATACCGCCAGCGGCGGAAGAGAGGAACGCGGTTAACTGATGGCATTCAAACGGATTGTGGCCGGCATGACGGCGCTGGTCTGGATGGCTGCGGCAACTGCGCAGGATTTCGGCGATACGCCTTATGTGCAGACGCCGCAGGTGGTGGTCGATGCGATGCTGAGCACTGCCAAAGTCACGAAGAGCGATTACGTGATTGATCTGGGTTCGGGGGACGGGCGCATGGTCATCACCGCCGCGAAGAAAATCGGCGCCCGCGGTTTCGGTGTCGATCTCGACAAGCGCCTGGTCGCTTTGGCGAACAGCAATGCGCGCAAGGCCGGCGTTGCCGACCGCGCGAAATTCTACGCGCGTGACTTGTTTGAAACCGATCTGTCGCCGGCCACCGTCATCACGATTTATCTGTTGCCCGAAGTGAACCTGATGGCGCGGTCGAAGCTTCTGGCGCTGGCGCCGGGAACGCGCATCGTGTCGCATGACTACGGCATCGGCGACTGGATGCCGGATCGCCAATTCGAAATGGATGCGCCGGGCAAACCGGTCGGACGATCGCAGAAAAGCCTGGTGCTGTTCTGGGTAGTACCCGACAAGGTGGCGGGGCGCTGGGTATGGCCTGTAACCATTGGCGGCGTGAAGCGGCAGGTCGAACTGACGTTAAAGCAGAACTACCAGAAGCTGACAGCGACCGCGAGGCTCGACGGCAACTCCGTCGTGCCGGTTGAAGAGGCCAAACTCACGGGACGCCAGGTTGATCTGACACTGACGCTGCCCGAACTCGGTAAGGTTGCTTTCAGCGGTCTGCGTGTCAATCAGGCCCTTGAGGGGAATATGCGTGTTGCTGCCGATGCCGGAAAGGCTGCACCGTGGAGCGCTGTTCGTGTGGAAATCCAGGACCCCGATCACGTGACAGCGCCGCCGCCGGTGATTCGCGAATTCCAGTGAGAGTGGAAATGATGAAGATGATGAAGGCGATGATTGTGAGGGTGATGATGAGCGTTGCGATGGTTCGTAAATACTTGTTTTTAAAAGAAATATTTCTTGCTGTCTCATTGGGGTTGGTGTTGCTGCCGGGTGCGCGCGCACAGCAACAGCAGCAATACTTTGATGTGCCGTTTGTGCCGACGCCCTATGTGGTCATTGAAGAAATGCTCAGGCTCGCCAAGGTCACCCCGCAGGATTACGTTATGGATCTCGGCTCCGGCGATGGCCGTGTTCTGATTACCGCCACGCAGCGTTACGGTGCGAGCGGCATGGGTGTTGATCTTGACGGTGATCTGGTTGCGCAAAGCATGGCGTCTGCTGCGGAAGCCGGTGTCTCGGATCGCGTGAGTTTCCTGCAGCAGGATCTGTTCAAGACCGATTTGAGCCGTGCCACAGTGATTACGATGTATTTGCTGCCCGGCGTAATGATGCGCCTGCAGCCGCTGCTGCTCGACCTGAAGCCCGGCACGAGGCTGGTGTCGCACGATTTCCGGCTGGGTGACTGGAAGCCGGATGTCACTACGCAGATCCGTAAAAACACTTTCCTGTGGATAGTGCCGGCAAAAGTGGCTGGACCATGGCGCATCAGGGTTGCATTGCCCGGCGGCGAACACGACATTGATCTGGAACTGCGCCAGAAGTATCAGGAAATTGATGGTCACGGAAAATTCGGCCCACGCCATGCGCAGATATGGGAGACGCGCCTGTCCGGCGACCAGTTTAGTTTCGTGATGGTGGATGACCGGGATCGCGAGAATGAGGCGGCGCTGTATTTCGAGGGGCGCGTCAACGGCGATGTCATTGAAGGGAGCGTGCGTCGCGGCACCGGTAAAACACAGACCGTTCATGCATGGCGTGCGGTTCGAGCTACTGCACGGTGAGTCTGCTTCACATCACTCGCAAGGTGGTGCGCACGGTGCTGGCCGGTGTCTTGTGCGGTTCGTTTGCGGCACAGGCATCGGACGTGCATTACGTGCCGACGCCGATGAACGTGGTTGATGCGATTCTGGAGTTGGGTGGCGTCGGTGCCGGAGATTTCCTGGTGGATCTGGGTTCAGGCGATGGCCGGATTTCGATCCAGGCGGCAAAACGTTTCGGTACCCGTGGCTTCGGTGTGGAGATCGAGAGCCATCTGGCGCGGATGGCCAACGAAGCCGCGCAGAAGCAGGGCGTTGCCGACAAGGTCAATTTCGAGGTGCGCGACCTGTTCAATACTGATCTGAGCCGTGCGTCAGTGGTTACGGCTTACCTGTTGCCGGCGTTGAACCTGAGGTTGCGGCCGCAGTTGTTTGAGCAGTTACGGCCCGGTTCACGCATCGTTACCCATGATTTTGATTTTGGCGACTGGAAACCGGATGCGCGGATCACCGTCAATGTTCCGGACAAACCTTACGGTCCTCCCCGCAGCGAGATCATGCTTTGGGTCATCCCCGCGGATTTCTCGGGCACGTGGAGCTGGCGTTTGCCGGTTGAGGGTGTTGAGCAAATGCATGAGGCCGTGATCGGCCAGAAATACCAGCAGGCGGCGGGCAAGGGACGGATTGCGGGGGGGGCGGCAGCCCTCGGGCGACTGGAAATAAGGGGCGATGCGATCAGCTTTGTCATGGGCGGTGAACCGGCCGGCAAAGCGGCATTGCGGGAGTTTCGTGGGCGCATCAATGGCGATACCATTACCGGCAGCGCAATGATGATCGTCGAAGGGGGCAGTACGGCGGGGAACGGTGTCAGCGTGCCGTGGCAGGCTGTGCGTACGCAACGGGGACGGATGAACATCGGTGAGCCGCAGTTCGGTTCAGGCAGTTCCAACAAGGAGCAGAAATGAGAATCGCAAGTGCAATGCGTTGGTTGGCGGCAGGTCTGGGTGCTGTAATGGCTTTTCCCGCAGCGGCACAGGATGGCCGGGGCGATGTGGTTTATGTGCCGACGCCGCAGATCGTCGTCGATACCATGCTCGAAATGGCCAAGGTCGGGCCCAAGGATTTCGTCATTGACCTTGGTTCCGGCGACGGACGCATCATCATTACTGCGGCGAGCAAGCGTGGAGCACGCGGCTTTGGTGTTGATCTGGATACCGTGCTGCTGAAGCTGGCCAACCAGAATGCGCAGAAGGCGGGTGTGACCGACAAGGTGCACTTTGTCGAGCAGAACCTGTTTCTGACAGACCTCTCCAAGGCGACTGTGTTGACCACCTACTTGCTGCCGCAGATGAATCTGCGCCTGCGCGCCAAGGTCATGTCGCTGAAACCCGGCACCCGGGTGGTCGCGCATGACTACCATTTCGGCGAATGGCATCCGGACGAACAGCGCGAACTGATCGTGCCCGAGAAAAAGGTCGGTACCCCCGGCATCAGTTATCTTTTTTCATATGTCGTGCCTGCGCGGGTGCCGGGCAAATGGCAGTCCCTGCTGAACATCGACGGTCGCGAGACGCCAATGGAGTTCACGCTGCTGCAGGAGTTTCAGGAACTTGAAGGCAAGGTTGATATCCGTGACCGCAGTTCCGACCTGCGTGGCCGCATGGACGGCGAGCGCATCCGTATCGTTGCCGGAGGGCGCAGCGGTGTTCTGCGTCATGAGTTCACCGGCCGGGTTGATGGCGGCAACATCACCGGCACGCTGGCGATTGGCGAGGGCGCAGCACGCAAGCAGGTGCCCTGGACCGCGAAGCAGGTTCTGCGCGGTGAACTGAAGCGCGCATCGGACGAGCCGGAAGCCGAAAAATAATCCGGGTCTGCAGCCATCAATCAAAGCCGCGGCATTCCTGTCCGTGGCGGGGGAGCATGTATGAGCACTGAACAGTCTTCAGCAACGCCGCGCCAGACGCTGTCCATGACCGACGCCTGCGCGATGATCGTCGGTTTGATCGTCGGCGCCGGCATTTTCGGCACACCGTCGATCGTTGCCGGTGCGGTAGGTGATGAAACGACGCTGTATGCGGTGTGGATTGCCGGGGGCGTGTTTTCGATCATCGGTGCGCTGTGTTATGCCGAACTGGCTACGGCATTTCCCTCCGCTGGCGGTGAATATCATTTCCTGCAGCGCGCCTTTGGCCGTTCCCTGGCGTTTCTCTACGGCTGGGCGCGGATGACAGTGATCGTCGCCGGTTCGATTGCGGTGTTTGCCTATCTGTTCGGCGATTACCTGTCCCGCGTCATCAATCTGGGTGCTTATTCGTCGGCGATCTGGGCCGCTCTGGTTGTTGTGGTGCTGACGGCAGTCAACTATCGCGGCATTCGTGAAGGCAAGGCGACACAGAACCTCTTTACCGTTCTGGAAGTCTGCGGTCTGCTGCTGATTGTTGTTGCCGGCTTGTTTTTTGCCGCACCGCCGGCCCCGGTGGTGCCTGCAGCAGCCGGCGCTGCCCAGCCCTGGTACATGGGGGCGGGCATCGGCTCGGCGATGATCTTTGTGCTGTTTACCTACGGCGGCTGGAATGATGCAGCCTATATATCCGCGGAAGTGCGCGACCGCGAGCGCAACATGGCGCGTGCGTTGCTGATCGCCATCAGCGTTGTGGCTTTTTTGTATGTGCTGGTCAACTTCGCTTACCTGAAGGGGCTTGGTTATGACCAGATGGCGCGTTCCAATGCAGTGGCCGCCGATCTGCTGAAGGCCGTCTGGGGACCGACAGGTGAGAAGGTTATCGCGATCATGATCGCGATTGCGGCGCTGACATCGGTGAACGGGTCGATGATTGTTGGCGCCCGGTCGAACTATGCGTTGGGTCGTGACTGGCCGATGCTCGGGTTCCTCGGGAAATGGCATGAAGAAAGCGGTTCGCCGCGTAATGCGATGCTGGTGCAGG
Source organism: uncultured Bordetella sp. (assembly GCA_964531455.1). Taxonomy (GTDB): domain Bacteria; phylum Pseudomonadota; class Gammaproteobacteria; order Burkholderiales; family SG8-41. Next base: position 19,871 of record CAZHFZ010000006.1, read on the forward strand.
GCGCGATCGCGCTGGCGCTGGTGGGGTTGGGCGCGATACAGAATGCCGGCTTCAAGGGGTTGGTCGAATATTCACTGCCGGTGTTCTGGGGCTTTTTCCTGTTGACGGGCATTGCGCTGTTTGTGCTGCGCGCAAAGGAACCGGATGCACCGCGGCCGTTCAGGGTGCCGTTTTATCCGGTTGTGCCGGCGATCTTTGTGCTGATGTGCGGTTATCTGCTGTATTCCAGCCTGACCTATCACCGCACCCATGCGCTGGTGGGGCTGGGCGTGCTCGCGGTTGGTGCTGTGGTGCTCATGATTGCCAAGTTAAAAAACAAATAAAATCAATGACTTGGTAAATCATTCGGGCGCGGTTTTCGCTGCGCCCGTCAGTGCTGTGTGCGCTTGAAATGGCTCGCTGCAGCCCCCAACTCTGTTTCACTGCCTTGTTTACCATTCCGGAGTAACGATGTCTGAAACCAACAATAAAGAGACCTTGGGCTTTCAGGCCGAGGTCAAGCAACTGCTGCAGTTGATGATTCATTCCTTGTACAGCAACAAGGAAATTTTTCTGCGCGAACTGGTGTCAAATGCCTCGGACGCCTGTGACAAGCTGCGCTTCGAGGCGCTTACCGACAAGGCGCTGCTGGAAAATGATGCGGAACTGAAAATCCGCGTGTCGTTTGATGCCGCAGCACGCACGGTCACCATCACCGACAACGGCATCGGCATGTCGCGGCAGGAAGTGATTGAAAACGTCGGCACCATCGCGCGTTCCGGAACCCGCGAATTCCTGTCAAAGCTGACCGGCGACGCAGCCAAGGATGCCAACCTGATCGGCCAGTTCGGCGTCGGTTTTTATTCGTCATTCGTGGTGGCCGACCGCGTCACGTTGACCACCCGTCGCGCCGGCCTGACGGCGGAGCACGGGGTGCGCTGGGAGTCCGATGGCGGCGGCGACTATACGCTGGAAATCGTCGAGAAGGCGGAGCGCGGCACCACGGTGACGCTGCATCTGCGCGAAGGCGAAGATGAGTTTGCTGACAACTCGCGGCTGCGCACGATCCTGCGCAAATATTCCGACCACATCACATTGCCCATCGTGATGAAGGTTGAAGAGTGGGACAAGGATTCGAGTAAATACATCACGACTGACAATGATGAAACCGTCAACCAGGCGAGCGCTTTGTGGGCGCGGCCCAAGTCCGAGGTAACGGACGAGCAATACACCGAGTTCTACAAACATGTGGCGCATGATTTCGAGGCACCGCTGACCTGGTCGCACAACAAGGTCGAGGGGCGCAAGGAATACACCCAGCTGCTGTACATCCCCGGTCGTGCGCCGTTTGACCTTTGGGATCGCGAGCAGAGGCACGGTATCAAGCTTTACGTGCGTCGCGTATTCATCATGGACGATGCCGAGCATCTGATGCCGCATTACCTGCGCTTTGTGCGCGGCGTCATTGATTCCAGCGACCTGCCGCTGAACGTTTCGCGGGAGATCCTTCAGGAATCAAAAGACATCGAGACGATACGCGCCGGTTCCGTCAAGCGGGTACTGTCGATGATCGAGGATCTTGCCGGGAACCAGAAAGAGAAGTTCACAACCTTCTGGAAGGAGTTTGGTCGTGTATTCAAGGAAGGCGTCGGTGAAGACCAGGCCAACCGCGAACGTATTGCCAAGCTGCTGCGTTTTGCATCCACGCAAAAGGACACCGCGGATGAGGAAGTCTCGCTCGCCGACTACGTGGCGCGGATGAAGCCGGAGCAGCAAAAGATTTATTACGTCACTGCAGACACGTTTGCTGCAGCCAAGGCCAGCCCGCATCTGGAGGTGTTCCGTAAGAAGGGTGTCGAGGTCCTGCTGCTGTCAGACCGCGTTGATGAGTGGATGATGTCCTTTTTCACCGAATTCGAGGGCAAGCCGCTGCAGTCTGTCGCCAAAGGCACGCTGGATCTGGGCAAGCTGGAAGACGAGGCCGAGAAAAAAGCACAAGAGCAGGCGGAAGGGGAACACAAGGACCTGGTCGAACGCATCAAGAAAGCGCTGGGTGAGCGGGTCAAGGATGTGCGTGTGACGCTGCGCCTGACGGAGTCTCCGGCTTGTCTGGTGGCGGATGATCACGACATGACCGCGCATCTGCAGCGCATGCTGAAAGCCGCGGGGCAGGCGGTGCCGGCATCGCAGCCGATTCTCGAAATCAACACCACGCATCCGCTGGTGCAGCGTTTGCAAGCCGAGATTGATGATTCGAAATTCAACGATCTTTCGGCGGTGTTGTTTGACCAGTCGCTACTGGCCGAAGGTGGTCAGTTGGAAGACCCGGCGGGATTCGTCAAACGGCTGAATCAGCTGATGCTCACGTTGGGGCGCTAAGGCTGCGCGTCGTATGCGAAGGGCGGATCATGGTCCTCTGATCCGCGCAATACGGCACGAGGGTTGAAGTTGGCGTTTAACGCAGCGATGGACAAGGCAACAAAGGTCAACGCAACGAAGGTCAACGTAACGACTGGCCGCAACCGCGCCGTCTTGCGCCTTCGATTTCGACTTCAACCGTGTATGGGAAGCTTTCGTCGCTCATGGTGTCGGTGCAGTTCTGCAGTAGCAGGGTTGCTTTCATCCGGTATGCGCTGGACGTATTTTCGTAAATGGTGACGCCGGGCCGGGTATCTTTTTTCGGCGGCAGGGACTGAAACAGTACGCGCACGCTGCCATAACCGTCTTCGAACATGACCCGGTTTTCCGGCCCGATTTCCAGCAGCCATCCGGGTTCGTTGCCGACACCGCGGAAGGTGATGCCGCGAACGCGGGCATCTTCCCGCAACGACTGCGCACGCACTTCACGACAATCGGTCGCATCGCCCGGTTTGCGCTGGAATGTTGCGCCATTTCCCTTGGTCCAGAATTGCATCATCGCATCCTCGTAGCGAACGCCTGATGCGGCGCGAACCTGGGGCAGGGTGCGTGTTTCGGATCCGATACGCAGCGTGATGGCCGATGGTGCCGTGAGGTTGCGGGTATGAATGACAGTGCCGTCGGCACAGTTCCAGACGTGGGCCTGCAGGGTGTTGGGGCGCGGACCGCTGGATTGCGCGGGGTCCGGAGCAGTACTGCGGCAGCCGGAAGCCGCCAACAGGGTCGCGGTGATCCATGTGAGACGTACGGCCCAGCGGTGTGATCGCGGAGTGGGAACGGTACGCGGGCCTGACGGGATGATGGTGGACTTCATGTCATCGGAGGCTAGCGCAATTGCACCAGCGGTTACAACCGGGGCGGTTCGGCATGTCGGCGCGATAAAAAAGCCCGGCATAACCCGGGCTTTTTTCGGTGCTCGGACGAGATCAGGCTTTTTTGCGGTTTTTCTCCAGCCAGCCTTCGACCAGCGTGACGGTGTGGTCGAGTTCGGCCAGTTGCTGGCCCTTCTGCCCGGCAATGGTTTTGACCAGCAGATCGACGCGTTCGATGTTGGGTGCTCCGGCTGCCAGGGCGCGGGCTGCGGAAGACGGGCTGCCCAGGGACAGTGCGGCATTGGCGTATTTCTCGAAAGGCACCATGTCTTTTTCGCTGGCACCCAGTGATACGCAGAGCTTGACCACCCAGTTATAAACCGTGCGGGTGGCTTCAAGGTTACTGTGTACTGCGTCCTTGATGGGCCGCATTTCATTGGGTTGTACGCAACGGTAATTGCCGGCGACCAGCATGGCCCATTTTGCGAGGGGTACAAATACCGAGTCATGCACTTTGAGTTTCACCGGCAATTCAATTTTCTTGCCGTCGCCGGCATCAAAGCGGATGGCTTCTATGTCTGCCTCGAGATTGCGCAGGATCTGGGTATGTGCGTCGGAGTCGAAGCGTGCGGCCTTGAAGTTCGTGGGCAATCGCACCTGGAGCACGTTGACTTTTTCCTCCGGCGGGCGGAATGCCTGCGGGTCGGGGCTGCACAGCGTCAGTGTTTTGGGATCGAAACTGTCCCAAACCGAGGCGTCGGTGAAGCAGTTGCGCAAGCCGTCGGCATTCAGGCCAGGTATGCGTTTCAGGTAAGGCAGCGGCGGCATGTTCATGATCGACATGCAGGGCACCCGCGATTTGGCAACCTTGTCGAGCAGTTCACGAACACCGGGTGAGCGGTATTGTGGCTCCTGCATGGCCAGGGCAATCAGGTCGTAATCGGAAGGATTGACTGAATCCGGGCCACCTGCCGAGAGCTTCCCGGGAAGATCGCGGGAGCGGATTTCCACCAGGCCTTCGCGACCCTTGATCGGCATGCGTACGATGGCGCCTTCGGTATTGAACAGGTCGGCCTCGGCAGGCAGGCACACCATCTTTACGGTATGTCCGGCGAGCAGCAGCTTGGTGGCGAGCAGCGAACCATACGAAGCGCCAAGGATCAGAATCTTGTAAGTGGGCATGCAAACTTCCTCAAGAGATTGGGCTGGATTATTGGCGGTGTGCGGAAGCGTCGAATCGTTTTTATGGCTTTACCGCGACAGCTGCACAGCCGCAATGTTAGTCAGTAACGACCACCGGTGCAACGAAGGGATGACGATGCAGTCATTACCTGACGGCACCGCGCCATCGCTGAACGGGGGATTAATTGCTGCCGCAGTGCAGCATCATGATGGGGTGTCGCGAAATCAGGGTTTCACTGGGGGCAGGCGCCCGATCCATTGCAGCCTGTTCTGCGGTCCGGCACGTACTACGAAGATTTCACCTTCCGCGGGATATTCTCCAGTCAATGCCGTGATATTCACCTGATGTGTAACCATCATCAAGTTGCCGGGGCCGTTGAATGACTGGATTTTGGCGCGCACGGCAGTGGTTTGTGCATCTGCCTGGGCACTGCGATCGCCGAAAAATGAATCGAGGTTGGGAAAAGGGGTTGCCTTTCCGAATGCCCTGCGGGCAGTTTCAAGACAGCGACACCAGCGGCTGGACAGGACTGCGCTGATCGTGACCCCCTGCGCCATCAACATTCTGCCGATATTCGTCGCTTGCATTTGCCCGGCCGCGGACAGGTTTCGCTGTGTCGAGCAGTCGTCAAGCTTGAATTGCGGTGGATCGCCTACGCCGGGGTTTGTAGCGGCATGACGCATCAGCAACACAAGTCCGCCGGACTGCAATTCCGACCATAACTTGTCATCTGCATGTGCTGGCGCCACGATCCAGAGCGCTGACATTAGCACTGTGGTCAATATTTCCATGATGCTGCGCAATGCCGGAAAACAGGCTCGCATGGTGTTGCTCAATCAATTACGCCGAGTTTGCCGTTGTGTGAGCCGACATACCAAACCCTTCCCATAACGTCGATTGCAAGATGGCGTATGCCATTATTGATCGACGGCAGGCGGATGGTCTGCATTGTATCGGTGGCGGCATCCAGACGGACTACCGTATCCGTTCTGAGTTCATTGACCCACACGGCACCTGCATTGTCCACGGCGACCGAGTGAGCTCCGGCATTGCCCCCCGGCAAAGGATAGGTTTTGACGGTCTTCATGGTCTGGGCGTTTATCTTGATGAGTTGCCCTCTGCCATAAAGCGTGACCCACAGCATTCCATCGGCCGCTGTTACGATGCGTCGCGGACGGGCGCTTCGCCCAAGATCGATTTCGCTGATTTTTCCTGAACGCGGGTCCATGCGTCCGAGTTTGTTGTCATTGCTGCGGCACCACCAGACATTTCCGGCACGATCAAGGGCGATTCCGCTGGGGTTGCCGGAGGTTTCGTATTCAACGATTCGGCCTGTTGCGGTGTCAAGGCTGCCCAGTTTATCCCCCGTTTGCATCGTGAACCACAATGTCTCTCCATCATCACTGATAACAAGTGAGTGCGGGCCACCGCCGCCGGAAGGTACCGAAAATTCTGCAATCATTCCTGTCGCAGGCCTGAGCCGGCCGATGGTGCCGTTACCGTGGCCGGTGGTCCACACCGTGCCGGTGCGATCAACGGTCAGGCTGGCTGGCTGGTGGCCGCGCGGCATCTCCCACTCGCGAAACGACTGGGTGCGCGGATCAAAACGCACGACCTTGTTGTCATTGGGAACGGCAACATAGATCAAACCGTCGGGTCCGGCAGTAACCGTCCTGCCGAACATCGGGGCAGGTAGTTGCCACTCGGTGATTTTCGGGGTGATCAGCGGCAATTCCGCCGCAGTCGCAGTCAGGGATGAGATTAACGCAAACGCAGCTGCGCAAAGCAGTTTCAGGTGCATTGCCGAATTACCGTTTCCGCCATTGTGGCTGGCGAATTTTCATGAACTCATCAATGCCATGAGCGGGATCGGTGCGCAAACTGTTAAAGGCCAAGGTGGAATCGCATACCCATACGTTGCCGGTATCTGCGGAATTATTTGTGGCTGCGCGAGCCCGCAATCATGGTCAGAGGCAAGCACATTGGCCGGATTTACTGTCAGCGCTGTATTCATGTGGGAGTTTTGTGTTCCGACCCATGCATGCTCTGATTAATCATGGCGTTGTGCGGGGATGTTGCATCAATACGCGGCAAAAAGAAAGGCGACCCGCAGGCCGCCTGTTTGCACTCATTGCTTCCCCGGGAGATCAGACAATCCGGTTGCGCAGAGTCATTGCCGGTTTTTCAAAACTGCATTCAACGACGTCTCCCGGTTTCAGGTAAAGCGCTTCGGCGTCGGCTTTGCCCACGGCAACGCCGCCTGGAGCTCCTGTAGCGAACATGTCACCGGGCTGAAGGTCGAGTAGGCGCGAGAAGTGAGGGATGATGTCCGGCAGCTTCCAGATCTGGTCGCTGGTGTTGACACGCATGCGCTGCACGCCATTCACGCTGCAGGTAACCCAGATGTCGTATGGATCCGGGAATTCGTCCATGGTGATGATGCAAGGTCCCAGCGGTCCGAACGAGGGCGCATTTTTGGAGGTCCAGAAACGCGAGCCGGAGGCGACTTCCGCTTTTTGGGTGTCGCGACAGGTCAGATCATTGAGTATGGTGATGCCCGCGATGTAACTCACTGCGTCTTCACGTTTTGCGCCGTGTGCGCGTTTGCCGAGTACGAATACCAGTTCTGGTTCGTAATCAAGGCGTGACACTGTGGCCGGGCGTGGCACGTCCGCGCCGTGACCGGTAAGGCAGGAGTTGAGCTTGATGAAGCCGGTGGGCTCGCCGGGCATTTCCTTGATCAGGTCGTTGCGTTTCAGTTCTTCGAGGTGAGTACGGTAGTTTTTTCCGACGCACAGGAATTTATCGGCATCAGGAATCGGCGGCAGATAATGCACGTCACCATCGGGAGCCAAAGTTTTTGAGTCCAGCTTTGCCGTGTTCTTGCTGGCAAATTCGAGGACAGCGCGGGCGCGCGCCAGTCCGGCATCGCCCATTGCAAGAAGGCCTTTCATTGATGCAGGGATGATCCTCTTGCCGTCGTTCAGCGTGTGTTCGCAAGCGACCAGATCAAGCATCTTGCCATCGACTTGAGCGCCGATACGCACGGTGTTCATGTCAGAGATCAGGGTGTAGGTAGCCAGACGCATTGTGAAATCCTCAGGAAGAAACGGCGCGTGATCCGCGCCGCCGGGTATGACCGATAATTGAAATGCGCATTTTACGGCCTGAAGGCCGGCTCTTTCCAGCTTCAGGGGGGGGCTCAGGGTTTGGAAAGATGATCGTAAACAAGCGATCGCGCGACCTGCTGCGTGAACTCCATGAAAGCCTGTGCCAGCATGGGTAGCTGCTTGCCGGCGGGGTAAGCAAAAAACCAGCTGCGCTCCACCGGAAAACCCTGCACATCAAGTACTGCAAGCTGCTCGTGGGCAACATCAAGGCCCAGTGTGTAGCGCGACATGATTGACACGCCGAGCCCGGCAATGATCGCCTGTTTGATGGCTTCGTTGGTCGAAAGCTCCATGCGGACTTTGGGTTCGCAGCCGTGCTGAGCAAAAATTTCGCGCGCAATCATCCGGGTTCCCGAGCCGCTTTCGCGCATCAGAAACGGTTCCTCTGCGAATCGCGAAAATGGAATATTTTTCTCTCCTGCCAGCGGGTGGTTCGCTGCAGCGTAAGGCACCATGGGGTTGGGCAGGATTGCCTGTGAGACAACGTCACTGTCGGTGGGCGGGCTGGCGAATATATACAGATCGTCAAGATTTTTCGCCATCCGTTCGAGCAGCGTGGCGCGGTTATGGATCTGCAGTGAAACTTCAATTCCCGGGTGCTGTTTGACGAATTCGGCCAGCACTCGCGGCGCGAAATATTTCCCTGTAGTACTGACCGCAAGTTGCAGGCGGCCGCTGTTCATGCCGCGAATGTCGGCAAGTTTTTCTTCCAGGTTGCCCAGTGTCGCGAACAGATCATTGCAGGTTGCGTGGACGGAGCGGCCCGCCTCGGTGAGGTGAACGCGTTTACCGATCTGCTCGACCAGCGGCAGTCCTACGGTTTCCGCCAGTTTCTTCATTTGAACCGACACGGTGGGTTGAGCCATGTAGAGTTCCTCGGCGGCTTTGGTGTAACTGCCTAGTCGGGCAACGGCTTCAAAGACACTGAGCTGCGGGAGAATGCCGTGTTTCAGATAGCGGCGAATCTTGCTGCGGGGCATATCAGTCCTTTCGTTACTTGCAATGGCGCGACGGGCTGTGCGGCTTGGCAGCTCGGCGTGACGATCACCTCGGACGGACAGGCCGCACAACGGCCATCAATAAGACTTTGCCCGTTCAGGCAAAGGTCTCGCTTGCAAGGGCGGAGAGGAACTCCGCTACATTGCCGGAACAGCCGAGGACATGAAAGCATCCCGAATTGACGACTGCACCACTGCGGCCGGAGCCGCTCAAGCTACTCCCCTTTGGAGGGGCCGCGCATAACCGCACGAGCGTTGCAGATTACAACACATGATTAAAACCATGACAAGTTGCTGAGGGATGTGAGGCTGAATCATGGAAACGTAATGAATAACATTGCTTTTCTTCATTTTACTTTGCATGCGGGTTTTTTTGATAATCCGCCGGCACACTAAATATGAAATATGTTGTTCGTCGGCTGTTTCCGGCTAGGGACCGGAATAGGTAATCGGCCGGCTCAGGGGAGCCAGGGGAGTAGCTTCTGCGGCATCGTACAGGTGCCGCTTGTGGTGTCGTCGTCAATACGGGCATTGCCCCGGCGGCACCGGCAGTCATCCAGCTGCAAGCGAGACCAGGCGGTGGCAGGCATTCGCTTTGACGTCTGTTGCTGATGGTTAACTCGCATCCTTAAGTGGAGATGCACGCATGGAACTGTTTTCAGCTGAATTTTTCTCGGCCTTGCTGGCCATTATCGTGATTGACCTTGTGCTTGCCGGTGACAATGCGATCGTCATTGCCCTGGCTGCGCGCAACCTGCCCGCTGATTTGCGCAAGAAGGCGATTATCTGGGGCACGGTGGGCGCAATCGCGGTGCGTACCGCAATGACTCTGGTGGTGGTCTGGCTGCTGAAAGTGCCGGGTCTGATGCTGCTTGGCGGTGTATTGCTGGTATGGATTGCCTACAAGCTGCTGGCAGACAATGACGGTGATGGACATGACGTCAGTGCTGCAAACAGCTTCTGGGGGGCAATGAAAACCATCGTTGTCGCCGATGCGGTGATGGGCCTTGATAATGTCCTGGCCGTTGCCGGCGCAGCTCACGGAAGTTTCATGCTCGTGGTAATCGGTCTGCTCATCAGCATCCCGATCGTGATCTGGGGCAGCCAGATCATTCTGAAGTATGTCGAACGGTACCCCGGCATCATTTATATCGGCGGTGCAGTGCTGGCATGGACTGCCGCGAAAATGATCATCAGCGAGCCGCTGGTGAAGGACTTCTTCAACACATACCCGGCCCTTGCTGGTCTTGCTTATATCGCCATCATCGGCGGTGTGCTTGGCGGCGGTTTCTGGGTCAACCACGTGCCGGCCCGGGCCCGCGTGGCCGGACATGTGGTTGAACCCGGCGTGGCCCCTCTGTCGCCTGCTGCTGCTGGTGTGACCCGGCTGCTACTTCCGGTGGATGCTTCAGCCAACTCCCTCAAGGCAGTCGAGCATGTGATCGCTCGCCACGCCGCCGGCACCAAACTGGAAGTGCACCTGCTGCACGTGCGTGTTCCGTTCTCCCAGTACATTGCCCGTTTTGTCAGCCGCCGTGACCATGAGGCCTATCACCGCCAGGAAGCGGAACGCGCACTGGCGCCGGCGAGGGACCTGCTTAACCGTGCAGCGATTCAGCATACCGACTACGTCGAGTTCGGTGACAAGGCTGAAGCCATAAGGGACGTGGCGGGTCGTCTGCAGGTGAACCAAATCGTCATGGGCACTGCGCGCAAGAATTCCCTGACCCGCATGCTCGAGGATTCTGTGACCAACCGCGTTCTTCAGGTCGTTGAGGTACCGGTTGAAATCGTCGTTGGCCGCGCGGTGTCCCGCATCGAAACCATCGGCTTGCCCGCCGGTCTCAGCGCTGCAGTCGTTATTTTGCTGACCCTATCCCTGCAGTAGCACCCTCCCCTTTGGCAGGGGTTTGAAATCCCGCCCTCGTGGCGGGATTTTTTTTGAATTTGTTGGCTCAGCGTTGTTTGAGAAAATCCATCATCGCAGGTTACAAAAAACATGTCCGCTTTTAAGAACTTATTTGAATCGGCATGATCAGAGTGAATTGTGCAGGAGTTTGATTGGGGTGGTGGTCGGAACATGGACGCCAAATTTACGGATGAAAGGGGGGATCAATGCGGGGAGTGGTGAAGGCAAGTTGCGGTTTCAAGTAAGTAAAGTATCTGAATTGCCGAACGGATGGCCAGAAACCGTCCGCCGGATAGAAGGGGAGTAGCTCACCTACCTGAGCGTCGTCACTCCGGGGAAATCTTTCCTCCGGCGTCCAGGGGGCCATAACGGCCCGAGCGAGACCTTCGCCAAGAGCTGGCGAAGGTGCGCGTACGCGGCCTGCGTCCAGTGCAGATGAAAACAGTCATCAGCAGGGGACTCTCGAAATGGAAAGTATCGGTACGTGGTGGATGTGGGCCGCATTTGCGGCCTTTGTGGTTGTTGCTCTTGTTATCGACCTGGTCATGCTGCAATCCAAGGGCTCGGCCAAGGTTTCCTTTAAGGAAGCACTCAACTGGTCGATCGTCTGGATCGTTCTCTCATTTGTTTTCAATGGTCTGTTGTGGTGGTATCTGGATGCCAACTACGGGCGGGAGCTCGCCAATGAAAAATCGATGGAGTTTTTCACTGGTTACCTGATCGAGAAATCGCTGGCTGTTGACAACATTTTTGTGTTCCTGATGTTGTTCACGTTTTTTGGCGTGCCAATTCAGTACCAGAAGCGGGTGCTGATACTGGGCATCATCGGTGCGATTGTTCTGCGCGCGGTGATGATTCTGATCGGCGCCTGGCTGATTTCGCAATTTCACTGGGTGCTCTACCTCCTCGGTCTGTTCCTGCTGGTCACCGGCATCAAGATGCTGATGATGGCCGAGGCGGAGTCTGATCTCGAGAAGAACCCGCTGTTGAAGTGGATGCGCGGCCACTTCCGGATTACCGATACTTTCCATGGTGAGAAATTCATGGTCATGAAAGACGGCGTGCGCTGGTTTACGCCTCTTTTCGTGGTGATGGTGATGATCGGCATTACAGACGTGATCTTTGCGGTGGACAGCATTCCGGCCATTTTCGCGATCACGCTGGATCCGTTCATCGTGCTGACCTCGAATGTATTTGCGATCTTGGGTCTGCGCGCCATGTACTTCATGCTGGCGGACCTGGCTGACCGTTTCCATTTGCTCAAATACGGTCTTGCTTTCATCCTGATATTCATCGGAATCAAGATGCTGTTGCTTGATATTTATAAAATTCCGGTTGGTTTTGCTCTTTCCGTCGTCGGGATCGTTCTGCTCGTCTCGATGGTTGCCAGTCTGTATGTGTCACGTCCCCAGAGAAAGGGCTAGATGGGCTTTGTCCTGATGCGGTGGAGGGCGCGGCTGGCTTGCTGGATGGACCAGCCGCGCCTCCAGCAGGTGTTGCTGGTGTTGATTCTTGCCAACGCGGCGATATTGGGTCTGGAAAGCTATCCCTCCATCGAAGCCCGGTGGGGGCGATGGCTGGTAATGGCCGACCGCTTGCTGCTCGGTATTTTTACCGCCGAAATCGCTCTCAGGATTGTTGGACATGGCAGGAATTTTTTCCGTGATCCATGGAGTGTTTTTGACTTTGTAGTGATCGTTATCGCATTGATACCGGCCAGTGGTCCGTTTGCAGTGCTGCGGGCGTTGCGTGTGCTGCGCGTCATGAGGGTCATTTCTCTGGTGCCGAGCATGCGGCGCGTCGCTGCCGGGCTGCTTGCATCCATTCCCGGTCTGGGCGCGGTCGTCGGCATGATTGCGGTAATCCTTTATGTTTTTGCGGTGATGGCGACCAAGCTGTTCGGGGCGCGTTTTCCTGAATGGTTTGGTACGCTGGGTGAGAGCGCCTACACACTTTTTCAGGTGATGACCCTGGAGAGCTGGTCGATGGGAATAGTGCGCCCGGTCATGGAGGTATTTCCCTACGCCTGGATATTTTTTGTGTTGTATATTCTGGTGTCCACCTTCACCATGCTCAATCTGTTCATTGCAGTGGTCGTAAACGCCATGCAAAACGGAAATCAAGATGAAAACAAGGGTGAGTCGACGGCTGGCGTGTGCGAAGACAGCCTGAAGAAAGAGATTACAGCACTACGTGCCGAGGTTCGCGAATTGGGCTTGGTAATCAGGAATCGCAACTTATAGAGAAGCAAAGCGGACAGCATAAAGCATGACTAAGGGCAATATTGAATCGCAGGCGGTAACGGCCCGGGGTGGCTTGCTGAGCAGATTGCAGCGATTTTTTGCCACGGAGTCAGCGCCCGGTGTCTTGCTGTTCATCGCAGCGGTACTGGCGATGGTGGTGGCCAATTCGCCGCTGGCGGCAGATTATCGGGGATTTCTCGATATTCCCATCGTGTTCAGTGCGGGCAGTTTTGCCATCGCCAAGCCTTTGTTACTGTGGGTCAATGACGGGTTGATGGCTCTTTTTTTCCTGCTTGTTGGTCTCGAACTCAAACGTGAACTGCTTGAAGGCGAGCTTTCGGACATCAGGCAGGCGTTGTTGCCCGTGGCGGCCGCAATCGGCGGCATTGCGGGTCCGGCGCTGATTTATGCGGGCATGAATGCGGGCGATGATATTGCCATGCGCGGCTGGGCGATTCCTGCGGCCACGGACATTGCTTTCGCGCTCGGGGTGATCGCTCTGCTTGGCGACAGGGTTCCACGGGGGCTCAAGGTCTTCCTTCTGACCGTTGCCATCGTCGATGATGTGGGTGCGATCATCATCATTGCGTTGTTTTATTCAACTACACCGCCTGTCATTACCCTAGTGGTGGCCGGTGCGGCGCTTGCCATACTAATACTGATGAACAAGGCTGGCGTCCGTCACATCTCGCCGTATCTGCTGGTCGGACTGGTGTTGTGGGTGGCGGTGCTCAAGTCGGGCGTGCATGCCACGCTGGCCGGCGTATTGCTGGCGCTGACGATACCCCTGAAGGATGACGGCAGCAGAAAAAAATCGCCGTCACGTCAACTGGAACATGACCTGCATATGCCGGTGGTGTTCGCCGTGCTGCCGCTGTTTGCCTTCGCCAATGCCGGCGTGTCTTTTCAGGGCATGTCAATTCAGGATTTCGGGCACTCGATCACGCTGGGCATTGCTTTGGGGCTGTTCCTGGGCAAACAAATCGGCGTCATGAGTGTAACTGCCCTGCTGGTCTATCTGCGCGTGGCGCGGCTGCCGCAGGGGGCAACCTGGTTGAGTTTTTACGGGGTTGCATTGATCACGGGTATCGGCTTCACCATGAGTCTGTTTATCGGTGGACTGGCGTTCAAGGAGAATGCAGTCGAACTGGCTGTTGACGAGCGCGTTGGCATCCTGCTCGGTTCGGCTGTGTCCGCAGTTGTCGGCTATCTGGTGCTGCGCTTTGCCACATCCGGCAGGGCTGCTGCAGCCGACAAATCGCCAGGGCCAGCCTGGTAACTGGTTATGAGATAGAACCGGGACGGGAGCTTGTTGCTAAAAGCGTGGCTTGCGTGAAGCCTTTTTATAGCGTTTGACGCCTTCGTCGATTTCTTTCTTGGCTTCTTCGGAGCCGACCCAGCCGATGACCTTGACCCATTTTCCGGGCTCAAGATCCTTGTAATGTTCAAAAAAGTGCGATATCTGCGCGATCGTGCTGGCCGGCAGATCCCTTGGCGACTGGATTTTTGAATACAGCGGAGTCAGCTTGTCGATCGGCGCGGCAAGAATCTTGGTGTCATCGCCGGCTTCGTCTTCCATTTTCAGCATGCCTACCGGACGGCAGCGCACCACAACCCCGGTAATCAACGGGACCGGAGACAGCACCAGAACATCGACCGGGTCGCCATCCCCTGAAAGGGTGTGCGGCACATAACCGTAATTGCACGGATATCGCATTGACGTTGACATGAAGCGATCAACGAACATGGCGCCAGTGGTTTTTTCCATTTCGTACTTGATCGGTTCGGCGTGCATCGGGATTTCAATGATCACGTTGAAGTCATTCGGTACATCGAAGCCTGAATTGACGCGGTCCAGATTCACGGTGAATTTTCCTCGGTATGGATGTCCGCATTATAACGGCGCCGCCTGCCTTCGCAGGATGTACATGCTAGGATCACGGTTCGATTAATCAGGGAGTGTTACATGAAACTGTACATCACCAAGACCTCCGGCAATGCCTGGAAAGTGCGCCTGCTGCTGTCGATGCTGAAGCAGCCCTTCGAGACCATCGTTCTCGATTCCGACAAAAAGGAGCATAAAACCCCGGACTTTCTGAAACTCAATCCGCGCGGGCAGGTTCCGGTGCTGGTTGATGGCGATCAGGTATTCTGGGATTCGACCGCCTGCCTGGTCTACCTCGCACGAAAATACGGCGGCGAGCAGTGGCTGCCGACAGATGCCGTGGGCATGGCCGAGGTGCAGCAGTGGCTGGCGTTGTCCAACAACGAATTGCATTACGGATTACAGTGGGCGCGCGGCAAAAAGATCGGTATCCGCAGCCTCGGCGATTACGATGAATACGCCGCCTATGGCCGTACTGGCCTGACCGTTCTGGAAGAGCGTCTGAAATCAAATCAGTGGCTGGCCTGTGGACGGCCGACCATCGCCGATCTGGCCTGCTACTGCTACACCTCGGTATCACCGGAGGGCGGATTTGACCTGAACGCCCATCCGTCTGTTGCCGCGTGGCTCAAGCGCGTTGAAGCGCTGCCGGGCTGGATCAAGCGAGTTTGATCCAGTCATGCTGAACCGGTTTCGCCTCGGCCATGCCAGCAATTCCGACTGGCATGCCGCGGCGGATGCCTGCATTGCCCAGTTGGGCGGCGGTGCAGGCAATCTGGGCTTTGTCTACGTCACTGATTTTTTTGCCGATGCGCTTCCGGAGATTCATCGCCATCTAGCCGCAAAAACCGGCGTGGAGCACTGGACCGGCACGGCCGGCATCGGTATCTGTGCAACCAATACTGAATATCTGGATCAACCGGCGATGGTCCTGTTGACGGGGGACTTCGACAGCGACAGTTTCCGAACCTTCGGCCGCGGTCAGTCATTGCCCGAAGCCGCCGACCTGATGTGCGGCGGTGCGCCCGCCAGCATTGCCGTGGTCCACGGCGATCCGCTGCGCGGCGATATTGCGAAACAGCTTGTGAAGCTGGCCACATACACCGAGACCGGGTTTCTGGTCGGCGGTCTGGCGAGTTCGCGACGCGGCCTGCCGTTTCTGGCAGACGGTCCGGCGGCAGCCCCCTTGTCCGGCGTAGCCTTCTCCGATTCAGTTGTGGTTGCTACCCGGCTGACCCAGGGCTGTTCTCCAGTGCGTGTGGCGCATGAAGTCACGGGTGCGCAGAACAATATCGTGCTTGAGCTTGACGGCCGTCCCGCGCTTGACGTGCTGCGCGAGGATGTCGGCATCAGCGGGGATGAAGACCTGTCGCGGCTGGGCGGGCAGATTTTTGTCGGATTGTCGATCGCCGGCAGTGACACTGCGGAATATCTTGTTCGCAACCTGATTGGAATTGACCCCGGCAACCGCTTGATTGCGATTGGCGATCTGGTCAGCAAGGGCCAGCGCTTGCAGTTTTTTCGCCGTAACCGTGATACGGCGCGTGCGGATATGGTGCGAATGCTGGACAGCATTCGTGAAGGACTCTACACACCGCCGCGCGGCGCGTTGTATTACTCCTGCCTCGGTCGCGGCGGCGCATTGCTTGGTGGTGATTCGGAAGAACTGCGCATGATTCAAGCCGCTCTTGGGGACGTGCCCCTGGCCGGTTTTTTCGGTAATGGCGAGATATCGCACAATCGGCTGTATGGCTATACTGGGGTGCTTACACTCTTTCTCTGATCCTGTTGTTAACAGAGGTGTTGGAGATTAAATGGCCGATAGCGTTCACATTACACGTTTTCTCAGTGAGCTCAGCCTGACCTGGCCAGACATTACGGGCATTGTTTTCTTTGTTTGTTCATGGGTCGGTTACGCGCTGTTTGCGCAGCGGCATGCCCGCACCGTCCCCTCCCTGCACAACACGATGGACCGCTATCGGCGGGAGTGGATGCTGCGCATGATCGAGCGCGACAACCGCATGGTTGACGTCAATATCATGCGTAATCTGACCCGCAGCTCGCAGTTCTTCGCATCAACAACCATGCTGGTGCTCGGCGCCCTGATTGCCCTGCTGGGTTACGTGCAGCAGGCAATGGATGTGGTCTCCGGGCTGCCTTTTACGGTCAAGGCATCGACTCGTCTGCTGGAGATCAAGGTCGTGATGATGGTGCTGATTTTTGTCTATGCGTTTTTCAAGTTTTCCTGGGCAATACGCCAGCTTGGATTCTCTTCGACATTGATCGGCGCCGTGCCCAAGCCGCCGAAGGATAATCCGGAGCAATATGCCGCACGCATCAACAGGATCGCGGCAGTCACATCCTACGCAGGCACTAATTTCAATGACGGCCTGCGTGCATATTATTTTGCGCTGGCTGGCATGACCTGGTTCCTTCATCCCTATTTGATGCTGATTGCGACGGCATGGGTTGTTTATGTGCTGTACCACCGCGAGTTTGCTTCCCGGACGTTGCACGCTTTGACGGGGGAAGATTCGACGCCGGGTACCGGCGCCTGACGTTCGAGGGGAATTCGGTGTCCGTATTGCTGTTACTTGATAACGACGATATTTCCAAAGTCATTGATGTCGCCGATTGTCTTCAGGCGCTTGATGGGATGTATCGTGCCGTAGCGGCGGGGCGGGCATTTGAAGGCACGCGCAGTCAGACCCATGTTCCTCTTGAAGAGCCTGATATCGACTATTGCCTCAAGACCATGGATGGCGCCATATCCGGCTCCGGTTACATGGTGTTCCGGCTGACCTCAGACATCATCGACAGTCGTGCCGTAAACGGCGTTCGCCGTCGTGAGAAACTCCCGCGCGGTCCCGGTGGCCGCTATTGCGGCCTGATTGTTGTGTTTTGCACGAAAACGCTGGCACCGGTTGCAGTATTGCATGACGGGTACATTCAACTGGTGCGCGTCGCCTGTACCGGTGCGCTGAGCACCCGTTGCCTTGCCCGCGATGATGCGGGCGATCTTGCCTTGCTGGGTTCCGGGGCGCAGGCTTGGTGGCATCTTGTGGCCATGAGCAAGGTCCGCCAGCTGCGGGGGGTGCGCGTATTCAGCCCGAATCCGCAGAATCGCAATGCACTGGCCGAGCGAGCCGTGCGCGAGCTTGGTTTGAATGTGCGTGCAGTCGACTGTGCACGTTCGGCAGTTGAAGGCGCTGATCTGGTTGTTGCGGCCACAAATGTCAGTGAACCCATACTCCATGGTGAGTGGCTTTCCCCGGGTGCCCATGTTGTTTCCATCGTTAGCGGTGACAAATCAGCGCCGCGACGTGAGATCAATGACGAGGTAGTACGTCGTTCTTCCCGGGTGGTTGCGCACTGGAAAAAGGGTGCCATGCATCATCAGACCGGCGATCTTGCCGGCCCGGTTGCTGCGGGCGTACTGAATTGGGACGACGTGGTTGACCTGAGTGATGTCGTGTCCGGAAAAGTGCCCGGACGCGAGCATCGTGATGACATCACCCTGTTCAAGAATAACGGCGGTATGGGGTTGCAGTTTGCGGCTATTGCACCGGCTGTCTACCAGCGGGCACGTGAGGCCGGTATCGGGAAGGCGTTACCGGTGGAATGGTTCCTCGAGGAAATGAAGCCTTGAATAGTGCTGACACAAAAAAACGGCCGGGTTTTCCCGGCCGTTTTGATTGGAGCTGTGCTGATTACAGCAAGGGCACGATCAGCAGCGCCACGATGTTGATGATCTTGATCAGCGGGTTGATCGCCGGGCCGGCCGTGTCCTTGTAGGGATCGCCAACGGTGTCGCCGGTGACCGCAGCCTTGTGGGCTTCGGAACCTTTGCCGCCGTGGTTGCCGTCCTCGATGTATTTCTTGGCGTTATCCAACGCGCCGCCGCCAGTACACATGGAGATGGCGACGAACAGGCCGGTGACGATGGTGCCCATCAGCATGCCACCCAGGGCCTGGATGCCTGCATCCTTGCCCATCAGTGCGCCGACGATGAAAGCCACAGCGACCGGAGCCAGCACCGGCAGCAGCGAGGGGGCAATCATTTCCTTGATTGCTGCACGTGTCAGCATGTCCACCGCGCGCGAATAATCAGGCTTGGCGGTGCCTTCCATGATGCCGGGGATCTCCTTGAACTGGCGGCGTACTTCGACAACCACTGAACCCGCAGCACGGCCGACGGCTTCCATCGCCATTGCGCCGAACAGGTAGGGGATCAGTCCACCGACAAACAAGCCGATGATGACGGCCGGGTTCGACAGGTCAAAGGTGATGACGCGGCCGGTTTCCTCGATCTTGTGGGTGTAGTCGGCGAACAGCACCAGTGCGGCAAGGCCGGCGGAGCCGATGGCGTAACCCTTGGTCACCGCCTTGGTGGTGTTGCCCACGGCGTCGAGCGGGTCGGTTACGTCACGCACGGACTTCGGCATTTCCGACATTTCGGCGATACCGCCGGCGTTGTCGGTGATCGGGCCGTAGGCGTCGAGGGCGACAATGATCCCGGCCATCGACAGCATGGAGGTCGCGGCGATGGCGATGCCGTAGAGACCGCCCAGCGTGTAGGCGACGTAAATGGCTACGCAAACTGCAAGCACGGGCCAGGCGGTGGAACGCATCGAAACGCCGAGGCCGGCGATGATGTTGGTGCCGTGACCGGTGGTGGAGGCCGCTGCAACGTGCTGCACCGGTGCATATTGCGTGCCGGTGTAGTACTCGGTGATCCACACCAGGAAGGCGGTCAGCACGAGGCCGACAACAGCGCTGCCGTAGAGCTTCATCACTGACAGTTCGGGGTAATGCTCGCTGATGTTGCCGAGCATCCAGCTGGTGATCGGGTAGAACGCGATCAGCGCGAGCACGCCGGCAACGATCAGGCCGCGGTAGAGTGCGCCCATGATGTTTTTGCCGTCGGAGGTCTTCACGAAGAAGGCGCCGATGATCGAGGCGATGATGGCGAAGCCGCCGAGCACCAGCGGATACATCACTGCGCCCTGTACAACTTCAAGTTTTGGAAGCATCAGCGCAGCCAGAACCATGGTCGCGATGATCGTGACCGCGTAGGTCTCGAACAGGTCGGCGGCCATGCCGGCGCAGTCGCCAACGTTGTCGCCAACGTTGTCGGCGATCACTGCCGGGTTGCGCGGGTCATCTTCGGGAATGCCGGCTTCGACTTTGCCCACCAGGTCGGCACCGACGTCAGCGCCCTTGGTGAAAATGCCGCCGCCCAGGCGGGCGAAGATTGAAATCAGTGAGGAACCGAATGCAAGGCCGATCAGCGGCTTGATGACGTCGCTCATTTTTGCGCCGTCTGCTGCATTGTTGGTCAGATACCAGAAGAACAGCACGGTGCCGAGCAGTCCCAGGCCAACCACCAGCATGCCGGTGATGGCACCGCCGCGGAATGCAATGTCCAGTGCGGGATTGATGCCGTTGCGTGCGGCTTCGGCGGTGCGCACATTGGCGCGCACCGAAACGTTCATTCCGATGTAACCGGCCAGGCCTGACAAAACTGCACCGACGGCAAAAGCTGCCGCGGTAGTGCCGCCGAGGGCAATCCAGATCAGCACAAACAAAATCGCGCCGACGATGCCGATCGTGGTGTACTGGCGGTTGAGATAGGCCTTGGCGCCGGCCTGGATGGCCGCTGCGATTTCGCGCATGCGGTCATTGCCGTCGGGCTGCGCGACGATCCAGCGGATCGACACGACGCCATAGACGAGCGCGGCGATGGCGCAGACCAGCGCAAAGATCAAACCATTCGTCATGATTGCTCCTAAACTATTGTTTTAATTGAAAAATTTATCCGGCGCGACGCCGAAAGCCGCGCTAGGGTGCCTTGATTTCGGCTCCAGCGCAAGACTTCCCGTTAACCGTTTCCCCGGTCGGCATCCCCAAACACCGCATTTCTTGATGTCTTCCCGGTGGCTCACAGCCATTGGCCGTGCGTCCAAAAGACTCCGGACTGGATCAAGTTTGCAGGATTCGCATTATAGAACCCTCGCTCCCCGGCTGCACCTGCGTCAGCAGTCTTTCCGGCTAAAACCTCAGGCTTTGCTGCCACGCCATGTGGACTCCAGCCGGCAAGGCACGGATTTTAGTTGCAGGCGGGTGTGTACCGGCAACCCGTTGGCGAATGGCGGCCAGGCTTCGCCGCGTATCAGGGGTTCGAGGTAACGGCGGGCGCGTGCGGTCAGACGCCAGCCATCGGGCGTCATGAATCCCCGCGGCAGGCGCTTTTCCCGGTTCATGATGGCACCGACCGGTGCCGGCACGACACGCCAGCGATAAGGGTGGTCGCTGACGCGTTGTATCACCGGCATCACGCTGCTAAGGTCCTTGAGCGCATAACGCACGGCCGCTTCGCCCACTGCATAAGCCTGTTCGACATCGGTTTGCGAGGCCAGGTGGCGTGCCGAGCGCTGCACGTAATCCAGTACGCTCCAGTGCACTTTCACGTTCAGCGCGCTGCGCACCATGGCGGCGATAATCGGGGCTACGCCGCCGAGTTGTTCGTGCCCGGGGATGCCGTCCCCGCCGGCCTGTGTGAGGCGGCGACCGTCGCGCAACTGCAGCCCTTCGGCAACAGCCACCGCGCACCAGCCGTGTCGCGCGATGCGTTCCTTAACCGCGGCAAGGAAACGTTTGCGGTCGAAGTGGATTTCCGGCACCAGCAACAATAGCGGACCGTCTTCGCCACCGGGCCGCGCCAGCCCGCAGGCCGCGGCAATCCAGCCGGTGTAACGGCCCATGACTTCCATCACGAACACCTTGGTCGAACTGTTGGCCATTGAAGCGAGGTCGGCCATCGCTTCGTGCATGCTGGTCGCGACGTATTTGGCGACTGAACCGAACCCCGGGCTCGAATCAGAGCGTACGATGTCGTTGTCTATGGTTTTAGGTATTGCGATGGATACCACGGGCCAGCCCAGCCGCGGCAGGATGGTTGCGACCTGATGTGCGGTTTGTGCCGATCCATTGCCGCCGTTGTAGAAAAAGAAGCCGATGTTGTGGGCACGGAACACTGCGGCCAGACGTTCGAAATCGGCACGGCCCTGCGGCATCGACGGCAGGTCGTGGCGGCAGGAACCGAAGGCCCCGCCCGGTGTATGCAGCAATGCGCGGATCGCCGCCGCTGGCTCCGCTGACGTGTCGATCAGGTCTTCCTTCAGCGCGCCGAGGATGCCGTTGCGTGCCGCATAGATGCGGCCAATGTGTTTTTTGTGGCGACGTGCCGTTTCAATCACGCCGCAGGCTGAGGCGTTGATTGTTGCGGTGACGCCGCCCGACTGGGCGTAGAGGGCGTTCAGGGCGGGCACGAAACGGGTCTGCCGCCGCGAACTATGCGCGCGACGGATGCGTGTCTATTGCAGCCAGTACCTTGTCGCGTACGGTTTCGACTGCTTCACTGCCGTTGATATTTACGTAAGCAGGTGCACGCGCGTCGCCGCGGGCTTTCCAGCTGCTGTAGTAATCGACCAGCGGCTTGGTCTGGTCATGATAGGTCTTGATGCGTTTCATGACCGTTTCCTCGTTGTCATCAGAGCGCTGCACCAGCGGCTCCCCGGTCACGTCATCCTTGCCCTCAACCTTGGGTAGATTGAACTCGATGTGGTACGAACGGCCGGAGGCCAGATGCACCCGGCGGCCGCTCATGCGGCGAAGGATGTCAGCATCGGGCACTTCGATTTCAACGACAAAGTCGAGGTCAATGCCGGCGTCGCGCAGGGCTTCGGCCTGCGGCAGCGTGCGCGGAAATCCGTCCATGATGAAACCGTTGGCGCAATCTGCGGCCTTGACCCGTTCCTTGACCAGTCCGATCACCACCGGGTCCGGCACCAGTGCACCGCGATCCATGAATGACTTTGCTTCCATGCCCAGTTTCGAGCCGGCCTTGATCGCCTCACGCAGCATGTCGCCGGTTGAAATCTGGGGAATCTTGTAGCGCTGGATCAGGAACTGGGCTTGGGTGCCTTTGCCGGCGCCCGGAAGGCCGAGAAGGAGAATGCGCATTGAATGGGATCCGTTTAAAGGGTTCGTACAGCAATGATGTTGCAATGATTTTTGCCAAGTATAGCCCCGGGACTATCGGGGTCAAAATACCGGCATGCAAAATTTTCAGCGTTTGATCATCCGGCGTAAGCGCTGCAGGTCAGCGGGCGTGTCTACGCCGGGATGCGGCGCGCTTGCGGTAATGGCGACGCTGATGCGGTAGCCGTGGGCCAGCGCACGCAATTGCTCCAGTGCTTCGGCCTGTTCCATGGCGACCGGTTTGAGCTTGCTGTAGGCCTTGAGAAAGCTGCAACGGTAAGCATAGATGCCGAGGTGGCGCAGTGCCGGCAGTTTCGGCGGGAGTGCGCGTACCCCTTGTGCAAACGCATCGCGCGCCCATGGAATCGGCGCGCGGCTGAAATACAGCGCAAGTCCATTGTTGTCGAGAACGACTTTCACCACGTTTGGATTGGCCATGTCGCCGGCATCACGGATGCGGCAGGCGGCGGTGGCAATGGCTGCATCACGATGCGCAGCAAGGTTCTCGGCCACGCGGCGGATCAGCGCCGGTGCGATCAGCGGTTCGTCACCCTGAACATTGACGACAATGTGTTGCGCAGCCAGTCGCAGCTTTGCCGCTACTTCAGCGATGCGATCGGTGCCGGATTCGTGGTCGCCACGGGTCATTACGACCTGATAACCGTAATCATCGACTGCGGTGGCAATGCGCGCATCGTCCGTAGCGACAATGACCTGGCTTGCGCCGCTTTTTGCGGCTCGCTCGGCAACACGGACAACCATCGGCTTGCCCCCGATGTCGGCCAGTGGTTTGCCGGGAAAGCGCGACGAGGCGTAGCGGGCCGGAATGACGACGGTGAATTGCATGGGATGGTGGAGTGGAGCGTGAGGAGTGGGGGATTGCGTGGAGTTCTCAATCCTTGATCCTGGGGGCTCTCCCTTAAACTTCTTCCTCAGGCGGCAGTTTTCGCGCGTCTTCTTCCAGCATCACCGGAATCCCGTCCTGTACCGGGTAACCGAGTCGGCAGGGTTTGCAGACCAGTTCGGCAGCGG
Organism: uncultured Bordetella sp.; assembly: GCA_964531455.1. Classification (GTDB taxonomy): domain Bacteria; phylum Pseudomonadota; class Gammaproteobacteria; order Burkholderiales; family SG8-41. The sequence continues at coordinate 43,543 of CAZHFZ010000006.1, forward strand.
ACTTGCGATAGAGCAGTGGTCCTTTGCAGATTGGACATACGAGTATATCGAGCAGTTTTTCATCCATGGCGGCCGTTCTGTGCAAGCCGGGCGAGAATCATTTCGCCCAGTCGCGGGTCGGGGATTGCGTTGACGATGAGCGCCCATTGATGGACGTTCGCGAATGTCTCGCATTTTACCGCATCCTTTTCGGTCATCACGATCTCATCGTTTCCCGCGAACGCCAGGTCAGCTTCGGTGTAGGCGTGGTGATCGGCAAAAGCGTGCGGCATGCAGGACACCCCGAGCCGGCCCAGCTGTTCAAAAAAACGCTGCGGGTTACCGATGCCGGCGACGGCATGTACGCGCCTGTTTTTGAAATGTCCGGCTTCGACAATGTGCTGCGGGTTTTGCAGGTTACGGAATTCGTTGCCGTTTAACGTCATCACCAGCGCCTGTGGCCAGGCTGGTTTGCTGTCATTGCCATTGACGACCACGGCATCAACTTCATTGAGGCGCGATGCCGGTTCACGCAGCGGCCCTGCCGGCAGCGGCCAGCCATTGCCGAGGCCGCGCGCACTGTCAATCACGGCGATTTCGAAATCTCTGGCAAGGCGATAATGCTGCAAACCGTCATCGCTGATGATGACATCGGTTTGCGGATGCGCAGCAAGCAGTGCTTGAGCGACAGCAACGCGGTCGGTGCCTACCCATACCGGACAGCCGGCTCGCCGCGCCAGCAGGCACGGTTCGTCGCCGTAGTCATGCGGATCGCCATCCAGCGGTACTGCGCGTGCATGATGATCGGCGGCGCCATAGCCCCGGCTTACTATGCCGGGCTGGTGCCCCTGCTTCTGCAGGAATTGTGCAAGCCAGAGCGTGAGCGGCGTTTTGCCGGTGCCGCCGGCAGTGATGTTGCCGACAACAATCACTGGAACACCGGGATGCCGTGTTTTCAGCAGGCCATGGCGCCAGGCAGCGCGGCGCAGCGCGGCGATTGCGATGAATACAGCGGCTATCGGCAACAGCAAAAGGGCGACTGCGCCCCGGTGCTGCCAGTGAGTGGGGGTGGCCATGGCGCGTTCAGGCTAACGGGTTTGCCGCGCCGCGTCGAGATTCTACTTGCGCGCCTGCGTAGTGAAGGTGATTTTGGGATAACCGGCAATTTGCGCCGCTTCCATGACCCGCACTACCGACTGGTGCGAGGCGTTGGCATCAGCGTTGATCACGATGACCGGGTCCTTCATGTCGCCGGCAGCGCGTTTCAGCGCTTCGCTCAGTGCGGCGGCATTGCCGGCGGGAGCCGCATTGCGGTTGATCGTGGTGTTGCCCTTGGCGTCGACAGCCACATCCAGTTGCGCCGGGCGCTCGGGTGGTTTGCCGGCTTCGGCCGTAGGCAGGTTGATCTGCAGTTCGGCAAAACGCGAATAAGTGGTGGTGACCATCAGGAAGATCAGGATCACCAGCAATACGTCGATCAGCGCAATGAAATTGATTTCCGGATCTTCACGCCAAGTGCGGTTGCGGAATTTCATTGCGGCTTTCCCTGTTCCGGGTTTGGGGGCATCGCCGGCTCAGGCATCTCTTTCGCCATGAATGATTTCAACCAGCTTGATCGCCTGGATCTGCATCTCGATCAGAAGCGCATCAACCTTGGAGCGGAAGTAGCGATAGAAGACCATGCTGGGTACGGCCACTACAAGGCCAAAAGCCGTGTTGTAGAGGGCGATGGAGATGCCGTGGGCCAGTACCAGGGGGTTGGTGCCTGAAGGGGTTTGGGCGCCGAAGATTTCGATCATGCCGACAACAGTGCCAAACAGGCCCAACAATGGCGAAATGGCTGCGATTGTGCCAAGTGTGGTCAGAAAACGCTCGAGGTCGATGGCCACGGCGTAGCTGGATTCCTCAATCGCCTCTTTCATGATCGCAGAAGAATGTTTTTCATTGCGCAGGCCTGCAGCGAGGATCTGGCCGAGGGGCGCAGTGGCGGAGAGCTGGGTCAGCAGCTGGGATGTGACGCCGTTCTGGCGATAGGCTTGAATGGCATGCGCCAGCATGTTTTTTGGCAGCACCACGTTTTGACGCAGGGACCACAGACGCTCGCCGATGATGGCCAGGGCGATGACGGAACACAGAATCAATGGCCAGATGGGCCAGCCAGCCGCTTCGATGATGGAGAGCACGCGGGGGGTTTCCGATTGAAGGTTGCAGATATTGGCGGCAAGCGCCGCGAAAAATTCGCGTAACTGTAGCCGCCATGCGCTGAATCAGCAAGCATGAAGGCGTTAGCGGCTGGCAGAAGCTGTTGAGCTGTAAAGCATTTTCAGGTTTTCCACAGAAGCTGTGGATAAACCTGTGCACAGCATGTCAACGATATGTCTAAGTTGTATGCCGGCCTCAGCTTTTTGCCTGTTGCTCATTTCTTAAACCTTGTAAAAAACACTTTAAAAACAATAACTTGAATTTATGTTAAACAATCGCCTGATGCTGCGGTGGTGAATCAGGCCGGAAATGTTGTCGTGCTGTGGACGGCATTACTGCAAAATTTCCTTTGTCCACACGGAGTTGCGTGCAGAAGCAGGGCGGGGAAGTGCGCGCAGCGGCTATACTCGGGCCGATGTCATTACTCGCAATTGATAACGCTGAACTCGCGTTTGGCCTCCATCCATTACTTGATCGTGCCAGCCTGATCGTCCAGGAAGGTGAGCGCATCGGTCTCATCGGTCGCAACGGCACCGGCAAATCTTCACTGCTCAACATCATTGCCGGACAAGGTGCACTTGATGATGGCGAGATCCGTCGTGCGGACGGCCTTCATGTGGTGATGGTGGAGCAGGAACCGTTGCTACCGGATGCCGACAGCCTGCATGCCAGCCTGACCATGCGCGGCCGGCTCGAGGACATGCATGATGAACGCGAACGCTGGCGCACTGATGCTCGGCTGTTTGAATACCTGCACCGCTTCGGCCTAGATGAGTCGCGATCCCCGCAGACCGCTTCGGGCGGAGAACGCAAACGTGCGGCACTGGCGCTGGCATTGGCCATGCAGCCTGGCCTGCTGCTGCTCGATGAGCCGACCAATCATCTCGATATTGCCGGCATCACGCTGCTCGAAGACCTGCTGGTAAAGGGGCAGGTCAAATCTTCAATCATCATTACCCACGATCGTGCCTTCCTCGACCGTGTCGCCACGCGCATTGTCGAACTCGACCGCGGCCTGCTGCGTTCCTATCCGGGCAATTTTGCCGCCTACGAGGCGCGCAAGGCCGACCAGCTGGCCGAAGAGGAAAAAGCCAGCCGCCGTTTCGATAAATTCTGGGCGCAGGAAGAGGTGTGGATCCGCCAGGGCATCAAGGCGAGGCGCACCCGCAACGAAGGCCGGGTACGGCGGCTCGAGTCACTGCGCGTTGAGCGCGCGGCGCGCCGGGATCGCATCGGCAACGTCAAGCTGGCGCTGGATGCAGGTGAGCGCTCGGGCAAACTGGTGGCTGAACTGACCGATGTCAGCAAGGCCTATGGCGGAAAGACGCTGATCAGCAACCTCGAATTGCGCATCATGCGCGGGGACCGCATCGGTTTGATCGGTGCCAATGGCGCGGGTAAATCGACACTGATCAAGATCATCCTCGGCCAGCTCGCGCCGGATGCCGGCGAAGTGCGTCTGGGTACCAAGCAGGAGATTGCCTACTTCGACCAGTTGCGCGATCAACTGGATCCGGAGATGACACTGGTTGAAACCATCAGTCCGGGTTCGGAATGGGTGGAAACCGCGAACGGCCGCAAGCATGTGATGAGTTACCTGTCGGATTTTCTGTTCCCGCCGCAGCGCGCGCAGGCCAAGGTCAGCATGCTGTCCGGCGGCGAGCGTAACCGCCTGTTGCTTGCCCGCTTGTTTGCCCAGCCCGCCAACGTGCTGGTGCTGGATGAACCGACCAATGATCTGGACATCGAATCACTGGAACTGCTGGAGGATACATTGCAGTCCTACAGCGGCACGCTGCTGCTGGTGAGCCATGACCGCGCATTTCTCGATAATGTGGTGACGCAGACGCTTGTAGCTGAAGGCGAAGGGCGATGGAAGGAATATGTCGGCGGCTACAGCGACTGGCTGATGCAGCGGCCGCAGCCTGTTGCGTCGGCATCCAGGCCGCCTGCAGAGGAAAAGCCTTCGCGAAGCGCGCCGCCGGTCAAGGCCAGGCTCAGTTTCAAGGAGCAGCGTGAACTCGCGCAGTTGCCGGAAGAACTCGATGCGCTTGAAAAAGAGCAGGCGGCACTGATGGCACGGATGAGTGGTGTTGATTATCACAAGCAGGATGCCGCGAAGTTGAAAGCCGATCGTGAGCGCCTCGAAGAGATCGAACGGCAGCAGTCTGCCAAATTTGAACGCTGGGAACTGCTGGATCAGCGTGCCGCGCAACCTGCGGGTGCGTAACACGGCTGATGCATTTGTCGGGGGACAGGAATGAGCAGCGATGAATTGAAGGGCAAGGTGGCCATTGTGACGGGTGCCACGCGTAAACGCGGGCTCGGACGCGCGATTGCCTTGTGTCTGGCGCGTGCGGGTGCGGATGTCGTGGTCACCGGTGCCAGCGCGTCAGGCAGTCTGACTGATGACGAGCGTCAGGATGGCTGGCTCGGTTTGTCCAACGTTGTTGATGAGATTCGTGCGCTGGGCCGCCGCGCCCACGGCATTTACGCTGATGTCAGCAATGCCGGTGAAGTGCAGCGCATGGTTGCGGAAGCGGTTGGCGAGCTCGGCCGTATCGACATCCTTGTCAACAATGCGGCGTACCCGCGTACCCGTGATCGTGTGCCGGTACAGGAGCTGGATGATGATTTGTGGCGGCGCATTGTTGAAGTCAATCTCAACGGCGCGATGTTCTGTTCCAAGTATGCCGCCCGGCAGATGCTCAAGCAGGGGCAGGGCGGCAGCATTGTCAGCATTTCCTCGGGGGCTGCGGTCAAGGCGCCGGTCAATTTTGCCGCCTATGCGGCATCCAAGGCGGGAGTGCATGCGCTGACTTCGTCACTGGCAGATGAGTTGGGGCCAGCGGGGATTACCGCCAACGTCGTGGCGCCGGGATTTCTGGATACCGCACGCATCGACATGTTGCGTGAGGGCGGTCGCTGGGAGAAACGCCTGTCGACCATTCCGATCAAGCGTCCGGGTACCCCTGATGAAGTCGCCGAACTGGTGCGTTATCTGTGCGGACCGCATGCACGCTGGATCAGCGGCGAAGTATTCATGATCAACGGCGGAGAAGTGCGGCGCGCGGCCAACTGAACGGTTGACCGGCGTAGAATCCGCTCATGTCCAGTTTGTTCGAACAGGCCGCTCAGCAAACGGTCATTTCCGTAGCCGAATTGAACCGGCTTGCGCGCACCGCAATCGAGCGTGGTGTGCCCCTGGTCTGGGTCGCCGGTGAAATCTCCAATTTCAAGCGCTACGACAGCGGCCACTGCTATTTCACGCTGAAGGACGACGCAGCGCAGGTGGATGCGGTGATGTTCCGCCACAAAGCGCAATACCTCGACTGGCAGCCGCAGAACGGCATGCAGGTCGAAGTCCGCGCGACGGCCACGGTGTACGAGGCGCGCGGGAAATTTCAATTGGCGGTGGATGCCATGCGTCGCGCCGGACTCGGTGCGCTGTATGCAGCGTTCGAGAAGCTCAAGGCAAAACTGGAGCTGGAAGGCCTTTTTGACCCGGCACTGAAGCGTGAGTTGCCGGCGTTTCCTTGCACCGTCGGTGTCGTGACTTCACCGCAGGCCGCCGCATTGCGTGATGTCATTACGGCGCTGCAGCGGCGCATGCCTGGCATCAATGTGATCATTTATCCGACGCCGGTGCAGGGTGAGGGGGCCGGCGCAAAAATCGCCGAAGCCATTCGCCTTGCTGGCGAACGCGCCGAATGTGACGTGCTGATCGTCTGCCGCGGCGGCGGCAGTATTGAGGATCTTTGGGCTTACAACGAGGAGGTTGTGGCACGTTCGATCCGCGCCTGTCCCGTGCCGGTGGTCAGCGGCGTCGGGCATGAAACGGATTTCACGATTGCTGATTTTGCCGCGGACGTAAGAGCGCCGACGCCGACCGCAGCCGCCGAACTGGTCAGCCCGGACGGTGCCCAGTTGCGGCGTGAAGTGGCGATGCTGGGCCAACAACTCGTCCGTGTATTCCAGCGTGGCGTGGAAGACCGCATGCTGCGCCTTGACTACCTGGTGCGGCGGCTGACTCATCCTGGTGAACGCATTCGCAACCAGCAGGTGCATTTGCAGCACCTGGTTACGCGGCTGCGCGGCGCGTGGCGGCGTGGCACAGATGATCAGTCATGGCGGTTGCGGGATGCCAGCCAGCGTCTGCGGGCGTACGGGCCTGATACCGGTGCGTTGCTGCTGCAACAGCAGGAACTGGCGCGTCGTCTGCATGGAGCGGTGCGCAATGTGTTTGCAGCGGCAGCGGAACGTGTGCAAGGCGCGCAGTCGCATCTGCTCCATTTGAGTCCGGAGCGCGTACTCGACCGCGGTTACAGCATTACCGAAACCACTGCGGGAGCGATTGTGCGTGACAGCGCGCAGCTTGTTATTGATCAGGATCTGCGGATTACGCTTGCCCGCGGCACTGCAGCTGTCCGTGTCAAGGGTACGGGTTGATTTGGGTGGTGACTTGACTCGATCAGCATTGCTGCATATAAGAATCGGGCAGGATGAGGCGGAGCAGGAGTGAGCGGCGATCCGCACAAGATCCCGTTAAAAATTAAAACGGCCGCAAATGCGGCAAACGAAAGAGGTCAGACCCATGGATGATTTCGATTTCACGCGCCCCGCGCAGAGCGAGGTCTACAACGCCAACGTGGCGCGGCTGTTTTTTCATGCCAACGGCAAGGCCCGCAGCGCGGCTGCGGGCAGCGCGCTGTTCGCTGAAAATTCATCGGGAAAGAGCATGTATTTTGTAGCCAGCGGCGAGGTTGCGCTGACCCGCGGCGGCAAGCCGCTGGATGTAATCAAGGCTGGTGAGGTATTGGGCGAAATGTCGGTGCTGACCGGAGCCCCGCGCAGCGCAACCGCAACGGCACGGGTTGCTTGTGAGGTCATCGAGCTGGATGCATCCGGTTTTTCGAAGGCAATCCAGAAGGCGCCGGAATTTGCGCTGATGCTTCTGGCCATCCTGATCAAACGGCTGCGGCTCGCGCTGGCGATGCAGATGCTGGGCAAGGGGCAGGTTGCCGGCACCATCGAAACCATACCGACCTCGGGCGCGGTTTTCGATGCCTCGCTGCTGAAGGATCTGACCTCGAATTTCCCGGCGCGTCCTCCGGTGTTTCAGCCCAAAAATACCGTGATCATGCGCGAAGGCGAAGCCGGAATCTTCATGTATGTGGTGATGGACGGCGCGATACGCATCATGGCTGGCGAGAAGGTCATTGAGTTGATCAAGGCCGGCGGCGTGTTCGGCGAAATGGCGCTGGTTGACCAGTCCAAGCGCGCGGCTTCTGCAGCTGCGGCAACCGATTGCAATCTGATGTCGATCAATCGCAACGATTTCCTGACCCTGATCAAGACCAATCCGGCATTCGGCGTATCACTGCTGAAGACCCTGGCCACCCGTCTGCGCAATACCGGGCGAAAATAAAGCCGGATGCTGTCAGCCAGACTTGCTGATTGAGCGCGGGTCCCGCGGTTTCCAGAGCCCGCTGTCTACCAGTGTCAGGAAATCCAGCAGATTGCGATTGAAGGCGTCCGGTTCTTCGGTATTCAGCGTGTGTCCTGACGCCGGACAGATCCACAGTCGGGCGTTGCGACACACGCGTTTGATGAACAGCGCCGGTCCGACACTGCCATCATCCTCGTCGCCGCACATCACCAGCAGCGGCGGACGGAACTTCCGTAATCCGGTTTCGAGGTCGTAGACCGGCGGGCGTTTGGCCTGCACGCCGCGCAGCACCCGTGCCAGACCGATACCCGAGTGGCTTTCATGGATGCGCCGGAATTCGGTGAATCCGCGAGGATCCTTCATCATCTGCGGGATGCGAGCTGCTGAAATACCCCGTTGCTTCAATGCCGCGGCGGTGCCGGCAGTTTCGAACAGCGTCGCGTGTGCTTCCGTGGTTTTCAGAAAAGTTTTGCGCGTTGCCGGGTCCGAGCCGGCGCCAGCGCCCAGAGTGGTGACGGACAGGGCCATCGCCGGATAACACATGCCAAACTGCAGCGCTGAATACGCGCCCATCGAGCAGCCGATGACATGGGCTTTGCGAATGCCGAGGTGGCGCAGTACGTCGGCGATGTCATCGACGGCGATGCGCCACGAATACTTCGTGCGCGCCAGAGGTACTTCGGATGGCGGATAGCCGCGGGCGTTGAATGCAATGCAACGATGGCGGCGGGAGAAAAACCGTAATTGCGCTTCCCAGCTGCGGGCATCCCCCGAAAATTCATGGACGAAAATCAGCGGCGTACCTTTGCCGCTTTCCTCGTAATGCAGTCGAACCTTGTCACGTGCAGTCGCGTAGGGCATGGCAAGACCTCGTTGGTCAGGATTCCGCGTCGATGATCATTGCTTCGAGCTCCTGGCGGATGTATTCAAGCACCAGGTCGCCGACGTTTTCGGTGAGGCAGTCGAATTCGGTCAGGTTTTCCGTTGAACGAAGCCAGGTCAGTTGCCGTTTCGCGAGTTGGCGCGTCGCGGCGATTCCCTGTTCAAGCAGTTCGGCCCGGCTGATGCGGTCATTGAGGAAATCCCAGGCCTGACGATAGCCGACGCAGCGCATCGAAGGAGTGTCAGGTTCCAGTGCGTATTCGTCGCGCAGCGCGCGCAGTTCATCAATCAGTCCGGCTTCGAGCATCTGTTCGAAACGCATTGCAATGCGGTCATGCAGCACGGCGCGGTCGCTCGGCAGCAGCGCGATGCGGATCGGCGTGTACGGGAAATAAACGTATTTCGGTTTTTTCAGCAGGTCGGTCATCGACTTGCCGGTGATGTAAAAAATTTCCAGCGCGCGCTGCACGCGCTGCGAATCGTTCGGTTCCAGCCGTGCCGCAGTTTCCGGATCGACCTTGCGCAGTTTTTCGTGCACCGCCGGCCAGCCTTCCTCTTCCGCCATGGTCTCAATGATCAGACGTATGGTGGAGTCCGCTTCGGGCAGGTCGTTGAGTCCTTCGACCAATGCCTTGAAATAAAGCATCGTGCCGCCGATCAGCAGCGGGATGTTGCCGCGTTCGGTTATTTCGCGCATCAGCGCCAGTGCATCGTCACGGAAACGCGCCGCTGAATAACTCTCATGCGGTTCGATGATGTTGATCAGGTGATGAGGTGCACGTGCCAGTGTTGCGGCATCCGGTTTGGCGGTGCCGATGTCCATCCCTTTGTAGACCAGCGCTGAATCAACACTGATGATCTCGCAGGGCAGTGTGGTCGCCAGCTTTACCGCGACCGCAGTTTTTCCGCTGGCCGTGGGGCCCATCAGCAGGATTGCGGGTGGCGGGGGAGGTTTTGCCATTTATATCAATAAAAACAAATGGTTAAAATTTAATGCGGCTACTCACCGCGACGGAACAGGCGGTCGAGTTCGGCGACGCTGAAGGCATGCCATGTCGGCCGGCCGTGATTGCATTGGCCGGAACGTTCGGTAGCTTCCATGTCGCGCAGCAGTGCGTTCATTTCGGGCACCGTGAGTTTGCGGTTGGCGCGCACTGCCGCGTGGCAGGCCATGGTGCCCAGCAGTTCATTGCGGCGTTCGGTGGCTATGCGGCTGGCGCCATACTCGCGTACTTCGTGCAGCACATCGAGTGCCAGCGCCTGTGCGTCAGCATCGGCAAGCAGCGCCGGCACGCCGCGCACGATCAGCGCGCCGGGTCCGGCCGGTGCGATGTCGAAGCCGAGACCCTGCAACGCTTCCAGTTCATCTTCAGCGGTGGCGACATCCAGTGCTTCTGCATTGAAATGCACCGGCACCAGCAGCGGCTGCATCGGAATGGTTTGGCCGTCGAGCGCGTTCTTCAGCTTTTCATACATGATGCGTTCATGCGCCGCATGCATATCGACAATGATCAGGCCCTTGCTGTTTTCAGCGAGGATGTAGATGCCGGCGAGCTGCGCCAGCGCAAATCCCAAGGGATGTTCTTCACCGGTCGGCGGCAGCGGCGGCGGAGGTTCGGTGGCTGTTGCGGTTGCTGAAGTCTGTGGAGCAAACATCGCCGCATAAGCGCCGGCTGGCTGGGCGATGCCGAGGCTCATTGCGCCCTGACCGCGGTATAGCGGCATGGACGGCGGGTGCATCGGCGGCGCGTATGGCATTTGAGGGATTGCGGCGGCAGGGGTCGGTGCGCCGTCGCCGGCCGGACGCGCCAGCGTCTTGTGCAACGCGTGGAATATGAACTGATGCACCGCACGCGAATCGCGGAAGCGTACTTCGGCTTTTGCCGGATGCACGTTGACGTCGACCAGCTGCGGATCAATGTCGAGAAACAGTACAAACGCCGGATGGCGGTCGTGGTGCAGTACGTCGGCATAGGCCTGGCGTATGGCATGGGCGACCACTTTGTCGCGGATGCAGCGGCCATTGACGAAAAAGTACTGTGCATCCCGGGTGCCCTTGGCATGGGCGGGCGAACTGATTCCGCCGCGAATGGCGATCTGGCCGCCGGATTCGTACACTTCAAGAGCCCCGGCACCAAAATCATCGCCGAGCACTGCCGCTACGCGTGACATGAGCGTTTGCGGTTTGACCTGCAGTCGCGCGCGGCCGTTGTGAGTCAGCGAGAACGCGACGTCAGGGCGGGACAAGGCGATGCGGCGGAAGGCTTCTTCACAGTGCGCGAACTCGGTCTGTTCGGACTTGAGGAATTTGCGTCGCGCCGGGGTGTTGAAATACAGCTCGCGCACTTCGATGCGGGTGCCGCGCGGCAGCGTGGCCGGTTCCGGCGGTGAGAGCGTCGGGCCTTCAGCCGCGACACGCCAGGCGTGACGGTCGTCGCCACGACGGCTGGTGATTTCCAGGCGCGAGACCGACGCAATGCTGGCCAGCGCTTCACCGCGGAAACCGAGGCTGCCGACATGTTCCAGATCATCAAGCGAGGCGATCTTGCTGGTGGCATGGCGGGCCAGTGCGAGTTTCAGGTCGTCACGGGCAATGCCGCTGCCGTCATCGGTCACCGAGACCAGTTTGACGCCGCCGGAAGCGAGATCGACGCTGATCGCCTGTGCACCGGCGTCGAGACTGTTTTCCAGCAGCTCTTTCAGTGCGGATGCGGGCCGTTCAATGACTTCGCCCGCGGCGATCTGGTTGATCAGGAGTTCGGGCAGAACACGAATCGCGGACATGCGCGGATTATAAGCGGTGCGGACGGGTTGCAAGCGGAACGCGATCACTTGCAGGCGGCATTGCTTTTACCCGGGGTCGTGCAGGCCGGAAAATGTGTTTTTGCCTTATAATCAAAACCATAACGTCATACGCGGGGCATATGATTATTGTTGTTTCCGTGCTGATCCGCATCACGTCCGCTTGGTCTGATCTACCTCAATGTCCGGCGTTCAATAACCTCCAATATCCAGTTCCAGTGCCAACCAAGAAATGAAGGGGAATCCATGCCTCAGATCATAGGTGTGCCAAAAGAAACAGTGGCCGGTGAAAAACGCGTCGCCACCGTTCCGGAAGTCGTAGAAAAGCTGATCAAGCTGGGCTTCAAGGTCATGGTGCAGTCTGGCGCTGGTGACGCCGCCAACTGCAGTGACGATACCTATCGCGCTGCCGGCGCGGAAATCGCGGCGACTGCGGCCCAGCTGTGGTCCGGCTCGGACATCGTGTTCAAGGTTAGTGTTCCGACAACTGAAGAAGTCGGCCTGCTGCGCGAAGGCGGCACGCTGATCGGCTTTATCTGGCCGGCGCAGAATCCGGAGTTGATGCAGCAACTGGCGGCGAAAAAGGCCACAGTGCTGGCGATCGACTCGCTGCCGCGCACACTGTCCCGCGCGCAGAAAATGGATGTACTGACGTCCCAGGCCGGTGTTGCCGGCTACCGCGCGGTCATCGAGGCTGCAAACGCGTTCGGCCGTTTCTTTAATGGCCAGATTACCGCCGCGGGCAAGGTTCCGCCGGCGAAGGTGTTCATTGCCGGTGCCGGCGTAGCCGGTCTTGCCGCGATCGGTACTGCGGCAGGTCTGGGCGCCATCGTGCGCGCCAACGACACGCGTGCCGAAGTGGCCGATCAGGTGGTTTCGCTGGGTGGCGAATTCGTCAAAGTCGATTACGAAGAAGAAGGTTCCGGCGGCGGCGGCTACGCCAAGGTGATGAGCGAGGGTTTCCAGAAAGCCCAGCGCGAGATGTACGCCAAACAGGCGAAGGAGGTGGACATCATCATCACCACCGCGCTGATTCCGGGAAAGCCCGCGCCGAAACTGATCACTGCCGAGCTGGTGCCGAGCATGAAGCCGGGCAGTGTCATCGTCGACATGGCCGCGGA
>CAZHFZ010000006.1:55987-68427 GCA_964531455.1 uncultured Bordetella sp.
CCGGCAAGGCGGTGGTGAAGCACGGCGTGACCATCATCGGGTATTCCGATCTCAACTCGCGTCTGGCCAAGCAGTCATCAACCTTGTATGCCACCAACCTGTTTCGCCTGGCCGAGGAACTGTGCAAGACCAAGGACGGCGTCATCAACGTCAATATGGAAGATGACGCGATCCGCGGGCTGACAGTGGTGAAGGAGGGCGGCATTACCTGGCCGCCACCCGCGCCGAAACCTGCGGCAGCGCCGCCCGCAGCCGCAGCCAAGCCGGCAGTTGCGCCACCGAAGTCGCACGGTCATGGCGGTGGTGGTGCGCCGGCGTCCGGTAAAAGCACGGCGATTACCTTCCTGGTCGGTGCGATTCTGTTCTGGTTTATCGGCGCCTATGCGCCGGCCGCTTTCCTGGCGCACTTCACCGTGTTCGTACTCGGCTGTTTTATCGGCTACATGGTGGTGTGGAATGTGACGCCGGCGCTGCATACGCCGCTGATGAGCGTAACCAATGCGATCAGCAGCATCATCGCCATCGGCGCGCTGGTACAGGTGGCGCCGCCGATAACGGGTGCGGTCGACCGGCCGGAGACCTGGATTCTCGGCCTCGCGGTGGTCAGCATCGCGCTGACCACGATCAACATGTTCGGCGGATTTGCAGTGACCCGCCGCATGCTTGAAATGTTCCGGAAATAAGGGAGACGACCATGTCATCAAGCCTCGCTACAGTCTCCTACATCGGAGCAACCATACTGTTCATCCTCAGCCTCGGTGGACTTTCGAATCCCGAGTCGTCACGGCGCGGCAATCTCTACGGCATGCTTGGCATGACCCTTGCCGTGCTGGCGACGGTGTTCGGGCCGCAGGTGACTGCCAGCGGTTACGCCTGGATCATCGGCGCGATGGTGGTCGGTGGTTCGATCGGTTTATATGCCGCACGGACAGTGAAAATGACCCAGATGCCGGAACTGGTCGCGCTGATGCACAGCCTGGTCGGTCTCGCCGCGGCGCTGGTCGGTTTTGCGAACTACATCGATCCGGCAGCGTCCAGCCATATGCAGGGCGTCGAAAAGACCATCCATGAAATCGAAATCTACGTCGGCATCCTGATCGGTGCGGTAACCTTTTCAGGTTCGATCATCGCTTTCGGCAAACTCTCGGGCAAGATCGGCGGCAGTCCTTTGCTGCTGCCGGGGCGTCACCTGCTGAATCTGATCGGCCTGCTGGTCATCATTTATTTCGGCCGCGAGTTCATCCATGCCGAATCGATTGAGGCGGGCATGAAGCCGCTGATCATCATGACGGTGATTTCGCTGCTGTTCGGCATTCACATGGTGATGGCCATCGGCGGCGCCGACATGCCGGTAGTGGTGTCGATGCTCAACAGCTACTCGGGCTGGGCGGCGGCGGCGACGGGGTTCATGCTTTCGAACGATCTGCTGATCGTCACCGGTGCGCTGGTGGGCTCGAGCGGCGCGATCCTCTCCTACATCATGTGCAAGGCGATGAACCGCAACTTCATCAGCGTGATCGCCGGCGGTTTCGGTACCGGCGGCGGTGCTCCGGCCAAACCCAAGGGTGAGGGCGAGCAGCCGGCGGGCGAAGTGGTGTCGGTCAATGCCGCGGAAACCGCGGAGCTGCTGCGCGAATCGAAAAACGTGATCATCGTGCCGGGTTACGGCATGGCCGTTGCGCAGGCCCAGCACACGGTGTATGAAATCACCAAACTGCTGCGCGAGAAGGGCGTCAATGTGCGCTTCGGCATTCATCCCGTCGCGGGCCGCATGCCCGGACACATGAACGTGTTGCTGGCCGAAGCCAAGGTGCCTTACGACATCGTGCTTGAAATGGATGAACTCAACGAAGACTTCCCCGACACCGACGTCGCGATGGTCATCGGCGCCAACGACATCGTCAATCCGGCGGCGCAGGATGATCCGACCAGCCCGATTGCCGGCATGCCGGTGCTCGAAGTATGGAAGGCGAAGACTTCGATCGTGATGAAGCGCAGTATGGCGTCGGGTTATGCGGGTGTTGATAACCCATTGTTTTATAAAGAAAATAACCGCATGCTTTTCGGTGATGCGAAAAAGATGCTGGATGAAGTGCTGGTCGTGCTGAAGAGCTGACGATCCGCTCAAGCCGCAAAAAAATGCGGCCGCACTTGCGGCCCATTTTTTTGCAATGGATTGAATCAATCGAGTTGTACTTTCACCTGTTGCAGGACGCCTTTCCAGCGCAAGTCTTCGGACACCAGCAGCTTGTTGAAGTCCTCGGGGCTGCCGGCGTTGATGTCGAAGGTCATCGCGGTGAAACGTTCCTTGACGTCGGTGGCCTCCAGCGCCTTGTTGATCGACTTGTTCAAAACGGTCGTGACATTCTTTGGAAGACCCGCGGGGCCGAGCATGCCGTACCACTGGAAGGACACGAAGTCCTTCACGCCGGACTCGACGAAGGTGGTCACTCCCGGCAGCAGCGGATGGCGCTGCGCGCTGGTGATGGCCAGTACCTTCAGGCGTCCGGCCTTGACGTGCGGCAGCGCGGCCGGCACTGCGTTCATCACCAGCGGAATCTGACCGGCCGTGGCGTCCGCGAGCGAAGGACCACCACCTTTGTATGGCACGTGGTTCAGCACAAGCCCGGTTTTCAGGCGCAGCCATTCGTAGACCAGATGCGGGCCGCTGGCCAGTCCGCTGGATCCCATCGCCAGCTTTTCAGTTTGTGCGCGCGGCATCGCCAGCAATTCCTTGAAGGTGTTGGCGCTGAATTTGGGGTGGGCCAGCAGCGCCTGCGGCGAAGTGGCGACCAGATTGAGCGGCGTGAAATCCTTGATGGCATCGTATTGCTGTTTGGAATACACCAGTGAATTGATGGTGTGGGGCGCATCGGCCAGCAGGATGGTGTAGCCGTCGGCCGGGGCGCGGGATGCGATCAGCGTGCCGATCAGTCCGGTGGCGCCGGGCCGGTTGTCGATGACAAAAGTCTGGCCGAGATATTCCGTGAGCTTGTTGCCGATGGCGCGGCCGGTGATGTCGGAGCCGCCGCCGGGCGGATAGGGCACGATCATGCGTACCGGGCGCGCCGGATATTCACCGCTGGCAGCCTGCGCCGGGCTGACGCTTGCAAATGCAAGCGTCGCGGCAATCAATGCGAGTAAATGGTGCATGTTGATGATTCCTTCCTGCAGTGGTTGACTTGTTGATTGTTTGAAGCAATCCCCGTACCTGCTGATGTTCGGCAGCGGAGGTCGAGGCGCTGATGATTCGGGGTGATGTGTTCGAAGTGGAAGTTCCGCTCACCCGGCAAAGGTTGTTTATTAAGGATGCAGATTCAGGTCGCTGTTTCAGGTTATCCGCATGCCCTGTTCGGCGGAAGTGTCGGTACTGTTGATCTGATTCGACTACTATTGCAGATCAAATTTTTCATCATTCTGTTGAGGGCATGTATGACCGACGTGAACTGGGCGCAGCTGCGCAATGAATTTCCCGCTTTGGCCAACTGGACTTATCTGGATACCGCGCGCAAGACGCTGCCGCCGCGATGCCAGGAAACGGCAATGCAGGACTATTGCCGTGATATCCGCGAGACCGCCGGCGCCGAGGCCTGGTCCGCAGAAAACGTAGCCGCAACCCGCGCAGAGATGGCGGCATTGCTGGGCGCCAAACCGGCCGAGATCGCCTTCACCAAAAATACCACCGAGGGGCTCAATATCGCGGCGCATGCCTTCGATCTGCGTGCCGGTGACAACATTGTGCTCACGGATATGGAGCACGTGGCCAACATCTGGGTTTGGCAGCACTGGGTGGCCAAGGGGGTCGAAATCCGCTTTGCGAAAAACCGTGAAGGTCGCTTGCCGGTAGAGGCATTTCTTGAGCAGATGGACAAACGTACCCGTGTGGTATCCACCGCCTACATTACCTACGGCAATGGTTATCGCGTCGATTTGCCTGCGCTCGGCAAGGCTTGTCGTGAGCATGGGGCGCGACTGGTGATTGATGGCGTGCAGGGTGCGGGGGTGATCGCTGCGCCGCTGGAGAGTCTGGGCGCCGATCTGGTGGCGATTGGCGGGCACAAGAATCTGTTCGGGCTGACCGGCACGGGCTTGCTCTATTGCCGTGAGGAATTGATTGATGAACTCAAGGCACCGTTTCTGAAAGCCCCGGTGGCGCCTGGATCAGCGAAAGCGAGCGCTCATCTGAAGAGCCAGTTCGATTATGTGCGTACGGCGCACCGTTTCGAAGGCGGCAATCCCAATTTTCTCGGTTTGCATGTACTGCGGCGCAGCGCCGCTTTTATTGCGGGAATCGGTCTGCCGGCGATCGAGGTGCGGGTCCGTGAACTGACCACGCAATGCATGACCATGATCAAGGCGGCCGGATTGACCACGCTGACCCCGGAGCCATGGGCGGAACGTGCACAGATCGTCAGCGTGCCGGTGCCCGATGCCGGCGCGCTGATGGATCGACTGCGGGAAAAGCACCGTGTCATCGTCAACGTCAAGGACGGGGCGCTGCGCATTTCGATGGGCTTTTCGAACAACGAGGACGATCTGCGGCGTGCAGTGGCCGCGATTCGCGAGGAACTGGCAACCTGACGGGGGCGCCGGTTATTTTTCCGCAATAACCGGCGGCGCCACGGCCTTGCGGAATTCAATATCACCATACCAGGCGTGCGCATTGTCGCCGGTGTTGTCCGTGTCGGTCATGATGCCGATGGCGGTGATCTTTCCAGGTTCCTCGCCGAAGGCGCGGCGGTAATCCTCGATGATGTTGCGTGTCACTTCATGCCATTCACCGACCCGGTCCCGACCCGATTCGGCAACGATCATCTTGATGCGTGAGGTGTGCCGGTTGTCGATCACGGTTTCCCGCGGCGCACGGTTTTCCCAGATGTACATCAGCGTGGCATAAGGCATCTGCTGTCCGGTCATCAGGCGCACGTTGTCGAAGAACATGCGATCTCGGATGTCGAGCTTGTCGATATCCCCTGCAAAACTCACCACCAGCCGAACCGGCGAGTCTTCGAGGTGTTTCTGGGTGTTGTCGGCTTTCTGGATCAGGTTGTCGACCTTCCAGTGCCAGTGCAGTTGCGGGTAGCTGCGGGGATCCAGCCTCAGCGGATGGATCAGCCCGGATGCCGATGATTCGGCACGCGCGCGGACGACGGTGCGGCCCTGTTCATTGACCAGGCGGTAGGCCGTCGGCCTTTTGAAGCGCGACAGGATCCAGGGTTGCCAGCCCGGCGGCAGTGCGTCGCCTTCCGGATGCCCGGAAAAACTGCGCACCTGCGGCAATGCGACCGTGTCGGCTGTTTCTTGCTCCGGCATTGCCGCGCAACCGGCGGTCAGCGCCAGAATGAGCGCCGTGACGGTGCGCCATACCCTGTTCATGTTCTTCCTCCGGCTGTGCGCATGGATGCGCATCTGAATAGGCGTAGTTTAGATCAATCGCGTCTCGCCAGCGATTACGGATTATTGGCGACCTGGGCTGGCGCCAGCGGTGGATTTTTCGAGAAATAACGCTTGATGCCGTTGAAAATGGCGTCAGCCATCTTGTTCTGGTAAGCAGGATCGCGCAGCTTGCGCTCTTCGTCAGGATTGCTGATGAATGCCGTTTCAATCAGGATCGACGGGATGTCCGGGGCCTTCAGCACGGCGAAACCGGCCTGTTCGACATAGTTCTTGTGCAGCCGGTTGATGCCGCCCATTTCCTGCAATACGGCCTTGCCCAGCTTCAGGCTGTCATTGATCGAGGCGGTCTGCGAAAGGTCGAGCAGCGTCTGCTTCAGATAGGGATCCTTGATGCCGAGGTTCACGCCGCCGATCAGGTCGGCGTCGTTTTCCTGCTTCGCCAGCCAGCGTGCCGCAACCGAAGTGGCGCCGCGCTCAGACAATGCGAAGACCGACGAGCCGTTGGCCGAGGGTTTGATGAAGGCATCGGCATGTATTGAAACAAACAGGTCGGCGCGCGCCCTGCGCGCCTTTTCGACACGCATGTGCAGCGGGATGAAAAAGTCGCCGTCGCGTGTCAGCACTGCACGCATGTTCGGTTCGTTTTCGATGCGTTCCTTCAGTTTTTGGGAGATCGACAGGGTGATGTTTTTTTCCAGCGTGCCGGCGCGTCCGCGTGCACCCGGATCTTCGCCGCCGTGGCCGGGGTCAATGGCAATGGTGATCAGCCGTTCGGACGCAGGGCGCGGTGCCCGTGCTGCGGGTTTTTGCGCGGGGGTCTCGCCTTTGGCGGCAACCTGGGGCGGGCCGGCATCAGGCGCGGAGAGTTCCGGCGCAGGTGTCAACGCCGGGCCCGGCGCGGCTGGGGCTGCAGGGCCTTCCGGTTGTCCTGATTCGCGACGCTTGAGGAATGCCAGCAGCGGATCGGGCGGCGTCAGCGGATAGACGTCGAGCACCAAACGATGGCCATAGCCGGCAATCGGCGCCAGCGTAAATGCTTCGGGTTTGACTTTGGCTTTAAGGTCAAACACCAGGCGGATGGTGCCCGGCTTGAAACGGCCGGCGCGTACGCCTTTGATATAGGGATCCTCGGCACTGATCTTGGCGGTAATGTCGGTCAGCGCGGCATTCAGTGCGACATTTTCCAGGTCCAGCACCAGCCGGTCAGGGTTTTCGAGGTTGAACAGCTTGTGGCGAATCGGCTGTGGAGACTCGATGGTGACGCGGGTGTAATCAGGGGCAGGCCAGACGCGGGTTGAACTGACCAAAGTTTCGGCGGCCCAGGCGGGAACGCCGGTCAGCAGCATTGCCAGGCCACAGACCAGCAACTGCAGGAAACCGTAAAAAAAGCGGTGGGCCTGCGGCACATTTGCCGCAGTGGGGGTGACGGGTCTCAGATTTTCAGCTTGTCGAGACAACGCCTGCCAATCTCCGTTTGCGCCGTGATGGCGATTGCACGCCCTTCGCCGGCAACTTGCAGTTCAAAGTCCAGATCCGCGGGCGGCAGGCCAGGTGCTTTTTCCGGCCACTCGATCAGGCATACGGACTGCGGGTTGAAATATTCCCGGAAGCCTGAATCTGCAAGTTCCTGCGGATCAAGGAACCGATAAAAATCAAAGTGATACAAGTATAACCTAGAAAAATTGTAAGGTTCAAGCAAGGTAAAGGTCGGGCTTTTGACACGGCCTTCATAACCCAGGCCGCGAAGCACCCCGCGGACCAGCGTGGTTTTGCCGGCACCGAGGTCGCCACGGAGGTGCACGGTCATGCCGGGTTCAAGCAGCGGCGCGAGTTCGCGACCCAAGGCCAGCGTCTCTTCTTCGGAGGCGAGTTGCAGTGTGCGTTTAAGATGCGGGCTATGCAAAACAGTGCAGTCCAGAAAGTCGTTGATTGGTCGGCGCTTCGCCGCGACATCGGAAGCTGGGGCGCCGAACTCGGTTTCCAGCAGATCGCGGTTACCGACTGCGATTTGTCGCATGCCGAACCAAGGCTGGCCGAATGGCTGGCGCGCGGCTGGCATGGCGACATGGATTATATGGCACGGCATGGCGTCAAACGTTCCCGTCCGGCGGAGCTTGTTCCCGGAACACTGCGGGTGATCACGGTGCGCATGAACTACACGCCACCGGCGGCGCGCGACAGCTGGTCGGTGATCCACGACGGCGCGCGTGCTTTCATCTCGCGCTACGCCACTGGACGCGATTATCACAAGGTGTTGCGTCACCGGCTGCAGCAGCTTGCCGAACGCATCCAGGCAGTGGTCGGCGAACACCGTTATCGCGTATTTACCGACAGTGCGCCGGTGATGGAAGTCGCCTTGGCCGAGAAGGCCGGTCTCGGCTGGCGCGGCAAACATACCTTGCTGCTCAACCGCGAGGGTGGATCGGCATTTTTTCTCGGCGAGATATATACCGATCTGCCGTTGCCACTCGATAAACCGCAGACCGATCATTGCGGCACCTGCAAGCGCTGCATCGATGTCTGTCCGACCCAAGCCATTGTCGCGCCATACCAGCTGGATGCACGGCGCTGCATTTCCTATCTGACAATCGAATTAAAAGGCAGTATCCCGGAGCCGCTGCGGCCGCTGATCGGCAACCGCGTTTACGGTTGTGACGATTGCCAGCTGGTGTGTCCGTGGAACCGATATGCGCAGACCAGCGCCGAACCGGACTTCGTGGTGCGCAATGGCATGGATGATGTATCGCTGGTGGAGCTGTTTTCATGGGATGCGGCGACATTCGCCACACGCATGGCCGGCAGTGCGGTTCATCGCATCGGGCACGAACGCTGGCTGCGCAATATTGCGGTCGGCCTCGGCAACGCACCGACGACGCCGGAAGTCATTGCCGCGCTGCGCGCACGCGTCGACGATGCATCACCACTGGTGCGCGAGCATGTTGTCTGGGCGCTGGCCCGCCATCATGCGGAATGAGCGTAATTCGGCAGCGGCCCGGTGCTAAGATTTCGCCCGAAATCGGCGGACCGCGCCGCAACCGGGAGTACACGTGAAACTTTGGTACCAGAGCATGTCGCGCCAGACGGCGTGGGGACATTACAACGTTGCGCTGCGGCGCATCCTCGACCGGGTCAAGGATCCGGACACCGAAATCGAAGTTCATGGCATCACCAAACGCGGCGGCCTTGCCGACCAGTTCCATTACCTCGATTACCTGGAATCAGGCGAGGTCATGGAGAACGTGCAGATCGCCACCAAGCGCGGTTTTGATGCATTCCTGATCGGCAATATCGGAGACCCGGGCATACACTCTTGCCGCGAAATCACCACCATACCCGTGCTGGGCCTGTGCGAAACGGCGCTGCATACCGCGTGCCTGATGGGGCAGAATTTTTCGCTGGTGACCATCAATGAAAAATTCACGCCGCGCATTATTGACAACGTACACCGCTACAAGATGGAGCGCAGGCTTTCGGCAGTGAACCGGATGACCATCGATCGCATCAACGACCTTGATGCCGGTTTCACCAACGCAGCGGCACGCAAACGCATTTTCGACCAGTTCATGAAGGCGGCGAATGCCAACGTCGAGCAGGGCGCAGAAGTCATCATTGCCGCGGGTGGCGTGGTCATGGCTTTGCTGGCTGAATTCGGCGTGCACCAGGCGGCGAAAAACACGCCCATCCTCAACGGCATCGTGTCACTGGTGAAAATGGGCGAGGCTGCGGTGAAGATGAACCGCATCATGGGCGGCAAATTCCTCAGCAAGCGCCTGTACTACGCCCCTCCCGGGACGGATCAGATCGACGAAATCCGCAAGTATTACGGCGATGTGTATCCGACAGTGCCGGGCAAGGCGGATCGCAAAACCGCTGCGGCAAAACCGTTGCGCAAGACTGTCAAAAAAGTGCTGAAAAAGTCCGTGGGTAAAACAGTCAAAAAGAGCGCAGGGAAACCCTCCCGCTGAACCTTTTGAGCGACGTTAAAACGCCGGCGACATGCCGGCGTTTTTTTCAACCGGGTATTGTTGATGGCGTCGGCGCGGTGATTTATTGCGCCGGCGTGGTTGCCGGCAAACCGAGGCGGCGCTGCATGCGCACTGCAGTTTCAATATTCTGGTAATAACCGGTGACTTGCGCCGTGGCTACAAAGCCGAGGGCTTCGTAGAAACTGCGCGCTGCGAAATTGTTGGAACGCATCTCGACATCGATCTTTGTGATCCCGGCAGTCAGTGCGGATTCCATGATCCATTCGATCATCGTCAGGCCGATACCACGGCGCTGGAATTCGGGTTGCACGGCGAACAACGAAAGGTGTGCCCTGGTGTCACCGAATTCGGTGATGGCAAATCCTGCAAACCGGGTATCGACTTCAGCCACCAGAACACAGGTTTCGCGGCTGCGCAGGGTGCGGGCGATACGCGTCGGGTGCCAGGTCCAGCCGCGCAAGCCGACTTCAATCAGGCAGCGCGACATCACAGCAATCTGCTGGATGTCGCTGCCGCGGGCAAGGCGTAATGTGCAGGGCGTTTGTGTCACGGGGCCGGCTCCTGCTGCGCAGTGTAGCTTAAGCGCCGGTGATTGCGCGATCAACGGGCCATGATGCCGGTCCACCAGATTGCGGACACCGGTTCAGGTCTGTTTTGGAACGAACTTCAGCGCCACGCCGTTATTGCACCAGCGCTGGCCTGTCGGTGGCGGGCCGTCATCAAACACATGGCCATGGTGGCCGCCGCAACGTACGCAGTGGTATTCCGTTCGCGGAGTGAACAGCAGGTAATCCTTCTTGGTGGCGAACACACCGGGTATGGTGGTGAAAAAGCTCGGCCAGCCGGTGCCGGACTCGTATTTCATGTCTGAAGTGAACAGCGGCAGGTCGCAACCGGCACAGGCATATACACCGGGCCGTTTTTCGGCGTTCAACGTACTGGTGCCGGCGCGTTCGGTGCCTTCCTCACGCAATATATTGAATTGCGCTTTGTCTAGGCGTTTGCGCCATTCGTCTTTGGACAGTTTCAGTATCTCGGTCGGGGCAGGGGCCTTGAAACCGGCCGCCAGCAGCGAGCGCCAGTTGTTCTGCATGGCCTGGATCTCCTTCATCGAACCTACGGGGGCTGCGGTGGCTGTCCTGTGTAACGTAGTACCCAGTGCCGCCAGCGCCAGCGTCTGCAAAAATCCGCGTCGTTTCATATCTTCTCCTGTGCATTACTCAGACCGTGGACGCCGCAGAAAATTCCGGGGCACAGACGGTTATGGCTTGGTCGCGTCAATGTAGCAGTCCTTACATCTGACTAAAAGACACGGCCGGGATGCGGGATAATCCCACCTTCCCGAACAGCCAGACATAAGTCTCCACCTTGAAAACCATCCAGATCCATCAGTACGGCGGCCCTGAAGTCCTGCAACGCATTGATGCACCAGTGCCCAAGGCCCTGCCGGGTAGCGTGCTGGTCCGTGTTCACCATGCCGGCATCAACTTCATGGATATCCACACCCGTCAGGGCAAGTATGCGCAGTCGCGCACCTACCCCGTGCGACTGCCGTGCACGCTGGGTATGGAGGGCGCTGGAGAAGTGGTTGCACTGGGTGAAGGCGTAACCACACATCGCGTTGGCGATCGCGTGGCCTGGTGCATTGTCTGGGGCAGTTACGCCGAATATGCGGTGGTGCCGGCGTGGCAGGCCGTCAACGTGCCGGATGCGGTGCCGCTGGATCTCGCGGCTGCGTCGGTATTTCAGGGATTTACCGCACATTACCTTGTGCATGACGTCGGGCAACTGGCTCCGGGCAGGACCTGCCTGGTGCACGCGGCTTCGGGAGGGATCGGGCAGTTACTCATACAACTCGCGAAACGCTGCGGCGCGAAGGTGATCGCGACCACAAGTTCTGCGGAGAAAGCTGCGGTAGCACGTGAACGTGGTGCAGATCTGGTACTGCTGTATGACGAGGGACGTTATGTGGATGCCGTGTGTGAAGCCACTGGCGGTCAGGGCGTGGACGTGGTGTTTGATTCCATCGGCAAAACTTCACTGCGCGACAGTTTCCGTGCGGCGCGTACCCGCGGACTGATCATCAATTACGGCAATGTGTCGGGATCGTTGAAGGATCTTGATCCGATTGAATTGGGCGAAGCGGGTTCCCTGTTCCTGACGCGACCACGGCTGGCCGATCATTTGCGCGATGCCGCTGAAATCCGTCGTCGCGCCGATGATATTTTTGCTGCGCTGATCGATGGCTCCCTGAACATCCGCATCGCCGGGCGCTATACGCTGGACAATGTGGAAGAGGCGCATGCGGCCTATGAGGAGCGTCGCATGGTCGGCAAGCCGGTATTGGATATTGTCGCCAGGCAGACTTCAGACGGTTCTGTTTGATCCCGGGGCAGCGATCAAGCATCATCTCTCTGTTGTGGCGCAACCTTTCTGCAGCGAACCGATTGTCAGTGTTCTGGAGCAAAACCTGAAATGTACGAGAACTGGCCAGCCAATCTGGGAGTGGTCGCAGGCGCATTCACTGCAGTCGCGCTTTGTGTGCTGCTTCATTACGAAGGCCTGTTGCTGACTTCTCGCGGGTTGCAGCGGATGGGCGGGCCGCAGCGCGTCAAAGTGTTGTACGGCATTTTTTCGATGCTGATCCTGCACGTGATCGAGATCTGGGTTTTTGGAATAACCATCTGGCTGTTGCTGCGCTGGCCCGAATGCGGACACATTGTTTCCGGCAGTTCCGGAAAACTGGACGCGCTGGGTTTGCTGGATTCGGTCTATCTGTCGGCCATTACCTACACCACCGTCGGTTTCGGTGATGTGGTGCCTGTCGGCCCGATCCGTTTCCTGTCGGGCATGGAAGCGCTGACCGGGTTCGTAATGATCGGCTGGACGGCATCGTTCACCTATCTGGAAATGGAACGGTTCTGGCGCGGCAGATAAGGGGGAGCGCTGCCGCAGTTTAGAATGCGGTTCCCGTGACGCCCACCGCGACATCCAGTACTGCAGTCACCCATCGCCAGGTCTGGGCGATGGCTGCGCCGATCATCCTCGCCAATATTT